>JALHRB010000041.1 GCA_022841665.1 Pseudolabrys sp.
TGGATGTCGCATGAACCTTCAAGCCCCGCTTGATAGTTCCCCATGAAACACAAACCCCGTTGCGTCTCACCAGAACGGCATCGGTGAGCCGCTACTCCTGGGCGATCCCCTCGCGCAGCCGGTCCACCGCCACCGTCAGCGCCGAGACGGCATCCGTGTTACGGCTTGCGATCCCCCGCCACTCCCGCATCTCCTCGCGCAGCGTCCGCCACAGCACGATGCAGGCGCCCGTCAGGATGATGACGATGATGGGCGAGCTTTCCGTCACCCTCTCAAACAGCGCGATGTCGGTGCCCATGCTCAACGCTCCTGTTCTATGGCGACGACGCTGCGCGCCAGTTCACACCCCGGCCGCAGCCGGTAGCCGACGCCCCATTGCGTCTCGATGCCGCTCCACAGGTCCCGCATGCGGCTGACGACGCGCCGGATGGACACCAACGCGTAGGCAGGCGGGTCCGGGCCATAGACGGCCGCGACGAGGTCCGCATGCCGCACGACCGCGCCGTTCGCCTCGACCAGGCGCTGCACGATCAGGTGGTGCATGCCGAGGCCGCGGAGGGGCGTGGGCATCGTCAGGCGGTCCCGATGTTGTCGGACGCGCTGCCCTGGCTGTTGGCGCCGAGGTTAACGAGGTTAAGCACCCCGGCGGTGACATTCCCACGGAAGTTGTTGTCGCGCAGGATGATGTAGTCGCAGCCGGTGGTAACGCGGAGCCCGTAGGCTTGTGTTTTCGTGCCCTGCGTATCCGTCGCGCGGTTGCTGGTCAGGATGGCATCAGTGACGCTGGCGCCGATGCGGAAGCCGCAGGAGGTCGCGCCGGCCACCTGATTGGTTGAGCGGTTCGCTGTGACGATGGCGCCGACCGCCTGCACGTCGATCCCGACAAGGAAGCCCTGCACGGTGTTGCCCACGCAAGTCGCGCCGACGCCGGTTGCATGAAGCAGGATGCCGCTATTGGCGCCCGCGCCCTCGCACACGTTGCCGACGATGCTCGCGTCTGGCGCGCGGTTTTCGATGGCGCGTGCGCAATCGCGGATGACGTTGCCCTGCACCGATACGCGCGATGCTGCCGCGACGTTGATAGCGTAACTGGTAGCACCGTTGAACGTGTTGCCTACGATGGCGCAATCGGCAGCGGAGCCCGTGAGGCGCACGCCGTTAATCGGCGTGCCGCGGATCGCGTTGCCTATCACCGTATGGCCAAGCGATGCGCTCATCAGGATGCCGTCGCATGTGCCGATGCCAGACTGCGGCGCCAGTTCAATCGAGTTCCCGCTGATGACTGCGCCGGCAGAACCGCCCGCGCTGTAAATACCAGCGAAGCCAAGCCCGTTCACGCTGTTGTTCGCGACAACAATTGTATCGCAGTCCTGGAAATTGATGCCGAGATAGGCGCACGTCACCGTGTTGCCGATGCACACCGCGTAATTGATCGTGTCGAGATGGATGCATGCGCCGCCGGTCGCGTCGAACACGCCGCCGATGCGGTTGTTCGCGACGATGCAGTTGTTCGGCGGGTGCCCATCCGCCGTCTTCACATAGATGGCGCGGCGGCAGCCTTGCGCGTCCGCGTAGAGGTTGCCGGCTTGATCGAACGTGTTGCCGATTATGACCAGTTCGGACGATCCGGCGCCGCCCGCGTCGATCACTTCCTCATTCGCTTGGCGGTTGCAGTCCTGAAAGTGATTGAAGGCAATTAAGACTTTCTCCCACCGGCGATTGCATTCAATCGCCTCTTGGTAGGTGCCTTGCACGATGTTGTGCGCGAAAAGGATGCGCCCGACGTTCGGCAACCCGCTGTCAGGCCCCGGCGTCTGCCCAAGCATCATCGCGGTGTAGGCTTCGCGGAACCGGCAGTTAGTGACCATCAATTCGGTTGAGCCGCCGTCCGCGGTCGCCTCAACCTCGATCCCGCGCAGCCATTCAATGGTGCAGTGGTTAAAGGTGACGCACTTGCAGTTCTTGAGTTCGATCCGGCTTTCGTTGGAAAGCGCCGACCAGCGGCCGGTCAGATGCACGCCGTCGAACCGCACATCGTCGCAGTCGGTCAGGGAGATGATGTTGATACCGGCAGAGCGCCGGCCAAGGATCGCGCCCGCCTTGCCGCGGATACCCCATCCATCTTTGCCCGTCTCTGCGATGCCTGCCGTCACGAAATACGAAAGCCCGTCGCCCAACACGAGCGTTCGGCGCGAGGCCGCGCAGAGCGAGATAAGCGCGTTCAGCACGGTGCCGGAGGCGGAGGAAAAGCTCGCTTCGCTGCCCGGCGCGACGCCGCTAACGAAGTCCTCCGCGTGAATGACATCTTGCGCGCGCTCGCGCATGTCCCGCGTGACGGCGCCGGCCCATTCGGACGCGTAAGCGATATTCTGCGCCACAAGGTCGGCAGCGGTCGGAATGGAAGTCCCCGCCGCCACGCCCATCGTGCGGCTGGTGACGGTGTTGCCGGAGCCCCACTCCATCAGCCCTGACGTGGCGCCAGAGGCCGCGACGGCTGCCAGGCGGGCGTTAGCCTGCTGCGCGCCAACATCGCCATAGGCCAGCACGACAGCGCCCGTGCTGCCGTTGACGCTGGACACGGGCGAAGCGGTCGGCGGCGCGCTGCCCGCTTCGCGCTCAACCACAACGAAGCTGCGCGCGTCCTTGCCAATGTCTGGCGTTTTGCACGCCATCTCAACCTGATAGGTGCCCGCGTAGTCGGCGGGGATCACGACATACCAAACGCCGGTGCTTTCCTCGACGGGATCAATCGCGGGCTCAAGCAGCGTCCCGCCGGGGAGATAGACATGCGCGGTCACGGTGCCCGCGTCGGCTGGCGTGCCGGGCGCGTTCGTCAGGAAGAAGTCGCACCAGACCACCACGGTGTCACCGTGCCAATAGCGGGGAATGCGCGAGGTTGCGCGCTCGCCAAAGCGCATGCGCGCGGAGACTGCTGCCATGTGCGCCTCGTCAGACGGAAGGGTGGAACGTCATGGGCAGCATGCGCCGCCCGAGGTCATCGAAGGCGTAGGGCACGCGGGACATTTCTTGACACTCGGCGCCTGCACCATCCGGCCAATAGGCATGCACCGTGCTGGTGCCGTCGTCACCGGTCGTCTCAAAGTCCACGTAGTCGTTGGGTTCCGTGCCGCCCCATGTCCAAGAGATATTCTTGATGGTCAGGCGATCGGCCAGCGCGGCCGAGGAAAGCGCGATGCCGATGCATACCGGGACAACCTCTCGGTTGAGCGCGGTGCATCCGTTGCGGTCCATCTGCATCCGGAAGGCATTGGTCGCCGTGCGCGTGATGCTGGTGAACTTCGGCCCGATCTTCTCGGTTCCGCCGCTCAGGTTGCGATAGGCGCGCGCGAGCATGCGCCCGTGTTCCGCGCGTCCCGAAAGGTAGTGATGCCGGTTGTTGAACGGGCGAATATGCGGAAGATCGGGGCCGCGGTGCGTGTCAGCGTCCACGGCGCAGACGCCGAGTTGAGCCTTGCGGAGCGGGCCGAAGCACTTGACGTTGAAGGCGCCGGTGTCCTGCGTCGGCAGCGGGCACATGAAGATGGGCGCGTCGCCGAGCCCGGTTGCGAGCAATTCCAACTGTGCGCGGAACAGCGCGAGGAACGCCGCGCAATCGGTTGTGTATTGCGCTGGCGTGTAGTAGCCGCCTGCCGCTAGCGAAAGCAGGTCCGGCAGGCCCATGATAAACACGCCGAACCAATTCGCCGCAGCCGGCGCGCCCTCGGCCGCAAGCGCCGTCGATATGGCATCCAGGCAAAGCGTCGCGTTGGGGCCGAGCGTGTCGGCGTCCTCATCGAACCAATAATTCGTGGGATCTCTGGTCGTGCTGACGCCGTTCTTCCAGAGCCCCGAAGCGCCGCGCGCGGTGAAGCGCGCCGAGAGGACGGAGCGGTTGAGCCCCATCCGCTCAAACTCTTCCTGCATCCCAAAGACGGCGCTGTCCGTTTCCTGATCGGCCCAGCTCTGCCCGATCCAGAACACGGCGCGCGAATACGTCCCGATGCTCGCCGTGCTGGCGATCGCCGTGGACGATCCGAGTTCCGCCGCCAGCGTAATCGTGCCTTGCCGCCGGATGATCTTGCCATGCCACGGCGCCGCGATGGTGGCTTTGGGCGTGCCAACGCCGAGGATGTTCATGGGCGAGGAACCGGCCGTCGCGCCGACGTAGCCGGTATGGATAAGCAGCGTGCCGCTTTCCACGCTGACGCTGTATTCATCGCCCGGCCCGCCGTGGTGGAAGGTGGCGGTATTGCTGCCCGTAAAGCGCGTCAGCTTGCCTTGGTTTGGCGGCCCGAATTGATAGATGCCGCCGGGCGCGACATTGACCGTCTCGTTGCCATAGTCGATGCGCGTTCGGTCGCCGCTTTCGGTCGCCTGCTCGATCGCATCCACGTAGAGCGGCGGAGGGCTGTAGGTAGAATAGACCGGGCGGCCTCGGCCGTCCTGTAGCGACCTGTCCGCCGCGATACGCAGCCCGAGCGCGGATGCGGCGGCGCCCGTGCCGACGTAGAAGTCGGTTCGCCCATCGGTATCGAAGAAAACCCGCGCCGTCGCGTGCGCATCCGTCAGCGCCTGCCAATAGTTAAGGAACGCGCCGCTGCTTGCGGTGATGTTCTGCGACCCGAACAGGTAGCCGACCGGGTGCATCTCGCACACGAAAACCGGCGTCGCGCCGACAAGCCGGACCACCAGCGGATACATGTAGCCCTCGCGGAACATCGCCGCCGCGCTGGCCGAGGTAGAGGAAAACCGCAGGCTACGCGCCGTTTGCGTGCCCAACTTGAGCGTAGGCGCCGAGCCGCTAGTCGTGTGCGGCACGAAGATAACGGAAAGTCCTTCGGCAATCGTCACGTCGGTCGTTGACGTGTAGGCGGTGGAAGTGCCCGCGACGCCTGCGAGGAACAGCACGCCACGCGCTGACGCTGCCGCGCTTTCCGACGCAGCCTGCGCGGCAACGGCCGCAGTCTCAGCCGCCTCGGCCTGCTCGACCAAATCGACCAGCACCGCCCATTCCGGATCAGGCGCCGGGCCGGCGTCGGGAGACAGCGCCTCGACAACGAAGTCGCGGCGGTCGAGCGAGATGTTCGGCGTGGCGCATCGCATCGCGACAGACCATGTGCCCGAGTAGGCGGTGGGGATGGCAAGGCGCCAAACGCCGGGGCTTTCCTCAACTGGCGTCAGCGCGGGATCAACCTCGGCGCCACCCGGCGTCCATACCTGCGCCGTCACATCATCGGTGGCGCCATCAAGCGACCCGGTGATGATGTCGCGGAAGTCGCACCAGACATCGACGTTATCACCGCGGAACTCGCGCGGGATTGCCAGGCTTCGGAGCGGGCCGAAGCGAATGCGCGCTTGCACCGGCATGGGGTTAGCCCACAATCGCCATGACGTTGACGATGCCGCTATCGGTCAACACGCCCGCATCAGAGGTCGCGAGGATGACAACGGATGTCCCGTTCTTCGTGCTCTCCCCGAACACGAGGTTGCCGGTGCCGCCCACGTTCGCCGCCATTGCCCACACGCCATAGAGCGACGTGCCGAAATCTTCGCTCCATGTGATCGTGTAGTTGCCGGTGCTGTTCCGCACGACGCTGGAGACGTTGTAGCTGGTGAGGATGGTTCCGGTCGTGCCTGTGAAGGTGACCCAGGACCGGATGAACGATGGCCCGATGGCGCCGAAGCTGCTGCGGACGCGCCCGCCAGTCGTGGCGCGCAGCCTGTTGCCGAGCGAGACGAGCCGGAACACCGAGCCGTCATAGACCAGCGTGGCGATGTGATTGGTCTGGATGTCGCCCGCTACAAGCGCCGTCGTGCCGTCCTGATGCCGGATCGCGACCGCCGATGCGCCGCCAACCGCGAGCGTCGATGCGCCGGTATTCGTGGCGTTGACGATCACCGAGATGACGAAGCCGGCCGTGATCGCGTTCGGCTCGCCCGCCGTTGTGCATGTGTAGGCGGTCGTCGTGCCGCCCGTCGTGCCGCCCCATGCGCCCGCGCCGATCACGTCCCGCGCCTCGCGTTCGGTCGTGGTCGCGTGAAACGCCTGCACCGGCCCATCCGCGCCGAGCCCGGCTTTCAGCAACGTTCGCAGAGATGCCTTCGGCACGTCGCTGCCGTCAACGATGGCCGCATCAACTGCCGCGTGATTGCTCATTCACTCGCCTCCATCGCCGCCACCGTCGCCGCTGCCATCGCTGCCGCTACCACCGTCGCCGCCATCACCGCCGCCGCCGGCGTTGTCGCCGGCCGTGCCAGTGTCGCCCGGCAACGTGCCGCCCGATCCGACAAGCCGCGTCGCGACGAGAGGCCCGGCGGGCGGCCCGAAATTGCCGTCAGCATCAACCGCGCGAACCCAAATCCATCGGTTGTTGTCGTTGCCGGGCGTGATGCTCAGCGTGCCATTCGTCGCGGTGGGTTCCGTGCCTTGTTTCGTGCTGGCGCTGTAGTCCTCTGCCGTGTGGACAAAGATTTGCGCCTTCGCCGCGCCGGCCGGCAGCGTCCATGAAATATCAATATCCGTTGCGTCGCCCGTCGCGCTCAGGTTCGTCGGCGCGGCCGGGATCGTCACATCATCCCAGGCCGAGACGTTATCCGCCGCGATGGCGCGAGCGCGGAACGCCGCGCGGCCAGCCGTGCTAGCCGTCCAATTCGGATGCGTGAACGAAACCGCGTTCCAAACCGACGAGCCCGGCCCGCGCCATTGCAACTCATATGAGGTCGCGCCGCTGACGGTGGTAAGCGTGCCGCTGACAGTGGACGGGACCGCAGTGGATGGCGTGGTGACGGCGATAGCCGGCGCCGTCAGGCCGAGCCCGCCGGGGAATGTGACCTCGCCAACATCGCCAAGCGGGCGCTCATCCGTCGCCGGGTTCCACGCCCAGACGTTCGCGTCCTCTTGGTCCAGGGTCACGTCAACGCCATCGGCCGCGAGCGACCACGACGTAATGCGGTAGGTGTCCGCCGGCAGGCGAGGCAGGCTCAGCGTGACCGTATCGCCGCAGCGGAGAGACAAGCCCCGCATGTTGAGCGCGAGGGAAACCTGGCGCTGCTTGCGGTTCTTCCTCAACGCGATTTGCATGAGCCTCTGGGCCGTCGTGCCGCTGGTAGTGAAATCGAATTGGAAGTCCTGATAGACCTCGACGCCGCCATCCTCGTTGATCGCCTGCGCGTCAATCAGCGGCGGCGCGTCGGTCGGCTGGTAGCCCGCGAGAGGCCGCACATAGACAGCGCGCACGCCGTTGAATAGGTCGCGAGCCGCCCGGTTCGCTCGCACCTGCACCGGGCCGCGCAAGTCGTTTTCCGTCAGCGTGACAGTAGGCGACACCCACGCCCCCGCGACGATCACCCACTTGCCGCCGGTGTAGATCGCGGTCCCGGCCATGGATGACAGCAGCCGCTCAAGGATGCGGCCGGGCGCTTCATCGAGGTCGAACGTCCCGTTGCACGAATAGCGCGGTTCCGTGCCGCCGCCCGCAAGCGAGACTTCCTCGTCGCAGATGTTCGCCGCCGCGATCAGCGCGGGCAGGTCTATTTCATCCCAGCCCGCACGAAGGCCGAAGTCGGACGTGATGTAGTCCGCCACGCAAAGCGCGGCATTGGCGCTCCACCCCGTCGCGCCGGTGCGCGGGTCATAGACGCGCCGGCCGCGAACCACCGCCGAGATATTCGGCAGGCCGCTGCGGTAGACCGTGCTGTCATAGCGCAACACGGAATAAAGCATCGCCCTGCCCTGCGCGCGGCAGGTGTTGACCCACTGGCCGTCCGTCTCGGCAATCAGCATCGCGTTCGCGTTCTGCGTGCTGCGACCGAGGCCAAACTCGATATGAGCGAGGCCGCGATATCGCTCGTCAGTCAAAATCACGTCGTTGAGGTAGATCGCTTCAACCCAGTCGATTTGATGCGATGCGATGGCATGCGCGAGGTAGATCAATGCCTCCGGCTGGTAATTCGCCGCCACGCCGCCGTTGACCGCGCTCGCGTAGCTCGTTCGCGCCGCCGCATTGGTGTGGATAAACACCATCGGGGCAGATACGCGCATGCGGCCATAGACAACGCGATGATGCGTGATCGCCTGGCGGGTCTGCTGTGTGCGGCTGGCAAGTTCATTCGCGACAACCGCGCCGCGCGGCTGCTTCGGACCGCCGATGATGGCCTGAGCGGCGTAGGAGACTGCGAAGGTGACGACCGCGCCGACGAGAGCGCCGAGAATGCCGCCGCCGATGAACGAGCTGGCAGCCGCACCCGCAACAGCCGCGATCAGTGGCAGGACAACGGCCATCGTCTAGACTGCCCAAGCCTTCGATGCGAGCGACATCGGCACCGAAACCACCCCGCTAGGCCCCGTCGCCCATGCCGTGCTGCCGCCGCAGAGGCCCGCGGTCGGGCCGCCCGGCAGCCGCAGCACCACCAGATCACCCCGCCGCGCGAGTGCCGGCGGTATCTCCTGCATGTCGAGCGCGGCGCATCGGGCCGTTAGCCCGTCCTCCAAATCCTGCCCCCACGCGGCAATGGCCTCTGCGGCCCCTGCGGCGTCGTTGTAGGTGCCCTTGATGCCCGCAGCGATGTTGGGGCCGCCGAGACGCCGCACGCCCTCAGCGGCGAACAGGAAGCAATCCCAGCGCCCCCACGCGAACCGCTTGCCAGCGGCGTCGCGAATGAAGGAGTCCAACTCCTCCGGCCATGTGGCGCGGCGCGTCATCCCCGCCCCCACTTGATTTCGCGTTCCTGCAAGCTCGCCACGAATTGAAACGCCTGATCGCCCGGAAACTCTGCCTGCTGGTCCGCATCGGTGTATCGGCGCGCGCGCGGGCGTTCGAGGTCCGCAAGGTGGTTCTCGACGCTCATGGATACTGTGGCGGTTTCGCCTTCCTCCCACCCCAGCGTGTCCATGCGGCCCGCCAGCACGGCCACAGGCTCGCCGACCATCGCGCCCGCCTCTGTCAGTAGCGCCAGCCAGATGCGCGCTGCACGGCCCTGCCAGGTGACCGCAAGCGCGTGTCCGATGATCTCGCCCGGCAGGCCGGAGAGCGAGATGGCGACGCCGCGCGCCGTGACTTCGCTCGCCTCATCAACCGCGCCGATGCCGAGCAGGTCGCCCGCCCCGGTAAACGTCCGGTTGCCCCAAACGAAGTCGCCGACGCCGGCCCAGATGCGCAGCGGGTCCGGCGCGAAGTCCAGTTCCACCAGCACGGCGAGCGCCATCGCGGGCGCTGCTACGGCGGTTTCCTGCGATCCGGACAGCCCGCGCGTCACGGCAGGCTTTCCACGAATGAGAGGCTGTAGGTGGAGAAAAGACCCGGCACGGTGTTGTTTTGGCCCTGCCGGTTATCCACCAGCCGGAAGCGCGCGGTCGGGCGCGTGGTGACAACCGACACGCTCGCCGCCACCGCGACACGCAAGCGCGGCCGGATGCTCAAGGTCGCGCGCCCGACGCTGTCCGAATTGGCATCGGCCGTCAGCATGTAGAGCCGGCCGTCGAGGCCGATGTAGTCGCCGGCCATCAGGGTGCCGGTGATGTTCGCGGCCCAGCCGCCGGTTGCCACGCTCTCCGCGTTGGCTGCTGTAGAGGACAGCGTTTGCGGCGCGGCCGGCTGGTCGAGAAAGCCGGTGCCGTCCGTAAAGCGGTAGGTGTCCGTGAACTCGGTAATCAGCGCCGAACCGCGCGCAGTCGCCGGGCCGCGCGGGATGTCGCGCCGAAAATCCCAAAGCCTGACTTCGTGTTCGCTGCCGTCCAGCTTGGCTAGGAAGGCGTCAATCTCGCCTGCCCATGCCAGCGGCCGATTGCGGAACCCGAGTTGCGCCACCCACCGCGAGCCGGGCCGGCTTAGAACCTGCGTTGTGCGGGACAGCGGGCTTTCCGTGCGCAGCGTGTTCGCTTCGAGGAAAAACGTCACCTCGCTAGGGCCGCGATCCGTAGGCCATGTGTAGACAGTCATCAGCGGCCTCGCACGGAGCGAGAGAACGAACCGCCACGCCGGGCGGCGTCTTCAACGGCAGCGCGCGCGAGTGCGGGAATTTGCATGCGAAGCGCGTCAATCTCGCGCGGGCCGGCGCCCTGCGCGTTGACGTTCATTACGAGCGTGACGCCGCCGCCGCCGCCGTTGGGCACGATGTTTCCTGCGGTATTCGGCACAAACATTTCCGGGCCGCGCTCGCCAACCATGTAGATGCTACTCGGGTCAACCGGGCCGCCCATCGCGCGTTGCCCGCCGTAGGAGAACGGGCCAGCTAGCGACGGGTCAGGCGCACCCTTGGCAGGGCCGCCGGGACCAAACAGGCCGGAAACCACGCTGCCGAGTGCATTAGCAAGAGGCGCCGTCACGGTCTGCCGCAGCACGAGCCGCGCGAGGTCTTCCGCGATGCCGCCGAGCACGTCGCGAAAAGACTTGCCCTTGACGATGGCGTCTTCGAACGCGCTGGTGAAAGTCATGCCCAGCGTGCGTGTGATATCCGCGGTGCGCTGCGTTTCGTCGCCGATCTCGCGCATTTTTACCTTGGTGCTTTGCAGCGCCTCGGTGTTTTGCGTGTTGCGCTGAACCATGCGGGAAATACTGTCGAGCCCGCCGGCACGGCCGCCCCCGCGCGCGCCAGCGAACGGGTTTTCCGGCTGGTCGTATTGCTGCCCGCGATCCACACCGGCGCGGTCGAAGTTGGCGAGCGCCTGATCGAGTTCGTTTAGGCGCCCTGTCAGGAAGCCGACATTCTCGCCAAGTGCCGCAAGCCGACCTTGCGCCGCGCGGATGCCGGCTTCGGGGCCGGCGAAGTTGCCTTGCACGCTCGGGTCATTGCGAGCAAAGTCGATCGTCGCTTGCTCTGTATTGATGGCGCGTTGTGCCGCTTCGATGTCGCGCAACACCGTTTCGCGCTGCTGCCGCGTGTCCGCGACCAACTGCGCCCGGTCACGCTGCGCCCGCGCCGCCGTGCGCTGCTCATTTGTCAACAGCGCGTCGTTAGCCGCCTGGATAAGCTGAGCGTAGCGTTCCCAGAATTGATTGGTTCGCTGGATTTCCTCGCCCGCGCGCTTCTGCGCCCCGGCTGCTGTCTCCGCGTCGCCGCCCAACTTGAGGAACTGCGCCGCGAGGATGCCGACCGTCAGCACCGCGCCAGCAATCGCGCCAGCCGGGCCGAAGATGCCGAGGAACTGCGAACCCTGTTGCGACAACGCGGTTAGCGCGCTCGTGCCGCCCTGAACCTGAACAGCGAAGTCCTGCAGCTGAAAGCCGGCCTGCCCGATGGCGTTGCGGAACCCGCCGCCGCTTGCCGTCGCGCGATCGCTTGCGGCGCTAACGCGCTGCATGGCCCGTTCGCCAGTCGCCGCCACAGCGTTGAAAGCCGCCTCGGCTTGTTGCTGCCCTTGAACTGCGATAGTGATTGGAAGGTTGGCGCCGCTGCCGCTCATGCCTTGCCCTCCCTAGCCTTCGCAGCCGCAACGCCGTCTTGCACGTCCATAATCAACTCCGCCGCCGCGAGGCGCGGAACACCAGCGGCCTCGGCCAGCAGGAGCGCGGACGCCATGTCCACATGCACGTTGACCATGCCTGCGCGCAGGCAGGCTTCAGCGGCACGCCAGCACGCCCAAGCCTCCACCGTTTCCGGCTGACGCTCAGCTGCCAGGTATTCACAGACTATGCCGTCGCGGCACCGTCGCCCTGGATGCTCGCAGGCCCGGCAATATCCAGCGCCCCCGCCGTGGTGCCATTCAGCGCGGGCGCGGAGCCGTTTCCCTCCGCACGCAACGCCGCAACCAGCGACATAGCCGCATCGGCATAGCGCCCGGCCAGGTGCGGGATGTTGAGCAGAGCCTCCACGTGATCCGGCGTGCATGGCAGCGTCTCGCCCGCATGGTCCGCGACGCCGCGCCAATCGGTGACGCAGAGCCGGCCGAGCGCGATGACGAAGAAGCCCCATTCAAGGCGCGTCACCAACTCGCCATCGTCGCCCGGTTCCATGCCGAGCCGTTCACGGATGGCTTCGCGCTGGCGCTCGGCGACAGCAGCCGCGCGGCCCTGCGCCCATGCGGTTGCTGCCGGCACTTCATGCGGCTGCGCGGGACGGTTGAGGACAGAGACGCCGGGCGCGAGTTCAACCCACGCCGCTTCGAGGGAGGGGAGCCTGAGCATCAGGTGAAAGCCGCCGTCTGGTTCTTGAGGACGACTTGCAACGCGCAGGCAGCCGAAGCGTTGTAGGCACCCCGGAAGGCGAATGACTGCTGGATGCCTGCGCGCCCGCGCACCGGCAGACCGGCGCGGTTAATGTAGGCTTCGGGGATGGTGAACTCGACAAGCTGCGTTGCGCTGATCGAGTAGCCGAAGGCGAGCGCAACGGCCGCGCTGCCTTCGCTGTCGGAAAGCAGCGTCTCCGCGTCCATGCGAAGATCGATGGTGCCGGTCACTTCGGTAACGCCGGGCGCGGCTTCCGTCAGCGCCGCATTCGCCCGGTTTGCCTCCATCACCTTTTCCAGATTGTTGGAGAAGTTGAGCGACGTGCCGACCACGCGCGCGATTGCGGAACCCGCCCGCGTCGCGGTGCCGACCGCGCCAGTGAACGGCGTAAAGGTCGCCAGCGTCGGCGACGCATCGGCGGAACTGCCGGCGCGCGACACGCTCGCGCCAATCATGCCAATGGTCATGGTTTGCTCAGGGCGACCGTAGGCAAATTCGATCGCCAGCGTGTTCCCCCGGATGCCGAGATATTGCTGGTATCCGTTGCTGATCGCGCTGTTGCCGTGTTCGATTGACAGGCTGCGCGGCGTCGCGCCGCCGCTCTTGAAGGTGTGCGTGTAGTCGGATGAGCCGGAGGTCGTCGGGTCGCCGAGCAGCAGCCGCAGCCAATAGCCGGTGTTGACGAGATCAACCGGCACGACAGCGGACGGGTCCACTACCACCAGGCCGCGGCGCGGGTCCGGCTCATCACGACCGCCGGCCAGGCCGACCACATCCTGACGAAGCCATGCTTCCTCGACGCCGGGTCGCCATTCCGTGACCGGCAGCGACTTCCACGACGTGCCGGACGCAAGGGTTTTATAGGTCCCTTCCCATCCGGCGATGATGTTCGAGCCGTGCCCAAAGGCGAGGGCCATGATTGCCTCCTATCGGCCGATACGTCTGAACGGCAGTTGCCCGCGCAGGGCCAATTCCCAAACGGCGCGAGCGTCTTTCTCAACGGTTTGTTGGATCACTCGGGCTGGCGCCAAGCGAGCGCGGTAGTTGGCCGCTCGAACGAAGGCGATCACCAGCAACGGCGCCCCGCCCTGCTCGTGCGCAATGCGGTAGATGCCAGGCCAGAGTTGCGCGTGGTCGGAACCGGGCCGGATGATGAAGTAGTTTTCGCGGCGTCGCGTGCCTCGGCTGCGGTTGCGCCGGTTCGCGATGTATCCGCTTTCCCCGAATAGCCGCAGTTCCGAGATGATCTTGACCAGTTGCCCAGCCTTGATGTTCCCGTAGGCGTCTAGTTCGGCCCATTTGCCAGGCACCGCGATACGGTTAGCCGGCAGGCCGATCAGCCGTTCGAAACGTTTTAGGCGCCGCGGGCCGCCCTCGATTTGAGCACGCAAGATTTTCTCTGCGGATATGCTTCGGTTGCCGCCGCCCGGCTTCCACTCCACGGTCGCGCCGTTCGTCGCCGGCACGACCTGCATGCCGTTAAGCACCCACGGCGTCGGGCGATCAAATACGCGAAGCATCTCGGCCCGAACCGCCTCGACGCCACGAAACGCCAGTTCATATGTTGCCCGACGCTGCACGCGAGCAAGCCTCTCGGCCTCGCGCTTGAACTCCTGCCGCAGACGCGCCGTGTCGAATTGAACGCCGATCTGCATCAGGACACGTAGGCTGCCGACACGACCAGCACGCGGCTTTCATATTCCTGCGCAACCAGTTCATTCGCGCGCGAGCCCGTGCCTTCCTCGACCGTCACGCCGAGGCTAGCGCCGCCGAGCGTCGGGTTTGCATCCAGCGCCACCCTGATGCGTTCCATCATGGCGGAAACGCGATCCTGCACGCTGGCGGTAACGTCGCCGTCGCGGATGGCGTCCACTACCTCCACATGGATGCGCTGGGTTCGCAGCGCGGTCGCGCCCGCAAACTCGGCTTCAATTTGCGTATCGAGCGAGTAGAGCAGGACGCGCGGCAGTTCTTCCGGCGTTAGCGCGGTGCGGCGTTCCCGCTCCACGATCATGTCGAACGGAGCCGCCACCGCGCGCAGGATATCGTTAAGCGCGCGAGGCATGCGCACCGGGCCGGCGGCGTGGAAGTTGTTCGGCACCAGCGCGCCTCCAGGGATAATGTCCCATCCGAAACTCAACGCCGCGCCCGTTGCCGTGGCGTTGCCGACACCGCCGCCGGTCGCTGCGCCGGGGGCGATCGTCCAGGTAAGCGATAGGCTTGCGCCCGCCGCCGTAGATGCCGCCGTCGCGGCGCCAGCCGATTGCGACCACGTGAGCCCGAGTGCCGCGCCGCTAGCCGTGGCGTCGCCGGTAGCGGACGCGCTGCCAGCGGCGAGCGACCATGTGAGCGTTAGAGCCGCGCCAGAGGCCGTAGAAGCCGCCGAGGCAGCGCCAGCGGCAAGTGACCATGTAAGGCTAGGCGCGGCCCCTGCGGCCGTGCTGGAGGCCGTAGCGGCGCCCGCAGCAAGAGACCACGTGCTGGTTAGCGCCGCGCCGGCCGCGGTGCTCGCGGCGGATGCAGCACCAGCCGCTAGTGACCACGTGAGCGATACGGCAGCGCCGCCCGCCGTGCTGGCCGCAGTCGCGGCACCGGCCGCCAGGCTCCACGTTAGCGAAAGGCTGGCGCCGTTCGCTGTCGCGTCTGCGCCCGCCGCCCCGTCGCCGAGTTGCGGAACCCTAACCCGGAGCGCCATCGGTTTACGCTCCGATCAGCGGCGGCGCGCTCTTGAACCTATGCGTGCCCGCCATCGTGGCGGTGTGGCGCCACTTGTGCGCCAAGTAGCCCTCGAAGTAGGGCCGCAGGATCACGGCATCATTGCCGCAGTAGACCAGCCCCTCGCCGAACCTGCCGTTGTATGGCGCGTTGCCCGACCCGCTGCTGCCGGTGACATCCTGACAGCCGGACATGAACCGCACCGCCGACCAAGTAGGCGTGGCGCCAAGCGTGCTGGTGTCGCCCGCGCCGCCGTTGAGGAAGTGCGCAATGTTGCCGCTGCCGTCGATGTAGACCGAGAAAATCATAATCGAGCCTAGCGTGACGCTCGTAATCGCCCGCTGCACGCCATTAAAATAGGTCGTGATCGCATCGGTCCCGTTCCACCGGATCATGCAGGACAGCCCGTTCGTGCTGCCGCTATCCGAGCCGGTGCTAGATGCCCATGCGAACATGCGCGCGAAGTTTCCGGAGCCGCTGTCCATGCGCATGATCGCGCTCGCCACAAGCGGCAGCGTCACCGCGACGTAGGTATCGGACAGAACCCGCTCATGCGGCGATAAAGTGAACGTCGCGCCCGGCAGATTGTTGACCGCCGTCAGGCTCCATGTCGGGCCATCAGAAACGCGCGCCCAGCCTACGCTTGCAGTCGGATCGCTAACCGTCGTGATGTCGCCGCTACTGATGCCGATTGCGCGGCCATAGCCGAAATCAAGCCAGCACTTGAGCCCGCCGCGAACCGCTGCCGGCGTCCACAGCCGGCGCTGTATCTGCGCTTCATCAACGCGGGAAAGGCCACGCGGCATTCACGCCACGCTCTCGTTATAGGGCTTCACGTGCAGCGCGTTGGACGATGCGTTGAACGTCACGCCGCTGTTGTTCGTCACCTGGAGCCGCATGCTCGCCGGGTAGAGCCGCACCATGGGGAACACCACCACCTTCGCGCTTCCGGCGCCCGCCGTGGTGAGCGGCGCCGTATAGGTCTCGCCACCACCCACGATACCGGTATCATCCGGCGTATTGGTGCCGTCCGTCGCATAAACCCGCAGCGTGATGGACCCACCGTCAGTGGGGTCGATGCTGCCCAGCAGCACCGTCACCGAAGCGTAGAGGTCGAGGTTGCTGCTGTTGTCATGCGTCACGAAAGCTGAGGTCGAGCCATTCGCGAGGCTGTTGAGCGTCGTGCTGGCAATGTTGCTGCCGAGCGCGGAAGGCGTTGCCCATTTCGCGGTTGCCATTAGATCGCACCCCGCGCCAAGCCGACATCGCGCGCCGTGACGCCGCGCGGATAGCCGTTAGCCTCGGCCCATGAAGCCTGCCGCTGGATCAACGCAACGATAATGTCGCGCGTCGCGCTCGCCACCCACCCGCCCGTCACCAGCGCCGCGAAGATGGCGCTAAACCGCGTCCGGACATCGGCGTCCGTTGCCTCGATCGTTGGGAAACTCTGCACCAGTCGGACGAGCGCGGTCATGTGCGCCACGATGATATCCTGCGCGTTCGGCGCGCTCGCGGCCGTCGCGAACGTCGTAGATGGCACGCGCCGGCTGTTCAATTCGATCAGCCCCCACGCGCTCACGGCGGCAGCGCCAGGCGCCGCGTCGATCAGCAAGCGCCGATAGACCGCAGCGGTCGGGATGTTCTGAAACACCGTGCCGTTGCCGGCCGATGGCGTGTTGAGGACATCGGCCGCGCGCGCTTCGTCCAGTTCTACGACGTCAGCCTGTTGCAGCCTGATTTGAAGCGGCGTCTGAGACATGGCTAGTTCTGCACCGTGATAACGGTCGCCGCGAGCGTGAACGTCCCCGCCGTCGTGCTGACATCGCTTCCGAAGTCATTCACGCAAATCAATTCATCCGCGCTCGAAGCCCCGCCGCGCCGCTTGTAGTAAACCGCCTTGCGCGCCGTGATGGTGCTCGTGGTCCATGTGACCTGAGCGAAGGTGATCGTGAAGCGGTCATTCGCCGTGTCCACCGAAGACACCGTGCATGTGACCGCCTGCCCGCCCGCGCTGTATCCGGTGCCCGTGACTTCGTTCGTCACGTCGTCGCGGAAGTCGTGCGTATCCTTGTTCTCTGTGTAGCTCGACGTGGTAAGCATCACGTAGAAGGTATCGGTGTCGAAGTCGATCGACCCGATAGCCGCGAAGCGCGGCGCGGTGTTGTAGATCAGCGATGCCATAGGGCCGCCTCCTAGATGTCGTTGCCGAGCAGCGTAGAGCCGAGCGTTGCCGGCCCCTGCTTGCGGCATGGAAGCCGCCAAGTGTCGCCTGTCGCGTCGAGCAGCGCGGCCTGCACCGCGTAGAGCGTGCCGTCGATCTCGAATGCGTCGCGCTCGCCCGGCGTCGCGAGCGCCGCCACCGTCACGTAGAGCAGCACATCAGAACCCACAACGCGCGCCTCTGCCAGGTCCACCGCGTCGTCTGGCGCGCTGACGATAACCCTCACCGTCTCCGGCGGGCCGCCATCAGCAGGCGACCAGATGGCATCCACACCCATGTTCGGGTCAGCCGCAATGGAAGCTGCGGCGGTAGCGAAGACTGTCATGCGCCCCTCGCCGGCTTTACCGCTTGCAGGACAAAGCCGAAGCACGGCCCGTCAAGCGTTGTCTCAAACATCAGGTCAAAGTCGCCGCGCCACCACCGCCGGTAATCGGTGCGATTGGTCGGCGTCGGGCCGCCGCACTCGGCCGCGTAGTGCGCTTGCGAGAGAAACGTCAGCGTCTGCGGCAGGATGACGCGCGTATGGCCGGGATCAGCCCATGCCCACACGCCATCCCACTGCGGCACGATCGCAAACAGCAGCCCATCGGGCTTGAGGATGCGATAGAACTCGGTGAAGTCGGCGAAAAAGCCGCGCCAGTCACCTTGCGTGCCGAGGTGTTCGAGCACGTCGTAAAGGTGGATTTCGTCGGCGCTGTCGTCCGGGAACGGCAGCGGATACGAGCCCAGGTGGTGAACGATATCCGCGCCGACATCCGGGCTCATGTCGAGCGTCACAAGGTCGGTCCAATGCTCGCGGCCTTGAGCGAAAAGCCGCTTCACGCGGGCGTGGCCGCAGCCGAGAAGCAGTTCCATCAGAGAGCGCCCCGCGGATCGCCGATGAAGGACGCCGCGCCGATGTGCTCCAGTTGGATAGCCGGATCGGCCCACACGTCGCCGCCGAGGTCGCGCCAGCGGCGGCAGAACGCATAGTCTTCCGAGAGGTAGTTGCCCGTCTCGTCAATCCAGCAATCGAACAGGCTGTAAGTGTGGTCGCGCCAGCCGCCGGGGTTGCCGTCAGTCGGCGCAGTCACGTAGCGCAGGCGCGAGCGCAACGGCTCGTCCGGCACAGGCGTTTCCAGCGATGCCTCGATCATGCGGAAGATGACTTCGCGCTTGATGAGCATAAAGCCGGTGCCGACCGCGGCGCAGGACACGGCGCCCGTCTTCGGGTTCCGCTTCTCCTGATCCGGCGGCAGGCGGTTCCACACGTATTCCGCGCGGTCTAGTTGCTTGCGCCGGTAGAGCCCGCCGATCAGCGGAACATCATGGGCCAGAAGCCGCAGCACTTGCCGCGCCGTAAAGCCGATGTCGCTGTCCACGAAAAGCAGATGCGTGGCGTTCGGCCTGGCGATGAACTCCGCGACGCAGCGATTGCGCGCGCGCTGGACGAGGCTTTCGTTCCTCGTGGTGATGTGGCCCATGTTGATATTCAGCGCCGTGCAGGCTTGGCGCAGGTCCAGCATGCCGTGAAGCACGCCATCCATGACGGCGCCGCCGTAGCACGGGACCGCAACCAGCAATTCGCCGATCTCCACGTCGCAATTGATCTTTGGCGCGTCCTCCGCAACGTGCGGGCGCCATTCTTCGCTGCTTGTCATGGGAGGGTCGCCATCCCCCACACGCCGATGACAATTCCGCCGTAGAGAAATGTTAGATAAGCGTGTTCAGGATGGCGGCGCATGAGCACCCTGACCGCCCATCCCGCAGGGACCGCGCCCGCGAGAAATATGATGTAGGGCATGTTGATTTCCTGTGTCGGCAGGATGGTGGCGGGAGGGACCGACATCCCCCCCGCCGTTGTCGCGCGCGAACGCGCAATCCGCTGTCGGGCGGATCACTCGTCGCGGATTACCAGGCGCCGGTGAGGCGCACGGCAACCGCGACGTCGGTGTTCGCGGCGGCTGCCGTCGCGACGCCGATCTTGAGATTGGACGTCGCCGACACCGTGCAGTTGGCGTTGGTGTTGTCCCAATGCACGTTGGCGCCCTGCGCGAAGCTGGACGAAGCGCCGTTGAGCTTGCGAATGGAATGAACGCCAACGGTGCTGATCGGGAGCGACGCGGCGGAAGCCGCGTTGATGACGGCCACGCCGAAGAGGTTGCCGACAAGCACGCCCTCCCCGCTGTTCTTTGCGGCAGGCGCGGTCACCGTCACAACGGCGCCGTCCTGCAAGAGGCTCTTGGTCATGTGATTATCTCCTTCTTGTCAGGATCAGCCGTTGAACCAGCCGCCGCGGAAGTCGATCGGGCCGCAGGCGAAGTCGAGCCATACGTCGATCTGAACCGCGCCATCCGTGCCAGGCGGGTTGGTCGTGCGGACCTGCGGGCCTTCGGCGCCATTGAGGAAGCCGTAGACGTAGACAGGCGCCGCCGCCGGATCGGCGAACAGATACCAGTTGGTGGCGGTGATGTTCGCGTCCGCGATCGGCTCCAGCCGGCCGGCGAACGGGTTGATGTTGGTCTGCGCCGCCGCGACGTAGTTCGCGGAGGTGTATTGCTCGGCGATGGTGAGGTATTGCGGGCCGCAGAGCAGGTAGCGCGGGCGGAGGTTCAGCTTGAGCCCATCGGGAGAGGTCTTCTCCATGATGTTCTCGCGGCCGGTCGCCAGCGTGGTGATATCGATCGCGCCGGCAGAACTTGCGCGGTTGGCGCGGCCGGTGGTGAACACCGCCGAGCCGTCCGCGAGGTTCGGGCCAGCGCCGGAAGCCGTGGTGAGCACGCTGAAGGCTGTGGCGTTCTCGAAGTCGAGCACGCGGCGGCCGATCATGTTGGAGAAGTCGGCGAAGGCGCCGAGGTCGTCATTCACCAGCATCTGGCGCGTGACGCGGACACCCTTGCCGTAGGTCGCGAGCGTCACCGTCTCGCGGCCTTCGCTGATGGTGCCCACCGTGATCTCGCCGCCCTCGGCCATCGTGGCCAGCGCCGGGAAGTCGCCGACGCGCAGGAACTTGTGCGACTTGAAGTCGTTGAACGAGCGCCGGCCCATGAACATGCGATAGGTCGGCATCGCCAGTTCGTAGTCGGCGAGCATCGCCTTGTTCATGCTGTCGGCTAGCAGAAGCGGGAAGTCGCTGGACGAGTGGAAGGCGCGTTCGGCGAGCAGCACCGGGTTGCGCGGGATGTTGGTTTCCCCGCGCGCGGCGAGCAGGTCGCGCGCCATGTCGCGGAGGCCGACGCCGGCATACTCGGCCGCGCGCTCGCACGCCTTGAAGCCGGGCTTGATGCGCTTCACGATCGCATCGGCCATCGCGGAGCGGATCGCGATCGGGTCGTCGCCGGAGGCGCCCATGCGCACGGTCTGCACCGGCGTCGTGGTGGTGAGACGCTGCTGCGCGATCATCGCATCGTAGGCGAGCGCGCGGGCGGCATCCACAGTCAGGCCGCCGCTGATGGCCTGCCCACGGATCGCGGTTTCCGTCTCTGGCGTGATGAGGCCGCGCGCGGCGGTGAGAACGCCATCCACGCCGGCGATGCGTTCGCGCTCCATGCGCTGCGCCTCCGCGCGAACGGCGGCAACGTCGATATTCGGGGGGGCCGCGACGGTTTCCGGCGCGGCAGGCGTGACGGGGTCCGTCATGGTCTGCTCCATTGTTGCGGCCGGGGCCGCGGTTGAAGTGTCTTCGGCAGGATCTTCGGCGATGAAAGCCGGCGCCGACGCTGCCGCGTCGGATCGCACCACCGCGCCCAGGTCCACAGGGACCGGCGCAATGGAGATTTCGTAAGGCTCCCAGTCCACCGCGCGATGCACGGTGCCGACCTTGGCATCCTCGATCAGCTGATAGCGGTGGACGATGTAGCCGACGCTGACGGTGCGAATGGTGCCGTCAGCGACGCGTTCCCACAGCGGCGTGACATCCGCCGCCATGCTGAATTGCAGCGTGGCAACGCCGCGCTTGCCGTCCGCGCTGGCGGTCACAACGCGGCCGATGGTGTCGCGCGAGGATGCGTTGCGGTGGTGGTCGAGGACTGGCGCCGTGCCGCTGCGAAGGCGATCCATGCGGATCGCGCTAGCGCCCATATCCAACTCTTCGAGGATTTTGCCGACGCCTGGCACGTAGTTTTGAGCCCGCGTGCCGGTAGACCACACGACTTCAACGGTGCGATCGGCCGCGTTGATGGTGGTCGGCGTCAACCGCGCCCGCGCGCACATGATCGGCGGCGCAGCGGGCGCCGCGTCGTTGTCTTCTTCCGACATGCTGTGTTCCTACTCGGCCGGCGCCGGTTCGGCGGGCGCGTCTGCCGGGTCTTCTTGCCGCGGTATCGCCGCGCCCGTGGCGGCAATCTCGATCGCCGCGATCTGCTTCGGGTCGTGCGCCGATCCCGATTTCGCCACGCGGCGCGGATCGGCGTCCGACACAACGCCGGCTTCGTCCATCATCTCCTGGGCCTCGGCCCATTCCTTGACGATGTCCTCGTATTCCCAGCCCATCATTGCCGCGGCGCGCTGCGGAGACAGCAACATCGCGCGCATCTGCACGATAAGCGCCGTCGTTTCCTTTACCGGGTCAATCATTTCCGGCGCCGGCGGCGTGTGCTTGAACTCGCCTTCTGTCAGCGACCACAACCCCGCCATCGCGCCCATACGGTGAAACTCCTGCGCTATCGGCGCGCAGAGCTGCGGCAGCAACAGCGACCATTGCACCTGTCCGTTAAGCGCGCGGAACTCGATCTTGCCCGCCTTGAGCGAGGAATAATTGGCGCCCGTCAGGTCGCCCGAAACCTGATCGTATGTCAGCCCCGCGCCGATCGCCGCGCGCTCCAGCGAACGCCGGGCAAAGTTGAGATGCGAGCCGCCGCCGCTCGGGTTGATGACCTCGATTTCCCCGCTGCCCTTGCGGTATAGGATCATCCCAGGCTCAAACGTCTCGATGCGGACGCCGTTTGCGTCCGTCACGTAGCCGCCCGTCATCTGCTCTTGCTCGTTGTCATCGCTGACGACAGCCGAAAGGCAAGCCTCGATCTTCGCCTTGAGCAGTAGCGCCGCCTCATAGTCCTTGAGGTCGCGCAGGCCCGGCAGCACAGGCGCAAGCCACGACACGCCGCGAACCTGGCCCGGCCGCTCCTGCCGGTAGATGTGCAGCACGTCATCAGCGGGCACGCGAACCGATGTCCGCAGCCCAATCGTCGGCATCATCGGCCACGTCTCGCCGGGATGCCGCGGCAGCAGCCAATAGGCCACGGGTCGCCCCGTATTCGTGACTTCCACGCCCTGTAGAACCGCCCGCCCTTCGTGCGTGCCGCTTTTCATCCGGTCGAGGTGGTCCGCCTCCATGACCAGCAGACGCAGCCCAAGCGGGTTCGCCATCGTTGGCCGTTCGCGCACGAAGCGCACAAGGACTTCGCCGTCTTGAACCAAGGCGCGCATGACGGCCGCTTCGATGCCGGCAAGCGTTTTCTTGCCTTCTTCGTCGCAGGCTCGCGTTTCGGCCCAAGCCTTCCACGCATCTGCATGGCGATCGTCATCCCACGCGCAGGTGATACCAGGCCCGACCGCGTTCGCGGCCCACAGGTCCACAATGCGACGGGCAAAGGCATCGTTGCGCACCGCGTCGCGCGCCTGCTCCGCGATCGTTTTCGCGCCTGCCGACACCTCGGCATTAGCCGATGATCCGGACGGAATGTTTGTGCCGCTGCGAAACCGGCTATCGGATTGCCCGGCCTCATAGGCGCGCAGCCCCACCATTCCCGCAAGCCGCTTCACGGCCCGCTGGGCAACGTTCAAACGGCGCGCCATCACCAGCCCCGCGAAAACTTGGCGTAGGACACGGGCGGCCGGCGCGTGGTCGCGCTCAGGCTGGAGCCGTAGCCGGCCAGCAGCGTTGACCACATCTCGTCAGACGAGTGGTAAGTCACTTCGCGACCGTCAGCGAACCGCACGCGCAACGCACCGCCGGCAATAGCCTCGGCCAGCTTGCGCCAGCGGTCGGTCGTCTCCAGCGCAAGAGCCCATTCAAGGGCGGCTTCTTGGCTCATCGCAACCACCCTCCCCTCGGCTTGAGCCATCCGCTCTGGCGCACAATCGGCTGTGACTGCGCGACCGGCACAGGCACCGGAGCAGGCGTCACAACCGGCGCCTCAGTCTTCCCCGCCGCCGCGTCCAATTCACCCGCCAAGCGCGTCCAGTAGCGTTCGCCGTAGCGATCGGCGCCCGCCACCCACAAGGCAGCGCGGGCATAGACGGCGCAGTCTAGCGCCTCGTTTCTCTCACGAAGGGGCCGCCATTCCTGCCGGGAATAGCCCCGCTTGTCCTTCACCGTGACTAATTGTTCGGCGACAAGCTGCTTTGTCGGCTCGGCGCCTAGCCACATCGGCAGATGCACCCAGCCGGGCGGGAACCCGTCGCCCTCGCGCTTCAACCAAAGCCGCCTGTAGAGGTCTGACTTGAAGTGCGATACCGCGACAATCCAAATCTTTAACCCGCCGCGTATCTTCCGCCCGCCTTCGGTCACATCAACCGAGGTCGGGCCGGTTATCGGCGACGTCGCGCCGCTGCGCTCCACGCCTTTGACCGGCACCAATCGAGGATCACGCAACCGCCGCAACTGCGCGTAGACCGCAGCCGTCGCAAACCCTGTATCCACCGCGCACCGCGCTACCATCAGCGGCGCCAAGCCTGGCCGGCGGATCGGCTTGTCCAACTCCCGTTTCAGGGCATCCCAGACAGCCGGTTGCGTCGGGTCGCCCTCGATAATCTCGCGGCGCACAAGCCACGACGTCAGCCCGCGGCCCCATGCCCACACGTAAAGCTCAATCCGCGCGCCCTGCACGTCCACGCCAGCCGTGACCACCAGCGCATCCGCTGGCGCCTCGGCCTCTGGCATGTCTTCGGCGCGCTCTAGCAGGCGCTCCCACTCGGGCGCCTCGCCGCGATCCTGCCAAACCTCCCCCAGCGTCGTATTCACCCAGGTCTTCAGCAATTCCGGCCGATCCTTGGCCGCAAGAAAGTCCAGAACCGTCTCGCTCAACCGGCGCCACGGGGAATACAACTCAGACAGATGAAACCCGGCCGTCGCGCGAAACGGCGCCTCGGCCCGCCACTCCCCGCGCCGCACAGCCGCCCATCGCTGCGCGTCATCCCACGGCTCGTCACAAGAGCCGCAATGGTAGGTCGCCGTGGATGCGTCGCCGCCTTCCCACCGCACACCATCCCACCGCAACGTCTGCATCTCGTCGCAATGCGGACACGGCACCCAAAAGCGCCGCTGATCGCTGTCTGCGTATGCCTTCTCAATCCGCGACACGCCCGCAATCGTCGGCGTGCTCACCAGCACCACCTTGCGGTTCCAGAATGTCGCCGTCCGCTTCCTGCCCAGCGATACCGGGTCGCCTTCCGAGCCCGCGCTGGCCGGATAGCGGTCTACCTCGTCGCAGCACAAAACCCGGATAGGCCGAGACGCCAGCCCCGCCGCGCTGTTCGCGCCAGCAATCGCCAGATGCCCGCCGGGGAACTTCTTCTGCCGCAGCGTGTTGTTGCCGTCGCGGGCCTTCGCCTCGCTCACCCGCCCGCGTAGTGCCGGCGTATCCCTAAGCATCGGCGCCAGGCGATCCTTAGACCACGCCTCTCCCATCTCGGTCGTCGGCTGAATAACTAGGATCGGCGCCGGGTCCTGGTGGATGTGGTAGCCGACCAGATTGTTGATGATCTCAGTCTTGCCGACCTGCGCGCTGGACATGATTACCAGCGTCTCGACGCGAGGATCGCTTACCGCGTCCATGATGCCGCGCTGGTATTCCGCCCGGCCCGTATCCCATCGCCCCGGCTCTGCTGACGCCTCCGCGCTCAGATGGCGGTAAGCGTCAGCCCATTGGCTCACCGTCAGCCGCGGTGGCGGCGCCATCCGCCGGAGAAGCCGCGTCCCCGCTCGCGCTGCGGCCGGCGCGACGCCGAGCCCGATCGTGAACGGTGGAGACGATTTCACCGGCAGCGAGGTCGCTGCATGCATCGTGGGTCAATTCCGTGAGCTTGTCGCGAACCTCAGCCAAACCAGCCAAGCCCAGCACCATCGGCGCTGCCCGCGTCGGGATCGCCAGCACCTTCGCCCGGACGCCGTCGCACACAGCGCCGACAACCGCCTCCAAGTCCTCGGCCAGCACCGTCTCGCCGCGCATCTGGTCGTTAAGCATCTCGCGGGCCTCGGCCTGCGCCGTCACCAAACGGATGCGGGCCGCGTCGAGCGACTGCCCGCCACCCCCGTCACCAGCCTGTTCGCCTAGGGCCTGCACGCCGGCCTTGAGGATCGCCCTCAGGTCAATGCGCCCGCCCGGCGTCACCGGCAGCCGCCCCGCCTGACGCTTGCCCGCAATCACCCTTTCGGATGTGCCTAGGGCCTGCGCTAGTTCGCCGCTGGTTGCCTCAAGTTGGAGGGGCATGATGTCCCCTAGGATACCTTGGCCACTAGCAATGTAACGCGGCCTGAACCACTGCAACCCAAGGTTGCCAGGAAGGACCCGCGAAAACGCATGCGCGAAGGCGCCCCCTCGCGTCTGGCGCATGGGGACGCTGGGCTAGGCGCAACTATGAAGGATGCACACCCGATTGCACAAATCCCGGAGACTGTCAACACTAGGCTGTCAGCACTCATTGTCCACCATCCCCCAATGTTCGGCTAGGCGACGGATGGCGCTGGCGATGCGGCCCAGGGTGATCTCTTCGCGCTCGGCTCTGCGCCTGGCGATCTCGGCCACGGGGAGGCAGTCGCGAACGAACAGGCGGAGGAGGATGGTCCCGCTAATGCCAACTGCCTGATGGGCGTTGCGTAGGGATGCAGAGGCTTGAACCTGCGACATGGCAGGGTGCCCACGTGCCCAGGGTGGGGAGGCTATGGCGATGCCGTCCTGTGACTTAGCCCCTAGTTCCGCCTCGCACGTGATGGCGTATCGGTCGCAGGCTTCCCGTTCCTCGCTGGACAGGCGGCCCTTGCGCTGTAGCGCCACATAGGGCGGCGTATGCATAGCGCGGCGGATGGTGCGGTTAGGTGCGCCGGGGTCTGGCGCGTCCACCACGGCCACGTCGCCGCGCTTGATCCGCAGCGCCGGGCCGTAGTCGCCGATCGGCTGGGTAGACGCTCGCATGGGCTCGGCCTTTCGCTTGCGGCGGGTCAAAGGGCGCCTCGGATAAATTCCAGCGCCACCCACCAGCCGATCCACAGCGCGGCGAAGATGGCGACCGCGCTGCATGCTGTGCGCAGCGGGCTCATCCCCGGTAATCCCACCCACCTGCGGCCACGTCGGGCGGCGGGTCGGGGATGGGGAGGCAGAGAATGTCGGCGGCGCAGTCTTTGGCTTCGTCACGCATGGAGTTGGGGCCTCCGTCGTCAGGTCCGTGCAGGCGCGCCCTCGCCTTGCACGTTTCGGCGCACGCCGCCCGCATGGCCTCGCACGCGCGGCGCCACACGTCGCCCTCGCCCGTCGTCAGATCAGCGCGCATCACCACCACCCCATCCAGCGGCCGAGCCACGCAAGCGGCCATGTCGCGAAGCCAAAGCCGGCGATGTCCGCAAACCCGATGCGCGGGCGCGTCCACCAGTTATGGACCTTGCGCAAGTCGCCCATGACCTCGGCAGCTAGGCGCTGGTCGATGTCGTCCATCACTCTCCCTCCGGTTCGTGCGTCGGCATCGCGTTAGCGGCCAGCACCCCAAGGCCATCTGGCGCCCCGCACAGGCCGCCGCGCGCGTCATTCGGTGACGTGGTCATAGCGCAACTCCCCGAACGCGACGCTGATTTCGACGGGCGGCTCGCAGGCCGCGCAGATGAGGGCCGCGACGAACGGCTTTGCCGGCAGGCCCCGGCAGACGACGGCGAACTCGTCGCCGTGGCATTTCGGGCAGCCGAGAAAGCCCGCGTCTTCGCCGCCGTTGCGCACGCGGTATGCGTCCAGGTTTACGATCTTGCCTTGGTTCGCCATCACCCGTTCTCCCCATCGGCCCAACGTTCCAGCATTTCGCGCGCCTCGCCCTCGCGGTTGCTGCGGATTAGGTGGCCGGCGGTCGCCATCGGCAGGCCGGCGGCGCATGCGTCGGCCAGCAACACGAGCGCGGCCTTCTGGTAGTCCGTGAGCAGCAGCAGCACGGCGCGGGCTGCGTATTCCAGCGGCGTCATGCATCCGCCCCCATGAGTTCGGGGTAATTCTCGGGCTGTAGGTTCGGCCCGAGGTCATCGCGCGGCACTTGCCCAACCGGCGGCAGGCGAGGCGGCATGATGTCGGCGCCGGGGAACATATCCTTGATGTCCGACACCAGCGGGATTGCCCGGATGAGCGTGGCGATCTCGGCGACGGTCCACACGCTGTAGTGGCGCCGCTTGTCCGCCACGGCGCGCAGTTCCAGCGCCTGCTTGTGCGTGGCGTCCAGGGCGACGGCGAACACCTTGCCCTTGTCCCACTCGGCTTCGGCAACGGCGCCCGGCAGCGGCTCGTGGCCGCGGGCGCGGGCGTCTGCCGCCATCGCTTGCCAGCCGCGTGCGATGGACGCCCGGACTTCTTCCCAGGTCTTGCCAGCGGGCGGGTAGTCCGCCGCCAGCAGGTCCAGGGCGCCCTGGAACCTCGCCGCCAGGTCCGGCGAGACGATCAGCGGCAGGCGGTTGATGCCCCATTCCCGCTCGTGCTTGTTCGCGATGAGGTCGAGTTCGGCGGGGGTCATCTGGCGATGTCCAGGCCCGTAGCGGGACGGGACAAACGGGTAATCGCCAAAGGGCGATTAACCCGATTTCTGTCCCGCGTCAACCCGCCACTAATGGCCCCGGGACATACCGGGACATGTCCCGCCAATGTCCCGCATGTCCCGCTAAATTGCCGATTGTTCATGTTCTTGTTGCCTCCTCTGTCAGCCACGCTTTGTCATTGAAAACAGCAACTTGGCCGGCAGAGCGCAGCGCGCTGACAGCACGTTGGAACGCTTTCCGCTTGGCTTCGGGGCTGTCGGCGTGGCTGCGCGCGTAAAATTCCTGGCGCCACAAATCGACTGGGACGGCCCGGACATTTGGAGGAATGTCCCGCAAATGTCCCGCTGATGTCCCGCTATGTCCCGCTGTTGTCCCGCTCGCGATGATGGCTTCGCAGAGGGCGTCGAAGGCGATGCGCGCCCCTTCCGGAATGCGGGCGGGGCATGCCGATACGGCGGCGTCAGAAGCCTCCACAACGCAGCTTGTGACCGGCTTGCCGCGGCGGTTCTTCCCTAGCTCCACTTGGCGCAGCGTAAAGACGAAGTTGCCTTCGATCTCTAACTCTCGCTGTTTGGTGACCTTCGCGACGGAGGGGCTATCGTTGTCGGCGCGGCTGATCTCGATCTCGGTATCGGTCGCGGCGCGCAGCAGGCTATGGCCGCGGGCGCCCTGCGCCTGGTCTTTCCCCGAGTGATGGATGAAGCAGATATGCGCCTTGAGCGCCTGCCGGATGTAATCGGCGCTGGCGACAAGGGCGCCCATGTCATCGGGGGCATTCTCGTTTCCGCCGGCCAGCGCCCTGGACAGGGTGTCTATGACGATCAGCTTGACCGGCACGCCCATGTGTTCGGCCGCCGCCTTGACGGCTTCCACGAGCCTTTCGCGGTCAGCGTTGGGGTCTAAAAGGTTGATGGCGACAGGCACCACGGCAAACGGCACCTCGACGCCTTCTGGGCCGTGCTCCCGCTTGAAGGCGGCAATCCGGTTGCTGATGCCGTGGCCGCCCTCCAGCGCGCAGTAAACCACGCCGCCGGGCTCAATCTCTTTCCCACGCCACGCCCGGCCCGTCGCCACATGCATGGCGAGGTCGGTCATGAAGAAGGTTTTGCCGCAGTTGGACGGGCCATAGACCACAGACATGGCCGTCTCGATCAGCAGCCCCTCAACGAAGTCTGCCGCGTCCAGATTGGCCTTGATGTCCTCGAAGAAGATGAGCGGAAGGGGCGACACCGGCCCCTCAGGCTTTCCCGGCAGCACCTCGCCCGTCTCCGGGTCTATGCTGAAGGTCTGCCGCGACATGATGCCGAACGGATCGCGCTGCGGCGCGGCCTGGCGCTCGGCCACCTCCCGCGGCGCGGCCTTGCCGTCATCAAACGCCTTGCGCAGCGTCCGTTGAGCGTGGCCGTAGTCTTCGCAGCGGTGCCGGATATCGGCCAGCGCGCCAGACAGGGCGGCGAAGGCCGGCGCCTCGGCCAGATGCCCGCCGGAGACCAGGCCGCCGATGCTGTATGCCGCCTTGTTGAGTGCGTGATGCTTGCCGCCCTCGCCAGCGTTGCGGATGGCGTTGCATTCCGCCTCCATCGCCGACACGCCATAGCGCGAGCCGTCGCCGTCATAACGGAAAGGCGCGGCATAGGCTGGCGCCGGTGTGGGCTCGGCCTTCTTGCGCTCGGGCCGGCCGATGGCTTCGCCGTCCAGATCAGGGCAGAGGTCTATGGCCCGCCCTTCGACGGGGATAACCTCATGGGCGGTGGAACCGTGCAGCGCGCCGAAATAGTAGGACTGCGACAGCGTAAAGCTTTCCGCCGCTAGCGCGCCCAGGAACAGCCCGTTGACCCGCGCCATGAGCCGCGCCCGGTCGGCGGGCGGCAGGCTTTCGCTGGTCGGGCACAGCACGCGCCAGCGTGGCGCGTCGGCGCGGTGCGAAGGGCTGGTGTATAGGATGGCGGCGACGTCGGCATTGCCGAGGATGCGGCGGGCACGCTCTAGCGTGATGTCCTCGCCGTCGTAGTCGGCTTCGATGCCGTTGATCTCGATCATGTTCGCGTCGTGGCGAAAGCTGCCGCGCAGGCTTTGCGCTTCTCCGAACGTCGCCAGCTTTACCCACGGCAACGCGGCCTTATCCGCGGCGCGGGTGTCGCGCAGGTTCGGGATGATGGCGCGGAGGGACAGGGTTCGGGGGTGCTTGCGATCGGCCGCAGCGCCCTCGAAGAAGGTCATAGCCAACGGCCGATCGAGGGCAGACGCACCTAGGGCGTTGCTTGCCGTGGCCTGCGTATTCGATAGGCTGTCTGGCATCAACGCTTGAGCCTCGCCGGTTAGGCGTTGGTGTGCCGGCGCGCGTCTGGCCTGGAAAACGAGGCGCGCGCCGGCGGCTAGGCTAGAACGGCAGCGGCTCGGCCATGTCCGCAGTCATGCTTGGCGCCATGCCGTTCGCAGCGACAGGCGCCGCGGCAGGCTCCGGCGGATAGGTCACGGCGTGCTGCTGCACGGGCGGCCGGGTGCCAGGCGCCGGGCAGGTGCGGTCGCCGAAGATCGCCGGGCGGTCGATCCACTGGACGATCTTCCACTCGGGCGCGTAGTTCTTGGTCGTGCCGTGCTTGCCGCTCGTCTCCAGCGTCTTCGTGCTGGCGTGCTGCACGACGGGGATCAGCCCCCGCGCAGCCTCCGGCGCGGCGCTGAACGCCTTGTAGAGTTCTTCCATCGTGGCGAGCACGCCCTTCGCCGTGTGCGCGAAGTAGCGCGGCTCTGCGTCGCCGAAGACCTTGCCTGCCAGCTTGATGCGGAAGCCCGGCAGGAACGCCTTGCGGGCCGCCTCGCCCTGCTTGGCCGGCGTCGTCATCTCCTGCGGCTGCGGCGGATAGACCGTCGCATCGCCTACGAACGGCACCAGGATGAAAGCCGGCGGCGAGGCGAACTTGATGTAGCCGGCTTCCATCGAACCGAAGTCGAAGGCTGCCGTGAGCCCGCGGTAGGGCTCGCCCGCGTTGTCGCCCCAGCGGCCGTCTTCGCCCTGGACGCGATCCACGTTGGTGAAGAAGCCCGACCGCGCGTCATACTGCACGCGGGCGAGGAAGGAACCGCTGTCAGTGCCGGCGGTGCTGCCGGGGATGCCGAAAGCCATTGTCTCAACCTTTCATCGTCACGACAGATTACCGGCGTCGTGTGCCCGGGCTTGCCGCTCGGCGATCATCGCCAGAGCGGTGCGCTCCACATGCGGCGACATCTCGCGATGCCGCAGCAATTCCATTCGCTTGTGCAGCCGATCGGCCAGCGCCGGCAGCGCGCCGATGTCCGCTTGCTCGATAGCGATTTCCCACGCTTCCATGCGCACGTCGTCGCCGATCGCGAGCGCGCGCATTGCAGCGTCTGCATCGGGGATGCGTAGGAGGCTCATCGCGCCATCCCCCATCCCCGCACGGCGGCAACGGCGTCATCCACGCTGCGGACCACGGCGACGCGCAACTGGTCGCGCTCCATGCCTTCGATGTGGTCCACCTGCGCGTCGGACAGCCTGCCCTTCGCGGCCTTGACCTCCAGGAACCCGACCTGCCCGCGGGCATCCCAGCAAATCAGGTCCGGGAACCCCGCGACCATGCCTTCCTGCTTGAGCATGCGGCCGGCGACCAAGGATCGCTTGCCGGCGTTCGGCACATGGCGCGACCGCACGCCGAGCATCGTCAGCGCGGAGCGGATCGCGATCTGGATGTTGCGTTCGGGGGATGCGCGCTTCATGCCCCGCGCCTCGCCGCACGCTTAAGCCGCACGCACGACACGCCATAGCGGCCCAGCGTGCAGTAGAGCGCGCGCTTCTCGATGCCGAGCATGGCGGCGGTGCGCTTGGCGCTAAACCGCAGGATGCACTCGCACACGGCGGTCAGCAGTTCGCGCGACCAGCGCAGGCGCCGCAGCGGGCGGCCGTCAAAGGTGGTCATGCCGCATCCCCCTTCGGTCGCACGGCGAGCGTGTGGTGCTTGGCGCAATAGGGCAGCCGGCCGCCATCGCGGGGTGCGTCACAGAAGATCCCGGTCGGGCGGCCCTCATGGCCCCACATCGGCCACAGGCAGGTGTGCCCCGGCGCACGTGGCGCCAGCACCAGCGGCGGCTCGCGCAGAACCGGCGGCAGCGGCCCGCGCAGTTCGCCAGGCGGCCGTCCGCCAAGGCGCGGCGGGGTTGCCTGCCACCGCTCGCGACGCCGCGTCGTGCGGGTGCCAGGCGTGTGCGCGCGCTTCGCTGCGGCCTCGCTGTGCGGCGAGACAAAGCCGGCCGTGCGCCACGAGCCGTCCGGGGCCGAGACGACGCGGGATGAGATGCCGCGCTGCACGACGATCAGCCCGGCCCGCTCTGCGCCGCGGATCATCTCAGAAGCAGCGGACGGCGAGCGGAGTTCGAACTTACCGACCACGGCGTCATTGGTCGGGCACACGTCGCCGGCCATCGCTGCGGCGCGGATAACGCCGACCAGCTTTTGCAGGCGTTCGATGCTGTAGTTGGTCACGTGCGCGCCTCCGAAAAGGCACGCCGGGCGGTATGAGGGCCGCCCGGCGCGAGGTTAGGGATGTCCAGAAGCGGACACGTCACACCTAGACGTGTCGCCGGCACATGCCGGCTCGTGTGGGTGTCCGAAGACACCGCATCTCGTGTGTTGCTCATGCGACTGCATCCCGGAAGATGTCGCCCTGCCGCTGCGCGTCGGCGATGCGGCGAAGGGCGATGTCGAAGTAGCGTTCTTCGATCTCGATCCCGACGAAGGGATGCCGCATCTGCACGGCGGCGACGCCGGTGCTGCCGCTGCCCATGTAGGGATCGAGGATCACACCGCCGGGCGGGACGCGCAGCTTGTCGATTGTGAAGCGCATCACCGAGATGGGCTTCTGCGTCGGGTGGTCGCCACCTTCCGCGACAAGGACCGCGCGCGGCACGGTTATGCGCCGCGTCGCCTGCCGGCGATTTGTCCAAGCCATCTCAACGTCAGCAAGGCTGAAGTCGGTTTGGCCCTTATCCCAAATTAGCCACCCCATCGAAGGCGGCAGGCAATCGGCGAAGTAGTTTCCGCCCCATAGCGCGACGTAATCCGCTGCAGCGCCAAGCCACGACAGCCACGCTGCAGGCGGGCGCTCGCGATCCCATGCAACGTCTTCGCGGGTTTGCCGCCAGCCGTGAGACGCGCTGAAGCCCCCGCTGTTGCCGTGGTCTATCCCATAGGGCGGATCGGAAATCACCGCCGCCGGCCGCGCGAGCGTCGGCGCGATGAGCCTGCAATCACCTAGGTAGAGCGTCGCGAGGCCGATCTGTTCGCGCCGCTTCCACGGCCCCGGATACTGCGGGTCTTCGTGCGGCTGATCAGGGACGGCGGCGGGGTGCTCGATGAGGGGCCGAGCCCCCGCCGCCGTGGGCGCGCTGCCGTTGCGAAGTGGCCCGCGCGCGCCGTCTGGTGTGGTCGGCGCGGTCGGAGGCTTCCGGTCGCCCCCGCGCCGGGTAGTAGCCTGGGCGGCCGGATCAGGAGCCGCGCGCATCAGGCGCTCGGCGCCCGACCGTCCAGCACGGACACGTTGCTTCCGCGCTCGATCTTCGCGACCACGTCCTCCAGGACGCGGCCCATCAGATCGTCCAGCCGCTCCAGCTTCACGCCTAGCCGAAGCTTCCCGTCCTCCAGACGGTAGCGGAAACGCGCTGGCACCGCGTAGGGCGCGTTGCCTTGGAGCGGCGAGAGGCTGAGGGTGATCGTCTCCGGCACGTCGATTTGGCCGGCGCCGACCTTGGCTTCGGTGTTCTCGATGTTCTCGAATTGCACCTGACCGTTGGACAAGCGAACGGCGCGACGGAAGTTGGTGGTGCGCGTCGCCTGGAACAGCGTGGCGATTTCCAGCATGACCGCGCCGGCCGGCGAGACGATGTCGGCGATGTTCTCCTCGATGAACTCGGCGAACTCGGTCTGGCCCATCAGCCGGCCATCAATACCCTTCCACCGCGTCCACTGCGGCGTCGGACGGAACTCGATGCGGGCGCGGAAATCGCCCCACCCCGGGCCGTCCTTGCCGTTGCCGTTCAGCACCGCCTCGATGGCGGGCTTGTCTGGATTGCGGTCGAGATAGATTGCGACGTTGCCGGCGCCTTCATTGTCGCGGATGACCTGATTGAAACTCGCCGCGTCAAAGACGGTGACGACGCCCTTCTTGCGCGGGGGCGCCGGGAGGTAGCTCCGCAGGTCCACGATCTCGCCATTGGCCTGCACGAGGATCGGTGCTTCAGCCGGATTGGCGATGGTGAGGGCGACGCCTTCGCGGGCGGCATCGATCACTGCCTGCATGTCGTTGTTGTTCGGCATGTCCGCGGCCCTCACGCCAGCGCCCGCGCGGCCGAAGCCGAAGGGCCAATGTCGCGAACAGGTTCAGCAGCACCGATCTCCCGCAGCGGTAGGCTGGGCTGCTTCGGGTCCTGCCGGATCAGATTGTTCTCCGGCGTCACAAAGAAGATGCTGCCGCCCTTGGTCGGCTTCGGCTTCGTGATCTTGAGTTCGTCCATCACCATCACGGCGCCGTCGCCATGCGGCTTGACGGCGATGGTGAGGGTCAACTTGCCGCCCTTGCCCTCGCTCGCGACCGCTTCCACGATCTCGTTCAAGGCTTCGGTCAGTTCTTCATGCGTGAGCCCGTTGCGGTGCTCGCGCAGCAAATCCAGGAACGGCCTGGCGCTCATACTCAAGTCTCCTTCTGGCTTGTCGCGCGAGCCCGGCGCGACGCGGGTTTCTGGAGAAGCGCGACCGCCACCACGCCGGCCCCGAACACCACGAGCGCGCTGGGCTCGCTGACGGGCGTTCCAACGCGGGGAGTTTCCAGCGCAGGTCGCGGCGACGGCAGCGACGGCGGCTCCAGCATGCGGTCACCGACCACGAGCGCGGCCGGGATGGACGCGCACACGATCAGCGGCGCGACGATGCGGCGGATTGGCCCGATGCTGGCGCCGGAGCCGATGGCACGCG
>JALHRB010000042.1 GCA_022841665.1 Pseudolabrys sp.
AGCCGCTGCCGCCCGGAGGCGGCAAGCGATGAGACGTCTTCGCCGCGCCAAGATCGTCGCCACCCTCGGCCCCGCCTCGTCCAGCCCGGACATGATCGCGCGGCTGTTCGCCGCCGGCGCCGACGTGTTCCGCATCAATATGAGCCACACCAGCCACGATCGCATGCGCGAGCTGGTGACCATGATCCGCTCGGTCGAGCAGGACACCGGGCGGCCGATCGGCATTCTGGTCGATCTGCAGGGGCCGAAGCTGCGGCTCGGCACCTTCACCGGCGGTTCGGCCCAGGTGAAGAACGGCGACACGTTCGTCCTCGACTCCGACAATGCGCCCGGCGACGCCGCGCGCGCTTTCCTGCCGCATCCGGAAATCTTCGCCGCGGTCGAGCCCGGCCACACGCTGCTGATCGACGACGGCAAGGTGCGCCTTACCGTCACCGAAGCGCTGCCGAGCCGCATGACCACGCGCGTCGTGGTCGGCGGCAAGCTGTCCGACCGCAAGGGCGTCAGCCTGCCCGACTCCACCATCCCCTTCTCCGCGCTGGCCGAAAAGGACCGCTCCGACCTCGAGGCCGCGCTCAACGCCGGCATCGACTGGGTGGCGCTCTCCTTCATCCAGCGGCCGGAGGACATCGCCGAGGCCAAGAAGATCACGCGCGGCCGCGCTTCGGTGATGGCCAAGATCGAGAAGCCGCAGGCCGTGAACCGGTTGCCCGAGATCATCGAGCTGGCCGACGCGCTCATGGTGGCGCGCGGCGACCTCGGCGTGGAGATGCCGCTGGAGAAAGTGCCCGGCGTGCAGAAGCAGATGACGCGGCTCGGCCGCGCCACCGGCAAGCCGGTGGTGGTCGCCACGCAGATGCTGGAGTCGATGATCAATTCGCCGGTGCCGACGCGCGCGGAAGTCTCCGACGTCGCCACCGCCATCTTCGAGGGCGCCGACGCGGTGATGCTGTCGGCGGAATCGGCGGCCGGGCAGTTTCCGGTCGAGGCGGTCACGACCATGAACCGCATCGCCGAGGAGGTCGAGAACGACCCGATCTACCGCAACATCATCTCGGCGCAGCGCGCGCAGCCGGAGCCGACCGGCGCCGACGCCATCGCCGACGCCGCGCGCCACATCGCCGACACGCTCGACCTCGCCGCCGTGATCTGCTGGACCTCGTCCGGCTCGACCGGCCTGCGCATGGCGCGCGAGCGGCCGCGGCCGCCGATCGTCGCGCTGTCGCCAAACATGTCGACCGGCCGGCGGCTGGCCGTCGTGTGGGGCGTGCATTGCGTCGTCACCGAGGACGCGCACGACCAGGACGACATGGTCGACCGCGCCTGCCGCATCGCCTTCAAGGAGGGCTTCGCCAAGCCCGGCCAGCGCGTGATCGTGGTCGCGGGCGTGCCCTTGGGGACGCCGGGCGCGACCAACATGCTGCGGATCGCCTATGTCGGAGCCGAGGTGGCGGAGGAGTAACCGGTGCAGGCTTGGTTAATCTTACTGATAAATCGTCATCATAATGGCCGATTCGCCGTGCTATAGACCCGCCATGCTCATCGTGCCCCGCATGGCGCGCTCTCTGACTGCCGCAGCCGCACTGGCCCTTGCCGTGCTGGCGCCGTCGGTCGCCGCGGCCCATTCCGGACACGCACACGCGCCCCAGGTAACGGCGCCGCATGCGCCCCAGGTAACGGCGCCGCATGCGCCCGCCGCAGCGGCGCAGACCCGGAGCACCGTCGCAAAGCCCGCGATGCAGGAATTGACCGCCGCCCAGGCCACGCCAGCCGGCGCGCCGGATGCGCCGGCCTGCACCGATCGCGGTTGCTGCACCCACAGCGCCTGCGGCACCGGCTTCAGCATCGTCGCGCCGGTCGTGGCGATGATTTTCCCAGCCTCGGCCGGTTCCCTGATTCACGCGCGCGATGGGCCCGCACGGCCCGCCCTTGCGGCCGAGGGGCCGAAGCGGCCACCCAAGCTTTTCGCCTGAACATCCGTCAGCGTCCGCAACGCCGCCATTAGTGGCCGGTTGCGCGGGCGCGATCCGTTCAATCGGCGAAGGGCTTGTCTTTCCATGTTCTCTCATCTGGCTTCCGCGTTCGCGGCGGCGCTTATTGTCATCGCGGGCGCCGATGCGCTCCGCGCGCATGAAGGTCACGACCACGGCGCTCCCGCACCGTCCGCGCCGGTCAGCGCGCAGCCGCGCGGCGAGGCGATTTCCGACGCCTTCGAGCTGGTCGCGATCGCCAACGGCGCGAAACTCGTCGTCTATCTGGACCGCTTCGCCAGCAACGAGCCGGTGGACGCTGCGACGGTCGAGATCGAAACGCCGAAGGGGCCCGCGACTGCGGCCCGCGAAGGCGACGGCATCTATCGCCTCGACGCGCCTTGGCTCGCCGACGGCGGCGCCTTTGAGCTGATCGCCACGGTCACGATGGGCGACGTCGTTGATATCCTGCCCTTCACCTTGCGCGTTCCCTCCGGCACGGCGGCGGCGGCGACGGGCGCGCCCGCCGGCGGCATCGCCTCGGTCGGCGCCTACGTCGCAAGGCTGATCGACTTCAAGACGCTTCTGGTTGCCGGAGCCGGCTTTGCGCTCGGCGTTGTTCTCATGGCGGTCGGACGCCGCAGGCGCTCCCGCGCCGCAGCCCTGCTGTTCGCCGCGGCTGCCGCCGTCGCCACGATGCAGACCCCGACGCCGGCCGTGGCGCACGAAGGCCACGATCACAACGCCTCCCCACCCGCCATTGCGGCGGGAGAGCGGGCGCAGCGTCAGCCGGACGGCGCGGTCTTCGTGCCCAAACCGATCCAGCGCATCTTCGGCATCCGCACGCTTCAGGTGCAGTCCGCCACCATCGCCCGCGCGATCGAACTGCCGGGCCGCGTCATTCCCGATCCGAACGCCAGCGGATTCGTGCAGACCGCCACCAGCGGCCGGCTCAGCCCGCCACCCGGCGGCTTTCCCCGCCTCGGCACGTCGGTGAAGGAAGGGGACATCCTCGCCTTCGTCACGCCGCCGATGCAGGCGATCGACGTCTCCGACATGCGCCAGCGCCAGGGCGAGCTCGACCAGCAAATCACCATCGTCGAGCGGCGCCTGTCCCGCTACGAGACGCTGGCGCCGAGCGGCGCGGTGGCGCGCTCGGTGCTCGAGGAGACCAAGCTCGAACTCGACGGCCTGCGCGACCGCCGCGCCGCGCTCGACCGCGTGCGCAGCGAGCCGCTGCCGCTGATCGCGCCTGTTTCGGGCGTCGTCGCCGAGGGGACGCCGGTCGCCGGCCAGATCGCGCAGACGAACTCCGTCGTCTTCCACATCGTCGATCCGGCGCGGCTCTGGATCGAAGCCCTGAGCTTCGAGGCTGTCGCCGCCGGCGGCGCGTCGGCCAGGACCGGCAACGGCAAGACGCTGGCCCTCGCCTTCCGCGGCGCCGGCCTCGCCGACCGCAGCCAGTCGATCCCGGTGCACTTCGCCATCGAGGGCGAGATCGACGGCCTGCGCGCCGGCCAATTCGTCACCGTCTTCGCGCAGACCGGCGAGCGGCACGAAGGCCTCGCCGTTCCGCGCAGCGCGGTGGTGCGGACGACGAACGGCCAGGACTTCGTGTTCGAGCACGTCACCGCCGAGCGCTTCGAGCCGCGCCCGGTGCGCGTCGAAACGCTGGACGCGGAGCGCGTGCTGATCTCGGCCGGGGTCGAGCCTGGCCGCCGCGTCGTGATCCAGGGCGCCGAACTTCTCGACCACGTGCGCTGACGGGAGCCGCCGATGTTCACATTCCTGGTTACCCGATCGCTGCGCAACCGCCTGCTGGTGCTGGCCTTGAGCCTCGTCCTGGTCGCGTTCGGCGCCTACAGCGCCGCCCGCCTGCCGGTCGACGTGCTTCCCGACCTCAACAAGCAGATCGTCACCATCATGACGGAGGCCGAAGGCCTCGCGCCGCCGGAAGTCGAATTGCTGGTGAGCTTCCCGATCGAGACGCAGATGAACGGCATTCCCGGCGTCACGCGCGTGCGCTCGGTCTCCGGCGTCGGCCTGTCGTTTGTCTATGTCGAGTTCGAGTGGGGCGGCGACGTTTTCCGCAACCGCCAGCTTGTCTCCGAGCGGCTGGGCCTGATCCGGGATCAGCTCCCTGCCAACACGACGCCGCAGATGGGCCCGATCAGTTCGCTGATGGGGCAGATCGTGATGGTCGCCGTCACAAGCGACCGCGCGACGCCGATGGAGCTGCGCGACGCCGCCGACTTCACCATCCGCCCCCGCCTCATGAGCATTCCCGGCGTGGCGCAGGTAATCCCGATGGGCGGCGAAGTGCGCCAGTTCCGCGTGTCGCCGCAGCCGCCGGCGCTGCGCGCGCTCGGCGTCGGCTACGAGCAGGTGGAGAAGGCGCTGCAGCAGTTCGGCGCCAATGCCGGCGGCGGCTTCGCCGACCTGAACTCGCGCGAGTACCTGATCCGCAACATTGGGCGCACCACCAGCCTCGACGACCTGCGCAACGTCGTGGTGGCGACCGTCGACGGCAGGCCGGTATACCTGCGGCAGGTGGCGACGGTCGAGTTCGCCGCGCGCGTCGAGCGCGGCGACAGCGGCTTCATGGGCGATCCCGCGGTCGTGGTCGCGATCGAGAAACAGCCGGGCGTCGATACCATCGCGCTGACGGGCAAAATCGAGGACGCGCTGCGCGACCTCAACGCCAGCCTGCCGCTCGGCATCAAGGCGACCAACATCTTCCGCCAGGCAAAGTTCATCGAGACCTCGATCCGCAACGTGCAGACGGTGCTGCTGGAGGCGGCGCTGGTGGTGGCGGTCGTGCTGTTCGCATTCCTGCTCAATTGGCGGACCACGGCGATCTCGCTCACCGCCATTCCGGTGTCCATTCTCGCCACCGCGGCGGTGTTCTACCTCGCCGGCATTTCGCTCAACACCATGACGCTCGGCGGCATCGCCATCGCCATCGGCGAGCTGGTGGACGACGCCGTGGTCGGCGTCGAGAACACGTTCCGGCGGCTGCGCGAGAACCGCGCGCTGCCGGACCCGAAGCCGGCCTTCGACGTGGTCGTCGCCGCCACGCAGGAGGTGCGCTCCGGCATCGTCTATGCGACCGCCATCATCGTGCTGGTGTTCGTGCCGTTGTTTGCGCTTACCGGCGTCGAGGGCAAGCTGTTCGCCCCGCTCGGTCAGGCCTACATCATCTCGATCCTGGCGAGCCTCGCGGTCTCCGTGACGCTCACGCCCGTGATGTCCTACTACATGCTGCCGCGGCTCAAGCGGCTCGACGAGCGCGAAAGCTGGCTGGTGCGCACGCTCAAGCGCGGCTACCGCACGGCGCTCGAGCACGCTTATCGCCGCAGCCGCGCCATTCTGGCGGCAACCCTGGCGCTGGTCGCACTCGCGGGCGCCGCCGCCTTCATGCTGCCGCGCGCGTTCCTGCCGCCGTTCAACGAAGGCACCTTCACCATCCTGATGACCATGAACCCCGGCGTATCGCTCGCCGAATCCAACCGCGTCGGCGCCATCGCCGAGCGCCTGATCCTCGACACGCCGGAGGTGCTCACCGTCGGCCGCCGTACCGGGCGCGCCGAGCTCGACGAGCACGCCGAGGGCGTGCACGTCACCGAGATCGACGTCGACCTCAAGCCCTCGGGCCGGCCCAAGACCGACGTCGTCGCCGACATCCGTTCCCGCCTGTCGGTGCTGCCGCTGTCGACCAATGTCGGGCAGCCGATCTCGCACCGGCTCGACCACATGCTCTCGGGCATCCGCTCCGAGATCGCGCTCAAGATCTTCGGCGAGGACCTCGACGCGATGCGCGCGACGGCGGAGGAATTCCGCGCGAAGCTCGCGAAGATACCCGGCCTCACCGACGTGCAGGTCGAGAAGCAGGTCCGCGTTCCGCAGCTGGAGATCCGCGTCGACTACGGCCGCGCCGCGCTTTACGGCGTGCAGCCCGCCGCGGTCGTCGACCAGCTCGGCCGGCTGTCCAACGGCCGCGTGGTGTCGCGCATCGCCGACGGCATCCGCCGCTTCGACGTGGTCATGCGCCTGCCCGAAAGCCTGCGTACCACCGAAGGCCTCGGCGGACTGCTCATCGAGACGCCGACCGGCTGGATTCCGGCGCGGCAGATCGCCGAGATCAAGGAGACCGACGGGCCCAACCAGATCCTGCGCGAGAACGGCCGCCGCCGTATCGTCGTGCTCGCCAACAGCGACGGCCGCGCCGACGTCGCCGCGCTCGTCGAGCGCATCCGCGGTGAGCTGCGCCAGGCCAAACTGCCGGAAGGCATGTTCACCAGCCTCGAAGGCACTTTCCAGGCGCAGGAGCAGGCCGCCCGCACCATCGGGCTCCTCTCGATGATCTCGCTCGCGCTGATCTTCGCCATCCTGTACAGCCGCTACCGCTCGGCCGCCTGCGCGCTCATCATCATGGGCAGCGTGCCGCTCGCGCTGATCGGCTCGGTGGCGGCGCTGTGGATCGCCGGCCAGCCGCTCTCGGTCGCCAGCATGGTCGGCTTCATCACGCTGACCGGCATCGCCGCGCGCAACGGCATTCTCAAGATCAGCCACATGATCAACCTGGCGCTGCACGAAGGCATGCCGTTCGGCCGCGAACTGGCGACGCGCGGCTGCCTGGAGCGGATGACGCCGGTGCTGATGACGGCGCTGGCGGCGGGCGTCGCGCTGATCCCGCTGATGATCGACGCGGCCAGCCCCGGCAAGGAGATTCTGCACCCGGTCGCGCTGACCATTTTCGGCGGCCTCATCAGCGCGACGCTGCTCGACGCCTTCGTCACGCCGATCCTGTTCCTCGCCTTCGGGCGCAAAACGATCGAGCGCCTGCGCGCGGGACCGGCCGGCGAACCGCAGGCCGGCGGCGCCGGCGCGCCCGCCATCACCCCCTACTGATCCCCAAAAGGAGACCGATCATGAAGCTCCCCGTCCTGTACACGCTGGCGTCCCTGCTGATGGCCGCGCCCGCCGTCGCCCACGAGGTCGAGAACGGGCCGAACGGCGGCCGCGTCGTCGAAGCCGGCGATCACCACGTCGAGATGCTCGCGAAGAGCAGCACGATCGAGGTCTTCCTGACCGACAAGGACGGCAAGGCGCTGGCGCCCGCCGGCTACAAGGGCCTCGCGATCCTCTCCACAGGCGGCAAGAGCCAGCGCATCGAGTTGACGCCCGCGTCGGACCGTCTCTCGGGCGCCGCCCCGGGCGCGCTGCCGGCGCGGCCGCAGGGCGTCGTGCGCATCACCACGCCCGCCGGCAAGACGGTTCAGGGGAAGTTTTAGCGGGCGGCGGATACGCCTGTCGCAGCCCGCGCTTGCTGGCCCAAGCGCGCCGCCATAAACTTGCTGCCATGATCGAACGCCATCGCCGCTTTGCGGCCGCCTGCGCCATGGTCATCGGCTTGCTCGGCTTCGCCGCGCCGGCACACGCGCAATCGGCCGATCTCGTGCTGTGCGACCGCATCGCCGCCGATCCCGCCGACCCGGACAAGCCGGCCGACGTCAAGGGCGTCGCCGCGATCGCGCCGTCCGACGTCGCCACCGCCATCAAGTTCTGCAAGCTCGCCGCGGCCAAGTCCCGCCGCGCGCTCTATCAGCTCGGGCGCGCTTATGCGGCCAACCGCCAATTGCCCGAAGCCATCGCCGCCTATCGCGGCGCCGCCGGCAAAGGCAACAGCTCGGCCATGGTCGAGCTCGGCGTGATGTACGGCACCGGCAACGGCGTCGCGCAGGACATGGCCGAGGCGCGCCGCCTGTTCGAGCGCGCGGCCGAAGCAGGCAACCCGCGCGGAATCTCGAACCTTGCGGCGGTCACCGGCGGCGCGCCGGCCGATCCGGTCAAGGCGCGCGCCACGCTGGCGAAAGCGGCGGAGACGAACTCGTCCGAGGCGCAATACCAGCTCGGCGTCATGACCGCCGATGGCGTCGGCGGCGCCAAGGACGACGCCGCGGCACGCGCGCTTTTCGCGAAAGCAGCGGCGCAGGATCATCCGGGCGCGCTGATGCGCATGGGCGAATTCACGCGCGACGGGCGCGGCGGCGCAAAAGACCTCACCGCCGCCAAGGCCTATTTCGAGAAGGCCGCCCTGCTCGGCAACGAGGACGCCAAGGCCGCGCTCAAGCGCGCGGAATGTCCTTACGTGATCAAGGACAAGAACGGAAAATTCGTCAGCAATCTTTGCTTCTAGCGCGCCCGCGTTTCGCCGGGACGCGAGGGCTCAGATATCCCGGCCCTCGACCTTCTCCTGCAACGTCTTCACCAAATCGGGGATGCGCTGGAGCTTCGGATAGACGGCGAGCGCGCGGCGGTACACCTCGAGCGCCTGCTTTTCGTCGCCGAGGTCTTGCAGGATCAGGCCCAGGCCCGAGAGCGCGCCGAAATGGCGCGGCTCGCGCTTGAGCACTTCGCGGATGTCGGCGACCGCGCGGCCGTAATCCTTCTTCATGTAGTAGATGGTGGCGCGCCGGTTCCAGCCCTCGACATAGTCGGGCTTCACCTTGACGACGCCGTCGAGCAGCTTGATGGCGAGGTCGACGTCCTTGGCCTCGAGCGCGGTCTTCACGCGCGTCATCAGCAGGTTGGTGGTGTCGCTCTTGGAGACCACCCAGAGCGCCCAGATGCGCTCCTCGATCGCCTTGGCGGTGGTTTCGTCGGGCGCGGCCTTCAGCGCGCCGAACAGGAAGTCGAGATTGTGCAGGCGGTCGCCGCGCGGGACGCTCGGCAGCTTGGCGGGCGGGCCGACCACGTCGTCGGGGGCCGCGCTGGCAGGCGCGGCAAGGCCGGCGGCGAGCGCCGCGGCCAGAACCATTCCGATGAATCGGGCGCCCATGGCGGAAGGTTAGTCCCTTCGTCCGCTATGGCCAAGTATGGCGATCAAATTGCTCGGGAGCGGAGAACGCATGCCTCAGGGCCGAGCAACGGCCCTTCTACGAGCATGAATCAGCCCTGACGGGCCTTGAACCGCCGGTTGGTCTTGTTGATCACATAGACCCGGCCCTTGCGCCGCACCAGGCGGTTGTTGCGGTGGCGACCGCGCAGGGATTTCAATGAGTTGCGGACTTTCATGACGCTCTCTGGAAGCTGTGTGGCGGGCGTTCTACGGCTCCCCCCGGCCCCTGTCAATGAAAACGGCCCACGGGTGGTTAGTGGGCACGCCATCGCCTAAAATCGGCGGCTAAGGGGAGGAAATTCAATGCAAAAAAGCACCGACCGCTTCCTGACCACGCATACCGGCAGCCTGCCGCGCCCGGAAGACCTGATCCGCATCATGTACGCCAAGGAGGAAGGGGTGCCGGTGGAACCCCATGCTTTGGCCGAGCAGATCAAGGCGGCGGTGGCCGAGGTGGTGAGGAAGCAGGCGGCCGCCGGCGTCGACCTTATCAACGACGGCGAAATGTCGAAGCCCTCCTACGCCACCTACATCAAGGACCGGCTCGACGGCTTCGGCGGCACCGGCAATACCTTCGTCTACCAGGACCTGGCCGATTTCCCCCGGCTGGAGAAACGCGTATTCGGCGATCCCGGCCGCTCGCGCCGCAAGACGCCGGCCTGCAACGCGCCGATTGCGGTGCGCGACAAGGCCGCGCCGCAAACCGACGCCGACAATCTGAAATCCGCATTGCTGGGCGTGAAGGCGGCGGGCGGCTTCATGAGCGCGGCCTCGCCCGGCGTGGTGTCGCTGTTCTTCCGCAACGACTACTACAAGGGCTTCGAGAGCTACATCTACGCCATCGCCGACGCCATGCGGCACGAATACGAGACCGTGGCCAAGGCCGGCTTCGTGCTGCAGATCGACTGCCCCGACCTCGGCATGGGGCGGCATATCCAATATGCCGACCTCGACCTGCCAGCCTTCCGCAAGCGCATTCAGTTGCACATCGAGGCGCTCAATCACGCGGTGAAGAACATCCCGGCCGAACAACTCAGGATGCACCTGTGCTGGGGCAACTACGAAGGCCCGCATCACCGCGACGTGCCGCTCGCCGATATCGTCGACATCGTGTTTTCGGCCAAGCCTTCCGCGATCTCGCTGGAGGCGGCCAACCCGCGCCACGCGCACGAATACACTTTGTTCGAGACGGTGAAGCTGCCGGACGGCAAGACGCTCATCCCGGGCGTGATCGAGTCGAAATCGAATTTCATCGAGCACCCCGAGTTGATCGCGCAGCGTATTGGGCGTTACGCCAAGCTGGTCGGGCGCGAGAACGTCATCGCCGGCTCGGACTGCGGCTACGGCACCTGGGTGGGCCAGGCGGCGGTCGATCCCGACGTGGTCTTCGCCAAGCTCGCCGCCATGGCGGAGGGCGCCCGCATCGCCACCAAGCAGTTCTGGAAATAGGCCGCGCCATGACGGTGGAATTGCCGCACGACCGGCCGGAAGACGTCGGCCTGTCATCCGAACGCCTGGCACGCCTCATCGCCGCCCTGCAAGGCGACATCGACAAAGGCGCGGTGCCGGGCGCCGTGGTGCTGGTCGCGCGCAAGGGCAAGATCGCCTGCTGCGAAGCGCTGGGCTATCGCGACCGCGAGGCCAAGGCGCCGATGAGCCTCGGCACGCGCTTTCGCATCTACTCGATGACCAAGCCGATCACCTCGGTCTGCGCCATGATGCTGGCGGAGGAAGGCAAGCTCATGCTCGCCGATCCGGTAGCGAAGTATCTCCCCGAATTCGCCGAACTGAAGGCCGCCGTCGATTCCGACGACGCCGCGGCGAAGAAGCTGGCGACCGAAAAGGCGCGCGCCATGACGGTGCAGGATCTCTTGCGCCACACGTCCGGCCTCACGTATGCGCACCTCGCCGGCCCACTGCTCAAGCAGGCCTATGAAGACGGCAATATCGGCGACGACAAGCTCACCAGCGCCGAACTGGTGAGCGCGCTCGCCAAGGTGCCGCTCGCCTATCAACCCGGCACCACCTTCCAGTACGGCCTTTCCACCGACGTGCTCGGCCGCGTGGTCGAGGTCGCCGGCGGCATGCCGCTCGATCAATTCATCGACGCCCGCGTCTGCCGGCCGCTCGGCATGACCGACTCGAGCTTCGGTCCGGCCGACGCCGAACAGGTGGCTGAGCCGCAGATCGATGCCGCGACCGGCAAGCGGCCGCCCTTGCGCAACCCGACGCGCAAGCCCGCCTTCCTCTCCGGCGGCAGCGGCATGCTGTCGACCGCGCGCGACTACGCGCGCTTCTGCCAGATGCTGCTGAACGGCGGCGCCTTGGGCGACACGCGGGTGTTGTCGCCCACCACCGTCGCGCTGATGACGTCCGACCATCTGCCGCCGGGCGTCAAATACGGCCCGCAGATGCGCGCGATGTTCGGCGCGCTGGCGCCGGTGCCCGAGCACGGCATCGGCTTCGGTCTCGGCTTTGCCGTGCGCAAGGAGGCCGGCCGCTGCGCTTTGCCCGGCTCGGTTGGCGACTACTCCTGGAGCGGCGTCAGCGGCACCTATTTCTGGATCGACCCGCAGAGGGAATTGATCGCCATCCTCATGATGCAGGCGCCGGTGCAGCGCATGCATTACCGCTACCTGATGCGGACGATGGTCTATCAGGCGATAACGGACAGCAGCGCGCCCGCATGAACGCGCGTGTCTTCGGCAATCCTTACCTGCTGGTGGCGTCGGCCTCGCTGTTCTGGTCCGGCAACCACATCATCGGCCGCGCTATCGGCGGCGAGGTGCCGCCGATAGGCATTTCGGTCGCGCGCTGGATGATTCCGGCGATCGTCCTCTATCCGCTCGTGCGCCCGCATCTCAAACGTGACTGGCCGCTGATACGCGCGCACTGGCGCGTCATGCTCTGGCTCGGTCTAACCGGCGGCGCGCTGTTCACGGTGCTGCAGTATGTCGGCCTCCAATACACCACCGCGCTTAATGTCTCGGTGCTCAACTCGCTGGTGCCGGTGCTGATCGTCGCCGCGGGGGCGCTTCTGTTCCGCGACCGCATCGGCGTGTCGCAGTTCGCCGGCATTCTTACGTCGTCGGTCGGCGTGCTGGCGATCATTGCGCGCGGCGAAATCGCCACGCTGCGCCACCTTGAATTCAACTGGGGCGACCTGATCATCCTGCTGAACATGGCGGTATTCTCGATCTATGCCGCCTGCCTGCGGCTGCGGCCGCAAATCCACTGGCTGAGCTTCCTCTACGTGATCGCCGTGGTCTCGGCGGTGGCGCCGATGCCGTTCCTGGTCTGGGAAATGCTGTCGGGCGTCACCTTCAAGGCCACCTGGCTCACCGCCGGCGCCATCGTCTATGTCGCGATCTTCCCGAGCGTGCTCGCCTTCGCAGCGTGGAATCGCGGCGTCGAGCTAATCGGCGCCAACCGCTCGGGGCCGTTCCTGCACCTGATCCCGGTCTACACCGCGATCTTGGGCAGCACGCTGCTCGGCGAGCACTTGGCCGCCTATCATGTCATCGGTTTCGTGCTGATCCTGTTCGGCGTATGGCTCGCCGCACGCGGCAGCCGCGCGCAGGCAGCTGCGCCGGAATAAGGCCGAATGTCAGGGAGAGCGGACGGCTGCCATCCGAAGCTTGCGAAGGATGGTGGGCGCGACAGGGATCGAACCTGTGACCCCCTCCATGTCAAGGAGGTGCTCTTCCGCTGAGCTACGCGCCCGTCCGGGTGGTCTTATCGGCTCCAAAGTGGCGAGGCAAGGCCGCCCCGGCAAGCCAGTAAAATGCCCCGGCCTCAGGCGGCCGCCAGCATTTTCTGCACTTCGGTCACCAGTTCGCGCAGGTGGATCGGCTTCGACAGCACCTTGGCGTGCTTGGGCGCGGTCGAGTCGGCATTGAGCGCCACCGCGGCAAAGCCGGTGATGAACATGATCTTGATGTCGGGGTCGAGTTCCGCCGCCCGGCGGGCGAGCTCGATGCCGTCCATTTCCGGCATCACAATATCGGTCAGCAGGAGCTCGAAGGGCTCCTCGCGTAAGCGCTGATAGGCCGAGAGCCCGTTGTCGTAGGAGGTCACGTCGAAGCCGGCGTTCTGGAGCGCCTTGACCAAAAAGCGCCGCATATCGGTGTCGTCTTCGGCCAGCAGGATTTTCGACATTACCAATGACCCCAAAACCGGCCGCCTTCAGGCCGGCCCCACCCGGCCCATAAGACTTGTACCCGGTAAATAACGGGTGAACCCCCGCCGGCGCTTGGCATTATCCCCCGGCGAATGGACAATAGAAGGTATAAGAGACGTTCGCCGCCCCAACTGCAATAATATCCTACCCTGGAAATGGCCATCGTCTTCCATGAGTGAACCCCGCGACGAATTCGATCCGCCCTTCGAAATCATCGAGCCGGCGGAGCCCTGCGGGCCGGTCCTGTTCAACTCGCCGCACAGCGGCTCGACCTATCCGCGCGAATTCCTCGCCGCCTCGCGCCTCGACATCGCCACCTTGCGCCGCTCGGAGGACAGCTTCGTCGACGAGCTCATTGCCGGCGTGGTGGCGCGCGGCTATCCGCTGATGCGCGCGCACTTCCCGCGCTGCTTCGTGGACGTCAACCGCGAGCCCTACGAGCTCGACCCGCGCATGTTCGAGGGGCGCGTGCCGGCCTTCGCCAATACCCGCTCGATGCGGGTGGCGGGCGGCCTCGGCACCGTGGCCCGCGTGGTCGGCGACGCGCAGGAAATCTACGACCAGCGCATCCCGGTGAACGACGCGCTGCGGCGGATCGAGACCCTGTACAAGCCCTATCACCGCGCCCTGCGGCAACTTTTCACCCGCCTGCACCGCGACTTCGGCACCGCCATATTGGTCGATTGCCATTCGATGCCCTCGAGCGGAGGCACCAGGGACGAGCGGCCGCGGCCGGAATTCGTGCTCGGCGACCGCTACGGCACGAGCTGCATCGGCGTCGTCGGCGAGACCGTCGAGATGACCCTGCGCGGCATGGGCTACACGGTCAGCCGCAACAAGCCTTATGCCGGCGGCTTCATCACCGAGCATTACGGCAACCCGGCCGCCGGCCTGCATGCCATCCAGCTTGAGATCAACCGCGCGCTCTACATGGACGAGCGGCGCTACGAGCGCACGCCGTCCTTTGCGCGCCTGGCCGGGGACATGGAGACGCTGGCGATGCGTCTCGGCGAAATCCCTCTGGAAGAACTGCGGCCCTACCGCGCCGCCGCCGAATAAAGCTGCAGGCCCAAAAAAAGGGCCGCTCGTGAGAGCGGCCCAAGTCTAGGGAGGAAACGCCCAAGGAGGGCAGCGGTATCGCTACCGCATTGCAATAACCTACACCGCATCGCACAAAAATCAAGGGCAGCCAGCGAAAATCCCATGCAAATTACGCATAGCTGGAAACCAGCTTTCGACCAGAAATTCTGTATTTTCGGGACGAATGGTGGCGCAGAAGCCACAAACTATGGCATTCGACCAAAGATGTATGGGTTGAGCCCTGCGCCTTGCGCGCGTCCGACGGGTTCAGCCCTCGCCGCTCGGGCGTTGCCGCCTGCACCCGTCTCCGATACGCCCGATGAGGCCCGCTGCGGGGGCCGGGGGTGAGGCAATGACGGCAATCGACTTTTCCAGCTTTGTCGACCGGCTCGCCCGCGCGTCCAGCGAAACCATCCTGCCCTTTTTCCGCACCAGCCTGGCGATCGAGAACAAGAAGGCGGGCGGCTTCGACCCCGTCACCGCCGCCGACCGCGCGGCGGAAGACGCCATGCGCGCGCTCATCCGCAAGAACTTCCCCGAGCACGGCATCCTCGGCGAGGAGTACGGCTCCGAGCACACCGACGCCGAATATGTCTGGGTGCTCGACCCCATCGACGGCACCAAATCCTTCATCTCCGGCATGGTGGCCTGGGGCACGCTCATCGGCCTGATGCGCTTCGGCGAGCCGGTGTTCGGCATGATGCACCAGCCGTTCACGCGCGAGAGCTTCACCGGCGACGGCGGCGCGGCGCGCTACCGCGGGCCCGCCGGCGACCGCGATATGCGCGTGCGCGCCTGTGGCGCTTTGCGCGACGCGCTGATGTTCACCACCAGCCCGCTGCTGATGAACGAGGCCGACCGCGCCACCTTCCGCAAAGTCGAGGACGCGGTGAAGCTCTCGCGCTACGGCGGCGACTGCTACGCCTATTGCATGCTGGCGGCGGGCCATATCGACCTCATCATCGAGACCGAGATCAAGCCGCACGACATCGTGCCGCTGATCCCGATCGTCGCCGGCGCCGGCGGCATCGTCACCACCTGGGAGAACGAACCGGCGCAAGGCGGCGGCCGCATCGTCGCCGCCGGCGACAAGCGCGTGCACGCGGCCGCGCTGGCGATGCTCAAGGCTTGAGGCTTCGCGTCCTGGGCGGTGTCCGATGCAAGCCGCGCCGGGCTACAATCAAGAAAATTTCAAGGGAGCGCGCGCATGAGCCGCACGATCATCAAGGGCGGGTCGATCGTTTCGATGGACCCGAAGATCAAGGACCTCGCGAAAGGCGACGTGCTGGTCGAGAACGGCGCCATCGCCGCGGTCGCGCCGTCGCTGGCCGCCGACGGCGCCGAGACAATCGACGCCACCGGCATGATCGTGCTGCCCGGCCTGGTCAACGCGCACGTCCACACCTGGCAGAGCGCGCTGCGCGGCGTCGCCGGCGACTGGACGGTGCCGAAATACATGCAGTCGATGCACCGCGGGCTCGCCGGCCACTACCGGCCCGAGGATCTCTACATCGCCAATTTGATGGGTGCCCTCAACCAGCTCAATTCCGGCAGCACCACGCTGGTCGACTGGTGCCACAGCAACAAGACGCCCGAGCACACCGACGCCGCCATCCAGGGCCTCACCGAGTCCGGCGCGCGCGCGCTATTTCTGCACGGCTCGCCCAAGCCCGACCCTAAGCCCGGCCAGAAGCATTTCAGCGAAGTGCCGATGCCGCGCGCCGAGGTGGAGCGGCTGCGCAAGGGCCGCTTCGCCGGTGGCGACGGGCTGGTCACGCTCGGCCTTGCCATTCTCGGGCCCTATTACTCGACGCGCGCGGTGACGCAGGCCGACTTTCTGCTGGCGCGCGAGTTCGATCTCATCGCCAGCATGCATGTGGGCGGCGGCACCGGCATGCAGGCGGACGGGTTCGAGCGCCTGCTCGACGAGGACCTGATCGACGCCAGGACCAATATCGTGCACGGCAACGACATGAAGCCCGAGGTGATCCGCGCCGTCGCCGGCAAGGGCGCGCAGTTCACCGTCACCGCCGAGGTCGAATTGCAGATGGGCTACGGCGACCCGCTCACCGGCATTCTGAACGCCTGCGGCTCGCCGGTGTCGATCGGCTCCGACGTCGAGCCGGCGGCGCGCGGCGACATGTTCAGCGCGATGCGCATCACCTTGCAGCACGAGCGCAACCGCCGCACGCTCGAAATTCTCGCCGAAACCGGCAACCGGCCGATGGAGATGCCGCTCACCTGCCGCCAGGCGCTCGAATGGGCCACCATCAACGGCGCCAAAATGGCGGGCCTCGAAAGCCGCATCGGCTCGCTCACGCCGGGCAAGCAGGCCGACATCCTCATGGTGCGCGCCGACGACCTCAACATGTTCCCGGTGACCGATCCGGTCGCGTCGCTCGTGATGCAGGCCGGCGTCGCCAACGTGGATACCGTGCTGGTCGCCGGCCGCGTGGTGAAGCGCAACGGCAAGCTGCTCTACGCGCAGCTGGCCGAGAAGAAGGCGGCGCTGCAGAAATCGGGCGAGCGCATTCTCACCGATTTCGGCCTGCTGCCGAAGCGCGCGGCATAGTCGCCGTTTGCAGTCCACGCCACCCATTGCCGCCGATGCGATGGAGTGTAGACTTAACCGTTTGCACTCATTGATTGCCAGCGGAGTCAATGTCATGGCAGTACCAAACGAACAAAAAGTCTACGCGCCATCAACTATTCCGTGGTTCGGCGCGCGTAGTATGGCGCGCAAGCTCGCGGCCGAAGTCGAGCAACTGCGTGCCCAGCGCGATGCCGCGCGAAATCACCTCGAAAGGCTTGGCGCGTTGCCTATTCTCCAGCTTGAGGCTCGGCGACTCGAGCTTGAGAACGAGGTCAAAGAGCAAACGACGCGAATCGCCCGGGGGTGGGCCGAAGGAGCCGCCGGGTTAACGGCTCTAAAAAAGCAAATTGAGGAAGCTCGCCGAGAACTAGTGACCACGGAAGATTCAGCGCTTCTGCAGGAGGCCGGCGTTTACCGATATCGGCATCCTTTGACCGATGCTGTCGCCTATGAAAGCGCGTTGGCTAAGATTGAAGATGCCATCAAGGGCATGAATCGAAAGGAGGGAGGTGCCGTTCTCGCAACTACGAATTGGACAGTGAACGGCTCAGCGGCAGAAGGTCGCGCGATGGTTCGCGATTTTTCAAAATTGATGCTCCGCGCATTCAACGCTGAAGCTGACAATCTCGTTCGTGCGTTAAAGCCCTATAAATTAGATGCCGCGACTGATCGCTTGGTGAAGGTTTCTGAAACCATCGCGAAATTAGGAAAAACGATGGATATTCGGATTTCCAGTTCATATCTTCTACTACGCATCCAAGAGCTTTCACTAACTGCTGATTTCTTACAAAAGAAAGAGGAAGAAAGGGAGGTTGAGCGACAAGAAAGAGAGCGCTTGCGCGAGGAACGTAAAGTACAACAGGAAATCGAGCGCGAGCGCGCGCGGCTAGAAAAGGAACGTCAACATCACGCGAACGCTCTTGACGCTCTGATAGCAAAAGGCGACTCGGAAGGCGCTGAGCGACTGCGTGCGCAGCTGGATGAAATTGATCGCAATATTCAAAGTGTTGATTACCGCGCGGCAAATGTTAGAGCAGGCTATGTCTACCTGATCTCCAACATTGGATCTTTTGGAGAAAAGATGGTCAAAGTGGGCATGACTCGCCGACTGGACCCAATGGATAGAATACGCGAACTGAGCGACGCGTCTGTACCGTTCAATTTTGATGTTCACGCGCTTTTTTTCTCAAAAGACGCTGTCGGTATTGAAGCGGCAATGCACGAGCGATTGGCAGGTGTTCGCGTAAATATTGTCAATCGCCGTCGAGAATTTTTCCGGGCGACTCCGGTTGAAGTGAAAAAACAGCTGAGCGAGCTTGCCGGCGAGCTTCTACAATTCCAGGAAGAGCCAGAGGCACTTGAGTATCGGCAGTGCCTTCGCGAGCAAGCACAGGGTCGGCTACAAAGCTAATACCTTGGCGTGCCCGGCACGAAGGCGTCGAAGGCGGCCCAGAACTGATTGCGGTAGTGATCCTGCTCCTGCAGGATTTCATGCTTGGCGCCGGGCAGGATGAGATGGCGGCCGGCGAGCAGGTTCATGCCGAACTGCTCGATCGCCGGCGTCGACACGATCTCGTCGCGGCCGGCGGCCACCATCAGGATCGGCTGGCGGATTTGTCCGCCGTAGCCGGGATCCTCGAAGCGCTTCATCAGGCGCAGCGCCGCGTCCGCCCAGGCCACCGTCGGCGCGCCGAGACCGAGCGCGGGCTCTGCCTCCAGCACCGCGCAATTGCGCGCGAAGCGCACCGGGTCCGAGGTGAGCGGATTGCCGATGAAGTTCTCCTCGCCCTCCGGCTTTTTGTCGCCGCCGGGCACGTAGGCGGTGCCGCCTCCGAAAACGCGCAGCAGGCGCGCGAACGGGCCGGCGACGCGCAGGAAGCGGCTCGGCGGCAGCGCGATCATCGGCGCCGACAGCACGACGCGCTCGAACCAGCGGCTGCCGTCATGGCAGGCACGGATGGCGACGGCGCCGCCCATGGAATGCGCCAGCGCGAAGATCGGCGGCGGGCAGTCCGGCAGCACCACCTGCTCCATCACGGCCTCGAGGTCGGTGCCGTATTCGGAGAAATTGCGCACGTAGCCTTTGCGCGGGTCGGAAAGCTTGCGGTCCGACAGGCCCTGCCCGCGCCAGTCAAACGTCGCCACCGCGAAGCCGCGCGCGCGCAGGTCGCGCACCGTCTCGAAATATTTCTCGATGAATTCGGCGCGGCCCTGCATCACCACCACCGTGCCCTTGCGGCCCGGCGGCGGCGCCCAGCGCGCAAAACGCAGGTTCACCCCGTCGAGGGTTTTGACGACGCCGGTGACGACATGGTCGGGCACCGGATTGGCGGGGATGGAGACGAGTTTCATGACGCCGGTTGAAGCGCGAAGCGCGCAGGCTTGCCGCCTTATAGCAGGGTGGCGCGCGCGCTCAATCAAAGGCAGGCAATGCCGGCCCCCGATCTGCCGACTGACGATTAGTAATATTTTTCAATATCTTAGAAGTTATTAACCACAATTAAGGCACTCTGCTGCGGTTGAGGGTTGTTCTGTTCGCTTTCTGTTCTATCCTTACACCGCGTACCGCCGACGCATTCGTCTCGCGGTCCCCAGCGGGAAGGCGGCTATGATCACTTTGCCATTTCGGGGCAGGCCAAGACGTTGTCGGTCCATTTGAGCGACGGCATGAAGGACGACTTTGGTGAGTGAGGTTGACCGCTGGATCGCTGGGCTCGGGTACAATGAGGTGCCCGGCGCTTTGTTGCTTAAGGATAAGCCGTTACCAGTTGATCACCCTTTCGCTTCTGAAGTCGAAGCGATGTTCAACGTAGCTGGCGACGTCGGTGCCTCTGCTGTGTTGTGTATCGATCGGGTGCCGACAGTTTGTCTTGTCGATGCTGCGCACCTTAGCGGGACCAAGCAAGCACAGATTAGCCAAGTCCGCCGATTCTGTGAGCGGCTTTGGAATCAGAACCTCGCTCGAATTGTCCTTGTTGCTCATGAGCAGAGTTTGGAAGCTTGGTCCGTCGATGATCCTGAGGCAGCCCGTGAAAGCATTTCATCAACGGCCACCGACGATCTTTCTGACTTTTCCTTTCAGGGGTTGCTGAGCGGTGAGGTCTTAAAGAATCGGTCGACCTGGTTCGATCCTCACAAACGGGTAGACAAAACACTGCTCGATAATGTCGGCGTGCTCGTTAAGAAACTCACGGGCCCCGTGCCAGCAAACATGGCACGGGAGATAACTGCCTCAGTAATTTTCGTTGCGTATCTGGAGGATCGAGGCATCGTCACCGATGCATATCGAGAAAGCCGACGCGTGTCGGCTCTTATCGAGCTTTTGGAAAAAGCCGACACTGATGGCATTGAAAGATTGTTCGGTCAGCTACAAAAGGACTTTAATGGCGATTTTCTAGCGCCAGACGCACAAAAAGTTCGGATGTGGAAGGCCTTGCCGCCATCAGCGTTTGGCGACTTACATCAGTTCCTGCGGCGGACAGTACTTCGTTCCGGACAAACGGATTTTTGGCGGTACAACTTCGCGCAAATTCCTATTGAGTTGATCGCTGGCATTTATGAAACCTTTTTAGGTCAAAAGGCCGAGGCCGAAACAGTCGCCAACAGCAACGCAACAGGAAAGCGCAAACAGGGGGCCTACTACACACCGCGCTTGCTTTCCGACTGGGTTGTAGAACAAGCGCTAGAGGGACTCGACCCACTCAAGCAGCGGATTTTTGATGGAGCCTGTGGTTCGGGAATGTTGCTGACGGCAGCATTCCGGCGGCTCATGCGCGCTCAACGCTCAACAACAAAGCCAATATCTGTCGGTGAGGAAATCACCGATTTTTCTCTCCGCTGCAACCTTCTTCTTGGACATATCTTCGGAAACGATATTGACGATGATGCGCGCAGATTGACTGCGTTTAGTCTTTATCTCGCTTTGCTGTCTGATCTCGCGCCCCGAGATTTGGAATTGCTGCGGCAGGGCGGCCACAAACTGCCCTCTCTTAAAAAAAACATACGCAGCAATGGCTACGGAAATTTCTTTAGCGACAAGAGCGAGGCGCTGAACAAGGGACAGTACACAGTATTTATCTCGAATCCGCCGTGGCGAGAAATGCCCCCGGGTGATCCCGAAACGCTGGTGGTTGAAGCTTGGGCGAAGCGCCAGCCAACACCGGTCTATTGGCCGAAGAGTCAAATCGCTGCCGCATTTGCATTGGCCGCAGCCGATTCACTAACCAACACTGGCCGCGTTGCTATGGTGCTACCGATCAGCCTGTTTATTTCTACGGAGCCCAGCACGCGCCGCTTCCGCGCAAACCTGCTGTCGCGATACAAGATCGAACGCATTACTAATTTTGCCGATATGCGTCGCCTTATCTTCGTGGATGCGGACCATCCATTTGTAGTGATGCTTGCTACTCGTCGGGTGGGGTTGCCGGCGGAGCTTTCAGGAGAACAGTTTGAATACTGGACACCCAAGACGGACATATCGCTTTCTTTGGGGCGCCTTACTTTGCATGGGGCCGATCGCAACGTGTTGGCGGCTTCTGCCCTGATCGATGAAGCCCCACATCTCAGCCTGAGATACTGGGGCACTCGTCAGGATTTGGCCCTCCTTGAGCGACTGTGGCAATACGGCACAGTTAGCGAACTACGCTCTGATCACGGCTGGGAAAAGGGCAAAGGATTTCACCTGGTTGATAACGACAAGCGAGTGAAGTCGGAACTCCGATCCGTTAAGCCGTCGCGGTGGCTTCGCACGCACAAGTTCTTGCGCGCAATTCGTATCCCAAGTGACCTACCGTTTGTCGATAAACTGTGTCTTGAGCGTTTTCCGTATGATGAAATTGCCCGTGAGGGCGATGAGCTTCGGCGCAACTTCAAGGGCCCTCGAGTCATTTGGCCGGATGGTACGCATCCAGAAAAAGGGGTGAAGGCCGCATTTGCGGATGGCGCGTTTAGTTTTCGACACTCCGTGGGTGTACTGTCTGCGCCCGATACCGAGCTTGGGCGCCTAGAGGCGCGTTTCCTGACGGCATACATGCGGTCGCCCTTGGGGACTTGGCTTTCCTTGCTGCTGAGTCCCTCCGTCGCTGCTGAACGTCCAAAGCTTCATGTCAAGGAATTGCTAAGCTGGCCATACTGGCCTGCCGCTAAACATCCTCAGCCTAAAAAAGCCCTCGCAATTTTGAAGAAGGTTGATCGCCTCTTCTCAGCGATCGAAAGAGCAGGATCTTTAAATCAGCGTCGAAAGTATGCTGATAGAAAATCCGAATTGGACGCATTGGTTTTCGAGTATTTCGAGGTGAGAACCGAAGAGCAGATCCTTGTAAATGAGTTGGCGACCTATGCGGGCCCATCGCTTCAACCTGGCAGCTTGAGCTATGACATGCTCGTCAAGTCAATGCGAAAACCGCCATCGAGCAGCAATATTGATCGGTACTGCCGACGTCTGGTTTCCGTGCTCGTCGATTGGCGCGACGCCACGGGAGGGAAGGGTGAGCTTAATGCCGTTCCCTGGACCGCTCGAAGTGTCCCGATTGGCGGCGTGGTCATCACTCGTTCTCAGTCCAAGTCACGTCAGCCCTCTGCTGCGCGATTGAGAGACGACAGCGTTATTGGAGAACTACTAAACACAGTGACGAAAGCGGTTGACGGGAGTCCGGAACAGTTTTTGACCATTCCGGATGTCATCGCCGTCGAGAGCAATCGCATCATTATCGTAAAGCCGCTTGTAACACGATTTTGGCTCGAACGTGCAGCCGTCGAGGATGCAAGTAAGTTGGTTGCCGAAATCACTGCCATTCGGCATGCGAAAGGCGTTGCATGAGCAACGTCAAAGGCCTAACCGCCAATAGCCCATTTATTGACTTGGTCGGCGAGCTCCCGATCGCAACGATGCTTAGCTATCTTCATGAATCATGGCTGGCATATGCAGATTGCGACAAAGAGTCAGAGCCGTCCTTCCAAAAGCGTAAGGAGCCGCAGCTTACGCAAGCACTGGCAGCCCATTTGCGTCAGCGACAGGATGCTGGGGAGCAGCCTTTTGTTGGGGATTTCTTCGGCGAGTTAGAGGATTACGTGCTCGACAAAAATGGGCTGCCTAAATGCGTCGGGCGCACGGACATTGAGTGGCGTCTTCACGGCGTCCCGGCCTTTGTCGTGGAGTTCAAGGTACTGGATGGTAAGAAAACGCGGCGCGATCAATATCTGCACGATGGAGTTATGAGGTTTGTCATTGGGCGCTACGCCAGCAAGGCCATGGTCGGTGCCATGTTTGCGTTGCTGCGCAAGGCCGCAACAAAAGATCAGGGCCTGCTTCTCGCTGAATTTGAAACGAACGGCGCAAGTCTGCACTGCACTGGTATAAAAAAGAGTTCAGAACTTTTGCCGAGTATTGCAGCGTTTGACACTGCTCACCAACGAAACGCACCCCACGTAACGCCATTTTATCTCGCGCATTTGTTCGTTTCTCTGCCCTCTTAAAAATCCAATGCCGCGTCGAGCCGCTCTAGCGAACGGCCGCGCCTAGCGACGTTAATTTGTTGTTTTTCAATGACTTATGGACAGAAAACGTAGCCCTTGCGCGGCCGAAAAGCGCCCCCATATCAATTCCGCGCAGGCCAATGACGGCTGCGCAACGGTCCGGTTCGGCCATCAGGCGGACCGGCCGCATGTCGCTCAACTCAAGGAGGATATGCCATGCGAACTTTCGATCTTGCTCCCCTTTACCGCTCGACCGTCGGCTTCGACCGGCTGTTCTCGATGCTGGACGGCTTCGAGACCGCCCCGGGCTACCCGCCCTACAACATCGAACGCACCGGCGAGAACGACTACCGCATCACCATCGCGGTGGCCGGCTTCGGCGAGGAAGACCTGTCGATCGAAGCGAAGGAAAACACGCTGACGATCAAGGGCGCCAAGCAGACCAAGGAAGAGCAGAAGGGCGAGGTGCTCCATCAGGGCATCGCCGCGCGCGCCTTCGAGCGCGCCTTCCAGCTCGCCGACCATGTCGTGGTGAAGGCTGCGAACCTCGAGAATGGCTTGCTGCACGTCGAGCTCGTGCGCGAGATTCCCGAGGCCAAGAAGCCGCGCCAGATCCCGATCGGCAACGGCCAGTCCAAGCCGCAGGTGATCGACACCAAGGCCGCGGCCTAACGCCCGCGCCTCTCTCGATCTCCAAACGAAGCGCCCCGGATGCCCCCGGGGCGCTTTTTTACTGGCTGGGCGGTTCGGCGAGGGTGTCCGGCGCTTGCGCCGGCTCGTTCGCGCCGTCGACGCTTTCCGGCTTCGGCACCGGATCGCTCTTCGGCGGCGGCAAAGCTGACGGCGGCCGGTAGCCCGGCGGCGGCGTGGTGGCGAACTTCTCGCCGCTTTCCGGCTTGGCGCCGAAGCGCGGCGTCGGGCGGATCGGCGTGAGGCTGTAGTCGGGCGCCGGCGGCGGCGCGCTCAGCACGGTGCGGCGCGGCTGCGGCGGCGGTGGCGAAGCATTGAACGGCTTGCGGCGCGGCTCGGCCGGCGGCGCATCGCTGCGCTTCTGCGGCTTGGGCGCGGCGCGGCGGCGCGGCTGTACGTAATCGTCCTGATCATCGTCGGGGTAGGCGTCATCGTGATCGGGAGCGGTCGCACGCGCGCGGCGGTCGCCCGGCTGCGGCACGTGGATGATGCGCGGGCCGGCGCCGTATTGGGTAAGAACGACCGCGGATGCATCGGCCACCGCGAAGGGCTCGGCCCGCGGCGAGCGCGCGGCGACATACGTGAGCGTGGCGCCGAGCGCCACCGCCGCCAGACCGAATGTCAGCGCCTTGCGCACGGCCTGGCTCAGCGCCGCGCGATAAAGCGGACGATCGCGTCGATCGAGATCTGCCCGGCGCCGAGCGAGACCAGCACCAGCAGCATCGAGGCCCAGTAGATGTGCGCGGTCCACAGCGCGTCCGGCACGATATAGAGCCCGAACAGCGCGGTCAGTACGAGCAGGCCGAGCGCCGCAAAGCGCGTGGCAAAGCCCAGCACCAGCATGATCGGCAGCACGAACTCGGCGTAGCTCACGACATAAGCGGCCAGCGCCGGCGGCACCGGCAGCGGCGGGATATTGGTGATGAAGGCGGTGACGGTCTCGGCCTTCACCTGCATCGGCAGCACGGCCGAGAAATCGAAGTCCTGCACGGTGAGCGGCACGCGCGGGCCCTCGACCCGGGTCTGGCCGTCGAGGAAGAACAGGCGCGCCAGCGTCAGGCGCAGCGCCAGCGCGGCCAGCGCGTAAGGGATGAGCGAGCAGGCGCCGACGAAGCCGTCGACCAGGAGGCCGATCACCGAGCGCGAGCGGCGCGCCCGCTCGGCCGCGCGGGCGGAAATCTTGGCGCTGGTGCTCAGCGCGGCGGCAACGGCCGGCGACGGCCGCGGCATCGAGAGCGCCTGCACGTTGGTCAGTTCCAACGGCGCGGCGGGGGTCATGGCGGCGAGGCGATCGGCCAACCGCGCCATGGCCTGATCCCCGGCGATCTGGCTGGCCGTGCGGCCCCCCATTGCGATGCTGTCGGTCATTACGCGCACTCCATCCCTGTTTCGCGCGACCTTAGCGAAATGCAGCAACGGCGCGGCTTTTTCCCGTTTTGACGGTAAATCGGTTAATCGTGACGCGCTTTGCGCACGCCGCCGCCGCGCAATTGCGTTGCGCGCGGAGGCCCCCCGTGGTCCTGTTCTTGCTTGGTTGGGAAATACCGCCGCAACAAAAGGACAGGTTTTATCGATTCCAGCGTGGACCGGCCTTGTGTGGCGGGGCAAAATTTGGCATGGTCTATTAGGACAGTATTGCTGTCCTAATAGCGGCGCACGGGCGACGGCTCTCGGAGCGGGGGCAGACGCCTGGGTGTGCCCAACGGGAGCAGCCCGCGGCGGCGACAACCGCGCAAGGCTGCCCTTCATAAGACTGGTTGTGCATCGAACGCAGCGCCTCTTGGCGCGGCGAACGAGCCAGGTACGCCGGAGGACGTCCGGCGAGGCAGGAAGACATGGGCGAGCGGAGCAAGAGCGATAGCTTGAACGAACGCGACACCGCCGTTGACGGCCGTGGCGCGGCGCTCAAACGCATCGCCACCGCGGACCCCGGCGTGCCGGAGGCCTACGGCCTCTACGATCCGGCGCTCGACAAGGATTCCTGCGGCGTCGGCTTCATCGCCGACATCAAGGGCCGCAAGTCGCATCAGATCATCCAGGACGGCTTGCAGATCCTCTGCAACCTCGAGCACCGCGGCGCCACCGGCGCCGATCCGCGCATGGGCGACGGCGCCGGCATCCTGGTGCAGATCCCGCACAAATTTTTCGCCAAGAAGGCGGCCGCGCTCGGCTTCACCCTGCCCGCGCCCGGCGACTACGCCGTCGGCTACCTGTTCATGCCGACCGACAACAACTGGCGGCAGATCATCCGCGATATCTACGCGGAAGTGATCGAGCGCGAGGGCCTCTCGCTGCTTGGCTGGCGCGACGTGCCGACCGACAATTCCACGCTCGGTGAATCGGTCAAGCCGACCGAGCCCAAGCACATGCAGGTGTTCATCGGCCGCGGCAAGAAGCAGTTCTCCGAGGACGAATTCGAGCGCCGCCTCTACATCCTGCGCAAGTCGATCTCCAACGCCATCTACCGGCGCCGCGACCGCCGCGTCTCCGGCTATTACCCGGTGTCGATCTCCTGCCGCACGGTGATCTACAAGGGCATGTTCCTGGCCGACCAGCTCGGCGCCTACTATCCCGACCTGCATGATCCGGACTTCGAGAGCGCGATCGCGCTGGTGCACCAGCGCTTCTCGACCAACACCTTCCCGACCTGGTCGCTGGCGCACCCGTACCGGCTTATCGCGCACAACGGCGAGATCAACACGCTGCGCGGCAACGTCAACTGGATGGCGGCGCGGCAGGCTTCCGTGTCGTCGCCGCTGTTCGGCAACGACATCAACAAGCTGTGGCCGATCTCCTACGAAGGCCAGTCGGACACCGCCTGCTTCGACAACGCGCTCGAATTCCTGGTGCAGGGTGGCTACTCGCTCGCCCACGCCATGATGATGATGATTCCGGAAGCCTGGGCGGGCAACCCGCTCATGGACGAGGAGCGGCGCGCCTTCTACGAATACAACGCCGCGCTGATGGAGCCGTGGGACGGCCCCGCCGCGATCGCCTTCACCAACGGCCGCCAGATCGGCGCCACGCTCGACCGCAACGGCCTGCGGCCGGCGCGCTATCTGCTCACGCGCGACGACCGCATCATCATGGCGTCCGAGACGGGCGTGCTGCCGATCCCGGAAAAGGACATCGTCAAGAAGTGGCGCCTGCAGCCGGGCAAGATGCTGCTCGTCGACCTCGACGAGGGCCGGCTCATTCCCGACGAGGAATTGAAGGCGACGCTGGCCAAGAGCCATCCCTATCAGGAGTGGCTGAAGAACACGCAGCTCGTGCTGGAAGACCTGCCCGACACCGGCAACGGCAAGCAGATTTCCAACCTGGCGCTGCTCGATCGCCAGCAGGCCTTCGGCTACACGCAGGAAGACATCAAGATCCTGATGACGCCGATGGCCGCCACCGGCGAGGAAGCTGTCGGCTCCATGGGCAACGACACGCCGATCTCGGCGCTGTCGGACAAGCCGAAGCCGCTGTTCACCTATTTCAAGCAGAACTTCGCGCAGGTCACCAACCCGCCGATCGACCCGATCCGCGAAGAGCTGGTGATGAGCCTCGTCTCCATCATCGGGCCGCGCCCCAATCTGTTCGACCTGGAAGGCACCTCCAAGACCAAACGCCTGGAAGTGCGCCAGCCGATCCTCACCAACGAGGACCTGGAGAAAATCCGCTCGATCTCGGAAGTGAGCGACAAGCATTTCCAGTCGCGCACCTTCGACATCACCTATCCGGCTGAGCACGGCGCCGACGGCATGGGCTGGGCGATCGACCAGCTCTGCGAGCGCGCCGAGGAGCAGGTGCGCAAGGGCTGCAACATCCTGATCCTGTCCGACCGCAAGGCTTCCGCCGACCGCATCCCGATCCCGGCGCTGCTGGCGACCGCGGCGGTGCATCACCACCTGATCCGCCAGGGCCTGCGCACCTCGGTCGGCATGGTGCTGGAGACGGCCGAGCCGCGCGAGGTGCACCACTTCGCGTGCCTGGCCGGTTACGGCGCGGAAGCGATCAATCCCTACCTCGCCTTCGAGACGCTGGTCGCCATGAAGGACGACCTGCCCGGCAAGCCGACCGACGATAAGGAGATCGTCAAGAAGTACATCAAATCGATCGGCAAAGGCTTGCTCAAGGTGATGTCCAAGATGGGCATCTCCACCTACCAGTCCTACTGCGGCGCGCAGATCTTCGACGCCGTCGGCCTGCGCCAGGACTTCGTCGACAAGTACTTCACCGGCACGCACACGCGCATCGAGGGCGTGGGCCTGGCCGAGATCGCGGAAGAGGCCGTGCGCCGTCACCGCGACGCCTTCTCCGACGCGCCGATCTACAAGAGCATGCTTGACGTCGGCGGCGACTATGCCGTGCGCGTGCGCGGCGAGGACCATGTCTGGACCGCCGAGACGGTGTCGCGGCTGCAGCACGCCGTGCGCGGCAACTCGCGCGACGGCTACCGCGCCTTCGCGCAGATCGTGAACGACCAGAACGAGCGCCTGCTCACCATCCGCGGCCTGTTCCGCATCAAGAAGGCGGAAGAGGACGGCCGCAAGCCGGTGCCGCTCGACGAAGTCGAGCCCGCCAAGAACATCGTGCGCCGCTTCTCGACCGGCGCCATGTCGTTCGGCTCGATTTCGCGCGAGGCGCACACCACGCTCGCCATCGCCATGAACCGCATCGGCGGCAAGTCGAACACCGGCGAAGGCGGCGAGGAAGCCGACCGCTTCAAGCCGCTGCCGAACGGCGATTCGATGCGCTCGGCCATCAAGCAGGTAGCCTCGGGACGCTTTGGCGTCACCGCCGAGTATCTCGTCAACTCGGACATGATGCAGATCAAGATGGCGCAGGGCGCCAAGCCCGGCGAAGGCGGCCAGTTGCCCGGCCACAAGGTCGACAAGACCATCGCCAAGGTGCGCCATTCGACGCCGGGCGTCGGCCTGATCTCGCCGCCGCCGCACCACGACATCTATTCGATCGAGGATCTCGCGCAGCTCATCTTCGACCTCAAGAACGTCAACCCGGCCGGCGACGTGTCGGTGAAGCTCGTCTCCGAGGTCGGCGTCGGCACGGTCGCCGCCGGCGTCTCCAAGGCGCGCGCCGACCACGTGACCATCTCGGGCTTCGAGGGCGGCACCGGCGCCTCCCCCCTCACCTCGATCAAGCACGCCGGCTCGCCGTGGGAGATCGGCCTGGCCGAGACCCACCAGACGCTGGTCGCCAACCGCCTGCGCGGCCGCATCGCCGTGCAGGTCGACGGCGGCATCCGCTCCGGCCGCGACGTGGTCGTGGGCGCGCTGCTCGGCGCCGACGAATTCGGCTTCGCCACCGCGCCGCTGATCGCGGCCGGCTGCATCATGATGCGCAAGTGCCACCTGAACACCTGCCCGGTCGGCGTCGCCACGCAGGACCCGGTGCTGCGCAAGCGCTTCAAGGGCCAGCCCGAGCACGTCATCAACTACTTCTTCTTCGTCGCCGAGGAAGTGCGCGAGCTCATGGCCGAGCTCGGCTACCGCACCATGGACGAGATGACCGGCCAGATGCAGATGCTCGACCAGCGCAAGCTGGTGGAGCACTGGAAGGCCAAGGGCCTCGACTTCTCCAAGCTGTTCACCAAACCGAAGGCGGCCAAGGGCACCGCGATCTTCAAGTGCGAGGCGCAGGATCATAAGATCCACGACATCCTCGACCGCAAGCTGATCGCGGAGTCGCAGGCCGCGCTCGACCGCGGCGCACCGGTGCGCCTGCAGGCCGCGATCAAGAGCGTCGACCGCACCTGCGGCGGCATGCTGTCGGGCGAGATCGCCAAGCGCTACGGCCACGCCGGCCTGCCGGACGGCACCATCCATGTGCGCTTCACCGGCACCGCCGGGCAGTCCTTCGGCGCCTGGCTCGCCAAGGGCGTGACCTTCGAGCTGGAAGGCGACGCCAACGACTATGTCGGCAAGGGTCTTTCGGGCGGCCGCATCATCATCCGGCCGCCGGCCGACAGCGCCATCGTGCCGGAAGAGTCGATCATCGTCGGCAACACGGTGCTGTACGGCGCCATCCAGGGCGAGTGCTATTTCCGCGGCGTCGCCGGCGAGCGCTTCGCCGTGCGCAACTCCGGCGCTATCGCGGTGGTCGAGGGCGCCGGCGACCACTGCTGCGAATACATGACCGGCGGCGTCGTCGTCGTGCTCGGCTACACCGGCCGCAACTTCGCCGCCGGCATGTCGGGCGGCATCGCCTACGTGCTGGACGAGGACGGCAGCTTCAAGTCCCGCTGCAACATGGCGATGGTCGAACTCGAGCCGATGCCGGAAGAAGAGCAGATCGCGGAGCAGGAGTTCGGGGTGGAGCTCGAGACCAGCGGCCGTGTCGACGTCATGGCCGACCTGAGCAACGGCGACGCCGCGCGGCTGCATAAGCTGATTTCGGATCATGCGCGCTACACCGGCTCCAAGCGCGCCGCCGATATTCTCGCCGATTGGAAACGTTATCGTTCGCTGTTCAAGAAAGTGATGCCGGTCGAATACCGCCGCGCGCTTGCTGAGATGGCAAAGGAGAAGGCCGCCACGATGCAGGCCGCAGAGTAATATGGGTAAGATCACCGGCTTTCTGGAAATCGAGCGCGAGGACCGCGACTATCAGCCGGTCGCGGAGCGCATCAAGCACTATCGCGAATTCGTCCTTCCCTTGCCGGAGGACGAAGTGCGCAAGCAGGCTGCGCGCTGCATGGATTGCGGCGTGCCCTATTGCCACGGCACCAGCCGCATCACCGGCGCGCCGACCGGCTGTCCGGTCAACAACCAGATCCCCGACTGGAACGACCTGGTCTATCGCGGCAACTGGGAAGAGGCCGCCCGCAACCTTCACTCCACCAACAATTTCCCGGAAGTGACCGGCCGCGTCTGCCCGGCGCCGTGCGAGGCGTCCTGCACGCTCAACATCGACGACACCCCGGTCACCATCAAGACGATCGAATGCGAGATCGCCGACCGCGCCATCGCGCAGGGCCTCAAGCCCGAGGTCGCGACGATCAAGACCGGCAAGAAGATCGCCGTCGTCGGCTCCGGCCCGGCCGGGCTCGCCTGCGCGCAGCAGCTCGCGCGCGCCGGCCACGAGGTGCATGTCTACGAGCGCTGGGCCAAGGCCGGCGGCCTGCTGCGCTACGGCATCCCCGACTTCAAGATGGAGAAGGTGCACGTCGACCGCCGCGTCGCGCAGATGCAGGCCGAGGGCGTGACGTTCCATTACGGCGCCGACGTCGGCGTCAATTTGCCGGCCGACAAGCTGGTGAAGGAGCACGACGCGGTCGTGCTCGCCGGCGGCGCCGAGAAGCCGCGCGACCTGCCGATCCCGGGGCGCGAACTCAAGGGCATCCATTTCGCCATGGATTTCCTGCCGCAGCAGAATCGGCGCGTCTCCAACGAGCCGCTCGGCAGCGTCGAACCGATCCTCGCGACGGGCAAGAAGGTCGTGGTCATCGGCGGCGGCGACACCGGCTCCGACTGCATCGGCACCTCCATCCGCCAGGGCGCGGTGTCGGTGCTCAACTTCGAGATCATGCCGCAGCCGCCGGAGCGCGAGAACAAGGACCTCACCTGGCCGCTGTGGCCGCTCAAGATGCGCGTCTCCTCAAGCCACGAGGAAGGCGCCACGCGCGACTTCGCCGTGCTGACGCAGAAATTCGAGGGCGAGAACGGCCACGTGAAGCGGCTGCACTGCGTGCATGTCGACGCGAAATTCCAGCCGGTGCCGGGCAGCGAGTTCACGGTCGAGGCCGACCTCGTGCTGCTCGCCATGGGCTTCGTCTCGCCGCTGCACGAAGGCATGCTCAAGGCGCTCGACGTCGCGTTCGACCAGCGCGGCAATGTCAGCGCGGACACGGTCGCCTATCGCACATCGCTGCCGAACGTGTTCGCCGCCGGCGACATGCGCCGCGGCCAGTCGCTGGTGGTGTGGGCGATCCGCGAAGGGCGCCAGTGCGCGCACGCGGTCGACAAGTTCCTGATGGGAACGACGACGCTGCCGCGCTGAAGCCGCAAACTCATCCGCTCGTCCCCGCGAAAGCGGGGACCCAGTGCGAAATCACAAATGCATTCAGTGGTCCTGGATTCCCGCTTGCGCGGGAATGAGCGGCTCTACCGTATCCACCCGAACGGACCGCCGGGGTCGAAGACGCCGGGCCGCTGCGGACGCGGCGCCTGCTGCTGCACCGGCGCGGGCGGACGCGGCCGGGTATCCTGCGCGGGCTTCGGTCTGGCGGCGGTCGTCTCGACCGGCTTCGCGCTCTGCGGCCCAGGCTTTTTCTCGGGCCGCGTTGCTTCCGGCTGCATGATCTGCGCTGGCGCTGGCGCAGCGGCAGCCGGCGGCACGGCGCTGACTTGCGGCGCGGCCGGCTTTGCCGCCGGCGGCGGCTGCACCGGCTGTTCGGCGCCAGGCCAGACGAAATCGTCG
>JALHRB010000043.1 GCA_022841665.1 Pseudolabrys sp.
TTGGTGTGCGGGCGCGTGGGACGCTAAACTGCCGCCCATGCCCAGTCTCGGCCTTCCCCACGAACATCCGCGCCGCAACGTGCGTCTCGACACGCTGGTGCGGCTGCGCTGGCTCGCCATCATCGGCCAGACCACGGCCGTGCTGGTGGTCTATTTCGGGCTCGAATTCGCGCTGCCGATCTGGGCCTGCCTTGCCGTCATCGTGCTGTCGGCCTGGCTCAACATCGCGCTGCGGCTGCGCTTCCACGCCACGCAGCGGCTGGAACCCGACCGCGCCGCCTGGCTGCTCGCCTTCGACATCGCCGAACTGGCGGTGCTCCTGTTCCTCACCGGCGGCTTGCAGAACCCGTTCGCCTTCCTGTTCCTTGCGCCGGTGTTGCTGTCGGCGACCGCGCTGCCGCCGCGCTACACGCTGATGCTCGGCGCCTTCGCGGTCGCCTGCGCCACCGTGCTGGTGTTCGTGCATTACCCGTTGCCGTGGGACATCGAGGACCCGCTGCAGCTGCCGCCGATCTACATGATGGGCGTCTGGCTCTCGATCCTGCTGGCCATCGGCTTCATCGGCGTCTACGCCTGGCAGATCACCGAGGAATCGCGCCAGCTCACCGACGCGCTCGCCGCCACCGAGCTGGTGCTGGCGCGCGAACAGCATCTGTCGCAACTCGACGGGCTGGCCGCCGCCGCCGCGCACGAGCTCGGCACGCCGCTGTCGACGATTTCCGTGATCGCCAAGGAGTTGGAAAACGCGATCGCCGCAAATGCGCCGCATGGCGACGACGTGCGCCTGCTGCGCGAGCAGGCCACGCGCTGCCGCGACATCCTGGCCAAGATCACCGAATTGTCGTCGGCCGGCGAGACGCCCTTCGACCGCACGCCGATCACCGCGCTGATCGAGGAAGTGGTGGCGCCACACCGGAACTTCGGCGTGGCCATCGAGGTCAAGACGCCGCAGGACCGCAACGCCGAGCCGGTCGGCGCGCGCAACCCGGCGATCATCTACGGCCTCGGCAACCTCCTGGAAAACGCCGTCGATTTCGCGCGCGAGAAAGTGACGGTCGAGACCCAATGGGACGACGAAACGGTCGCGGTCAGCATCAGCGACGACGGCCCGGGCTTTGCGCCGGAGATCATGGGCCGCATCGGCGAGCCCTATGTCACCACGCGCCGCCGCCGCCCGAACGACAGCGGCGAGGAGCCGACCGGCCTCGGCCTCGGCTTCTTCATCGCCAAGACCCTGCTCGACCGTTCCGGCGCGACCCTCACTCTGGAGAGCCGCAAGCCGCCCGGCCGCGGCGCCACCATCACCTTGCGCTGGCCGCGCGGCGAATTCGAGCGGCCTTTGGCCTATGCCGCGGCCTGACACCGGTTCCCGATAACAATTTTTTGTGGTGTGGCGGCACCCCCGCACGGGCTAAGCTGCGGAAAATCAACGGTATGTGGGTATAAACGTGGATATGGCAGTCGATTCCGCCGCGGCGGCACTGAACGAGCAGATTCCGGGCGAGCGCTCGGTGCTGATCGTCGAGGACGACCGGTCCTTTCTGCAAAGGCTCGCCAAGGCGATGGAGAGCCGCGGCTTCCTGGTTACCACCGCCGAATCGGTGGCAGACGGGCTGCTGCAACTCGAGCAGGCGGCGCCCGCCTTCGCGGTGGTCGACATGCGGCTCGGCGACGGCAACGGCCTCGACGTGATCTCGGCGCTCAAGCGCCGCCGTCCGGAGGCGCGCGCCATCATCCTCACCGGCTACGGCAACATCGCCACGGCGGTCAATGCAGTGAAGCTCGGCGCGGTCGACTATCTGGCCAAGCCGGTGGACGCCGACGACGTGGTCGCGGCGCTGCTGGCGCAGGACAACACCAGGATCGAGCCGCCGGCCAACCCGATGTCGGCCGACCGCGTGCGCTGGGAACACATCCAGCGCATCTACGAATTGTGCGGCCGCAACGTCTCGGAAACCGCGCGCCGGCTCAACATGCACCGCCGCACGCTGCAGCGGATTTTGGCCAAAAGGGCTCCGCGGTAGTTTCTCGCTTATTGTCATTCCGGGACGCCACGAAGTGGCGGGCCCGGAATCCGTACGCCGCAGCAGGGGTTATGGATTCCGGGTTCGCGTGCTGCGCACGCGCCCCGGAATGACTTCAGGTGAATTCCCCGTAAGGCCCGGTCGGGTCGGCCAGCGACGAGAGCCGCAGCGCGGCGGCGCGCGCGAACAACAGCATCATCGACTTGCGCGTGGCGGCCGGCAGCTTGTGCACGGGCGCCTCGCACTTGAATTCGGCGCCGAAGGCGTCCGCCACGATCAACCCGGTGTCGGGCGGGAAGATCTCGCACGGCACGTCCAGCGAGGTGGCGAAGAACAGCCGGTCGCAATGGGCCCGGTAGTCCTGCCATTTTTGATCGGCGCGGAAGTCGGCGACCGAGGACTTGACCTCGACGATCCAGATTTCGCTGTTGCCATGCAGCGCGACCAGGTCGGCGCGGCGGCCGGAGGGCAGCGGCAGCTCGCCCACCACGCAGAAGCCGTGCGCGTGCAAAAGCCGCGCGGTGCCGCGCGCCACCGCCAGCGCGGCTTCCGACTGGCGGCCGTCGATCGGGAGTTCCAGTTTCTGGGCGGCGAGGGACATGGGCTTTCCGTTCTCTGTCATTCCGGGGCGCGCTGAAGGCGCGAACCCGGAATCCAGAAACACCTACCAGAGTTTGCCTCTGGATTCCGGGTTCGCCGCTCCGCGGCGCCCCGGAATGACAAGATAATATCCTATCGAATTCACGCGCGCTCGGGAAAGGCCGCGGCGAGCGCCGCGCGCCCGGCCTTGAGCACGCCGCGCTCGGTGATCAGGCCGGTGACCAGGCGCGCCGGCGTCACGTCGAAGCCGTAGTTCGCCACGGGTGAACCGTCCGGCACCACTTGCACGGTTTCGATGCGGCCGTCGGCGGTCTTGCCGGTCATGGTGGCGACTTCTTCGGCGCCGCGTTGCTCGATCGGAATTTCGGCGACGCCGTCGCTGACCGTGAAGTCGATGGTCGGCGACGGCAGCGCCACATAAAACGGCACGTCGTTGTCGTGCGCGGCAAGCGCCTTCAAATAAGTGCCGATCTTGTTGCAGACGTCACCTTGCGCGGTGACGCGGTCGGTGCCGACGATGACGAGATCGACCATGCCGTGCTGCATCAGGTGGCCGCCGGTATTGTCGGAGATAACGGTGTGGGCGACGCCGTGCTTGCCCAGTTCCCAGGCGGTGAGCGAGGCGCCCTGGTTGCGCGGGCGCGTCTCGTCGGCAAAGACGTGAATGGGCAGGCCCTTGTCGTGCGCCATGTAGATCGGCGCGGTCGCCGTGCCCCAGTCCACGGTGGCGAGCCAGCCGGCGTTGCAGTGGGTGAGCACGTTGACGCGCTCGCCCTTCTTCCTGGCGGCGATGTCCTCGATCAGCTTGAGCCCGTGGCGGCCGATGGCCTGGTTGATGGCGACGTCTTCCTCGGCGATTTCATTGGCGCGGGCGAGCGCCGCCGCGGCGCGCTCGGCACGCGGGCGGTTGCGCACTGTGGCCAGCATCTCGTCGAGCGCCCATTTCAGGTTGATCGCGGTCGGGCGGGTGGCGAGCAGCACGGCATAGGCGCGCTCGATGCCCTCGTCGGACGCGTCCGCCTTGAGCGCCAGCCAAATCCCATAAGCCGCCGCCGCGCCGATCAGCGGCGCGCCGCGCACCTGCATGGACTTGATGGCGCGGGCGGCCTCCTCGAGCGTCGCAAGCCGCGCGGTGACGAAGCGGTGCGGCAGCGCCGTCTGGTCGATAATGCCGACCGCGTCGCCCTCGACCCAGATCGTGCGCGTCGGCTTGCCGTCGATTTTCATGGGTGGAGATTTAGCGAGTTTTTCTTCGCCTGTCGTCCCCGCGAAAGCCTTGCCCGGCAAAGCGCCTTGCCGCAATCTCGCGTTCCCTTTTGGAGCCCCGCATGGCCATCAATTACGAAGTCGAATACGACAACCGCGCCCGCGTGCCCGAGCACGTGGAGATTTTCGCGCGCTGGCACCGCGACGCCGAGGCCTACCGCAAGGCCGCGCGCAACGCGGAACTCAAGCTCAAATACGGGCCCTCGCCGCGCCAGACCATCGACCTGTTCCCGGCCAAGGACGACGGGCCCAGGACGCCGCTGGTGCTGTTCGTGCACGGCGGCTGGTGGCGCACGCTGCACCCGGACGAATTCAGCCATCTGGCGGGCGGGCCGAACGCGCATGGCGTCACCGTCGCGGTCGCCGGCTACGACCTGTGCCCGCAGGTCTCCATCGCCACCATCATCGAGCAGATGCGCGCGGCCTGCCTGTTCCTGTGGCGCAAGCGCAAGCAGCGCATCATGGTCGCCGGCCACTCCGCCGGCGGGCACCTCGCCGCCTGCCTGCTGGCGACCGACTGGAAGACGCTCGCGCCCGATGCGCCAGCCGACCTGGTGCCGGCCGCCTATGCCATCTCCGGCGTGTTCGACCTTGCGCCGCTGACGCAGGTTTCGGTCAATGCCGACCTCAAGCTTGATGAAAAATCCGCGCGCGCCTGCTCGCCGCTGTACTGGCCCGTGCCGGCTGGGCGCGTGCTTGATGCGGTGGTCGGCGGCATCGAGTCGGGCGAGTTCCTGCGCCAGAGCAAAACCATCGCCGACGCCTGGCGGCAGGGCATGGTCGAGACGCGTTACGAGGCGATCCCCGGCAAGAACCATTTCGACGTCATCGACGCACTCGGCGAGCCGGACAGCGCGATGACCAAGCGCGTGGTCGAGCTCGCGCGCCAGGTGCAGGCGATGGCGCTCTAGAACCAATAGCGGCGCGCGAACTCGATCGTGAGCGCCGCCCCGACGACGACGATCAGCACGCGGATGACGTTGCGCGGGATGACGCGCGCCACGTAAGCGCCGACCAGCCCGCCGGCGATGGCGCCGACGGCGAGCGCGAGCGTCTGCGGCCACAGCACCGCGCCCTGCGTGGCGAAGACCAGCGTGGCGGCGAGCCCGTTCAGGCTGGAGACGAAGTTTTTCGCGACATTGGCGGCGCGATAGTCGCCGCCGGTCGCCAGCGAGAACACCCCCAGCATCAGGATGCCGGCGCCGGCGCCGAAATAGCCGGTGTAGAACGACACCGGCAGCAGCACCTTCAGGCTGCCGATGGTGAAGGACATCTCGTGGCCGCGGTTGGCCGCACGGGCGCGCAAGTAAACGCTAACGCGTTCGGAGAAGGCGAACAGCACGGTCGCAAAAGCGAGCAGCAGCGGCACGATCGCCGCGAACACGCGTTCGGGCGTGAGCACCAGCAGCGCGGCGCCGAGCCCGGCGCCGGAAACAGATATGACGATCAACGCGAAGAACGCGCGGTTGAACGGCGGCAGTTGCGAGCGGTCGGACAGCGCCGCCAGCATGGTGGCCGGCATGATCGACGCCAGGTTCGACACGGCCGCGAGCTGCGGCGGCACGCCGGTCGCGATCAGCGCGGGGTAGATGACGACGGCGGCGCCGCCGACCATGGTGGCGATGATGCCAGCGACGACGCCGGTGCCGGTGAGGAACGCGGCGGTCAGGAGGTCCATGAAAACTATTTCCACTCATTCCCGCGCAAGCGGGAATCCAGAGTCACAGGTAATGCGCTGGACGCCGCGCTGGGTCCCCGCTTTCGCGGGGACGAGCGGAAGCTTGCTCAGAAGAATGCCTGAATCCCGGTCTGCGCGCGTCCCAGAATCAGCGCATGGATGTCATGCGTGCCTTCATAGGTGTTCACGGTCTCGAGGTTCGCGAGCACGCGCATCACGTGATACTCGCCCGAGATGCCGTTGCCGCCGTGCATGTCGCGCGCCAGCCGCGCGATGTCGAGCGCCTTGCCGCAGTTGTTGCGCTTCATCAGCGAGATCGACGGCGGCGCGGCCTTGCCTTGCTCCAGCATGCGGCCGAGCCGCAGCGCGCCTTGCAGGCCGAGCGCGATTTCGGTCTGCATGTCGGCGAGCTTCTTCTGGATGAGCTGGTTGGCCGCCAGCGGGCGGTTGAACTGCTTGCGGTCGAGCGTGTACTGGCGCGCGGCGTGCCAGCAAAACTCGGCGGCGCCCATGGCGCCCCAGGCGATGCCGTAGCGCGCATTGTTGAGGCAGCCGAACGGGCCGGCCAGGCCCTTGGCGTTCGGCAGCAAATTTTCTTCCGGCACCACGCAGTCTTCCAGCACGATCTCGCCGGTGATGGAGGCGCGCAAGGAAAGCTTGCCCTCGATCTTGGGCGTCGAGAAACCCTTCATGCCGCGCTCGACGATGAAGCCCTTGATGACGCCGTCGAGCTTGGCCCAGACGACGGCGATGTGCGCGACCGGCGCGTTGGAGATCCAGGTCTTGGCGCCGTTGAGCTTGTAGCCGCCGGCGACCTTCTCGGCGCGCGTGACCATGGAGCCGGGGTCGGAGCCGTGGTCGGGCTCGGTGAGGCCGAAGCAGCCGATCATCTCGCCGGTGGCAAGCTTGGGCAGATATTTTCGCCGCTGCGCCTCCGAGCCGTAGGCGTAGATCGGATGCATCACCAGCGAGGACTGCACCGACATGGTGGAGCGGTAGCCGCTATCGACGCGCTCCAGCTCGCGCGCGATCAGGCCATAGGCGACGTAGCCGAGCCCCGCGCCGCCGTATTCCTCAGGGATGGTGGGCCCCAGCAGGCCGAGCTTGCCCATCTCGGGCAGATTGTTGGGGTCGAATTTTTCCTGCGCGTAGGCCTCGACCACGCGCGGCATCAGGTAGTCCTGCGCGAAGCCGCGCGCGGTGTCGCGCACCATGCGCTCGTCTTCGGTGAGCTCGAACTCGAGGCCGAGCGGGTCCTCCCACTGGAAATCCTTGTCCTTGAGCATGGCGGGCTTGGCGGCGCGCGTTTCGGCCGGCTGCGACATGGGAACCTCCTCACGGGATCGCTTGGGGGTGATTATAGAGCCTTGCGCGGGCGGACAAGAGCGAGAGTTTCACCCCGGTCATCACCCGCGAAAGCGGGTGATCCAGTACTCCGTGCCCTCTCGTGAGACTGCGGCGTACTGGATTCCGGGTCTCGCGCTTGCAGCGCTCGCCCGGAATGACGGCTGAGGCAAAGCTCCGCCGCCCCTATTTTTTGTTCCGGCCCGGGGTGGCCGGTCTTCCCTTACCCCTCTCGCGCAAGAGAGGGGGATGGCGCGCCAAGTGACGCTGCCGGTAGTCGGTAAAATCCGCACTCCGTCTCCGAAGTGCGGGCGCCTCTCGGCGCGCCATCGCGGCGATTTGAAGAGAGATATTTCTCTCCAGCGCCGGGACCGCGCTTTCGGGGGTTCGCGCGCCTCGGCCTTCGGCTTCCGCCGCGCGACCGCCTTGCGGGCGGCTGCGTGCGCAAAGCCTCGGGCGGGTCTTACCGCGGCCCACCGTCAGCGAGCTCCTCGCAGGGGGTCATATTGCCCCCGGGCGGAGCCCCGGCGCCGCTCGGGGATGTGGGAGGTGCGTTCATCTCCCATCCGCAAGCGCCGCATCCCGCTCCATCACCAAGACGCCTCTAGATGACGCCCTCTATCGAACGGGACGCAGGCAGGATTACATACCTTGGGAATTTCGTCAATACCGTAGGAAGGAATATTTTAGCCTACCCCGTCACGTCCTCATACACATCCATGTCCGCCTGGCCGGCCAGCATCTGCTTCCAGCCTTGCAGGAAGGTGCGCACCATCGGGTCGGAGGCGACCTTCTGCCGGTTCAGTTCGATCCCGGCGTCGGCCTCGTATTCGACCTCGACCAGGAATTGCGCCGGGTCGTCGACGTTCTGCAAATAGCGGAAGCGGGCGCCGCCGAGCGCGCGGTAGAACTGGCTGCCGCCCTTCATCAGCGCCAGCACCTGGCCGGGATCGCCGACGGCGCGGATCTTCATGTGCAGCACGCGTTTGAGCTTGGCGGGCGCGTCGGCCATTGAACCCCCTTGGAACCCCTCGCTGTGCGAATCGACCGTGCATCATCGCGCGGAACCGCGCCGGCGTGTAGCCGTAACCATGCGGGTTAATGTTACCGCGCGATCGCGCTGGCGGCGCAACGGCGGCGGGCTAATGCTGATTTCCATCCGGGGAATCCATTTCGGCAGAGGCCAGTCCACCATGACGATCCGCAAACTGATCCCGGCGGCCGCGGCCGCCGCCGTTCTGACGCTCACCGCCGCGCCGGCGCTCGCCGCGCAGTGCAACCACAAAGGCGGCTTTCCCGCCTTCATCGCCGACATCAAGAAAGAGGCGGCCGCCAAGGGCGTGTCACAGCGCGGCCTGTCGGCGCTCGAGGGCGTCGCCGTCGACAACGCGGTGCTCGCCGCCGACCGCAACCAGAAGCACTTCAGCCAGACCTTCGAGCAGTTTTCCGGCCGCATGGTCTCGCGCGACCGCCTGACCAAGGGCGCGAAGTACATGCAGCAGCACGCCGCGCTGCTCAAGCGCATCGAGCAGCAGTTCGGCGTGCAAGGCGCGGTCGTCGTCGCGATCTGGGGCCTGGAAACGGACTTCGGCGTGGTGCACGGCAAGCGCTCGGTCGTGCGCTCGGTGGCGACGCTGGCCTATGACTGCCGTCGCACCGACAAATTCCAGGGCGAACTGATCGACGCGCTGCGCATCATCGACCGCGGCGACATGGCGTCGGCGCAGATGATCGGCGAATGGGCGGGCGAGATCGGCCAGACCCAGTTCCTGCCGTCGTCCTATTACAAGTTCGCCGTCGACTTCGACGGCAACGGCCGCCGCGACCTGGTCGGCAGCGTGCCGGACGTGCTCGCCTCCACCGCCAACTACCTGAAGGGTCACGGCTGGCAGCGCGGCCAGGGCTGGAATGTCGGCCAGCCAAACTTTGAAGTGATCAAGGCCTGGAACAAGGCCGAGGTCTACGCCAAGACCATCGCGCTGTTCGCCGACAAGCTGAACGGCGGCGGCGCGCGCGCCGACAACGCCCCGGCGACGACGGGCGCGGCCAAAGGCGCGCGGCGGTAGCGCAAAGCATCGAATGGCGAGAACGCCGGGCCAAAAGCCCGGCGTTTTTTATGGCGCGTTATTGCAGCTTGAGCCCGGCGCGCTCGACCAGCGCTTTTAAGTCTTCTTGTTAAGTCTTCTTGGCTCCGAACAGCGCGCCTATCATCCGGTAGCCGGGCATGGCGATGCGCTCCAGCGCGCGCTCGACGTCGTCGTCGGACAGCCGCGTGCGCGGCCAGCGGTAGATCAGCGCGTAGCAGAGCCAGATGATGAGGAACGTGAAGACGCCGGCAAAGATCACGTCCGACACGAAGTGCCCGCCCGCCATCACGCGGAAAGCGGCCATCGCCGTGCCGAGCGCAAGCGCCGCGCCATAGGCGATGGGCCGGATGGCCGGCGGCGTGAGCGCGGCCGGCGCGATCGTCCAGAACGCGCCCGACACGTCGCCGGACACGAAGGAGCAGTTGCCCGGGCAGTCGCCGCGCGGATCCCACCAGGGGACGAAATGCTGGTCGCCGCCGAACTGCTTGACGTCAATCGGCCGCGGACGGTCCCAATGCTCCTTGAGGATGGCATTGACCAGGAGCCCGGGGCCGAGCGCCATGGTCGCCATCAGGAACAGAATGGCGCGGCCTGGAATGAGCAGCTTGCGCCGCGGCAGGATGAGCTTGAAGACGAGCGCGGCCACCACCGGCGTGATGATGATGGTGCCGACCCAGAGCCCGACATCGCGCGCCAGCATCACCGGCGGGTAGATGCGCCAGGCGAAGTAGTTCTTGTTGACGTCGACGAAGGAATGGAAATAGGCCGCGACGCCCAGGTCGAGGCCCGGGAAGATTCCCAACAGCGCACCGGCAATGGCGGCAATGATGAGCGCGACGATCAGTCCGGTGCGGTTCATGCTCTAAGGGCTCTTCAAGTGACGCGCGGGTGTAGCGGAGGCGCGTGAAAATGGAAAGGCGGTGCGACAATCTACGGTGTCGTCCCCGCGAAGGCGGGGACCCAGTACCCCAAGCGCTTCCGCTCAATCTCGACGTTCGTGGGTACTGGATGCCCGCCTGCGCGGGCATGACAGCAAGCCGGTTTCTCCTCGCACTTCTGGTGACGGCGGAAATGGAAATACTGCATAGTTCCCGCATGACCCGACCGACGCTCGATTTCTGGTTCGAATTCGCCTCCACCTATTCCTATCCGGCGGCCATGCGCATCGGCGCGGCGGCGCAAGGGGCGAAGCGGTGGCGCCTTCCCCGGACGCGGCGCAGCACGAAGCGTTAGCGAAGTGGTGCGCCGCTGATCCGGGGCCTTACCATGCGCCGAAATTGTGACGGTCCCGGGTCTGCAGTGCGTCATTGCATCCCGCGCTGCGCCCGGGACACGAGCCTCACGCACTCGGCCCACGCGGCTCGCGCCAGCGCCCGGCATTGCGGCCGGCGATCAGCCAGTACACGAATCCGAACGCCGCGCCGGCGGCGGCGGCGAGCTCGGCTTCGCGCGCGATCAGCGGCGGCGGGGCGTCGATCGATTCCTCGTAAGACGGGCGCGCGAAGCCGCTGCCGTAAAAGGCCAGCAGCAGGACCGCCGCCCCGGCCGCCGCATTCACGAGCAGCGAGCGAATCTTGAAGGCCTCCGCCAACACGATGAGGATCGTGACCGGCAGCAGCGCCGCCGCGCCGGCGAAGGCCGCGCCGAAGAAGGTGAAAACCCAGAAGCTCGCGCGCTCGACCGCGTCGCCGCTGAAGCTGTGCCATTGCGGGCCGAGCAGGCCGAAGGCGATGACCATGCCGGCGGCCATTGTCGCAAGCCACAGCGCGAACAGGATGACGACGATGCGGAGGAGGAGGGACATCTTGGCTTTCTTGTCCCGGGCGCAGCGCGGCATGCAATGACGCGCTGCAGACCCGGGATCGTTAAAGACTCGGCGTTTGTAACGGCCCCGGATCTGCGGTGCACCGCTGCGCGCTGCACCGCGTCCGGGGCAGGATCGGTCAGTCCGTCATCGCCATCGCGCGCAGCGCCATGCGCTCGCGGGCCGACAATTTCTCGGTGGCGCTCTTGAGCTGGCCGCAGGCGGCGAGGATGTCGCGCCCGCGCGGCGTGCGCACCGGCGAAGCATAGCCGGCGTCGAACACGACCTGCGAGAACTTCTCGATCTGCTCCCAGTCGGAGCATTCGTATTTCGAGCCGGGCCAGGGGTTGAACGGAATGAGGTTGATCTTGGCGTGGATGCCCTTGAGCAGGCGCACCAGCGCCTTGGCGTCTTCGATGGAGTCGTTGACACCCTTGAGCATGACGTATTCGAAGGTGATGCGCTTGGCGTTGGAGGCGCCGGGATAATTGCGGCAGGCCTCCAGCAGTTCGCGGATCGGATATTTGCGGTTGAGCGGCACCAGCTCGTTGCGCAGCTCGTCGCGCACGGCGTGCAGCGAGATCGCCAGCATGCAGCCGATCTCGCGGCCGGTGCGTTCGATCATCGGCACCACGCCGGAGGTGGAGAGCGTGATGCGGCGCTTGGAGATGGCGAGGCCGTCGCCGTCGGAGACGATCAGCAGCGCGTCGCGCACCGCCTCGAAATTGTAGAGCGGCTCACCCATGCCCATCATGACGATGTTGGTGATTTTTCTACCTCCCCCTGCAAGGGGGAGGTCAGACGGCGAAGCCGTCCGGGTGGGGGTCTCTGTTTGACCCCTCCCCGGATCGCTTTCAGCGATCCGACCCTCCCCTTTTAGGGGAGGGTTAAGAGAAGACGGCCAGTCACCGAGCCTGTCGCGCGCGACCATCACCTGGCCGACGATCTCGCCGGCGGTGAGGTTGCGCACCAGGCGCTGGGTGCCGGTGTGGCAGAACGAGCAGTTGAGCGTGCAGCCGACCTGGCTCGACACGCACAGGGTGCCGCGCTCGGTGTCGGGGATGTAGACGCATTCGACGTCGTGCGGCAGGCCGCTGTCGGGATCGCCCGGCAGGCGCAGCAGCCATTTGCGCGTGCCGTCGACCGACACCTGCTCGGCGACGACCTCGGGGCGCTCGAGCGTGAAGCGTTCGGCGAGCGCTGCGCGCAAGTCCTTCGACACGCTGGTCATGGCGTCGAAGGAGGTGAAGCCGCGGAAATAGATCCAGTGCCAGAGCTGCTGCACGCGCATCTTGCGCTGGCCTTCCGGCACGCCGACGGCGCCGAGCGCGTCGGAGAGCTCGGCGCGCGACATGCCGATCAGCGACGGCTTTGCCGGCGCGACATAGCGCTCGAGCGCGATCTTTTCGATCGGCGGGGCGGCCGCGTCGTTATGGGTGTCGATCAGCGTCATTGTCATCAACTAGCACATATGGGAATGCCGCGTCGGCATTCCACCTCGCGCGCCGTCCTTAATGACGTCATCCCGGCCGAGCGAAAGCGAGAGCCGGGATCCAGTACGCCGTGCGTTCTCGATAAGCTGCGGCGTACTGGGTCCCCGCTTTCGCGGGGACGACAGCGGAAAGTGGACGCTAGCGCCCTACTTGCACTCCTCGGCGACCTTGTCGAGCGCCTGGCCGATGCCCTTGAGCGAATAAGTGTCGGTGGTCTTGGTGCCGCGCGAGGACTCGGACCTGACCACGAGATCGGCGCCCTTGCGCATGGCCTCGACCATCTGCGCTTCCTCGGCGGCGTTCTTCACCCAGGCGCCGTCGTTCTGGGTGTACATCACGTAATTGGCAGCGCCAACGGTGGCGGTGGCGTCGTGGCCGGGCTTCTGCGGGTAGCCGACGATCACCGAGATCTCGTTCTTCACCTTCTCGGACGGGCGCGTCGACACGAAGGCATAGGAAGCGTCGCGGTTGCGGCCGGCCGGGTCGGTGGTGGCCGAGGTCGGCTTCGACAGCGCGAAGCAGACCTTCTTGCCGCCCGGCGTCGCCTTGTAGGCGCCCCAGTCGCCGAACTGGCCGAGCAGCACGGCCTGCTCGGCGGGATCGGGCTTCTTCTGAGCCTGCGCGGCGGTGGAAATGGCGGAGGCCGTCAGCACGGCAATCGCGGTCCGGAATAAAAACGTGGTGTTCATCGGGCCCTACCGGTTCAGAGCGACGGCCGCCGGGCCGTCCCGAAAAGTAGCTGGATATTAGCCCATTATGGGCGAATACCGGCAATGTGAAGGCGGCGAGCGGCCGCCCCGCGGGAACACTAGCCACGGAAAGTTAACAGGCAACAGCCGGGCGGCAACCCGCCGCCATGTTACAAATAGGTAATGCCTCCCGCCTGCATGGACCCCGCATGAAAGCCCTGCTCTGCACCCGCTACGGCACGCCCGACGAGCTCACTTTGGCCGACCTGCCCGACCCCTCCGCCGGTTCCGGCCAGGCGGTGGTGCGCATCCACGCCGCCGCGCTGAACTTCTTCGACACGCTGATCATCGCCGGCAAGTACCAGACCAAGCCGGAGATGCCGTTCTCGCCGGCGGCCGAATTCGCCGGCGTGGTCGAGAGCGTCGGCGAAGGCGTACGCGACCTCAAGGCGGGCGACCGCGTGCTCGGCTATTGCGGCTTTGGCGCGGCGCGCGAGCGCATCGCGCTCCCGGCCGAGCAGCTGGTCAAGCTGCCGGACGCGCTCGACTTCGACCGCGCCGCCGGCCTGTGCGTGACCTACGGCACGACGCTCTATGCGCTGAAGGACCGCGCGCAGCTCAAGCCGGGCGAAACCTTGGCGGTGCTCGGCGCCTCCGGCGGCGCGGGCTTAGCCGCGGTCGAGCTCGGCAAGCTGATGGGCGCGCGCGTGATCGCCTGCGCTTCGTCGACGGAGAAGATCGCTTTTGCGAAGAAGCACGGCGCCGACGACGGTATCGACTACGGCGCGGAGGATCTTAAAGACGCGCTGCGGCGCGTCACGCAAGGCAAGGGCGCCGACGTGATCTACGATCCGGTCGGCGGGCCATACGCGGAAGCCGCGCTGCGCTCGATCGCGTGGGAGGGACGGTTTCTCGTCATCGGCTTCGCCGCCGGCGACATCCCCAAGCTGCCGCTCAATCTGGTGCTGCTGAAAGGCTGCGACGTTCTCGGCGTGTTCTGGGGCTCATGGATCGCGCGCGATCCGGCCGGCCACCGCGCCAACACCGCGCAGCTCGTGCAATGGTGCGCGACGGGCAAGCTGTCGTCGCATGTGCACAAGGTCTATCCGCTCGAGCAAGCGCCCGCGGCGCTCAAGGCCATCGCGGCACGGCAGGTGATGGGGAAGGTGATACTGAGGCCGTGATGCAGAGTGTCGTCCCCGCCTTCGCGGAGACGACACCGGTTACTGCAACTGCGGTTCGCCTTCGGTGTTCTTCTTCGCCAGCTCGATTTCGGTGATGGCGACCAGGATCTCGGCGCGGGTCTTGAGGTCGGGCGCTTCAAGGAGCGCCTGCTTTTCCGCCGGGCCGTAGGGCGACATCATCGACAGCGCGTTGACGAGCGCTTCGTTGGGCGCGCTCTCGATGCCGTCCCAGTCGGCCTTCAGATCGTTGGCCTCGAGGAAGCCGCGCAGCGCGGCGAGCACCGCCGGGCGGTCGACCTTGGTCTCGCCCTTGCGCGCGACGAAGTCGTCGGCGAAGGGCGCGAAGGTGACGCGGCATTGCCGGTATGCGGTGGAGACGGAAAGCTCTTCCTCGATGCGGAAGCGCGAAACGCCGGTGAGCTCGAGCAAATAGCGGCCGTCGCCACTTTCGGCGAGCTGGGTGATGCGCCCGACGCAGCCGATCTTGTAGAGCGCCGGCTTATCGGGCGAACCCGCATGCGCGGGGTCGGGCTGGATCATGCCGATGAGGCGATGACCGTCGCGCAGCGCGTCGTCGACCATGGCGAGGTAGCGCGGCTCGAAAATATTGAGCGGCATCTGGCCGCGCGGCAGCAGCAGCGCGCCCGGCAGCGGGAACACCGGGATCACGCCGGGCATGTCGACCGGCCCGCGGTACTGTGCGTTCATCGGCATTAGTCGCGCCTCACGCTAAACGTCTCGGCATGCGCCGGCCTCACCGCCGTTCATTCCCGCGCGCAGACATCGGGTTTACCCGATGTCTGCCGCTTCTAGTGCACAAGTCGGCTATAGCCGACTTGTGTTGGGAATCCAGCGCTGAGTCCCCGCTTTCGCGGGGACGAGCGGAAAATTGCTCACGCGAACAAAATCGACGACAGGCGCTTGCGGCCCTCGACGGTGGCCGGATCGGCGCCGCCCCAGGCTTCGAAGAACTGCACGAGCTGCTTGCGCGCGCCGTCCTCGTTCCATTTGCGGTCGCGCTTGACGATCTCGAGCAGGTGCTTGGCGGCGTCATCGCGCTTGCCCTTGGCGTTGAGCGCGACGGCGAGATCGAAGCGCGCCTGATGGTCGAGGGGGTTGGCGAAAACCTTTTCCTCCAACTCCGCCAGCGGGCCGATCGACTTCGCCTGCTCGGCGATGTCGAGCGCGGCCTGCGCGGCGGCGACCGGCGCCTCGTTGCGCTTGGCTTCCGGCACCAGCGCCAGCGTCTGCTTGGCCTGCTCGAGCGCGCCGGTCTCGACATAGCAGCGCGCAAGGCCTGCGAGCGCGTGCACATTGGCGGAGTCTTCGGCGAGCAATTGCGCATAGATCTCGGCGGCGCCGGCCGGGTCGCCGCCGACCAGAGCCTCGTCGGCGGACTTGAGCAGATCCTTCTCCTCGCCGCCGATCTTGCCCTTGGTGAGCCGTTCGAGGAACGCCACGACCTGGCTCTCCGGCAACGCGCCCATGAAGCCGTCGACCGGCTGGCCGTTGGAGAACGCGATCACTGCCGGGATCGACTGGATGCCCATCTGGCCGGGGATGGCCGGATGCTCGTCGATGTTCATCTTGGTGAGCTTGACCTTGCCCTTGGCGGCTTTCACCGCCTTTTCCAGGATCGGCGTGAGCTGCTTGCAGGGTCCGCACCAGGGCGCCCAGAAATCCACCAGCACCGGCTGGCGCTTGGATTCCTCGATCACGTCCTTCATGAAAGCCTGCGTGGTCGTGTCCTTGACCAGATCGCCGCCCGCACTCATCGCACCGCCGTCTTGCAGCATTTGTCCTCGCCTGACCGGGGGCTTCAGGCCCCCAAAACCTCGGGTTCCGCCGGATTAGATGGCTATCTTAGGGCTGAATGCAATCGCTCAATCCGCCGCTCTCTTCTTGTCATTCCCGGGCGCTTGCGTAGCAAGCGAACCGGGAATCCAGCCGCCGGCAAGGCGGATGTTTTCTCCGGGTTCGGCGCTGCGCGCCGTCCCGGAATGACGATTAGGTGGGTTCGGGCGGCAGCCCTGAAACCCGCTCGATCCGCGGCACGTGGCCGGTGGATTCGAGGAATTTCACCAGGTCGGCGCGCGCGATCGAGGTGGTCATGGTGTTGTCGAGCGGATGATAGTTGAGCGTCTCGTGCGCCATCATGTCGGCGTCGAGCACCACGGTGACGCGCCCCGCCGTGTCGTTGATGGCGCCGAAGGGGGTCACCGCGCCCGGCGCCACGCCCCAGACTTCGCGCAGGAGCTCGGACGAGCCGAAGGAAAATCGCCCCTGCGCGCCGAGCACGCGGTGCAGGCCCTTGAGGTCGATCTGGGCGTCTTCCAGCGCGACCACGAGATAAAGCGCGGACTTCTTGTCGCGCAGGAACAGGTTCTTGGTGTGCCCGCCGGGAACCTGGCCGCGCAGCGCGCGCGCCTGTTCGACGGTGAACAGCGGCGGGTGCTTGACCGTCTTGTGCGGGATGCGAAGGGCATCGAGGGCGGCGAACAATTCGTCGGGCGTCTTCGGCATCGGTGCGGGCATATCCTGGAAATAACACGATTATTTATGCGCTGGCGGGCGCCGGGCCGGTGTTAGTTACAGCGGGGCTTGTCCCGGACGAAGCGCAAAAGGCCGCGCCATGCGTGCCATCTTCATCGCCGCCGCGCTGGGCGCGGCCCTGCTCGTCGATCCCCGGCCCGCGCCGGCCGCCGAGATGCCCTGGTGCGGGGTGATCTCGCTGGGCGAAACCGGCGCCTATTGGGACTGCCGCTACCCGACCTTCGAGGCGTGCCGGCCCAATGTGATCGCCGGAAACCGGGGCTTCTGCACCCAAAATCCCGCCTATGAAGGGCCAGCGCCGGCCGGAAAGCCCCGGCGCAAGCCGCGGAACCGCTGAAAAGGCGGTCTGCGCGGCGGTTTGTGGCAGCAGTTGCAAAAGGCAGCCCGATCTGGCTATACGAACGGCTTGGCGGCCGGGCCCCTCAAGCGGGACCGGCCAAATCACTACCGGATGCGGGTGTAGCTCAGGGGTAGAGCACGACCTTGCCAAGGTCGGGGTCGAGGGTTCGAATCCCTTCGCCCGCTCCAACCTTCGCTCGCGAAGCGAGTGAAGGCTGTCGCGCCGAAGCCCCCTTGGGCGAAGGCGGACGGTGGCCGCGAGCTACGGCTCGGCAAGCCAGTTTTCTCATAATGCTAATACCCCGCCGCCAAGGCCCCGCGCGTGCGCGGGTCGGCCGCGCCGACGAAGGTGCGCGGGGTGAATTCGCCCTTCGGAATGACCGCGATGGAATTGGCCGAGGTGAAGCTGCGCGTCGGCGTCAGCGGGTGACCGCGGCCTTTAAGCGCGTCGAGCACGGCGGGAGGAAAGCCCGGCTCGACGTAGACCTCGTCCGGCTGCCACTGGTGATGCAGGCGCGGGGCGGTCACCGCCTGCTCGACCGGCATGCGTAAGTCGAGCGCGTTGACGATCACCTGCAGCACCGCGGTGATGATGCGGCTGCCGCCGGGCGATCCGGTGACCAGCACAGGCGCGCCGTCCTTGAGCACGATGGTCGGCGTCATCGACGACAGCGGGCGCTTGCCCGGCCCCGGCAGATTAGCGTCGTAGCCGACCAGCCCGTAGGCGTTCGACGCGCCGGGCCGCGCGGTGAAGTCGTCGAGCTCGTTGTTGAGCAGCACGCCGGTGCCTTCGGCGAACAGGCCGAGGCCGTAGGAGAAGTTGAGCGTATAGGTGTTCGACACCGCGTTGCCGTCGCGATCGATGACGGAGTAGTGCGTGGTGTTGCGGCCTTCGTAGTCGGCCGGGCTGCCGGCGCGGATGTCGCTTGACGGCGTGGCGCGCTCGCCAATGCCGGCGCGCAGCGAAGCGGCGTAATCCTTCGACATGAGGCCGGCGAGCGGCATCTTCACCGCGTCGGGGTCGCCCATGAAGGCGGCGCGGTCGGCATAGGCGCGCTTCATCGCCTCGATCTGCAGGTGCAGCGCCTTTTCGCGCGGCATCTTCGCCAGCTCGTAGCCTTCCAGGATGTTGAGCATCTCGATCAGGTGCACGCCGCCGGAGGAGGGAGGCGGCATGGAGACGATGGTGTGGCCGCGATAGCTGCCGCGCTCGGCCGGACGCTCGACCGCGCGATAGGCGGCTAGATCCTGCGCCGTCATGATGCCGCCGGCCTTGCGCACGGCGTCGGCGATGCGCTGCGCGATGCGGCCTTCATAGAAGGCGCGCGGGCCGCGCTCGGCGATGTCGCGCAGCGTATCGGCAAGGTCGGGCTGGATCAGGCGGTCGCCGTTCTCCAGCGTATCGCCGCCGTCCTTCAGCAGCGGGTTGGGTGCGGGCCAGCGCGCCAGCCGCTCGCGCGCGCGCGGCAGCGAGTCGGCGAGATCGTCGACCACCGGAAAGCCGCTGCGGGCAAGCCGAATGGCCGGCGCGATCAGGTCGGCGAGCGTCAGCTTGCCGGAGCCGTATTTCTCGTGCGCCAGCGCCAGCCCCGCGACGGTGCCGGGCACGCCGATGGAGAGCGCCGAATCGCGCGATTTGACCGGGTCGGGCCGGCCTTGCGCGTCGAGGAACATGTCGCGCGTGGCGGCTTGCGGCGCGGTCTCGCGATAGTCGATGGTCGTGTCCTTGCCGTTGGCGAGATGGATCACCATGAAGCCGCCGCCGCCGATATTGCCGGCGCGCGGATAAGTGACGGCGAGCGCGAAGCCGACGGCGACGGCGGCGTCCACCGCGTTGCCGCCGCGGGAGAGCATCTGGATGCCGATGCGCGCGGCGCGACGCTCCTGTGCCACCACCATGCCGTTCTCGGCGCGGATGCCGTGAGCGGGCGGGACGGTCGTGAGTGCGGAGTCGAGCTGCGGCCGCGATTGGCCGAACGCGATGGCGGGGAGGAGGAGGAGATAGAGGGTGAGCGCGAGGATATGGCGGCGTTTCATTTGTCGTCCCCGCGAAGGCGGGGACCTATACGCCGTGCGCCATCGATAGACTGCGGAGTATGGGTCCCGGCCCTCGCTTCGCTCGGCCGGGACGACAGCATCTTCGCCTTCATCGTAACGGTCACCTTGCCTGGCCGTGATACACCGTGTTCGGGCGCATGTCGGTGGCTGACGCAACACGGTTCGACATATTGAAGAAGCCGACCACCGCCGCAATGTCCCAGATGTCGCGGGCGGTGAAGCCGGCGCGCCGCAGCCGCTCGCGGTCGCCTTCCTCCACGCTGCCCGGCGAGGACGTCAGCTTGATCGCGAAGTCGAGCATGGCGCGCTGGCGCTTGCTCAGGCGCGCGGCGCGGTAGTTCATCACGATCTGCTCGCCCAGGACCGGGTTGCCGGAATACTGCCGCACGGCGGCGCCGTGCGCGGTGAGGCAGTAGTAGCAGCGGTTCTGCGACGACACCGCGACCGCGATCATCTCGCGCTCGAGCTTGGAGAGGCCGCTCTCGCCCAGCATCAGGTCGTTGTACATGGCGACGAAGGCTTCGAGCTTGGCCGTGTCGAAGGCATAAGCGACAAGCACATTCGGCACGAAGCCGAGCTTGTCCTGGCATTTCTTGAAATAGGCCTGCATGGCCGGCGACAGCTTGGCGGGGCCGAGATCGAGCGCGATCGCCGGCGCGTCGTCGGCGGTTGCGGGCGGCGCTTTCGGCGCGGACGGCTTGGCGGCGGCTTTGGGCGCAGCCTTGCCGCCCTTGATCGCGCGCAGCGCCGGCGCGCCTTTGCCGGGGGCAGCCTTGCCTGCCGCGCCCGCCGATTTCACCGCCCTACCCATGACGCTGCCCCGTTTGTTGTCCGCCCCAAGCTCTAAGACTACATGGTTCGGCGGCCCGGCGATATGACCCTCCGTGTAACTTTCGCTCGGTCTTTCATGGTGTTAGGCGGAACGCGGGCGGTCGCTCACACGTTTGCAGTCACGTCAGTGTCAGCAAAAGGTGGCTAGCTCTCGACGCGCGTGCGCGGAATGGCAACACTCCCTGCCTTCCTCGACCGATTCTCTCCACCGCGAGGTTTTCATGCCGGTTGAACAGCCCAGCGGTCCGGAAGACAGCCTGGCGCGCGAATGCCTCGCGCAGGCCGGCGCGGCGCTCACCGGCGCGCGCGGCGACGTGCCGGCGCACTTCATCGAGCAGCTTTTCGGCCGCGTCGTGCCCGAAGACGTGGTGCGCTACGGCCCCGCCGACCTGGCAATGCTGGCCGCGCGCGCCTGGGATTTCGTGCGCGAGCGGCAGGCCGGCGCGCCCAAGATCCGCTGCGAGACCGTGACGCTCTCGGACTCCGGCGAGCGCAAGGCGGTCACCGTCGTCGAGATCGTCAACGACGACATGCCGTTCCTGGTCGACTCGGTGATGGGCGAATTGTCCGACCGGCGGCTGACCGCGCGGCTGGTGGCGCATCCGGTGCTGGCGGTGCGGCGCGAGGGCGACAAGCTGATCGCGACCGGCGCCGACGCCGCCGACGGCGCGCGCGAGAGCTTCATCCACATTCATCTCGATCCGATCGCGGACGAGGCGGCGCGCGCGGAGATCGTGGGCGCGCTGGAGACCGTGCTCGGCGAAGTGCGGCTGGCCGTGCAGGACTGGCGGCCGATGCTCGAGCGCGTCAACGCCATCGTCGCCGAGCTCAAGACCAATCCGCCGCCGCTGCCGGTGGACGAGATCGCGGAAGCGATCCAGTTCCTGCAATGGCTCCTGGCCGACAACTTCACTTTCCTCGGCGTGCGCAATTACGTCTTCGACGGCCACGCGCTGGAGCCGGATCACGACAGCGCGCTCGGCATCATGCGCGCGCGCGATCTGCGCGTGCTCAAGCGCGGCAACGAGCTGTTGGAGTACACGCCGGAGATCATGGCCTTCCTGAAGGAGCCGCGCCCGCTCATCGTCGCCAAGGCCAATATCCACGCGCGCGTGCACAGGCGGGTCTATCTCGACTACATCGGCGTCAAGCGCTTCGACGCCTCCGGCAATCTCGTCGGCGAGCAGCGCATCGTCGGCCTGTTCACCTCGACCGCCTATACGCGCGCCGCGCATGCGATCCCCTACCTGCGCCGCAAGCTGGCGCAGGTCGAGCGCCGCGCCGGCTTCGATCCCGGCAGCCATTCCGGCAAGGCGCTGGCCAACGTGCTGGAGCACTATCCGCGCGACGAATTGTTCCAGGTCGACGACGACACGCTCTATCATTTCGCGCTGGCGATCTTGCAGCTCGACGAGCGGCCGCGCGTGCGTGTGCTGGCGCGCCGCGACCGCTTCGACCGTTTCGTGTCGGTGCTGGTCTATGTGCCGCGCGAGCGCTACGACAGCGCCATCCGCGTCAAGATCGGCGAGTATCTCGCCGGCGTCTTCAACGGCCGCGTCTCGGCCTATTACCCCTATTTCCCGGAAGGCCCGCTGGTGCGGGTGCATTTCATCATCGGCCGCTCCGGCGGGCCAACGTCCGACGTTCCGCGCGCCAAGCTCGAAAGCGACGTGGCGGCGATCGTCCGCACCTGGACCGACGGGCTCAACGACGCGCTGACGCTGGTCTACCCGCCGGACAAGACGCGCGAATTGTTCAACCGCTATCGCAACGCCTTTTCTGCCGGATTCCACGAGGCTTACGCGCCGACGGTGGCGACCGGCGACATCCGCGTGATCGAAGGGCTCTCCGAGCAGCGCCCGCTCGGCGTCGATTTCCATCACCGGCTGGAGGAAGAGCAGCGCGCCGTCGGCCTGAAAGTGTGGAGCTTCGCGCGTCCGCTGCCTTTGTCCGAGCGCGTGCCGGTGCTGGAAAACATGGGCTTCCGCGTGGTGGACGAGCGCACCTACCATATCGAGCCGGAGGGCCGCGAAGGCGTCTGGTTCCACGACATGCTGCTGGAGCGCAACGACGGCGGCATGATCGACCTCGACCAGGGCAAGGCGCGGCTGGAGGCCGCCTTCCTGATGGTAATGCGCGGCGCCGCCGAGAACGACGGCTACAACGCCCTCACGCTGGCCGGCCACCTGGCCTGGCGCGACGTGGCGCTGATCCGCACGCTGTCGCGCTTCCTGCGCCAGATCCGCGTGCCCTATTCGCAGGACTACATGTGGACGACGTTGGTGAAGCACGCGGGCATCGCGGGCGACATCGTAGAGCTGTTCCACGCGCGCTTCGATCCATTTCTTTCCTCGTCATTCCGGGGCGCGAGCCAACGGGTCCGGCCGGAGGCCGGCTCGATGATAAACTCCGCGAGCGAACCCGGAATCCAGAACAACGCACAGAATGCGCGTCTGGATTCCGGGCCCCGCCCTTCGGGCGGTCCCGGAATGACAGGGAATGGTTCGGAGACGGAGGCGCGTGAGACGCAGCAGAAGAACATCGCCGCGCGCATCGAGGAGAAGCTGCAGGCGGTGCAGAGCCTCGACGAAGACCGCATCCTGCGTCAGTTCGTCAACGCGGTGCAGGCGGCGATCCGCACCAATTTCTACCAGGCCGACAAAGACGGGCAGGCCAAGCCGCTGATCGCCATCAAGTTCGAAAGCCGCAAGCTCACCGACCTGCCGCTGCCGCGCCCGCTCTACGAGATCTTCGTCTATTCGCCGCGTGTCGAAGGCGTGCACATGCGCTTCGGCAAGGTGGCGCGCGGCGGCATCCGCTGGTCCGACCGGCCGCAGGATTTCCGCACCGAAATCCTCGGCCTGGTGAAGGCGCAGCAGGTGAAGAACGCGGTGATCGTGCCGGTCGGCGCCAAAGGCGGCTTCGTGCCGAAGCTGATGCCGAAGGGCGCATCGCGCGAGGCGGTGCAGGCCGAAGGCATCGCCACCTACAAATTGTTCATCGGCACGCTGCTCGACATCACCGACAATATCGATGCCGACGGCAGAATCGTGCCGCCCGAGAACGTGGTGCGTCACGAGGGTGACGATCCTTATCTGGTCGTCGCCGCCGACAAGGGCACCGCGACCTTCTCCGACATCGCCAACGGCCTGTCGCTCGAGCACGGCTACTGGCTGGGCGATGCCTTCGCCTCCGGCGGCTCGGCCGGCTACGACCACAAGGTCATGGGCATCACCGCGCGCGGCGCCTGGGAGTCGGTGAAGCGGCACTTCCGCGAGATGGACGTCGACATCGGCAAGACGCCGTTCACGGTGGTCGGCGTCGGCGACATGTCGGGCGATGTGTTTGGCAACGGCATGCTGCGCGAGGACACGATCAAGCTGGTGGCCGCCTTCGACCACCGCGACATCTTCATCGACCCCGATCCCGACCCGAAGGTGAGCCTGGCCGAGCGCCAAAGGCTGTTCGCGCTGCCGCGCTCGAGCTGGCAGGATTACGATAAGGCCCTGATTTCCAAGGGCGGCGGCATCTATCCGCGCGCGTCGAAGGAAATCCGCCTCGCGGGCGAAGCGCAGAAGCTGCTCGGCGTGCCCGAGGCGGTGACGCCGCAGGCGCTGATGAAGGCGATCCTGAAGGCGAAGGCCGACCTGTTGTTCTTCGGCGGCATCGGCACTTATGTGCGCGCCGCAAATGAAACGGATGAGCAGGTGGGCGACCGTGCCAACGATGCCATCCGTGTCAGCGGTGCCGATTTGAACGTGAAGGTGGTCGGCGAAGGCGCCAATCTCGGCATGACCCAGCGCGGCCGTATCGAGGCGGCGCTCAACGGCATCAGGCTCAACACCGACGCCATCGACAATTCGGCCGGCGTCAACACCTCGGACGTCGAGGTCAACATCAAGATCGCGCTCAGCCAGCCGGTGCGCGCGGGCGCGCTGACGCTCGAGAACCGCAACACGTTCTTGGCCGAGATGACCGGCGAAGTGGCGCGGCTGGTGTTGCGCAACAACTATCAGCAGACGCTGGCGCTCTCGCTGGCGCAGCGGCGCGGCATGGAGGACTTCGGTTTCCAGCAGCGGCTGATGCAGATTCTGGAGAAGCACGGCCAGCTCGATCGCGCAGTCGAGTACTTACCGGACGAGATGGCGCTCGCCGACCGGCGCAAGCGCAACGTGCCGCTGACGCGGCCGGAGCTGGCGGTGCTGCTGGCCTACGCCAAGCTGACTTTGTACAGCGACTTGCTCGATTCGAACGTGCCGGACGATCCCTATCTCGGCCGCGAGCTCAACCGCTATTTCCCCGAAAGGATGACGCAGCGCTATCCGGACGCGCTGCAGGCGCACCGGCTGCGGCGCGAGATCATCGCCACGCAACTGACCAACTCGATGATCAACCGCGGCGGCGCCACGCTGATCGTGCGCATCGGCGACCAGACCGGCGCGGCCGCGCCGGCCATCGCGGCGGCTTTCGCGGCGGTGCGCAACAGCTACGACATGGTCGCGCTCAACGGCGAGATCGACGCGCTCGACAACACGGTCGAAGGCGACACGCAGCTTGCGCTCTACGCCGCGGTGCAGGACCTGCTGCTCGACCGGCTGGTCTGGTTCCTGCGCAACGTCGAGCTGACGCAGGGGCTCGACAATATCGTCACCCACTACCGCGAAGGCATCGCGCAGGTGGAGGCGGCGCTCGACGGCGCGCTGTCGAAATCCGCGCAGGCCGCGCGCGCGGCGAAAGTCGCGGAACTGACCCGCGCGAGCGTGCCGGAGGCGCTGGCGCGCCGCATCGCCAGCCTGGGTCTCTTGAAAGCCGCGCCCGACATCGTGCTGGTGGCGGACCGCGCCGAGAAGCCGGTGGCCGAAGTGACGACGACCTATTTCGCCACCGAAGCCTTCTTCCAGCTCGACCGTGTCGCCGGCGCCGTGCCCAACATCGTGGTGGCGGATTATTTCGACCGGCTGGCGCTCGACCGTGCGCTCGATTCCATCGGCGACGCCGAGCGACTGTTGACCGCGGCCATGGTCGGCAACGGCCAAAGTCCTGGACTTGCCGGGGTCGGCGCGGTGGAGGAATGGGTCAAGCCGCGCCAGGCCGAAGTCGAACGCATCCGCGCCGCCATCCACGAAATCGCCGGCTCGGGGCTGACGCTGTCGAAGCTTTCAGTGGCGGCGAGTTTGCTGGGGGATTTGGCGAGGGGGTAGGCTCTCTCGTGCCACTCCACGCGGTCATTGCCGGGCTTGACCCGGCAATCCATGATGCCTTTCGGCATGGCAAGCTATTTCGTTTATATGCTAACGAACAAGCCGCGCGGCACTTTACGTCGGTGTCACGAACGATCTGGTTCGGCGCGTTTACGAGCATCGGGAAGGCGTCGTACCTGGTTTCACGAAAAGGTACGGCTTGAAGCAACTCGTTCACTTCGAGCGTTATGACGATCGACGACCGCAATTCAGCGCGAAAAGAATATCAAGCATTGGTCGCGTAAGTGGAAGCTCGATCTAGTAGCGTCTTCTAATCCGCAATGGCGCGATCTCTATACCGACATTACGCGTTGAAGTTCATCATGGATGCCCGGGTCAAGCCCGGGCATGACGCCGCGCGTGTGGTGGCGGCTGTTGGCGACCCTCAATGCCTGAAATGCCTTGTCCCGGTGAACACCATGGCGATGCCGTGCTTGTCGGCGGCCTCGATCACCTCGGCGTCGCGCATGGAGCCGCCGGGCTGGATCACCGCGGTGGCGCCGGCCTCGATCGCCACCAATAGGCCGTCCGCGAACGGGAAGAAGGCGTCGGAGGCCACCACCGAGCCCTTGGTCAGCGGCGCCGGCAGCTTCAATTCCTTGGCCGCGTCCTCCGCTTTGCGCGCGGCGATGCGCGCGGCGTCGACGCGGCTCATCTGGCCGGCGCCGATGCCGACGGTGGCGAGGTTCTTGGCATAGACGATGGTGTTCGACTTCACGTGCTTGGCGACGCGGAAGGCGAAGCGCAAATCGCGCAATTCGGCCTCGCTCGGCGCGCGCTTGGTCACGACTTTGAGCGCCATGTCGTCGACCACGGCGTTGTCGCGCGACTGCACCAGCAGGCCACCCGCCACCGATTTCACGGTCAAACCCTGCTCGCGCGGGTTCGGCAGGCCGCCGGCAAGCAGCAGGCGGAGGTTCTTCTTGGCGGCGACGATCTTGATCGCTTCTTCGTCGGCGTCCGGCGCGATGATCACCTCGGTGAAAATCTCGGTGATGGCTTTCGCCGCCGCGGCGTCGAGCTTGCGGTTGAGCGCGACGATGCCGCCGAAGGCGGAGGTGAAATCGCAGGCGAGCGCCTTGCTGTAGGCCTCGACCAGGCTCGCGCCTTCCGCCACGCCGCAGGGATTGGCGTGCTTGACGATGACGCAAGCCGCGGTGCGGCTCGGATCGAACTCGGCCACCGCCTCGTAGGCCGCGTCGGTGTCGTTGATGTTGTTGTAGGACAATTCCTTGCCCTGCACCTGGCGCGCCGAGGCGACGCCGGTGCGCGCGCCCGGCGCCTTGTAGAAGGCGGCGTTCTGGTGCGGGTTCTCGCCGTAACGCAGCGATTGAATGAGCTTGCCGCCGAAGGCGCGGTAGCCGGGCGCGTCGTTCTTGAGCGTGTCGGCGAACCAGTTGGAGATGGCGGCGTCGTAGGCGGCGGTGCGCGCATAGGCCTTGGCCGCGAGCGCCTTGCGCGTCTCCAGCGAGAGCATGCCGGCGTGCTGCGCCAACTCCGCCAGCACCGTCTCGTAATCGGCGACATCGACGACCACCGCGACGTCATGATGGTTCTTGGCGGCGGCGCGGATCATCGCCGGACCGCCGATGTCGATGTTCTCGACGCAATCGTCGTAAGCGGCGCCTTTCGCGACCGTCGCCTCGAACGGATAGAGGTTCACCACCAAGAGATCGATCGGCTTGATCTGGTGGGCCTCCATCGCGGCGGCGTGCTCCTTGTTGGCGCGGATGGCCAAGAGGCCGCCATGCACCTTCGGATGCAGCGTCTTGACGCGCCCGTCCATCATCTCGGGGAAGCCGGTGAGCTCGGCCACGTCGATGACGCGCAGCCCTGCGTCCTTGAGCGCCTTGGCGGTGCCGCCGGTGGAGACGAGCTCGACGCCGTAGCCGGCGAGCGCGGTGGCGAAGCCGAGGAGGCCGTTTTTGTCGGAGACCGACAGCAGAGCGCGGGTGATGCGGCGCGGGTGGCTGGTCATGAGCGACGGGCTAGCACAGGATATACGGCGCTGGGTATCCGACGATCTGCATAAGTGCACAGCCTCTCACTCCCTCCCCCTGAAAGGGGGAGGGTTGGGGTGGGGGTCAGTATTGCGGTTGACCCCCTCCCGCCGACCTTCGGTCGGCGACCTCCCCCTTTCAGGGGGAGGTAAGCAGAGTCACAGCGGCAGTTCCGGCTCGTCGGCGCGCGCGGGGCGCGAGCCGGGCGCGGCCGGCGGCGTATGGCGGAAGCTCCAGCGCACGGAAGGCTGGCTGCGGGTATGCCCGTAGATCACGATCTGCACGGTGCGGCGCGGGCCGTCGGTGCCGGCGAGGTAGACGCTTTCCTCGATGTCGACCTTGTCGGCCAGCGTGGCGAAGGTCCACACCTCCTTGTCCGGCAGGAGCAGGATCACGCCGCGGCCGTCCGACAGCCGGTTGGCCTTGATGGCCGGATGCAGATGGAAGCGGATGGCGTATTCGTCCGGTACGTTGACCGGAATAGGACGCCCGTCGGCCGAGGCGAAGGAGTCCTCGCCGTCGAGCACGCGGCCGTCGGGCGACAGCCGCAGCGCGCGCGCGTGAACGGTGTTGAAGTCGCGGGCGTAGCCGTCATGCGAGGTGAGCAGGCTGACGCCCTCGGGGTGCTCCTGGCGCTCGACCCGCACGGTGTGCGGACCGCCGATAATGGGCGTGCCCGACAAAAGGCGGCGGAACGGCCCGGATTCGAGGAAGGCGCAGGACGACGTGTCGTTCAGCGTCGCCGTCGAATGCGCCGCGGTCTGCCGCGTCACCTGCCGCCAGTTCTCCTTGTTGACCGCCGGCAAGCCGCAATTGATCACCAGCCGCTGCGAGCGCCAGGACAATTCGAACGCCAGGCAGCCGGCATGCGCCTCCTGGCTCACGCCGACCGGCGGCGGCCGCCCGGTGTCCATCAGGAGCGCGGTCTGCCCGGCGTCGAGCCGCTGGTAGCCGGAGTGCGGCGCGTTCGCGACCGGGGCGCCGCGCGCATCGTCATAGGCGAGCACGGTGGCGAGCAGATCGACCGGCGTCGGGCCCATGCCGTTGAACTGCGCGAAATTGCCGTCGCCATGCCGGAAGAAGCGCAGCATCGGCATCATGCGGTCGATGGCGTTGTTGAGCGCGGAGGGCGGCTGCAATTGGCGTGCGGAGAACAGTTGGCGCAGCGGCAGCAAGTCGGCGAGCAATTCGATCAGCGCGCCGGGGTTGCGGCTGATGTGCCCGCCGTCGGGCAGGATCTGCGCGCGCAATTCGTCGATCATGCGGCGCGCGTTGCCGCGCAGGTTGCCGGACTGGCCCTGGATGCAGAGCGTGGCGTAGTTGAGCGCGATCACGGCCTGCAGGCGCGGCAGGCCTTCGCGCGACTCCTTGAGCGTGCGGCGCAGGTAGCGCACCTGGCGCGACAGGCTGCGGATGAAGCGGCGGTAGAAGCGCGCGTCGGCGTCCTGCAAGACGAAGGGCGCCTGCGTGAGCCAGCAGATGACGCGGCGCGACAGGATGTCGAGCCGCCAGCCAGTCGGATGCCAGCCGCCTTGCAGGTTGATCCAGTCGTCGATCAGCGCGCGCGCATTGGCGCGGGTGATGGCCGAGTCGGCGGCGCGCAGATGGCGCAGCCAGGAGAAGTTCAAAAGGATCACCGCCCATTCGTCGGACGGCGGCGTGATCTCGAAGGGCGAGCGCGTGTCGCAGATCACCACCTTGCCGGCGAAGGCGAAGCGCCCGGCATAGATCTCGGCGGCACGGGTGGCGTCGGCGGTGCGCAGGTCCTGCGGCGCGATCACCAGCCGGTCGGTCTTGCCGGAGCCGAAGCGCCAGCGCAGCAGCGGGTGCGCGTGCAGCGCGCCGAGCATGCTGCGATAGGCGCGGCGCCCGATGAGCGCGGAGAGCCTGGCCCGCTCCGCCGCCGAAACCCGCGTCATGAAGGCGTTCGTCCCCTGCGGCGCGTTCCGATTCGCGCGCGCGGGCAATAGGATAGCGAAGGGTCGCCGAAGGGCCAATATACCAGTCCCGGCCGCGGATTATGCGGCATTGCGGGTGAGCCGGGCGGCGAAAAAGCCGTCCAGGCCGCCCCACAGCGGGTCGGGATCTGGAAGATGCAGCGGCAAAGTGCGCAGGTCGCCTTCCGCCGTGAGCCACTCGCCATAGCCGAATACATCCTCGGCGGTGACCGGCACGCGGACGATGGCGGGATTGCGCGCGAGCAAGGAAGCGACCTGCTGCTCGCCTTCCTCCGGCTCGAGCGAGCAGACGCAATAGACGAGGGAGCCGCCCGGCCGGGTGAGCGCGACGGCGCGGTCGAGCAGCCGCTGCTGCAGCGAGGTCAGTTGGGCGAAGTCGGCCTCGCCCTTGAGCCAGGGCACGTCGGGATGTCGGCGGATGGTGCCGGTGGACGAGCAGGGCGCGTCCAGCAGCACAGCATCGAACGGCCCGGCATTTGACGACTCAGGGTGCCATTCCAAGACGTCGGCGGCGACGGTCTCGGCTCTGAGCGACAGCCGCGCCATGTTCTCGCGCAGCCGGTTGAGGCGCGCGGGCGAGCGGTCGACCGCGGTGACGTTGGCGCCGGCAACGCTAAGCTGTGCGGTCTTGCCGCCGGGTGCCGCGCACAAGTCGGCGACGTTCAGCCCGCGCACGTCGCCGAGCAGGCGGGCGGGGATGGAGGCAGCGGCGTCCTGCACCCACCAGGCGCCTTCGGAGAATCCGGGCAGCAGCGAGACCGCGCCCTGCGCGTGGGTGCGCACGGTGCCGGTCGGCAGCACGCGGCCGCGCAGGCGCTCGGCCCAGCTCGCGGCGTCCTGTTTGACGGTGAGATCGAGCGCGGGCTCGTGGCCGTTGGCTTGCGCGATCGCGCGCGCCATGTCGGCGCCGTAACTTTTTGTCCAGCGCGCCAAGAGCCAGTCCGGCGTGTCGCGCGTGGCGTCGGGCGCCGGCAGCGTGTCGCGGCTCTGCGCCACGCGGCGCAGCACGGCGTTGACCAGGCCGGCGTAACGCCCGGCGCGGCGGTCGGCCTGCGCCAGCCGCACCGACAGGTCGACGGCGGCATGGTCGGGCACGTCGAGCCAGAGGATCTGCGCGGCGCCGATCAGCAGCACGGTCTCGGTGCGCGGCGCGTCGGCGGGGAAGCCCTTGTCGAGCAGGCCGCCGAGCAGATGGCGCAGCGTGCCGAGCCGGCGCAGCACGGTGGCGACCAGGCGGCGCATCAGCGCGCGGTCGCGGTCGGCGAGGCCTGGCAGGCCGGGGTGGGCCGCTTTGCCGGAGAGCTGCTCGTCGAGCGCAATCCGGCGGCGCAAGACGCCGTCGAGAATATCGGCCGCGATCCTGCGGGCGGCGAGGCCGGGAACTTCCGGCTGGGGGGAAATGCGCGGGCGCGCCATGAAGCGATCTGTGCCGGTGAATTGTGTCGAGGTCGCGAAGCGAATGGCGGAAAATAGCAGCGTCGCACAGGTTTAGCGCGTGCTGGCTCTCCGGCCAAAAGTTGTGCTATACATTTGATACTACTTATACGTGTTATTGCGCGAATCGCCCGACCGATGATAGTCGCCGGACCATGTTCCTAACGCTCAAGTCCTTCGCCCCGCAGCGCGGCGGCGCACTGGTGCTGGCGGCGGCCTGCTTCGCCGCCGGGCTGGCGATCGGCGCGCTGGTCGGGC
>JALHRB010000044.1 GCA_022841665.1 Pseudolabrys sp.
ATCTCCGACCCGATCACCACCACCGGCGGCGTAGTCGGTCTGCGCGGCACGCTCGCCCCGGAGGGCGCGATCGTCAAGGTGGCCGGCATGACGGACCTCAAGTTCCGCGGGCCGGCCCGGTGCTTCGCCTCCGAGGAGGCGGCTTTCGACGCCGTGCAGAAGCGTGAGTACAAGCCGGGCGAGGTCATTGTCATTCGCTACGAAGGGCCGAAAGGCGGTCCCGGCATGCGCGAGATGCTGGCGACCACGGCGGCGATTTACGGCCAGGGCATGGGCGACAAGGTGGCGCTGATCACGGACGGACGCTTCTCCGGCGCCACGCGCGGCTTCTGCGTTGGCCATGTCGGCCCCGAAGCAGCAGTTGGCGGCCCGATCGCTCTGCTGAAGGACGGAGACATCATCACCATCGATGCCGAATTGGGCACGCTCGATGTCGAGTTCTCGGCCGAGGAATTGGAGGCTCGCCGCAAGGAGTGGCGCCCGCGCCGTCACGATTTCCAGTCGGGTGCGCTATGGAAATTTGCGCAAACCGTGGGGCCGGCGGCAAAGGGCGCAGTCACTCATCCCGGCGCCACCGCCGAGACGCATACCTATGCCGACATCTGAGAGCCGGCTGCACCAGAAAGGTTGTCAGCGGCCCATTTGCGATGGGTGCACCGCGTCTCGCCAACTTGGCCAAGCCCGACGCAGAGCAAGGTATCCACAATGGCCCTTGGCGACGTTGAGAAGCCGTAACCCGCGCGGCGGCACAATTTCAAGAGTTGGAAGCTTTAGCTTGAACCGCCCCGGTTTGTCGGAGGCTCCAACTCTTGAGAAGGTGGAGCGATGACGAGCAAGACGACGAACAAATTTTCGCCTGAGGTGCGGGATCGTGCAGTGCGGATGGTGCTGGATCATGAGCCGTAGCCCCCGTCTCGCTAGGCAATCATCCTGTCGATCGCCGCCAAGATCGGCTGTACGGGGTGGGCGCTGAATGAATGATCGCAGTGCATCTGGCCAATGCCGGATACGCTCGGCGGTTCACGCAAGCCCAAGGCGGCGTTATCAGAGTGCACCAGCGGAGACATAGTTATCAGTTTCATCTACGGTGGGGCGCCATTGCTGGCGCAATGGCTTCCCTAGCCTTTTTAGGGTTCGAACTTCGTTCGATTGGGCGCGCCATTGCTGGCGCAATGGCTTCCCTAGCCTTTTTAGGGTTCGAACTTCGTTCGATTGGGCGCGCCATTGCTGGCGCAATGGCTTCCCTAGCCTTTTTAGGGTTCGAACTTCGTTCGATTGGGCGCGCCATTGCTGAATGTTGGGCCGCCATTCGGCCGCAGAGGGGTCTGAATGGCAGCCATGCGGGATCGAATGCCCTGTTCACGCGTTTTTTAACCCGCAGGCTGCGGGCCGGTTGTATGGGTGGACTCGCCCTGTACCGCGCTCTCTTGGGGAGCATCAGGCATGAACATAAACAAGCAGACTGTCGTGGCAGAGCTTCGGCGCGACGCGGCTTTTGTCAGGAACGCCGTGATCGCGGTGGTCTTTGTATGCTTCGCCAGTCTCGCCATCGGCGCAGCGCTGATCGACCTCTTTTCGATCCGCCCCTAGCCGGCCCGTGGCGGATAGGCGTGCGGCCGCCCGTTGAAGTCCTCGACGACGAAGCGTTCGCCGCCTTCCTCTTCCTTGCGCTCCAGATAGGTCGGGCCGATCGGCGACTTGCCGTGGCCGCCCGGAATGTCCAGCACGTAAGTGGGCTGGCATAGACCGGACAGGCGTCCGCGCAGGGCCCGCATGAGATCCTGGCCACAGGCGACGTTCGTGCGCAGATGCGCCGTGCCGGGCGCCAGATCGCCATGGTGCAGGTAATAGGGCTTGATGCGGCATTCGACGCAGGCGCGCAGCAGCGCCTCGAGCGCCTGCGGGGTATCGTTGACGCCCTTGAGCAGCACCGACTGCGCGAGCAGCGGAATGCCGGCGTCGGCTAGCCGCGCGCAGGCCGCGCGCGCCTCGTCCGACAGTTCGCGCGCGTGATTGACGTGCACGGCAACGTAGGTCGCCTTGCCCTTCACCTTGAGCGCGCGCACCAGTTCTTTGCTGATGCGGGCAGGATCGGCGACCGGCACGCGGCTATGGATGCGCAGGACCTTGACGTGGTCGATCGCGGCAAGCGCGCGCATGACCTCGCGCAGGCGGCGCGCGGACAGGATCAGCGGGTCGCCGCCCGTCAGGATCACTTCCCAGATATTTGGATCGCTGCGGACATAGTCGAGCGCAGCCGCGAGCGCCTCTTTCGACAACGCATCGCCCTGTCCCGGCCCGACCATTTCGCGGCGGAAGCAGAAGCGGCAGTAAACCGCACAGACATGGGTGAGCTTGAGCAGCACACGGTCGGGATAGCGATGCACGATGCCCTCGACCGGTGAATGTGCGTCGTCGCCGATCGGGTCGGCCAGCTCCTCGGGCCGCACAGCGAGCTCGGCCGGATCGGGCACGATCTGCCGCGCGATCGGGTCGGCGGGATCGTCGGGATCGATCAGCGACGCGAGCGCCGGCGGCAGCGCCACCGCGTAGCGCGCCGCGACCGCTTCCAGGGCGTCACGCTGGGCGGGCGATGCAAGGCTGCGGTCGATCAGCTGCTGCGGGGTGCGAAGGGTTTGCTCTTTCATCGTTCCGTCTCCACCACCGGCGCCCAGATTACCTGCTCGATATGGCTCGCCCCCGTCGTCAGCATGACGAGCCGGTCGAAGCCGAGCGCGATGCCGCAGGCCGGCGGCATCTTGGCGAGCGCGTCGATAAAATCGTCGTCGACCGGATAACGCTCGCCGTGAATGCGTTCCTTCTCGTCCATCGCCGCCGCAAAGCGCCTGCGTTGCTCGGCGGCGTCGGTCAGTTCGCCGAAGGCATTGGCGAGCTCCACCCCGCAGGCATAAAGCTCGAAGCGCTCGGCGACCTTGTCGCTGCCGGGTTTCGGGCGCGCCAGCGCCGCCTGCGGCAACGGGTACTCATATAATATGGTGGCGCGTTCAAGGCCGAGATGCGGCTCGACCTTCTCGGCCATGATGCGGCTGAAAATGTCGCCCCAGCTGTCGTCCGGCGCGGTCGTCACCTTGGCCTTGGCGGCGGCGGCCGCCAGCGCATCGCGCACGCCTATGCCGTCCACGACGGTGGCCAGCAGATCGACGCCGGCAAAGCGCGTACAGGCCTCCGCGACCGTCATGCGCTCGGGCGCGGCGAAAGGATCGATGCTCTTGCCGCGGAACGAAAAAGCCGACACGCCGCCCGCGCGCGCGGCCTCCTTGAGCAGCACCGCGCAGTCGTCCATCAAAGCCTCGTAGGGCTCGTTCGCCCGGTACCATTCCAGCATCGTGAACTCGGGATGATGCAGCGCGCCGCGCTCGCGGTTGCGGAAGACGCGGGCGAAATCGACAATGCGCGTCTCCCCCGCCGCCAGCAGCTTCTTGCAGGCGAATTCCGGCGAGGTGCGCAGGAAAAGCTCGCGCCGCTCGCCGCCCGGCCCGATCAAATCGGTGGCAAAGGCGTGCAGATGGGTCTCGTTGCCGGGCGAGACCTGCAAGGCGGCGGTCTCCACCTCGAGGAAGCCCTGCCCGGCGAACCAGGCCCGCAAGGCGGCCGCCACCCGGGCGCGGCCGAGGAGGTAAGGCCGGCGGGCGGCATGGACGCCGGGCAGCCAGAAAGGCGGGTTTTTCGGCACATTTACCTCAGCGGCAGGGCCTGCCGGAAAGGCTGGCATTGGCGGCGGAGATCGGTATGGTGCCGCCGAATCCGCGCCCGCACAGCCGGGGCTCCCCAGACTCAAGGATTGCGCTCGTGAAGGTCATCGCTTCCTCGCTCCGCAAGGGCAATATCGTCGATCTCGACGGCAAGCTCTATGTCGTCCTTAACGCGGAAAATTTTCATCCCGGCAAGGGCACCCCGACCACCCAGGTCGATATGCGCCGCATTTCGGACGGCGTGAAGACCCAGATGCGCTACAAGACCACCGACCAGGTCGAGCGCGCCCACGTCGAGGATCACGAGTTCTCCTTCCTCTACCAGGACGCCGAAGGCTTCCACTTCATGAACCAGGAGAACTACGAGCAACTCCAGGTTCCCGCCGACGTGGTCGGCGACTATGCCCCCTATCTGCAGGAGGGCATGGTGGTGAGCCTCGCCATCCACGAAGGCATCGCGGTGTCGATGGAGATCCCGCAGAAGGTGACGCTGGAGATCGTGGAGACCGAGCCTGCGATGAAAGGTCAGACCGCGTCCGGCTCGTTCAAGCCGGCCAAGCTGTCGAACGGCGTGCGCACCATGGTGCCGACCCACATCGTCACCGGCACCCGCGTCGTGGTGAATACCGCCGACGGCTCCTACGTCGAGCGCGCCAAGGACTGAACGCGCTGCCGCGTCACCGTGGACGAGCCCGGCACCTTGTCTGCCGCGGCCCGATGCCCTTAACTCGGGCATGGAACTCGGCCCTGAGAAGGCGGGCGGAGCGAGGGACCCTGCATTGAAACGTGCCGTTCTCGTCAGCCTTGCCCTGTTGATCGCCTATGGAGCGGCCGCGGAGGACCTGAAGGCTCCGCAAATCACCGCGGCGAAGGTGGACTGGGCGCAGGCGGCGGCTGAGCTCGGTGCGGCATCGCCGTCCGAGGGCTTCGACAAGCTCAACACCGCGGCGGGCCGCCACTTCACCGGCATCGAAAAGAGCACGGTGCCCGTGCTGCTGCCGCTCGACGTCGAGGCGCTGCTGAAAGACGGCGCAGCAGCAGCCGAGCCGGCCGCCGGCCGTTTCGTACGCGGAAATTTTCGCGCCACTCGATTCTTCCTGGCCGGCCCCGCCGGCTACGACACGGCCTTCGCGTTCAACGCTGCCGACGTCGGCGACTTCTCCGACATCCGCTACCGCGAGCCGGTCTACATCCTGATGTCTGGCCTGCGCTTCACCTACGACCTCGACGGCCCGCCGCTGCCGGAAGGCGAGCCGGTGAAATCGCTGGCGGAGAAGTTTCCGGGCGTCCGCCGCATCCTGCACGAGTCCTACATCCGCTACAGCTTCACGCGTTACGGCGTAACCTACGTCGCCGCAATCTACTGCCGCGACACGCGTCCGCGCCCGCAGCTCCTCACCTGCAGGCAGGCCGACCGCATCGCCGAGCGCTTCCTCGATGCGCTGGCGCTCGCCGGCGGCACGCCTCATACACAAAACGAGGTGGCGGCGCCGAAAGCGCCCGAGCGTCCGGCCGAAACGTCGCGCGAGTTTTCCTATTTCAGTCCAGGCGCGCTCGTTCCGGGCAGCGGCTTGAAGACCGACATCGGCGGCCGCGCCGACTACACGGTCTATGCCCGCCTGCGCTTCCCGATGGACAAGGCGCCGGCCTTCGCCAACTCGCAGTCCTTCAGCAATTGGGGCGACTGCGACTTCACCGGCCGCTGGCCACGTTACGTGCGCAAGAAAGGCGCGCCTTACACCTGCAAGGTGAACGGACTGCCGCTGGTGTTCGACGAGTCGGCCGGCCGCAACTACGCCTATCCCTGGCGCGATAATTTCTGCGAGCACCGCCGTTTCATGGTCGGCCAGTGCCCGGGCGGCGAAGGCCATCAGGGCCAGGACATCAGGCCCGGTTCGTGCGCGCTGTTCAACGAAGGCGCCGACCGCTGCGAGCCCTACCAGCACGACATCGTGGCGGCGCACGACGGCACCATCCTGCGCGCGCGCAAGCAGGAGGCGGTCTATCTCTTCGTCAACACGCCCGACACGCACGTGCGCGTGCGCTACATGCACATGAATCCCAAGCTGCTCGACGCCGACGGCGTCGAGAGCGGCCGCGTGGTGCGCGCCGGCGAAGTGCTCGGCAAGGTCGGCAACTATAATGAGTACGAGCGCGGCACCACCTATCACCTGCATTTCGACATGCAGGTGCCGACGCGCGCCGGCTGGGTCTTCGTCAATCCTTACATGTCGCTGGTGTCGGCCTATGAGCGGCTGATCGGCGCGCGCGGCAAGGAGATCAAGCCGGGCGACGAGGTTCCGCCCATGGTGGGCGTGCCGCCGGTGATCACCTACACGCGGGCGGAACCGCCGCTGCCGCCGGGCATGACGCAAGAGGGCGCCGCCTCCGGCAAGGCCGAGAAAGCCAAGCCGCAGAAGCGCAAAGCCGTGCGCAAGAAGCGCCGCAAGAAGCCCGCCGACGACGAATAGGCTTGAGTCGGCGCGCCGATCACGAAATCGCCCCCATCGACCGATTGTGTGCCGGGCGGCGACGTTTACACTCCGGCCATGCAGCGAATCTCCGACGAGTTTCCCTCATTTCGATTGAACCGCCGCCGCCTGATTTGCGGCGCGCTCGCCGGCGCGGCAAGCCTCGCCGCCGGCACGCCCGCGCTGGCCGCGCCTTTCGCCAACTGGGTGCAGTCGTTCCGACCGCGCGCGCTGGCGCGCGGGGTGTCGGGCGAAACCTATGACCGCGTGATGGCCGGCCTCAAACCGGACGCCAGCGTGTTCGAAGCGGTGCGCGCGCAGCCCGAATTCACCGAGCAGATGTGGCAATACATCAACCGGCGCTGCTCGGAATGGCGCGTCAACACCGGCAAGGAGCGCGCGCAGGAGCACGCGGCTTTGTTCGCCCGCATCGAGAAGGATTACGGCGTCGACCGCTATGTCCTGCTCGGCCTGTGGGGCATGGAATCGTCCTTCGGCGACGTCATCGCCAACACCAAATACATGCGGCCGATCATCCCCGCGCTGGCGGCGCTGGCCTGGGGCGAGCCGCGCCGCCGGCGCTATTGGGAAGCCGAGCTGCTCAACGCGCTGGTGATCATCGAGCGCGGCTGGGCGAAACCGGCCGACATGATCGGCTCTTGGGCCGGCGCCATGGGCCACACCCAATGGATGCCGGAAGTCTGGCTGAATATCGGCGTCGACTACGACCGCGACGGCCGCGCCAACCCCTTCGGCAAGCCGGACGACGCGCTCGCCGGTTCGGCGCGCTACCTGGTCGAGCGCGGCAAATATCGCCGCGGCGAGGCCTGGGGCTGCGAGGCGAAGCTGCCGCCCTCGCACGCACGGCTGGCCGACAACCGCACCTTCCGCACATACGAGAAATGGCACGCGCTCGGGGTGCGGCGCGCCGACGGTGCGGCCTTTGCCCGCCCGCACGACCAGGTGAAGCTGTGGCTGCCGGCCGCCGGCGGGCCTGCTTTCCTCGTCGGGCAGAATTTCCGCGCCGTCTATTCCTACAATCCGTCCACCAGCTACACGCTGGCGCTGTTGCATCTCGGCGACCTCATCCGCGGCGACGGCCATTTCCGCCAGCAGTTCCCCGGCGGCGAGCGTCCGCCGACGCTCGAAGAGGTGAAGGAGATCCAGCGCCGCCTCAACGAGCAGGGCTTCAAGACCGACGGCGTCGACGGCCGCACCGGCTCAGACACGGTCAAAGCCATCATCGCCTTTCAGAAGAAAGCCGGCATGGAGCCGGCCGACGGCTATGCGGGCCTGAAGGTGCTGGCGCGATTGCGGCAGGGGTCGTAGCGCCCTACTCCGCCGCGGCGCTTTGCGGCGCGCTGAAATCCTGCGCCGCCATCCAGTCCTTCAGGAAATCGACGAAGACTTGGACCTTGCGCGGGGCGAGCGGCGTGCGCGGATAGACCGCCAGCAGCCGTCGCGATCCCACGCGATGTCGCGGCAGCACCGATACCAGGGCGCCGGACGCCAGCGCGTCGGCGACGCTATAGCGCGGCACGAGCGTCACGCCGAGCCCGGCCACAGCCGCCTTGCACAGCGCAAGCGCGCTGTTGGAGAAGAAAGCGCCGCGCACCTTCACCGGCATCGGCCCTTTCGGCCCCTCGAAGCGCCAGATGCTGTCGATCGGCGCGACGTCGACATGCACGAGGCAGGCGTGCTCGCCGAGATCGGCCGGCACCGAGGGCGTGCCGGCACGGGCCAGATAATCGGGCGACGCACAGACCACCCAGTCCACCGCGCCGATCTCCTGCTCGACCACCGAGGCGCCCCGGATGGTCGAGAAGCACAAGACGAGGTCGAGCCCGCGCTCGGCGAAATCATAGGCGCCGCGATAAGGCGTGTTTTCCAGCAACAACGACACCTGCAGGCGCGGCTGCGCCTTGGCGAAGGCGATCACCGCGTCGGAAAGATGCATGGTGCCCAACGACTTCGGCGCCAGCACCTTGAGCGTGCCGACCGGCTCTTCTCGCGTTCGCAGGATGGCGTGCTCGCTGCTCTCGATGTCGCGAAACACCGTTTCGCAGAAGGCCAGATAAGCGGCGCCCTCGTCGGTCAGGCTGAGCGAGCGGGTCGACCGGTTGAGAAGGCGCACGCCGAGGCGGTTCTCCAGCTCCTGGACGTGGCGCGACACCAGCGCGCGCGACAGCCCGAGCTGGCTCGCCGCCGTGGTGAAGGAGCCGGCGCGCACGACGCGCACGAAGCTCTCCATGGTGCGGAAGCGGTCCAATCTTCCCTCGCTATTGTTGCGGCTGGTGCACCAATATGGTGCAGATTTAGTGGCTTTTAGTGGCGAATGTCAAAGCCTATAGTCCCTCCCAACAAGCCTTGGCACGGGCTCTAACCCGCGCCGCGCACGAGGGAGGATCGGCCGCCGGCCGCGACCATAGGGGTCGCCGCCCGGCCCGCATTGCATGTCGTCGAGCAAGCCGGAAAAGCTTCCCGCCCAGGCGGACGCCGACATCGGCGCCGTCGACCGGCCGCTGCCTGCCGCCGTCAACGCCGCCGGCTTCGGCAGCGACGTGGTCGCCGATGCGCTGCGCGCGACCGGCATCCCCTATATCGCGCTCAATCCCGGTGCGAGCTACCGCGGCCTGCACGACAGCCTGGTCAATTATCTCGGCAACGAAAAGCCGCAGATGCTGCTCTGCCTGCACGAGGAGAGCGCGGTCGCCATCGCGCACGGCTATGCCAAGGTCACCGGCAAGGCGATGGCGGCGGCGGTGCATTCCAATGTCGGGCTGATGCACGCCACCATGGCAGTGTTCAACGCCTGGTGCGACCGCATGCCGATGCTCATTCTTGGCGCCACCGGCCCGGTCGACGCCGCCAAGCGGCGGCCCTGGATCGACTGGATTCACACGTCGCGCGACCAGGGCGCACTCATCCGCGGTTATAGCAAATGGGACGACCAGCCGGCTTCGCCCGCGGCGGCGCGCGAGGCCGTGCTGCGCGCGGCCTGGATCGCCAATACCGCGCCGTGCGGGCCGACTTACGTCAATCTCGACGCCGAGATGCAGGAGGCCAAGCTCGCCGAGCCGGTCGCACCGGCCGACGCGCAGCGGCTGATGCCGCAGGTCGCGAGCGCGCCGGACGCCGGCGCCCTCAAGAAGGCGGCCGAGCTGCTGCGCAACGCCAAGAAGCCCGTGATCCTCGCCGGCCGCGTCTCGCGCGACCTCGACGGCTGGAACGCGCGCGTGGCGCTGGCCGAAAGGCTGAATGCAAAGGTTGTCACCGACCTCAAGGTCGGCGCCGCCTTTCCCACCCATCATCCGCTGCATACCGGCAGCCCCGGCACCATCGCGCCGGTGCCGGAAGCCGCCGACGCCATTCGCGCCGCCGACGTCATCCTGAGCCTGGATTGGGTGGACGTCGCCGGCACCTTCAAGAACGTCGGCAATGTCACCGCCAAGGCGGTGCAGGTGTCGGTCGATCATCGGCTGCACAACGGCTGGAGCATGGACTACCAGGGCCTGCCGACGCTGGACGTGCTGCTGGACTGCGAGCCCGATGCGGCCATTCCTGCACTCCTGGACGCTCTCGGGCCCGGCGGGCCGCGCGCCGTCCCCGCGGGCAAGAAAGAGCTTCCAGTGCCCGCCGGCGACAAGCTCACCGTCGATCACATGGCCGAGCATCTGCGCCGCGCGGTCGGCAACCGTCCGGTGTCCCTCACTCACCTGTCGCTGTCGTGGAACGGCGCCAGTTGGCCGTTCGACCACCCGCTCAGCTACCTCGGCTCCGACGGCGGCGGCGGCGTCGGCGGCGGTCCCGGCATCTCGGTCGGCGCCGCGCTCGCGCTGAAAGGCTCCGGCCGGCTGCCGATCGCGGTCTGCGGCGACGGCGACTTCCTGATGGGCGTCACCGCGCTGTGGACGGCGACGCACTACAAGATCCCGCTTCTGTTCGTGGTCGCCAACAACCGCTCCTTCTTCAACGACGAACTGCACCAGGAGCGCGTGGCGCGCATGCGCAACCGCCCGGTGGAAAACCGCTGGATCGGCCAGCGCATCTCCGAGCCCGACATCGATCTCGCCGCCATGGCGCGCGCGCAAGGCGCGCAAGGCTTCGGCCCGGTGACCGCGATCGCCGACCTCATCCCCACTTTCGAAAAAGCCATCGCCGCGGTCGAAGCCGGCGCGGTCGCCGTCGTCGACGTGCGCGTCGAACCCGGCTACACCGCCGCCATGACCGCCGTGATGACCCGCAAAAGCGAATAGGACCTTCGATGTCAGCCGACGCAAGCGCCCGCAGAAGCGACCCGATCCTGGTGGCGGACGACATTTACGTGCGCTTCGACACGCCGGAAGGCGGAGTCGTCGCAGTCGACCACATGTCTTTCGACGTGAATCCGGGCGAATTCGTCTCCGTCATCGGCCCTTCCGGCTGTGGCAAATCGACCTTGTTCAACGTCATCGGCGGTCTTCTGACCAGCCATCAGGGCATCGTCTCGGTGGCGGGCGAAACCATTTCCGGCCCGCACCAGTCGATCGGCATGGTGTTCCAGGAGGAGTCGACCTTCCCGTGGCGCACGGTCATCGACAACGTCGCCTTCCCGCTCGAGCTGACCGGCATGCCGAAGCAGAAGCGGGTCGATCGCGCCCGCCATTTCATCAAGCTGGTCGGCCTCGACGGCTTCGAGAGCCGCTATCCGGGCGAACTGTCCGGCGGCATGCGCCAGCGCGTATCGCTCGCGCGCACGCTCGCCTCCGAGCCCAAGATCCTTTTGATGGACGAGCCCTTCGCCGCGCTCGACGAGCAGACGCGGCTGCTGCTCGGCGACAAGGTGCTGCAGATCCAGCAGCAGCTGAAGCAGACCACGCTGCTGATCACCCACAACATCACCGAGGCGGTGCAGATGTCCGACCGCATCCTGGTGATGACCTACCGCCCCGGCAAGATGAAGCGCATCGTCAACATCGACCTGCCGCGCCCGCGCACCTCCGAGATCGTCGGCAGCGAGGCCTTCGGCCGCTACGTGGCGCAGATTTGGGCCGACCTGCGCGAGGAAGCGAGCCGCGGCATGCGCGACCAGGAAGACCACGTGCTGCACCATGAAGCTCCCGCGTCATGAGCGCTCCGGCCCGCCACACGGCGTTGCGCGCCTATTTACCGCCGGCGTTCGGCCTCGCGGTGCTGGTCGGCTTCTTCGTCGCCGTCGAAATCATGATCCAGGGCGGCATCCTCAACCGCTTCATCGTGCCGCCGCCCTCCGAGATCATCGGCAGCTTCGGCCGCGTCATCGTCGAGGAACACATATTCAGCCGCTTCATGCTGACGCTCGGCGAATGCCTGAGCGCCGGCGTCATGCTAACGGTGTTCGGCGTGGCCGGCGGCGTGCTCATGCACCGCTTCAAGCTGTTGCAGCAGGCCTGCGAGACCTGGGTCGCGGCCATGGCGTCGGCGCCCATCGTGCTGATGTATCCCCTGTTCATGGTGATCTTCGGCCGCTCCTCGCTCACCATCGTCATGATCGGCTTCATCGCCGCGCTGCCGCCGGTGATCCTCAAAACCATCGAGGGCCTTTCCGGCACCCGCAAGGTGCTGATCAACGTCGGCAAGAGCTTCAACCTGACGCGGTCGCAGCAGTTCTGGAAGATTCTGTTCCCGGCGGCGCTGCCGACCATCTTTGTCGGCATTCGTCTCGGCTTGATCTTCGCGCTGATCAACATCGTTGGCGTCGAGTTCCTGATCAATTACGGCGGGCTCGGCCAGCTCATTAACGACCTGGCCGAACGCTACGACCTCGCCGGAACCTATGCGGCGATCTGCTTCGTGATCCTGGTGAGCGTCCTGTTCTTCATGACTTTGGAAAAGGTCGAACGATGGCTGAGACCGGCCGACTGACCCACGCGGCGCCAGCCGCCCCGGCACTAAGCCCGGTAACCCTGCTGCGCATCGCCATCATCGTAACGGTCCTGGTGGGCTGGGAACTGCTGTCGCGCTCGGGCTGGCTGTACCGCGACGTGGTGCCGTCATGGATCGCGATCGGGCACGCGCTCTTCGACCTGCTGACCAGCGGCGAATACTACTTCAACCTGGCGGTCACCGCCGGCGAGATCGGCGCGGCGCTCGCCATCGGCGGGCTGTCAGGGATGGCGATCGGCATCCTGCTCGGCGCCAACCGGTTCCTGTCGAAGGCCTTCGAGCACTTTCTCTATTATCTCGGCCCTACCCCCAAGATCATCTTCTTCCCGATCATGATCATGTGGTTCGGCGTCGGCCCGGGTTCCAAGATCGCGCTCGGCACCTTGTCCTGCTTCTTCCCGGTCGCGCTCAGCGCGGCGGCGGGCATGCGGCAGATCGACAAGGTGATCATCAAGGTCGGCAAGAGCTTCCGCGCCTCGACCATGCAGATGGTGTGGAAGATCTACTTGCCGGCCATGCGCCATCCCATCATCAACGGCGTGCGGCTCGGCCTCGGCGTGGCGCTGATCGGCACGCTGCTGGCCGAGACGAAATTGTCCAACAAGGGCATCGGCTTTCTGATCATCCAGGCCTACAGCATCTTCGACATGCCGCGCATGTACGCGATGCTGATCGTGCTGTTCGTGTTGGCGATCGGCGCCAACGCGCTGGTCGGCCGCCTCGGCGGGCTGCACACCATCCGGCGCTGATCCGCGCGTGGACGGCGGCGCAAAGGATGACGACCGACGGTTCTTGAGGAACTGCGTCAGACCTTGAACTGCTCGTGCGTGCCGGGATGGAACAACTCCTCCGGCTTGACCGGTCGCGCCGACAGGCCTTGCGCATGATGATGCTTGAGGAAGTTCTCCAGCGTCTTGCGGTTGGCCTCGAGCCCGTAGGACCAGAAGTCCTCGCCCATCAGCGCGCGCGCCTCCGCCAGCCGCTCCTCGACAAAGGGCAGCGTGACCTTGGTGGCCGACGTGTCGCTGAGGTAGTCGAGCGCCGCATCTTTCGCCTGCGAAAAGGCTTTGAACACCGCGCCCGGCAGCCATGGATGCTGCTCGGCGAGCGTGCGCCGCACGCCGACAAGGTGCATGATCGGGAATATCCCGGTGCGCTTGAAGTAGTCCTTGGCGGCCGCCACCGGGTCCGGAAACAGCCAGCCGACATGGGGCGTGTTCTTCGGCAATGACGGCGGGCGCGGCGCGATAAAGCCGTCGATCGTGCCTTCCGCCAGCATGGCGGAAATGGTCTTGCCCTCCGGCGCGTTGTCGAGCTTGACGTCCTTCGGCAGGTTGATCGATATCTTTTCCGGACGTCCCGCCTCCTCGATGCCGCCGCGAATCCAGTGGATGTCGGACGGCTTCACGCCGTAATCATCCTCAAGGATGGCGCGCGCCCATACGTTCGCCGTGAGCTGATATTCAGGCACACCGACCTTCTTGCCCTTGAGGTCCTCGGGCTTCTTGATGCGGTCGGTGCGCACATAGATCGAGGTATGACGGAAGGCGCGCGAGACGAAGGCCGGCACGCCGACGTAAGGGCCCCCGCCCGACGCCGTCTTCACCGTGAAGCTCGACAGCGACAATTCGCAGATATCGAATTCGGCATGGCGCAGCGCGCGGAAGAATATCTCCTCCGGCGACAGCGTCATGCAGGCCGGCTCGACGCCGTCGATCTGCACGGACCCATCGATCAACGCCCGTGTGCGGTCATAAGGGCCGACGGCGACGGAGAGAGAAAGCTTGGCCATGAATGCGTCCGGACTTGTGATTTGGGACGCCCTTCATAAGCGAAACTTCACGCCGACGCAAAACGGCGCCCCTGCGCACCAGGCGCAAGGCCGCCGTCTTTGCGCTTCAGGCTTCGATCAGCCGAAAATGTCGGCGACGATGCCGTTATACCAATCGACCGACTCCTTGTAGTTCTGCTTGCGGATATCGGCCGACTCGCCCTTCTGACTGACGAAGCCGGGGGCCGCCTTGATCTTGCCGTCGCCCGGCTCGAAGTTGCCGCCGACCTTGATGTCGTCGTCGGGGGCAATCAGACTCCAGCAGGTGTTGGAATAGCGGGCCGGGAAAGCCCGCGACTGCGTCAGCTCGGACCGTATGACCATCGCGGCCACCTTGGCCTGGCTGTTGGCCGAGAAGGCCGATTTCGGCATGTCGCCGGCGATCGATGCGTCACCCAAAACGAAGATGTTGGGATCGACCTTCGACTTCATCGACTCCGGGTGGATTTCACACCAGCCGGTCTGGTTGGCGAGGTTGGCGTCGCGCGCAATCTTGCCGGCCATCTGCGCCGGAATGACGTTGCAGAGTGCGGCCTTGTATTCTGCAAAGTCGGTCTTGACGACGCCGGTTTTCGGATCGACGCCCTTGATGCCGCCATGCATCTTCGGGTCCTGCCACTCGATCATGCCGGGATAGTGCTTCTCCCAGCCTTCCATGAACACCGCCTGCTTGGAGAAGGCGGGCTTGGGATCGATGACGATGATCTTCGACTTCTTGTGGCCCTTCTTCTTCAGCACGTGGGCGAACATCGACACGCGCTCATAGGGCCCCGGCGGACAGCGGAACGGATTGGGCGGCGCGATCATGACGATAGTGTCGCCGTCCTTGAGCGCGTTGAGCTTCTTGACCAGGAGCTGCGTCTGTGGCCCGGGCTTCCAGGCATGCGGCATGATGGACGCGGCGGCTTCCGAATAGCCGGGCACCGAATCGAACTTGAGGTCGATGCCGGGGGCCACCACCAGCCGGTCGTAGGGAATACGCTGCTTGCCGACGACTACCTGCTTCTTGTCGCGATCGATGGCCGTGGCCATCGCATGCACGACCTTGACGCCCGCCTTCTTCACCTTGTCGTAGTTGTGGGTGATCGACTTGTAGTCGCGGAAACCGCCGACATAGAGGTTGGAGAAGAAGCAGGTCGTGAAGGTCTTCTGCTGCTCGATGAGCGTCACATCGATGGCGCCGCCGGAGTCCTTGGCGAGATAGCGCGCCACCGTCCCACCGCCCGGGCCGCCGCCGATCACCACCACCTTGGGCTTGGCCTGGCCGAAAGCGGTTGGCGCAAACAGCGGCGTGGACAGCGTCGCGAGCGACGCGCCCGCGAGCAGTCCGAAATTTCGGCGTGTCATATCAGTCATAGTTACCCCCTTTGTTTATTGTCATTTCTTGGCAGTCTGAAAATAGGCGGCGAGCGCGGCGATATCCTCGTCGGTTAGCCGTTCGGCGATGGATTGCATGATCGGGTTGGGCAGCGCCTTGACGCGGTAGGCGCGGATGACCTCGACGAAATGCCCCTCGCCGAGACCGAATATATTGGGGATCGTGCTGGTGGCGCTGGCGGTGCCGTGGCAGGTCATGCACTCGGTGGCGAGATAGCGGCCAAGCTCGAGATCGGCGGCACGCAGTTCCGCGCTCGCGAAAAAAGCGGCTGCCGCCGCCAACGCCGCGCCGCGCACGACGCGACGCGTCATGAACCAGCCTCCCCCACGCATGGCGTCCCTGTCACTCCCTCTGTCGCCGGCGTTATCGCCGGACATTGTTATTGTTCGCGCCGCGACCGCGCTAGCGCGAAATGTCGCAACCGGAATTATTCTATTCAACCCCCCGTCGCTTGGATTTTTCATCCTCCGGCGTCACATCCAGCGAACCAGCCCTTCCCGTGATGGTGACCGGCCCGCGGCAATCCTTCATGCAGGGGTTCTTGTTCCAGAACGCTTTCTCGGTCTTTTCGCGGTCGTCGTCGAAGAACCCGCCCTCGTTGGGCATCTTAACTTTCGTCCAGGTCTCCTTCGACAGCACGAATTTGTCGTCTACGATGTCGTTGAGATTGAGCACGTAGGCGACCACCGCGTAGAGCTCGTCATTGCTCAGCGACTGCGAGTCGCCGAACGGCATGGCACGGCGGACATAGTCGAACACCGTCGACACATGCGCGTAATAGGAGCCCACCGTCTTGACCGGATCGTGCGAGGCGAGCGTGCCCTTGCCCTGCGCGAGCTGCGGCCAACGGCCGGCGCTCTCGCCGAACTCGCCGTGGCAGGCCGCGCACTTGTCCATGTAGACCTTCTCGCCGTCTTTCACCGAGCCTTTGCCCGGCGGCAACCCTTGGCCGTCCGCGCGGACGTCGATGTCCCATCCGGCGATCTGGGCCGGCGTGGCGGCGTGGCCGACGCCATACTGGCGCGCCGTCTCCTTCTTGGCCTGCGCGAAGGCCGGCGCGGCCAGCGACAGCAACAGCGCGCAGCCGAGCGCGAGCTTAGCCGACCTCGACATTCTCGACCTCCCCGTCGGATTTGACGGCCCAGGTCTGGATGCCGTTGTTATGGTAGATCGAGTTGACGCCGCGGATCTTGCGCAAAGCGTCCTTGCTCGGCTGCACGTAGCCGCTGTCGTCCATGGCGCGCGATTGCAACAGCAGTTGCTCGCCGGTCCACTCGTGCTCGTAATAGAAACGCACGCAGGACTTGTCGAAGACCGGCCCGTCGATCTTGGCCGTGCGCCAGTTGCGGCCGCCGTCGAGCGAGACGTCGACGCGGCTGACCTTGCCGCGGCCCGACCAGGCGAGCCCCGAGATCACCATGAAGCCCTTGCCATGCACCGGCATCTGCGGCGACGGCGAGGTAATAACCGACTTGGCGTCCATCACGAAAGTGAACTGGCGCGCTTTGCCGTCTTCCAGCAGGTCGGTGTATTTCGACGTCTCTTCGCGCGTGTACCAGGGCTGGTCGCCGACCTTGATGCGGCGCAGCCACTTGATCCAGAGATTGCCTTCCCAGCCCGGCACCACGAGGCGCACGGGATAGCCCTGCTCGGGGCGCAGCATCTCGCCGTTCATGCGATAGGCGATCAGGCAATCGTCGAGCGCCTTGGCGAGCGGCAGCGAGCGGTTCATGCCGGCGGCATCGCCGCCCTCCACCATCAGCCACTTGGCGTTCGGCTTCACGCCGGCCTGTTCCAGGAGCAGCTTGAGCGGCACGCCGGTGTACTGCACGCAATGCACCATGCCGTGGGTATATTGCGCGCCGTTAAGCTGGGCGCCACGCCACTCCATGCCGGAATTGGCGGCGCATTCGAGGAAGTAGACTCGGTTGACGCGCGGCAGCCGTTTCAAGTCTTCGAGCGTGAACACCAGCGGCTTGTCGACCATGCCATGCAGCATCAGCCGGTAGTCGTTCGGATCGACCTCGGCAATGCCGCCGTGGTGGCGTTCGAAGCACAGCCCGTTCGGGGTGATGATGCCGTCGAGCTGGTGCAGCGGCGTGAAGCTGACCGAGGATTCCGGCGTCGCGGTCAGCCAACCGACCGTGCGGCGCTGCACGTCCTTTTCGAATTTCGACGGCGTGCCGTAGGCGCGCACGCCGACGCCCTCGCCGAGCGACTTGCTCCAGTCGGCGACATTGGGCGGCAGGTTTTTGGCCAAACTCTTGGCGTTGTCGGCGCGCGCGGCGGTCACGCCAGCGGCGGCCACACCTGCGGCGCCCGCGAGAAAGCGGCGGCGCGTGGCGCGTGTCTTGTCCGTGCGCTCTGTCATCGGACCTCCCGGCAGTGTTTCTTCCCTGCCGGCCTCATATCACATTCGTATTTGTGAATGTAACAGAATCTGCGCTCAGACCCCGGAAATTTTCACGCTGGTGTTCGGGGTCACCCGCACCGTCTTTTCGGCCGCGATATACCGCTCGACCAGGTTCCAGACGGGAGGACCTTCGGTGCCTTCGTTGACGCTGGCCCACCCGGCTACCGTGTATTCCTTTTTCGCGTCGATGGGCTTGCCGGATTTCAGGTGCGTCATGCCGGAGATGCGGCTGCCGATCGGCTTGGAAATATCGATGCTGTAGCCCAGACCGCCGCAGCGCACCATGTCGCCGCCCTGCTGGTAATAAGGATCGGGGTTGAACAGGTTATCGGCGACGTCCTCGAGCACTTCCTTCAACCGCTCGCCGGTCATGGCCGTGCGATAGACCTGCGGATAGGTGATCGCCGTCGCATTGTGGATGTCCTCGACGGTAATCGGCTGGCCGGGCAACACGCTGGTGCCCCAGCGGAACCCGGGCGACAGGGCGATCTCGGCATCGCGCTCCTTCAACAGCGCGGCGCAGATCAGGTCGTCAAAGGTGCCGTTGAAGTTGCCGCGCCGGTAGAGCAGCGAATCCGCCCGCCCCACTTCGCGCTTGAGATCGGCCGCGAACGGCGCGCGCACTTTCGCCACCATCGCCGCCATCTCGGCGTCCGGCGCAATCACGTCGGAGAACAGTGGAATGAGCTTGTAGCGGTAGCCCTTCACGGCGCCGCCGGCCACGTCGAGATCGAGCCGCGAGACGAACTTGCCGTGGCTTCCGGAGGCAATCAGCAGCGTCTTGCCGACGGCGATAGCCTCAGGCAGCGCGTCATGCGTATGGCCGGTGAGGATCACGTCGATGCCGGCAACGCGCGCGGCCAGCTTGCGGTCGACGTCGAAGCCGTTGTGCGAGAGCAGCACGACAAGCTGCGCGCCCGCCTTGCGCGCCTTCTCGACATTGGCGCGCACGTCCTCCTCGCGGATGCCGAACGACCATTTCGGCATCATCCAGCGCGGATTGGCGACCGGCGTATAAGGGAAAGCCTGGCCGAGCACGGCGATCTTCACGCCGCCCTTCTCGAACATCTTCATCGGCTCGAAGGCCGGCTCGTTCCATTCGGTGTCGCGGATGTTGAGCGCGAGGAACGGGAAGCCGAGCCCGTCGATCAGCGCTTTGACGCGCGCCTCGCCGTAGGTGAACTCCCAGTGGCCGGTCATGGCGTCGGGCTTCAACAGCGCCATGCAGTCGACCATGTCCTGGCCCTTGCTCCGGTTCGAGCCGAGCGAACCCTGCCAGGTGTCGCCACCGTCGAGCAGCAGCACCTTGTCGGCGCCGCGCTCGGCGCGGACGCGCTTGACGACGCTGGCGAGGCGGTCGATGCCGCCGATGCGGCCGTAGCTCTTCGCCAACGCCTCGAAGTCCTGGTCGGTCAGCGCATAGGCGGCGGCTGACTTCTCCGGAATGCCGAAGCGCTTGAGGAAGTCCTTGCCGGTGACGTGCGGCGGCTGGCCCTTGGCCTCGCCGACGCCGAGATTGACCGTCGGCTCGCGGAAGTAGACCGGCATGAGCTGGCCGTGCATGTCGGTGACGTGCAGCAACGTGACGGTGCCAAGCGGGTCGAAGCGCAACAACTCGGCCTCCGTCAGCCGCTGCTGGGCGAAAGCGCGCGTGAACGCGCCGCCCGCCGTCAGGGCCGCCGTGGCGGCGCCCACCTGAAGAACTTCACGGCGTGTGATCATTTTTGGTCGCACTCCATCATCGGCAAACCCGGCTCTTCGCCGGATCTGCCCCGTCGTTACCTTGAAACGTCAGCGTGGACGGCCGGACCGCGGTCCGGCCACGACTTGCGTCAACTCAGTGCCGGATGCCCGGCACGCTCAGCTTCAGCCCTTCGTTCTGCGTCGCCAGATAGAACTCCAGATCGCCATATTCCTTGGCGTCCGGCGGCAGCTCGTCGGCGCGGATGTTGACCTGGCACCACTGGAAGCGCTGGCGGATGTCCCAGATCGCCAACAGGTTGGTGCGCCAGGTGGGGAAATGGTCGTACTGGCCCTTCGGCTCGCCCAGCCACTGGCCGCGGATCCATTTGTTGGCTGCGATGCCGTGGCAATCCGTGCAGGCCATGTTGAGCTGGCCGACCTTGCGCTTGGAGAGCTCGACGCCGCGCGCGATCGCCGCTTTCGCTTCGGCGCTCGCGGTGTCGACCTTGATCGGCTCGCCGTTGGCGAGGAAGTGCAGGTAGACCGACATCGCGCGGTTGTCGTCGGTCTCCATCATCCAGTCGGCGCCGGTCGTGGCCTTGGCGTGGCGGGTAATGAATTCTTCCACGCCCAGCACCTTGTTGAGCCGCGGCTCCCACTTCGGCATCGCCGCCGCCCAGGTCTTGAACTGGGTTTTCGGATCGTTGTGGCAAGTCGCGCAGGCAAAACCGCTGGCCGTGCGTTGCTTGAACAACGCCTCGGCCTTCTCCACCGCCCACATGGCAGGGTTCTCGATCGGATCGAGGTTGTCGCGCTTCTCCACCGGCACCGGACGCTTCTCCGGATTGTCGAGTTCGGTCTTGAACACGGCCGGCGACTTCAATGTCTTGAGGAAGGCGACGATGTCGTTGATCTCCGCCTCGTCGAAGAAGCCGTGGCTGCCCCAGGGCGGCATCACGGTCTCGGGGTTATAGACGCGGGCGTCGTAGACGTAATTGAACAACCACTCGTCCTCGCGGCCGGCATTGCCGATTTCGGACAAGTCGGGCGCGACGTTGCCCGGCAAATTGGCGCCGCCGGCCGGCCCCATGACGTGGCAGGCCAGGCACGAACCGCCGCGAGCGCGGTCGGCGACCAGCTCCGCGCCTTTTTTCGCATCGCCGGTGATCGGGCCGGTCAGCTTGCGCGGCTCTTTCGGCGCCGGCGGCGTGGCAAGGTTGGCAAGCGTGTTGTATTTCGAGTAGTCGCGCGCCGGCCAGCCGGGATAGCGCTTCCACGGCCTCGGCGAGGCGTCGGCCTTGAGCTCGATCGGCGCTTCACGCTTGGCTGGTGTCGCCTGCGCCAGCGCCTGCGAACCCGACGCCAGCACGGCTCCGGCCACGATCAACGCAACCGCATTGCCCGACAGAATCCCTTCACGCATGTCGAATCCTCCCCGCGCCTATCGTCTTCATTATAGCGTGGCGCGCGGTCGAGCGCGCGGCACGTCGTCCGTCAGGCGACCGTAATCTTTTCTTCCGCGGTCGTCACCGAGCCGTCGTCGTCGGTCCAGGTGAACTTGAAAGTGCCGCTCTCCGTCACCTTGGCATAGAACTGCATATACGGATTCGCCGCGATCGCCGGCTCGAGCGTGGTGCTGAACACCGGCTTGCCGTTGAACTCGCAGGTAAACTTGTTGATGATCTTGCGCGGGATGGTCTTGCCATCCTTGTCCTTGCGCTGACCCGATTCCATCGTATGGGCCAGAAGCGTCTTGATCTCGATGACGTCGCCCTTCTTGGCTTCCTTGGGAAGCTTCAGCCGCGGCTTCTCAGCCATGTTCGTCTCCTGAACTTATCGTTGTTCTTGTGAATCAGCCGCCGCAGCCGCCGATGGTGACCTTCACCAGCTTCTGGGCGGTGAAGAATTCGCCCTTACTGGTCTTGGCGACTGCGATGATGTTCTGCGTGGTGGCAAGCCGGATGCGGGTCGAGGCTTCCGCCTTGCCCGACAGCGGCGAGAAGTGGAAAGTCGCAACGCCCGGCCGCGGATTGCCGTCGGCGACCACGAGCACGTCGGTGACGTAATTGTCGGCCGTCATCGGCGAGTCGACCGCGATCGACAGCGGCACGGTGTTGCCGTTCTCGGCGATCTCGGGCAGTTCGATCGAAACCTTGCCCTTCTCGGCCGTCTTGCCGCCGGTGAACTTGGCGATGTCGTCGGCGGCGTCCTTGGCCGCGGCGAAGGCATCGCTGTTCCAACCTGCGATGGTGAGCGCCGCACCGGACGCGCCGAGCAGCAGCGCCGCTCGACGGGATAGCTGTCGCATTGAAGTCCCTCCCGAATGAAACTTATTGGAGCAGATAGCCCCGTTCGCCTGAACCATAGCGGGAGGCTATCCGATGTTCAAATCATATTCATAAAAAACAATATCATCTTCCCCGGCGCTAAACGGGTCTTTCCTATGAAAAAATGAACCGGATCCATGGAATAAAATGCCGGCGCTAATCGTTCACTAGTGCTCAGCTTGGTAGGGACTTGAGGTATTCCCGGAAGCTTTTGCTCTCATAGGCCTTCTCGCGCACGTAGCGGAACATGGCCAGGAAATCGTCCGGCCGCAGGTAGCCCGGCGCACGCGCCACCTCGCGCTTGGCCGGTTCGAGATTTTTCAAAGGGGCCGCCCGCTCGCCGAAAAACTGGAACGTGGGCGTAAAGCGCACGCCATATTTGGCCGCAAGTTCCTTTTCCGACAATTCCTTGCCGTCGAAATCGGTGACCTTGCGCGAGCCGATGATGTTGAGCTGAAGCACTTCGAAATTCGCCTTGATGTAGTCGGCGATGCGCGCCTGCGCGAAATTCACGAAGTGCGTCTCCTTGCAATAGGGGCAACCCTTGAGCTCCCAACTGACGACGAAACGCTTGCCTTCCTTGTGCGCGCCTTCGAGATCCTCGGCGAGATCGAGGAAGCTCTCCAGGAACCACGGCTCCTTGTAGAGACCGTCGTCGGTGAGAATCGGCTCCGCGCGCGCGGGTAACGCGGGAAGCATCGCGAGCGCGGCCGCCCCGAGCAAGAATTCACGCCGTCTCGTCATTGCTTGCAGCCCTTGCCTTGCAGTCCTTGGCGTTTGCAGGTGCCAGGCCCGACTCGTCTCGCCGCCGGTGTATATATTCTGCTATCGATATATTTGCGCGTCAAAAGCCGGTGAAGACGATGCTGTGCCGCCTTGCCCTTCTTGCATGTCTGTTCGTTGCGCTGCCGGCGGCTTTGGCCGCCAGGGCCGACGATCTCGCCGACTTCAATGCGGCGATGGAGGAAGTCGCGGGCCACAATCGGGTCGCCATCGGCTATCTGCGCACCGGCAACGCCGACCTCGCCTCGCTCGAGCTCGATCGTTTCCGCAAGGCCTGGGGGCGGCTGAGCGCGCGCTTTGCCGGCAAGCGGCCGGCCGCCTTCGACGGCAATCCGCTCTACGGCAACCTGTTCACCGGCGTTGCCACGCGGCTGGTCGGCGCCGACATCATGCTCCAGTCCACACGGCTCGATGCCGCGCGCCAGGCGCTGATCGCGGTGCGCGGCGACTTCTACGACTTGCGCAAGGCGAGCGGCATCGTCGTGCTGGCCGACTGCGTGCGCGACGCCAACACCGCCATGGACGCGTTCATGGCCTACAACAACCGCGGCCTCGACCTTGCCAGACCGGAGACCGCCGCAGCGGTCGCAGGCGCGTCGTCGGCCTACGCCACGATCATCGCGCGCTGCGACGGCATCGCCGGCGACAAAGTGCGGCGTGAGCCCGAGTTCCGCCGCCTGATCGACGGCGCCAAAGCGAGCCTCGCGCTGGTGCCGAAAGCGATCGACACGCGCGACGCCGACCTTTTGCATCGCGTGCTGATCGAGCTGCGCTCGTTCGATAACCTGCTGGCGTTCCGCTACGGCTAGGCTCAGCCGCACTTCTTGAGCGTCGGTGTCTTGCTGCCGCGCGCCAGCGCGATGCCGTCCTTCACGCGCACCGGGCCGCCTTCCGCCTGGTTGAACAGGGTCCGCCGCGTGCCGCCGCGCATGTCGAAAACCAGCGTCTGGCGTTCCTCGCCGGCGGCGCCGGGCTGGAAGATCACCTTCACCGAGACGCGCGTCTGCGACAGGCCTTCGGCTGACAGGATGCTGTAGCGGTTGACGGCATAGCCGGGACCGAGGTCGTGCTCCTCGAACACCAGCCCCGGGCTCGGCATGGTGACGCGCACGTGCGGATTGTCCGGCGCCGCGCCTTTCGCGCAGTCGAGTGCCCAGACGCCGAATAGCCCGAACTGCTTGAAGACGTCCTCGACGGCGGCCGTCGCGGCGGCCATGCGGACACGGTGCTCAGGTGTTCTCGGCGCAGGGTCGGCGAAGGCGGGCGGCACAAAAGCAGCAGCAACAAACGCCAAAACCGCAACCCGCATCGTTCGCTGCCCTTCCGTTCCTTAGGCATCCACCATAGCAGCGCGCCGCGCGGCGGCAATCCGCCGCCCGCGACAAATACCTGCGACGATCGTCGAGGTTACTGCTGGAAGGTGAGCTTGGCGGCCTTCACCACGTCCGAGAAGTTCTGGATGTCGGCGTCGATCATCTTCTTGAAGGCGTCGCCGGTCGGGCCGCCCGGTTTCACCGCCATCTTGCGCAAGCCGTCCTGCACCTTGGCGTCGGCGAGCGCGCGGCCGAGTTCCGCGGTGAGCTTGTCGACCACCGGCTTGGGCGTGCCGGCCGGCACGAAGAAGCCGCTCCACAATTGCGTGTTCACCTCCGGATAGCCGACCTCGGCCATGCTCGGCACGTTGGGAAGTTCCGGCGAGCGCTCGCTGCCGGTGACGGCGAGCGCGCGCGTCTTGCCGCCCTGCACCAGCGGGATCGCCGGCGGGCCGTCGGAAATGGTGAACAGCGTCTGCCCGGACACCACGCTCAGGTTCGACTCGTTGCTGCTCTTGTAGGGGATCGCCACCGCCGGCATGCCCGTCTTCAGTTTCAGGAGTTCGCTGGCGATGGTGAAGGCCGGCGACGACGTGCCGTAGTTCGATTTGTCGGGATTGGCTTTCGCCCAGTCGATCAATTCCTTCACCGACTTGACCGGGTGGGCGGCGGGCACCACCAGCACCAGCGGGAAAGACGCGATCATGTTGAGGGGGATGAAGCTTCTGGTCGGATGATAGGTCAGGTTGGGCAGGATCGCGGCGGCGATCGACATCTGCCCGGTGGCGCCGACCAGCACGGTGTAGCCGTCCGCCGGCGCGCGCGAGGCGTATTCGGCGGCGATCCGCCCGCCGGCGCCGACCCGGTTCTCGATCACCGTGGTGGCGCCGGTGTTCTCCTGGAACTTCTGCACCACCAGGCGGGCGAACAGATCGTTGCCGCCGCCGGCGGCAAAGCCGACGATGAAGTGAATCGGCTTACTCGGAAATGCGTTTTGCGCGCGCGCCGCCTCGGGCACAGCGGCGCCCAGCATTGCCGTCAGCAAGCAGGCCATTACGTATAGCGATTTCTGCATGTTTCCCCCGCGCCGGCCCATTAACAGCCGTTATGGGAAGGCTACACCGGCACCGCGCGAACGGACATCCCAATCCTGTGATGTGCCGCGGCCGCCGACGCAGATCAGGGCCGTCATCTTGGCGGTGGCGCCTGCTTGGCGGTGGCGCCCGCCGCTCGTTCGCGCGCGAACGACCTCGGCCGTTGCGCGGCTAGTCCAGCGGCAAGCCGGCATATTGCTCGGCCAGCGCGGCGGAAGCGGCGGCGGAGCCGGTGAGATAATCCAGTTCGGCAAGCTGGCGGCGATGGTCGAAGGCCGTCTCCTCGGGAAAGCGGTGCATGATCTGCGTCATCCACCAGGAGAAGCGCTGCGCCTTCCACACCCGCCGGAGACATGTCGCGGAATAGCCTTCGAGCAGGTCGCTGCGCCTGCTCTTGTAGAACGCCGCCAGCGCCCGCGACATGAATAGCACGTCGGAGAAGGCGAGGTTCATGCCCTTGGCGCCGGTCGGCGGCACGATATGCGCGCTGTCGCCCGCGAGCAGCAGGCGGCCGTATTGCATCGGCTCGGCCACGAAGCTGCGCATCGGCGTGATGCCTTTCTGCAGGATCTTGCCCTCCCGCAGCGTGCGCGCCCCGCCGAGCCGCTTGTGCAATTCCTCCCAGATGCGCGCATCCGGCCAGTTGGCGATGTCCTCGTCGGGGTCGCATTGCAGGTACAGGCGCGCTAACGACATCGACCGCATCGTGTAGAGCGCAAAGCCGCGGTCCGTGTACGAATAGATCAGTTCGTGATCCGGCGGCGGGCTCTCGCTCAGAATGCCGAGCCAGCCGAACGGATACTCGCGCTCGAACACCCGCACCACGCCGTCGGGAATGCTGGGACGGCAGACGCCGTGGAAGCCGTCGCAGCCGGCGACGAAGTCACAGTCGATTGCCTGATCCTTGCCGTCATGCGTGAAGCGGATTTTCGGCCGCTCCGACGTCAGCTCATGCACGGTGACGTTATCGACTTCGAACAGCAGATCCCCGCCGTCGGCGCGGCGGCGCTCCACCAGATCCTTCACCACCTCCTGCTGCCCGTAGATGGTGACGCGCTTGCCGATGAGCCGCTTGAAGTCGAGCCGGTGCAGCTCGCCGTTGATGCCGATATTGATGCCCCAGTGCGGCAGGCCCTCGCGCGCCATGCGCGCGCCGACGCCGACCTCGGTCAAAAGGTCGGCGGTCCAATGCTCCATCAGGCCGGCGCGGATGCGGTTGTAGATATAGTCTTCGCTGCGGTTCTCGATGATGACCGAGTCGATGCCCTGCAGGCGCAACAGCCGCGCCAGCATCAGCCCCGCGGGCCCCGCCCCGATGATCCCAACCTGCGTCCGCATGCGTCCTCCACGAAAGTGGGGCATGCCCTACAGGACGCAAGGAGCGCGTGCAACACGCGCGCAACGCGCTCAGTCTATCGGCAGGCCGGCGTAATTCTCGGCGAGCGAGATCGAGGCGGCTTCCGAACCGGCCACGTAATCGAGCTCCGCGAGCTGGCGCTTCGTGTCGAAGCCGGCGTATTCGCCGCCATGCACACGGTGGAGCATCTGCGTCATCCACCAGGAGAAGCGCTGACCCTTCCACACGCGCCGCAGCGCCGTGGCGGAATAGGTCTCCAGACCGGCGGTGTCGTGCTTGCGGAAGAAGGCCTCGAAGGCGCGCGCCAGCACCCGCACATCGGCCATCGCCAGGTTCATGCCCTTGGCGCCGGTCGGCGGCACGATGTGCGCCGAGTCGCCGGCCAGAAACAGGCGGCCGTATTGCATCGGCTCGGTGACATAACTGCGCATCGGCGTGATGCCTTTTTGCAGGACCTTGCCGCGCTTGAGCGGCCGCACGCCCTGCAGCCGCGTGGTCAGCTCGTCCCAGACGCGGTCGTCGGACCACTGCTCGATGTCCTCGTCGGGCGCGACCTGCAGATAGAGCCGCGACAACTCCGCTCCGCGCATCGAGAACAGCGCAAAGCCGCGCTCATGATAGGCGTAGATCAGCTCTTTCTCCGGCGGCGGCGATTCCGAGAGGATGCCGAGCCAGCCGAACGGATAGACGCGGTCATAGCCCTGCCACGAGCCGACCGGCAGGCTCGGACGGCTGACGCCGTGGAAGCCGTCGCAGCCCGCGATGAAGTCGCATTCGATCTCCTGCGCCTTGCCCTGGTGCTTGAACCGGATCGTCGGCTTGCCGCCGTTGCCGGCGAAGTCGTGCACGCTGGTGCCCTCGACCTCGAACCGAATCTGGCCGCCCTGCTTGAGCCGGTGCGCGATCAGGTCGGTGACCACTTCCTTCTGGTCGTAGATATAAACGTGCTTGTCGATCAGCTTGGCGAAGTCGAGCTTGTGCGCTTCGTTGTTGAACGCAAGAAAAATTCCGTCATGCACCATGGCCTCGCGCTTGAGCCGCTCACCGACGCCCGTTTCGATGAGCATCTGCGCGACCCAGTGCTCCATCAGGCCGGCCCGAATGCGGTTCTCGCAGTACTCGCGGCTGCGGTCCTCGATGATGATCGACTCGATGCCGGAGAGATGCAGCAGATGCGAGAGCATCAGCCCGGCCGGGCCGGCCCCGACGATACCGACTTGAGTGCGCATGATGTTTGCCCTCCCCGGAAGCTTTACCGCTCTATAGGAAGCGCGGCGAAGGCGCGCCAAGGGACGATTGCCGGAAAGGCTGGAACGTTTCAGCCCGGCCAGCCGTAGCGCGGCACGGCGTCCTTGTAGCGCCGGTAGGCGTCGCCGAACTTGGCCTCGAGGTAGCGCTCCTCGCGCAGCACGACGCCATAATGCAGCGCCAGGGCGAAGGCGACCGTCATCACCAGCATCCAGTCTGAGGCCAGCAGGATGGCGAGCCCGGCAACCGACGCAATCAGCCCGACATACATCGGGTTGCGCAGCCAGCCGAGAACCCCGGCCGTCACCAGCGCGCTCGACGGCTTCCACGGCTCGACATGGGTTCCGGCCGCGCGAAAGGTCAGCACCGCCGGGATCGCCAGCCCCGCCCCGGCCGCGATCAGAGCGATCCCGGCAACGGCGCGTACCTCGCCCGACAGCAGCACGGTCAGCACATAGGCCGGCGCGAGCCAGTCCATGAGCAGGCCGAGCACGATTGCCGTGACCGCCATCAAGGGCGGCGGCGCGATAACGCCGGCGGTGTCGCGCGTCTCGAACAGCGCGCCGACTTTCGCGCGCGCGGCGGCAAGCTGCTCGCGCTGTGGCGGCGGCGCGCTTTGCGCGACGGGCGCGCGCAGCCAGTCGGCGAGCGCGGCATTCACGGCGGCCGGCTGCTCGAGGGTGGAGAGGTGGCCGCAGTCGGGCACCACCACCAGCCGCGCGCCCGCAATGCCGGCGGCGATCTCCTGCGACAATTCCGGCGGCGTCAGTTCGTCGCCGTCGCCGACCAGTACCAAAGTCGGGCAGCGGATGCGCGCGAGCGTCGGCCGCGAGTCCGGCCGCGTCATGATCGCCTTCTGCTGGTGCAGGAACCCTTCCACGCCGGTCTCTGTCGCCATGTCGCGCACGGTCTGCCGCAGGGCTTCATCGTTCTGGCGGTTGCGGTGCAGGAACCGGGCGGTCAGCGTATTCACCACGTCGGGCAAGTGGCCGGCTTGCGCCATCGCCATGAACTTGCGCCGCGCCTCGCTCTGCTCGGGGGTGTCCGGCCGCGCCGACGTATCGAGCAGCGCCAGCCGGTCGATGCGGCCGGGCGCCTGCCGCACCATCTCGAGCGCGACGTAACCGCCATAGGACAGCCCGGCGAGCGCAAAGCGCGGCGGCGCGGCGGCCAGGATGCGCCGGGCGACGGCGCCGACGTCGTCGTCCCACCGGTGGTCGGCGACCGTGACGGGCCCGAACGGCCATAGCGCGGCAACCTGTGGGACGAAAAGCCGCGCGCTGCAGAGCAGGCCGGGAACCAGGACGAGCGGCAGAGGCTGCGGCATTGGCACTCCAAAACGGCCGAAACATTAAGAATTAATGCGACTTGGTGCAGTGCCGAAGCATTGACTTTAAGGCATTCGGCCCTATGTTCCGGGCAACCGGTCAGACCAAAGATTCGACCGTCCCCCGCGCAAAGCAACTGGTTTTTATTGGGTCCGGCGCGGCACCGGCACGGTCTCGACTTGAGGCTATATGTCCTTTTCCCATCTCGGCTTATCCGCCAAAGTTCTCGCCGCCATCGAAGCGGCCGGCTACAAGACCCCTACCCCCATCCAAGAACAAGCCATCCCGCACGTGCTCGCAAGACGCGACGTGCTCGGCATCGCGCAGACCGGCACCGGCAAGACCGCGGCCTTCGTGCTGCCGATGCTTACCATGCTTGAGCAAGGCCGCGCCCGCGCGCGCATGCCGCGCACGCTCATCCTGGAGCCGACGCGCGAACTCGCCGCCCAGGTCGCCGAGCAGTTCGAGAAATACGGCAAGAACCACAAGCTCAACGTCGCCCTCATCATCGGCGGCGTTTCCTTTGGCGACCAGGACACCAAACTGGTGCGCGGCGTCGACGTCTTGATCGCCACCCCCGGACGCCTGCTCGACCATTCCGAGCGCGGACGCCTGCTGCTGTCGGGCTGCGAGCTGCTGATCATCGACGAAGCCGACCGCATGCTCGACATGGGCTTCATCCCGGACATCGAGCGCATCGGCAAACTGGTGCCCTTCACGCGCCAGACGCTGTTCTTCACGGCGACCATGCCGCCGGAAATCCAGCGCATCGCCGACAATTTCCTGCACAATCCGGTGCGCGTGGAAGTGTCGCGCCCGGCCACCGCCGCCACCACCATCACGCAATTGCAGGTTTCGACGGGCCGCGATCCTGCCGACAAGCGCGAGACCCTGCGCCGCCTGCTCCGCTCCGCCGAGAACTTCAAGAACGCCATCATCTTCTGCAACCGCAAGCGCGAGGTCGCGCTGCTGCACCGCTCGCTGGTGCGGCACAAGTTCAACGCAGTGGCGCTGCATGGCGATCTCGATCAATCCGCGCGCACGGCGGCGCTCGACGCCTTCCGCAACGGCGAGGCCAAGCTGCTGATCGCCTCCGATGTCGCCGCCCGCGGCCTCGACATTCCCGCGGTCAGCCACGTCTTCAATTTCGATGTGCCGCACCATCCGGACGACTATGTCCACCGCATCGGCCGCACCGGCCGCGCCGGCCTCACCGGCACCGCCATCACCATCGTGGCGCCGATGGACGGCAAGGCGGTCGCCGCCATCGAGAAGCTGACCGGTCAGCCGATCCCGTCGATGGGGGCACTGCCCGCCCCGGCGGCGGAGGAGGGCGAAAGCCGTCCCGCCCGCCAAGAGCAGCGTGCACGGCCTGAGCGCCAAGAGCGCCAAGAGCGGCCTGAGCGGCATCAGCGCTCCGAACGCCACCGCGGCGACCGGCAGCCGCAGCCGCACCGGTCCAAGGAGCGCGCGCCTGAGCCGGCGCGCGCCCATCCGCCGCGGCCGCCGCGCGAGGCGGCCGAGGAGACCGACGGCAGCCACCTGCCGGCCTTTCTGCTCCGGCCCGTGCCCCTGAAAGCCTAAAAAGCCCCGCGAAGCCTGCCGCCGCGAAAGTTTACGCCGCGGCT
>JALHRB010000045.1 GCA_022841665.1 Pseudolabrys sp.
TGCTGCAAGAGCGTGACGATGCCGAGCGCCCCCTGCAGGGTCATCAAAACGGCCAGGAGGACGGCCCCGGCGACTTCGCGCTGCGCGCGCCAGGCGTCGTTGGCGTGCAGCAGCACCACGAGCCAGAGCGCATAGGCGACCATGCGGTGATTGAACTGAACGGTGAGCGTGTTCTCGAACAGATTGCGCCAGGCGGGCTCGATGAACCACAGCCGCGCCGGGTCCGGCACGAAGGCGCCGTCGATCAGCGGCCAGGTGTTGAAGACGAGCCCCGCGTCGAGCCCAGCCACGAGCGCGCCAAGATAGATCTGGAACAGCACCAGCACGGCGATGACGAGCGCGCCGATGCGCAGCCGCTTCGGCGCTGCTTGCGGCGGCTGCGGCGTGAGCTGCTGCGCCGTCCACACGATGGCGGCGTAGATGACGCAGGCGAGCGTGAGGTGGAAGGCAAGCCGGTATTGCGACACGCTGACGCGCTCGCTGCCGGCGAGCCCCGACGCCACCATCCACCAGCCGACCGCGCCCAGCGCCGCGCCGCCGGCGAAAATCAGCCATAGCCGCGCCTTCAACCCCTTCGGCACCCAGCCGCGCCACAGGAAGAACAGGAACGGCAGCAGAAACACCATGCCGGTCGTGCGTGCCAGGAAACGGTGCGACCACTCCCACCAGTAGATCGTTTGGAACTGACCGAGGCTCATGCCGCGGTTGAGTTCGCGGTATTGCGGGATGGCCCGGTACTTCGCGAATTCCGCCTGCCATTCGGCCTGCGTGAGCGGCGGCAGTACGCCGGTCACCGGCTTCCATTCGGTGATGGAGAGGCCGCTTTCGGTCAGCCGCGTCGCCCCGCCCACCACCACCGTGAGAAAGATCATGGCGGCCGCGGCTAGCAGCCACAGCCGCACCGCGTGCGTGCGCTTATCGGGTTGTGAGAATGTTTCGGCCATCGACAACATGCTTGCAGGGAACGGCGCGGACCATATAGACCTGCGCTCGCGACCGCAAACCCTGGTCGCGACGAGCATCCATGACCATCCGCGCGCGCAAATTCGTCGGCACCATCGGCCTCATCCTGCTGGTCAGCGTCTGGGCTTTGCTGGCCATGGCGCTGGCGCAGTCGGCGCTGACCGACATCAGCGGCTGGGTGGCGGCGATCTACTATCTGATCGCGGGGCTCGGCTGGGTGCTGCCGGCGATGCCGCTGGTCGCCTGGATGTCGAAGCCGGACCGTCCCTAGTCATTCCGGGGCGTGCCGAAGGCACGAACCCGGAATCCAGAAGTGTGTACTTGTCTCTGGATTCCGGATCGCCGCTCCGCGGCGTCCGGAATGACGATTAGGTTTTACGCCGCGTTGACCCGGCGGAAGCCGTTCCACATGGCGGTGGCGGCGCCCGACATCAGCACCTTCAGATAGCGCTGCTGCTGGAACTCGCCGTTGACCGAGATGCGCGGCAGCGCGGTCATGTGCTCGGCATGCACCTTGAACAGCACGCCTGGCCGCGTCGTCACCGCGGTCTTGAAGCCGAGCTCGTGCGCGATGCGGAATTCGCGCGGGCCGGCCGAGGTCGGATCGCCCACCGGATAGGCCAGATGCTCGGGCCTTTGGCCGAGCGCGGCCTCCAGCACGGCGCGGCTCATTTCCATCTCGGCGCGCACCGTTTCGTCGTTCGGCACTTTCTTGAGCATCGGATGGTTGACCGTATGCGCGCCAATCGTGCACAGCGGATCGGCGGCGAGCGCGACGATCTCCTCCCAGTCCATGCACAGGTCGCGGCAGAACGCCGGAATATCGACGCGATAGGTCGCGCACAAGTCGCGCACCGTCTTGCGCACCTCATCCTCGGTCTTCATGCTGCGCAGATAGCCGTAGAGCGCGTCGTAGAGCGCGCGCTTCTCGCGCACCGAGCCGCATTCGAAGAATTGCTGCTTACCGTCGATGACGAGCCCGATGCGGCTGTTCTGCGCCACCACAGCCTCGAGCGCGACCCACCATAGTTCGCCGAGCCGGTCCGGGAAGCTGGTCGGAATGTAGAGCGCAAACGGCATCTCGTACTGCTTGAGCAGCGGATAGGCCCAGCGCATCAGATCCTTGTAGCCGTCGTCGAATGTGATGCAGACGAAACGGCGTTTGAAGTCGCCGGCGACGAAGCGGCGGTGCATCTCGTCGAGCGAGATCACGTCGACGCGCCCGCGCTTGAGCCGGCGCAGCAGGCCTTCGAAGAAAACGGGGTTGACCTCCAAAAGCCGGTTGGGCTGGAACGCCTCCGGCCGCGGCGGCCGGACATGATGGAGGGTCAGGATTGCGCCCACCCCGCCGACGAACGGTCGGAGCAAATGGTGCATTCCGCTGAAATACAGCGTCTCCAGGCCGGTGCGGATGATGGTTTTCTTCAAATTCGCCACGCTTTCTGGGGGCCGGACGCCAAAGCAATCTAGTATTCCAACCCTTTATTGAGAAATGTTTGCGAAGCTGTGACCGGTTCCCCCAGGACATGCCCTTCGGTCATGAACGTCGTCGCCCTGCGCAGATTGCCCGCCGAGGGCCGCTTTCCGGCTCCCGACCGCCATATCGCGCGGGTGGCCGTGTTCCACGACATGGCCGAAGCCGAATCCGCCTGGCGCGAACTCGAGCTTAACGCCCTTTCCACCCCCTATCAGCGCTACGACTTTCTGCGGCTCTGGCAGACCCATGCGGGCGCCGGGGTAACCCCCTTCATCGTCGCCGGCTTCAACACCGCCGGCGCGCCGCTTTTCCTCTGGCCGCTCGGCCTGCGCCGGCGCGGCGGCCTGCGCGTGGTCGAGTTCCTCGGCGGCAAGCACGCCAATTTCAACATGGCGCTCTGGCGCGCGGACGTCGCCGCCGGTATTACCGCCGACGAGCTGCGCGCGGTGCTGGGCCACCTCGCCGGCCGCGCCGACCTGCTCACGCTCGTCAACCAGCCGCTCACCTGGGCCGGCACCACCAATCCCTTCGCGCTGCTGCCGCAACAGCGCTCGGCCAATTTCGGCTTCAGCGGCAGCCTGACGCCGGATTTCGAGGCGCTGCTCCGCGCGCGCACCAACGCCAACACGCGCAAGAAGATGCGCAAGAAGGAGCGCGCGCTGGCCGAGCTCGGCGCCGTGCAGTTCGAGCGCGCCGAAACCTCGCACGACATCCACCGCGTGCTCGATGCCTTCTTCAAGCAGAAGAGCGCGCGCATGCGCGTCCTCGGCGTGCCCGACGCCTTTGCCGCGCCGGGCGTGCGGCGCTTCATCGAGGCGGCGGCGAGCGCGCGCCTGCCGTCCGGCGAGCCGCTGCTCGAGTTGTATGCGTTGACGGTCAACGACATCATCGTCGCGACCATGGGCGGCATCTCCGGCGGCGGCCGCTTCTGCGCCATGTTCAATTCCATCGTGCAGGGCCGCTACGCGGTCGAAAGTCCGGGCGAGCAACTAATCGTCCATCTGGTGCGCCAGTGCTGCGAACGTGGCTTCGATACCTTCGACCTCGGCATTGGCGAGTCCCGGTACAAGGAACTGTTCTGCGAGGACGCCGAGCCGCTGTTCGACAGCTATTGGCCGCTCAGCCCCGCCGGCAGCCTGTTTGCCTTCGCCTGCAAGCGCATGGGCGCGATCAAGCGCGCGATCAAGCAGCGTCCCGTGCTGTGGTCGGCCGTGCGCGCGCTGCGGCGCCTGCGGGCCGCCGTGGCAAGCAAGCCCTGATTTCTTAGGCCGCCGCCGCCTGCGCGACGCCCGCCAGCAGCGAGACGTCGGCAAAGCCCGCCATCATCAGCCGCTCGCGCGTCGCCCGCGTGGCCGGGTTGGCCGGATCGGCCGCGACAAGCACCGCTCGCTGTGCCAGCGGGGCGAAACGCTCCACCGACACGTCTGCGGCAGAGCCGATATCGACCACCACGTGATCGTAGCTGCGCACCAGCGCCTCGACCACGGTCGCCAGCATCGGCGAGGCGGCGAGCGCCGGGCCGTCGGGCCCCACCTGCCCGGTCGCCACCAGATGCACGTTGGAGAACTGGTCGCGCGTGATGATGTCGCCGAACGAGGCCGTGCCGCGCACCAGCTCGGCCACGCCCGGCGCGTTCGGATCGGTCGAAATCACCGACAGGTTGGGGGCGCCGAAGGCGAGGTCGATCAACACGACGTTGGCTTCCTTCGCCAAAGCGCGCGCCAGCGTGATGGCGGCATAGGTGGTGCCGACATTGCGCGCGGTACCGACCACGGTGACGCGGCGGCCGCTGTCGCCCGCCTGGCGCAGGCTGCGCGCGATCTGCTCCACGGAGCTCACCGGCAGCGGCACGGCCGCCAGCGGCGCTGACGGCGTCATCGCGGGCATCAAAGGCGGCGCTGCCACGCGCGGCATCGGCGCCGGCGGCGGCATCATCATGGGCTGCGGCATGACCGGCGGCGCGAAGGCCGGCGTCACATAGGACGTGGGCGCATAAGGATAGGCGTAGGGCGTCGACGGCGGCGCGGCGAGCAGCGCGCCGGTCAGCGTAAAGCCCGCCGACAGCGCGAAGGCGGCGAAGGCGGCGATCAGCACGGTCGCCATCTTCTTCGGATAGGCCGGCTTGGTGGCCGGGCTCGCGCGCGAAATGATGCGCGCTTCCGGCGGCGCGGCGCCGATGCTGTCACGCGCGGAGGCCTCGCGGTATTTCACCAGATAGGATTCGAGCAAATCGCGCTGCGTCTTCGCCTCGCGCTCGAGCGCGCGCAACTGCACGTCCTGCTCGTTGGTCTGCGAGGCCTGCCGCTTCACCTGGTCGAGGCTGGCGGTGAGCGATTCCAGCCGGTCGCCGGCAACCTTGGCGTCGTTCTCGAATTGGCGGGCCAGCCGCTCGGCTTCGGCGCGCATCTGGCGATCGACCTCGCCGATCTGTGCGCGCAATTCCTTGATGCGCGGATGCTGGTCGAGCAGCGTGGTGGACTGCTCGGCCAGCTGCGAGCGGATTGCGGTGCGCTGGTCGATGAGCCGGCGCATGGATTCCGAATTGGCGATATCGGAGGAGTCGGCGAGCGTGCCGGAACGGATGAGGGCACGGAGCTGGCGCGCCCGCGCCTCGAGGTCGGCCTTTTGACCGCGTGCCTGCGCGATCTGGGAATTGATCTCGGTGAGCTGCTGGCTCGGCAGCGACGTGTTGTTGGAGCCGACGAAAAGGTTGGACCTCGACCGGTATTCTTCGACCTTGTCCTCGGCATCGGCGACCTTCTTGCGCATCTTCTCGATCTCGCCGGCGAGCCAGTTGCCGGCGGCGCGCGTCTGGTCCTGCTTGGCCGACTGCTGCATCGTCAGGTAGGTCTCGGCGATATTGTTGGCGATGCGTGCGGCGAGCTCCGGGTTGGCGGACGAGAAGTCGACCGAGATCACCCGCGACTTCTCGACATTGGTGACGTTGAGCCGCTCGTAATAGGCCTCCAGCGTGCGCTCCTCGCGCGACAGGCTGGTCGGATCGCGGCCGATTCCGATCAGGCCGAGGATGGCGCGCCAGCCGCCGGCGGCATCGAATTCGGGGTTGTCGCTGAGCTTCTCGTTGGCGATCACCTGGCGGGCGAGATCGCGCGACATGATGACCTGCACTTGGCTCGCCACCGCTTCGGCGTCGATGGTGGCGGCGCGGTCGGGGTTCTTGTCGGCCTCCGCGCGCATGAACACGTTCTCACGCACCTCCAAGAGCAGGCGCGATTCGGAGCGGTAGCGCGGCGTAATGGCGTTGACGACGACGAAGGCGCCGGCCGCGGCGATCAGCGTGAGGCCGAGGATGGTCCGCTTTTTGTCCCACAAAATGCGGCCCAAACCGCGGATATCGGGCTCTCCGGTCAAGGTATAGGAGGCCGCGACCGGAGCCGGCGCGACAGCGGGTTTCGACTTGCGGCGGAAAAACATCCCTACTCCAGGCACACGACTCTATGGCGGCAGGGTGATCTCAATCGATTATGGTTGCTTCCACGTTAACCCGCCGCCCGAACCCCGCCGCGGTGAGGTTTTGTTAACCATCCGAGGTCCTAATCGCCGCGAGAATTTCCGCGAGGCGGTCTTCCCGGATGACGCCCCTGAACATTTTGCACATGCTGCGCGCCCCGGTCGGCGGCCTGTTCCGCCATGTGATGGACCTGAGCGTGGCGCAGGCCGCGCGCGGCCATCGTGTTGGTGTTGTCGCCGCCGCCGACACCGGCGGTGCCCGTGCCGAGGAGGCCTTGAGCGGTCTCGCGCCCAAGCTCGCGCTCGGGCTCACGCGCATCCCCCTTCGCCGCACGCCGGGGCCGGGCGACCTGATCGCGCTCACCCGCGCCATGCGCGTTGTCGCCGCCGCCAAGCCCGACGTGGTGCACGGCCATGGCGCCAAAGGCGGCCTGCTGGCGCGCCTGACGCTCAACCGGCCGGCCGCGGTGCGTGCCTACACCCCGCACGGCGGCAGCCTGCTGTTCAGCCACGACACTTTGGCGGGAAAAATCTATCTCACCACCGAGAACCTGCTGATGCGGCGCGGCGACCTCTTCCTGTTCGAAAGCGGCTTCAGCGCCGACACTTTCCGCCGCAAGATCGGTACGCCGCGCGGGCTGGTGCGGGTCGTGCATAACGGCGTCTCGCGCGCCGAATTCGAGCCGGTCGCGCTCAATCCCGGCGCCACCGACATCCTGTTCCTCGGCGAGATGCGCCAGCTCAAGGGCGTCGACCTCCTGATCGACGCCATCGCCCAATTACGCCAAAGCGGGCGCGCGTTGACCGTCACTTTGGTCGGCGACGGGCCGGATCGCGCGCAATTCGAGGCGCAAGTCCAGCGGTTGAACCTCGGCGGCGCCGTCCGCTTCCCCGGCGCCATGCCCGGGCGGCAGGCGCAGCCGCTCGGCCGCATCATGGTGGTGCCGTCGCGGGCGGAATCCCTGCCCTACGTCGTGCTGGAGACCGCCGCCGCGGGGAAGCCGTTAATTACCACCCGAGTCGGCGGCATTCCGGAGATTTTCGGGCCCCTGTCCGGCCGCCTGGTGCCGCCCGACGACGCTGTCGCGCTGGCCGCGGCGATTGCGCGCATTCTGGACGACCCGGCCGCGGCGGAAGCGGACGCCAAAACCTTGCGCGAGCGCGTGGCGGCCTCGTTTTCGGTCGACAGCATGGTCGAAGGGGTGCTCGCCGCCTACCGGGAAGCGCTGGCGGCACTGCACGAAAAGGGCCGCCGTTAAGACATTTTAGCCGGGCGCGCTAAGGCTTTTTTGAGAGTCTTTCCCTAGAAATTTCCGGGAATTAGACGAAAACGCGGGCGCTTGATTTTCCCCCTTCTCGGGGAAGCCCGTCTTGTGTTGTGGCGTTGCGTATGAGTGACAGCGATCCCCGTCCGTCGATGAACGCCGGCGCCGCCGCCGCGGTGCTCGAGCATGTGCGCAGCACGCCGCGCCGCCCGAGCGAATCCCACACCTTGTCGGCCGAAGCGCTCGCCGTCGCCAACCGGCCGATGGCGCAGCCGATCTCGCCGATTGTGCTCGCCGGCGCCGTGCGCATGGCCGAATTCGCCCTCGTCATACTGGTCGGCCTGGCGATCTACGCCGTCTACCTGCCGCCCGGCACCGGGCTGATCTGGCGCTATCTGGTCGGGACCTTCACGGTCGCGACGCTCTCGACGCTCGCCTTCCAGATTGCCGACATCTACCAGGTGCAGGCCTTCCGCGGGCACGAGAAGCAGTACATGCGCATGGCCTCGGCCTGGTCGGTCGTGTTCCTGCTCGCGATCGGCGCCTCGTTCTTCGCCAAGGCCGGCGAAATGTTCTCGCGCGTCTGGCTCGGCAGCTACTTCGTCATCGGCCTCGTGGCGCTGGTCGCCGGGCGCAAGGCGCTGTTCTACGCCGTGCGCAAGTGGACACGCGAAGGCCGCCTCACCCGCCGCACCGTCATCGTCGGCGGCGGCGACTACGGCGCGCGCGTGATCGAAGAGCTCAAGCGCCAGAAGGACTCCGGCATCGAGATCATCGGCCTGTTCGACGACCGCGGCGATGCGCGCAGCGGCACCGAAGTGGCCGGTGAGCGAAAGCTCGGCACCGTCGACGAGCTGGTCGAATTCGGCCGGCGCACGCGCGTCGATCTCGTCATCTTCTCGCTGCCGATCTCGGCGGAAGGCCGCATTCTGCAGATGCTGAAAAAGCTCTGGGTGCTGCCGCTCGATATCCGCCTCGCCGCGCACACCAACAAGCTGCAATTCCGCCCGCGCTCCTACTCCTACATCGGCAAGGTGCCGGTGATCGACGTCTTCGACCGCCCGATCGCCGACTGGGACGTCGTGATGAAGTGGCTTTTCGACAAGGTCATCGGCAGCCTCGTGCTGCTGGCGGCGCTGCCCGCGATGGCGCTGATCGCGCTTGCCATCAAGCTCGACAGCCGCGGGCCCGCGCTGTTCAAGCAGAAGCGCTACGGTTTCAACAACGACCTGATCGAAGTCTACAAATTCCGCTCGATGTACGTGGACAAGACCGACGCCACTGCAGCCAAGCTCGTCACCAAAGACGACCCGCGCGTCACCCGCGTCGGCCGCTTCATTCGCAGGGCCAGCCTCGACGAATTGCCGCAGCTCTTCAACGTGGTGTTCAAGGGCAACCTGTCGCTGGTCGGCCCGCGCCCGCACGCCGTCAACGCCAAGGCCGAGACGCGCCTCTATGACGAAGCGGTCGACGGCTATTTCGCGCGCCACCGCGTCAAGCCCGGCATCACCGGCTGGGCGCAGATCAACGGCTGGCGCGGGGAGACCGACACGCACGAGAAGATCCAGAAGCGCGTCGAGTGCGACCTCTATTACATCGAGAACTGGTCGCTGCTGCTCGACCTCCAGATCCTGGCGAAGACGCCCTTCGCCTTGCTCAAGACCGAGAACGCCTATTGATCACGGCGCGCGACATGGCCCTGGCGCCGGCGCCGCTCCCTCCGCCGGCGCCAGCGCCGGTCTATGCGCGCGCGCCGGCCACGCCGCTTGCCGAACGCATCCTGCTGGTGGTGCTGTTCGTCACCGTGCTGACGAGCTCGATCGCCTTCGTCGAGCCCTCGCCGCATGATCTCCTCATGGGCGTGCTGGGGCTCGCCTGCCTGATCGCCGGCGTGCGCTTCGACCGCACGCTGGTCGTGCTCCTGGCGCTGCTGCTGGTGTGGAACGTCGCCGGCCTGCTGTCGCTCATGCAGGTGCTCGGCGAGGAAAAGACGCTGCAATACGCCGGCATCTCGCTCTATCTCGCGGTCGCCGCGCTCATCTTCGCCAGCCTGTTCGCCAGCAACACGATGGCGCGGCTGACCGTCATGCGCATCGCCTATGTGACGACCGCGGTGTGCGCGGCCCTGCTCGGTGCGGCCGGTTATTTCAAGCTTTTCCCGGGGGCGCAGGTGTTCGTCTACGCCGACCGCGCGATGGGCGCGTTCAAGGATCCCAACGTGTTCGGCCCGTTCCTGATCTGGCCGGCGCTGTTCCTCATCCAGCGCATGCTGGTGCGCCGCATCACGTTCTCCGACCTGGCGGCGGTCGGCATTCTCCTGCTCGGGCTCTTGCTGGCTTTTTCGCGCGGCGCCTGGGCGCATTTCGCCGTCTCCGGCTTCGTCCTGGTGGTGCTCGCCTTCGTGACCGCCCCCAGTCCGGCGGTGCGCATGCGCGTCTTCACCATCGCCGCGCTGAGCTTCGTGGCGCTGGCCGCTTTGCTGGCCGTGCTGCTGTCGTTTGAATCGATCGCCGTGATGTTCAAGGAACGCGCGCAGCTGTTCCAGTCCTACGACGTGAGTTCGGGCGGCCGCTTCCGCATGCAGGAGCTGGCGCTGACGGCGGTGCTGAATTTCCCCAACGGCATGGGTCCGCTTGAATTCGCGCGCCTCTACGGGTTGCAGCAGCACAACGTCTATCTGCAGGCCTTCCTGGTCTATGGCTGGGTCGGCGGCGTGGCCTATTTCCTGCTGATCTTCACGACGCTGTGGCTCGGCTTGCGGGCCTCTTTCGCGCGCACGCCGTGGCAGCCTTACGCGGCCGCGGCATTCGCCGCCTTCGCCGGCCTGGCCTTCGAAGGCCTCATCATCGACACCGACCACTGGCGCCATTTCTTCCTGCTGCTGGGGATCATCTGGGGCACCGCCGCCGCCACCTTCCGCGCGCGGCGCCCGGCTCCGGGCATGGGCGGCTGGCCGGCCGTATCCGGGTAGCGCGACGCCGCCGGCGCTGATGTTGGGCGCCCGCGTGAGGTTCCGTTCACCATGATCCTTAAGCCAATGAAGCGCATTCGCGGCTACCTTCCAGCCATGAGTTCGGAGGCCCCCGCCATCGACCGCAAGCCCGCGCTGCGGCAGCCCATGCGGCTGCTCGCGAGCGTTTTGTCGCTGCGCTATTTCTTCCTGCGCGCCTCCACCGCCGGCGCCGCCGTCGCCTTCGGCCTGGTGCAGACCTTCGTGTTCGCGCGCGTGCTCGAACCGCACGAATTCTCGATCTACATCCTCATCGGCACCTTCGGCATCTCGCTCTGGATGTTCGACCTCGGCGCGGCCAAGATCCTGTTCGTGCTCCAGCGCGCGCGCCATCTCGCCGGCGACGGCGACGAGGCCGTGCCGGCGCAATCGAGCGCGGTGGTCGTGGTCTATGCCCTGCTGGTGCTGGGCGCGACGCTGCTCTGCTTCGCGGCGATGGCGAGCAGCGCCTCGGTCACGCTGTCGCAGGCGACCGACTATGCGCTGTTCTTCAGCTTCGCCGCGCTCAACCTGGTCTGGTATCCGCTGCGCAACGTGGCCGGCGCGGTGGACGAATACATCCATTTCGAGGTGCTCGAAGCCGTGCGCCGCATCGGCCACATCGCGCTGATGCTGGCGCTGCTGGCCGGCCTGCCGATGGCCGCCTTCCTGGTCGCCGGCAACGTCCTGTGGTTCGCTTTGTTCGCGGTTTGCATCGTGCGCCTGGTGCGCAAGAAGGCGCTGACGGCGCGGCTGCGCGGCACCGGCAAGGCGCTGGCCCAATTCTGGCACCAGAACCGCCCGGAAATCCTGCGCAGCGGCAATTACGCGGTCGGCGAACTGGCCGTCTACAATTTCCCCTATCTGGTGGTGCCGATCGCCTTCGGGCTGGGCGCGCCGACCATCATCCTCGACACCTTGTTCAAGGTCTTCCGCGGCGTGACGCTGGTCTTTGCCGCCGGTCTCGATCCGCTGCTGCCGCAGCAGACGCGCGCCTTCGCCCAGCGCGACGCCGCCACCTTGAAGAAGGCGACCATCACGTCCGCCATTCTCTGCGCGCTGCCGACTTTGGCGATCTGCGCGCTGCTTTTACTGGCCGGGGACTATCTCTTCGCCCTGCTGCTCGGCCCGGCCGCCACCATTCCGCGCGAGGCGACGCTGATTTTGACCGTTCTGCTCATCGCCAATCTCGGCCAGAACGTCGCCGGCAGCCTGCTGCTGCACACCGGCTTCTTCAGCGCGATGTCGCGGGTCGCCACCTTCCTGATGGTGGCGATGACGGCGATGACCGGCATCGTGCTGGCGCTGGGCCTCGACATCGTCGGCTTCATCGGCGGCTATGCGGCGGTCTATCTCGCCGGCGCGGGGCTTTTCATCTTCTATATGGTGCGCGGCCCATTCCGGATTGCTGCCACCGCCGAACGCTCGCCCCAATAGCAGACGCGCCGCTGGCCCGATCTGACAGGTTGCACTGCGAAAGGCGCATCCCTATAGTCCGCGCCGTTCCGGTCGGGGCGTGGCGCAGCCCGGTTAGCGCGCTTGTCTGGGAGACAAGAGGTCGTGGGTTCGAATCCCGCCGCCCCGACCAGATCCAATCGATCATTCAAAGTGACAGCGGAGCCGGCGCGGCCCCATGCGCGGGGGCGGCTCCTAACGCAGGAGTGCGTCACCCGCCGCTTCGCCCTGGGCCGCGCGGTTGGCCTGGGCGCTGACGGCCGGCATGGCGTCGCTCTCCAGATAATCCCGCTCCAAGTCGATGGTGTGCCAGCGGGGCTTGTCGGCGAACAATCCGAAAATGTCTCCGGTCGTGAACCCGGGCGGACGCGCATTCTTGTAGAGAAGGCTTTCGCCGAAGGTCCGGGCAATGTCGTCATGTCCGTAGCCGAGCAGTTCCAGCACGGCCGGCACGATCGAGAAATGGCTGGCGTTGCCGCGGCTCGCCGCCGCGGCCTCGGCCAGACGGGCGCGCAACGCTTCATTTCCGGTGATCACGAACAACGGCACCAGGGCTTCGCGCGGGTCCGGCTGCTCGACGGTACAATGCGTGAGACGGTGCGGATTGAAGGCCTGGCCGTGGTCGGACGTGTAGATGATCACGGTGTCCTTCAGCAACGCTTCGTCGAGCAGCCGCTTGAAGAAGCGGTCGACCGACCAGCGCACGACGTTGCGAAATGAATCGATCCGGCTCGTGCTGCTGTCGGTGGGCGACTCGCTCATGGTGGGCCGGAACAACCTTGCCTCGCTCGGATAGCCGATGTCGTAAGGGAAATGCGCGCCATTCTTGTTGGCGTAGATCAGCACGGGGTCGTCCGTCTTGAGCTCCTTGAGCACGATGTCGAGCAGCGTGTCGTCCAGCGCCGCCGGCGCGATGGCGCCATCCAGGGTGTGGAACCCATCGATGTCCGCGACCTCGTCGACAGTCATGAAATTTTGCAGCTTGCCGGGATTGCGGTTGAAGCCTGCCTGTCCGTCGACGAAGACGGTGCGGAAGCCCGCCTTCTTGGCGTATTGCCACAGCGTGGGGGTCGCGAGCAGCTCGCGTCCGAGCCCGTCGCGCGGCGCCGCGAAGCGCAGAATGGCGTTGGAATAGTGGCTGCAATTGCCGCCGGAGGCGGCCGGCCCGAAATCGACGATGCGCGACTTCAGCGCCGCCAGCTCCGGCGTGTAAGGATTGCCCGGCGTCCAGTCGATGTAGTCGGCGCGCACGCTCTCATCGACCAGCAGGACGATGCGCCGGATGCCGGGGGCCTGGGTAACCGCACTGCGCGGCGACAGGCTTGCCGCGCGCGGCGCCACCCCCACGAACGGACCCCGCCAGGTCCAGGCTATCTTGCTCCGCTGCGGCATCGAGCCGGCGGCAACCTTCGAGCCGACCACGAGCCCCACGGATAGCGGCGTGAACTGGCTCGGGAGAACCTCCGAGCCGCCGCCTTCCTTTACCAGGACGATCGCGGCGATAGCGGCGACCGGCACGGCCGGGACCCAGGCGAGCCGCGTCAGCCATCGCTTCATCAGTCTGCCGTGCGGGATCGGCGGGACCGCAAACGCGACGATGGCGGCCAGCAGGATGCCAGCGAACCAATAGAGCTCTTGCGTGTAAAAAGCGCCGGCGCGCACCGCCTCATGACGGGCATTCCAGAGCGACAGGGCATCGAACACGCCCAGCTCGCTGCCGCTCGCATGGTGATAGGCAAAACCGGCCGCGCTGGCGAGACCGATCAGGACCGCCCAGCTCAGGCGGAGCCAGCGATGGGGCTGGAAAGCGGCCACAAGCACCGCGACCAGCGACAGGCCCCAGATGCCGACGAAGCCGATCAGCGTCACCCAGCGGCCCTGCCCCTGCAGCAGGGCGATGCGCTGCAAAAAGCCTTCATTCGTCCAAACGACGAAAGCGGCGATGGCGGCGATCTTCAGGCCATAAGCGGCAAACCGCGATACGCTTAAACGAGTCGCTCGCTCATTGTTGGACATGGCGGCCGCGCAAATTGTGAAGCGGCAACCTAGCGCGGCGCGATTAACTGCCCGTTACCCGAACCGCCGAATAAGCCGGCCAAACGCGCCGCCGGCCCTGGCCCTGTGACGGCTAGCGGGAACTCCGCACCTGGGGTCAATCCGGCGTCAACAGCGACACGCCGAGTTGGGCGCGGCGCCGCAGCCAGGCGGTGGCGCGGTATTTCGGGTCGCGCGTGACGGCCTGCATGCCGTCGAGCACGGCCAGCACGCGCGCCGGGCCAAGCGCGTCGCCGAGGGCGAGCGGGCCCTTCGGATAGTTGAGGCCGAGCTCGACCGCGGTGTCGATGTCGGCGGGCGTGGCGATGCGCAATTCGGCGATGCGCGTGCCGACATTGACGATCATCGCAAGCAGCCGCTGCACGACGAAGCCGGCGCTGTCATTGATGGCGGTGACCGGCGCGCCGGTTGCCGACAGCGCCGCCACCGCCGCGCCGAGGGCCTCGGGCGCGGTGAGCGGCGTCTTCATGGCGGTGAGGCGGCCCTTGAAGCAGCCGAGCCTATCGACCGCCACCGTGCGCTTGGGATCGAGCTTAAGCCGCACGGCGGCGCTCGTTGCATCTTCGCCGAGCGGCGTCACCAGACAGAGCGCGCCGGGCGCGGGCGCGCCGCCGAGCGTCACTTCGATGCCGGCGGCTTTCAGCATGCCGGCCAGATCGCTGCCACCGTCTTCGTCCGCGATCCACACCGCCGCCGGCTTCGGCTGCGCCGTCACCGCCACGGTCGGCGCGCTTTCGTCGGCCGCGCCGTCATAGCGATAAAAACCCTGCTTGCTCTTGCGGCCGAGCAGCCCGGCGGCGACGCGCGTCGCCATCAGCGCGGACGGCTGGTACATCGGCTCGTCGAAATACTGGCGGTAGATGCTCTGCATCACGGCATGCGTCACGTCGGCCCCGATCAGGTCGAGCAGTTCGAACGGCCCCATGCGGAAGCCCGCCGCCTCCTTCATCAACAGATCGACTTCGCGCGGGCTCGCGATGCCCTGCGCCACGATGCGCAGCGCCTCAGGCCCATAAGCGCGCCCGGCGTGGTTGACCACGAAGCCGGGCGTGTCGGCGGCGACCACCGGGTGCTTGCCGATGCGCTTCACAAACGCGGTCAGCGCCGGGACAAGCGCGGGATCGCTGCGCAGGCCGCCGATCACCTCCACGAGCTTCATCAACGGCGGCGGATTGAAGAAATGCAGGCCGCCCACGCGCTCCGGCCGGGCGCAGCCGGCGGCGACCTCCGTCACCGAAAGCGACGACGTGTTGGTCGCCAGCACGGCGTCGCCCGCGAGCCGCTGCTCCAGCGCGCCGAACAACGCGCGCTTGGCGTCGAGGTCCTCGACGATCGCCTCGATGACGAGACCGGCCGATGCCAACGCATCGAGCGATGCAACCGGCTTGAGCCGCGGAAGCGTGCTTTGCTGCGCCTCGGCGGTCATGCGGCCTTTGGCGACCAGGCCGTCGAGGCCCTTGCCGACAGCGGCGAGCGCCTCGGTCACCGCGCCGTCGCGCGCATCATAGAGCAGGGTCGCGATGCCGGCCTGCGCGCAGACCTGCGCGATGCCGCGCCCCATGGTGCCGGCGCCGATGACGGCCACGACCAGATCGGCCTGCGCCAGGTCCTTCGCCATCACTTTCCTTCGAAGGCGGGTTTGCGCTTTTCCAGGAAGGCGCGCATGCCCTCCTTCTGGTCGCGCGTCGCGAACAGGAGCTGGAACGCCTTGCGCTCCATCGCCAGCGCGGTGTCGAGCGGCGCGTTCAGGCCGGCGTGCACGACCTCCTTGATCTGCTGCACGGCGATCGGCGGCATCGCCGCGATCTCGCCGGCGATCGCGAGCGCGCGCGCCAGAGCCTGCCCGGTCGGCGCCATTTCGCTGATCACGCCCATGCCGAGCGCCTCGGCGGCGCCGAAGATGCGGCCCGTCAGCATCAGCAGCAGCGCGCGCTTTGAGCCGGCAAGGCGCGCGAGCTTCTGGGTACCGCCGCCGCCCGCGAGAATCCCGAGCTTCACCTCCGGCAAGCCGAGCTTGGCGCCCTCGCCCGCCACGATGATGTCCGCGCAGAGCGCGAGTTCGAGCCCGCCGCCGAGCGCGTAGCCCTCGACCGCGGCGATGACCGGCTTGCGGCAGTCGGTGATGGCGCGCCAGTACTGCTGCACGTTGCGTGCCATGACCTCGACCGGACCGGCCTCCGCCATCTCGCTGATGTCGGCGCCGGCGGCGAAGGCCGCATCCGAGCCGGTGATGACCACGCAGCGCACGGCCGGGTCGACGGCGGCTTTGGCGACCTCGTCCGCCAGCCGGACACGCACATCGAGGTTGAGCGCGTTGCGCACCTGCGGCCGGTTGATCCGCAGCACGGCGATGTCGGCCGACGGACGTTCGACGAGAAGCACATCGGTCATGGCGGTTTCATCCCCGGCCGGCGCAAGGCGCCCTGCCTAGCACGCGGGACGCGGCGCTCGCTAGCGGCCGGGCGGCTACTCCGCGCGCGCCAGCGCCGCATCGACGAGCTTGCGGCACTCGCTCAGCTCATGCAGGACCGCGTGCAGCTTGCGCAGGTCGTCACGCGCAAGGCCCGGCGGCGGGGCGCTCGGCGGCGCAGGCGCTTCCGCGCGCGGCGCAGGCGGGGCAGCGTGCGCGATCCGGTCTTCCGGCGCGATGTGCGGCATCGGCGCGCTTTGCAGCGGCGGCTCCTGGCGCGCGTCGAGCGCCTCGGCACGATCACCGAAGTCGCGCCCGATCAGCGAAGAAAGACGGCCACGCAGCCCGCTTTCTTCCACGAGCATCTCGGCGGCGGACTCGGCTTCCTCGTTGAGAACTTCATCTTCGGTGACGCCGTGCGGCGGCTGCGGCGCGCCCTCCTCCCACACCGCCTGCACGAACTTCACGCCCTGCTCGCGCAAAATGCGCTGCACGCCGCGGATGGTGTAGCCCTCGCCGTAAAGCAGATGGCGGATGCCGCGCAGCAGCAGGATGTCGTCGGGCCGGTAATAGCGCCGGCCGCCGCCGCGCTTCATCGGCTTGATGTCGCGAAAGCGGCTCTCCCAGAAACGCAGCACGTGCTGCGGCAGGTCGAGTTCGACCGCGACTTCGCTAATGGTGCGGAACGCTTGCGGGTCTTTCTCGTCCAATGCGTGAACCTCGCTCAGCGAGTCGTCGCGAACGAACTTAACGCAATACATGAAGGGAGGCGCGCGGAACGCGCGAGCTATCCTCAGGCTTCGTCGGCGACGTCGTGGCCGTTGATGCGCTGCTTGAGGATGGCGGACGGCTTGAACACCATCACCCGGCGCGGGGAAATGGGCACTTCCTTGCCGGTCTTCGGATTGCGGCCGATGCGCTGGCCCTTCTTGCGCACGACGAACGAGCCAAATGAGGACAGCTTTACCGTTTCGCCACGTTCAAGGCAGTCGGTGATCTCCTTGAGCACCAACTCCACGAGCGTCGCGGATTCCGTGCGGGAAAGGCCCACCTTTTGGTAGACCGCCTCACACAGATCGGCACGCGTCACAGTCTTTCCGGTCATCGCCTGCCCTGCCCCCGGCGAAGATATCCCGCTGAATTATCAACGATATTAGCATGTTCCGGACGGGTCAACAGGCGGTTTGAAAAATGACACATGCCGCCCTTCGACGATATTGCCCGCTTGACGCCCACGGACGGTTGTGGCTGGCCGGCGCGGCCGGCTCACCAGCGCAGCATGGCGGAGCCCCAGGTGAAGCCTCCGCCCATGGCTTCCAGCAGAATAAGATTGCCGCGCTTGATGCGCCGGTCGGCGACCGCGTCGGCCAGCGCCAGCGGGATCGAGGCCGCCGAGGTGTTGCCATGGCGGTCTACCGTCATGACCACTTTTTCCGGGCTGATGCCGAGCTTGTGCGCGGAACCGTCGATGATGCGCTTGTTGGCCTGGTGCGGCACGAACCAGTCGATGTCGGCGGCGCTGGTGCCGGTGGCCTTGAAGGCGTCCTCGATCACGTCGGTGATCATGGCGACCGCATGCTTGAACACTTCGCGGCCCTCCATGCGCAGGTGGCCGACGGTCTGGGTCGAGGATGGGCCGCCGTCGACATAGAGCTTGGCCTTGTGGCGGCCGTCCGAGCGCAGATGGGTGGTGAGGATGCCGCGGTCGGCCGTGGTTCCGGCCTGTTCCTGCGCCTCCAGCACCACGGCGCCGGCGCCGTCGCCGAACAGAACGCAGGTGGTGCGGTCGTTCCAGTCGAGGATGCGCGAGAAGGTCTCCGCCCCGATCACCAGCGCGCGCTTGTACATGCCGGAGCGCAGCATCGCGTCGGTCACCGACAGGGCATAAACAAAGCCCGAGCAGACCGCCTGCAGGTCAAAGGCGGCGCCCCGGGTGATGCCGAGGCGGGCCTGCACCGTCACGGCGGTGGCCGGGAAGGTCTGGTCCGGGGTGGAGGTGCCGAGCACGATCAGGTCGATGGAACTGGCGTCTATATGGGCGTTGGCCAGCGCGGCCTTGGCGGCATTCACGGCGAGGTCCGAGGTCAGCTCGCCCGGCGCGGCGATGTGGCGCTCGCGGATGCCGGTGCGCTGCACGATCCACTCGTCGGTGGTCGCCACCGAGCGGGCCAACTCGTCATTGCTGAGGATGCGGGACGGCAGATAGCTGCCGCAGCCGAGGACGACCGACCGCAGCGTGCTCACGAGGCCGCTCCGCCCGCCAGCTTGGCAGCGGCATCGGCCTGATCGCGCGCCATGGACTGGCTGATCTTGGCGAGCAATGCGTAGCGAACCATGTCGTATCCCATGTCGATGGCGGCGGCGGTGCCTTCGGCGTCGGCGCCGCCGTGGCTCTTGATGACGATGCCGTTGAGGCCGAGGAAGACACCGCCGTTCGATTTGCGCGGGTCCATCTTCTCCCGCAGCATCAGGAAGGCCGGCCGCGACAGCAAATAGCCGAGGCGCGAAGTCCAGGTGCGGTTCATCGCGGCGCGCAGATAAGAAGCGAGCTGGTGCGCCGTGCCCTCCGCGGTCTTGAGCGCGATATTGCCGGCGAAGCCCTCGGTAACGACCACGTCGGCCGCGCCCTTGCCGATGTCGTCGCCCTCGACGAAGCCGAGATACTCGAAATGCGGCGACGCGCCCGCGCGCAGGATGCGGCCGGCTTCGCGCACCTGCTCGAGGCCCTTGACCTCCTCGACGCCGATATTGAGCAGGCCCACGGTCGGCCGCTCGACGTCGAACAGGACGCGCGCCATGGCGCTGCCCATGAGGGCCAGATTGACCAGATGGTGCTCATCGGCACCTATGGACGCGCCGACGTCGAGCACGACCGACTCGCCCTTCAGCGTCGGCCACAGCGCCGCGATGGCCGGGCGCTCGATGCCCTCGATCATCTTGAGATTGAAGCGGCTCATCGCCATCAGCGCGCCGGTATTGCCGGCCGAAACCGCGACGTCGGCTTCGCCCTTCTTCACCGCGTCGAGCGCGAGCCACATCGACGACTTCCAACGCCCGTAGCGCAGCGCCTGGCTCGGTTTGTCGTCCATGCGGATGGCGACGTCGGTGTGGACGACCTTGGCACGGGCCTTGAGGTTGGGCAGCCCATTCAGCACGGGGTCGATCAGCGCGCGATCGCCGAACAGCAGGTATTCGATCTGCGGATGGCGGCTCAGGGCGATGTCGGCGCCCGGCAGGACGACCGCCGCGCCATGGTCGCCCCCCATGGCGTCGAGCGCGATGCGGACCCTATCGGCCATGGGAGAGCCTCGGCGGCTCAGGTTCGGACGCCGGCGACCCGGTCATGTGGAAAGTGCGCACGGGCGGGACCATAGCGGCTCGTCCGCCGGTGACAAGCCGGTTTTGCCCCACGCCCGGACCGCTCACGTTGCGCCGCCCGGACGCTTTTTCAGGGCCTCCAGCGCCGCGAAAGGATGCTCCCCGCCGGTATCGGCCTGCGGCGCCGCGAATTGGGCGCCGGGCTTGCGGGGGTAAGGATCGAGGCCGAGGATGAGGAACTCGGTGGCGATAGCACCGAGGTCCACCTTGCTGCCGACGAGGGGCTCAGGGGGCTCCTCCTCGGGATAGGCCGACATCTCGTCCACCTTGGGCTCGGCGGCCTGCGGGGTGAACAGCAGGTTCACCGGCTCCTCCACGACGCTATCCATCGGCTCCAGGCTGACCACGCAGGTCTGGCCGACTTGCGCGCTGACCGTGCCCGTTACATGGACGCCGGCGCCGCGGCGGCTGAGGTCGAAGACGGCCGACAGGGCCGGCAGCGCGCGCAGGTTTGCCAGCCGCGCGATTTCGGTCCGCATCTCGGCCGGGGCCTCGATCTTCATGTGCAGGCCGCTTTCCGGAATATCGTCCGCGGTCACCGGCACGGTCCATGGGAATTCTTGTTTCTTATGTTTCATCAGGTCGTTACCTGAGGTTCTTCACGTGGCGACGCCAATGGATCGGGCCAGCGCAGGTGGCCGGCGGCGAAGTCCGCCCCGGCCTGCGCCATCAATTCCCGTACCGCCTCCCGCATATAGGCGGCAAGCCGCCCGGGCAAAGCCGGATCGGCCGGCGCCCCGCCATAGACGTTGCGGGCGACGGCCTCGGCCAGGGCCGTCTCGCCGCCTTCGGCCGCCAAGGCCGCCCGGTAGGCCTGGGCGCGGCCGTAGAAGGCCTCGCCGATCCGGCGCATTTCCTGGGGCACCTTGAGGTCGCTAATGCCGATTTCGCGCAGATTATGATCCATGTCCCGGCAAAACCGGTCGAACAGAGCCTGACTCTGCTCATGCAAGGCCGGTTCGGCGCTCAGGCGCTCGACCACCAAAGCGAGATGCAGGACCAACAGGTCGAACCGGCCGTTTACCGTGTCCGCGACCGCGTAATCGCGGTAGAATGCCGGCAATCGCGCCTGCGCCACGATCATGCCATACAGGGCGGAAATGGTGTCGGGGCGCCGGTTCCGGCGAAAGCGGGGAAATATCATCGTCTCGGTTCGGGCTTTGGCGCGGGTCGTCCGCGCGGTTACGGCAAGGCCCCGCCCGATGCAAGATGGAAATTGAGGACGTGCGTTTGGGATCGACTTTCACATATCGCCGCACGCGGCTGGCGCTGGCGCTTGCCGGCGCACTGGCGCTCGGCGCCTGCGGCAGCTTCTCCGAGACACTGCAGCGCGGCTATGTGCTGCCGGAGGGCGCGCTCGAGCAGATCCCGGTCGGCGCCACGCAGGAGCAGGTGCTGATCGTGCTCGGCACCCCTTCCACCGTCGCCACCGTCAACGGCGACGTGTTCTATTACATCTCGCAGAAGGCGCAGCGCTCGGCCGCCTTCATGCCGCACGAAGTGGTCGACCAACGCGTGGTCGCGGTCTACTTCGACAAGGAGCGCCGCGTCACCCGGCTCGCCAATTACGGCATCAAGGACGGCAAGGTCTTCGACTTCGTCTCGCAGACCACGGCGACCGGCGGCAGCGACCTCAATTACCTGCGCGGCATGTTCAAGGGTATCCTCACCTTCTAAGCGCAGCGAACGCAGCCGCATAAAAAGAGGGCCCGCGCACCGCACGGGCCCTTTTCGTTTGCGTGTCGCTTTGCTTAATGCGCGAGAATCGCGAGCAGCAAGAGTGCGACGATGTTGGTGATCTTGATCATCGGGTTCACCGCCGGGCCCGCCGTGTCCTTGTAGGGGTCGCCGACGGTGTCGCCGGTCACCGCGGCCTTATGGGCGTCGGAGCCCTTGCCGCCGTAGTGGCCGTCCTCGATGTACTTCTTGGCGTTGTCCCAGGCGCCGCCACCGGCGGTCATCGAGATCGCCACGAACAGGCCGGTGACGATGACGCCGAGCAGCATCGCGCCGAGCGCCGAGAAGCCGGCCGACTTGCCGGCCGCCCCGCCGCCCGCGACCAGATAGATCACGAAGTAGCAGACGATCGGCGACAGCACCGGCAGCAGCGACGGGACGATCATTTCCTTGATCGCCGCCTTGGTGAGCATGTCGACGGCGCGGCCGTAGTTGGGCTTGGAGGTGCCCTTCATGATGCCCGGGTCTTCGCGGAACTGCTTGCGCACTTCCTCGACGATGGCGCTCGCCGCACGGCCGACCGCGGTCATGCCCATGGCGCCGAACAGATACGGCAGCAGGCCGCCGAACAGCAGGCCGACCACGACGTAGGGGTTGGTCAGCGAGAAGTCGAGCGTGACGCCCTGGAAGTAGGAGCCCGCCGCGGCGTTCTTGGTGAAGAACAGCAGGTCCTGGTTATAGGCCGCGAACAGCACCAGCGCGCCGAGGCCGGCCGAACCGATGGCGTAGCCCTTGGTGATCGCCTTGGTGGTGTTGCCGACGGCGTCGAGCGCGTCGGTGGCTTTGCGCACTTCCTTCGGCAGGCCGGCCATTTCGGCAATGCCGCCGGCATTGTCGGTGACCGGGCCGAAGGCGTCGAGCGCCACCACCATGCCGGCCAGCGCCAGCATCGCGGTGACGGCGATGGCGATGCCGAACAGGCCGGCAAACGCGTAAGTGACCAGGATGCCGGCGATGATGATGAGCGCCGGGATTGCGGTCGCCTCCATCGAGATCGCCAGGCCCTGGATGATGTTGGTGCCGTGGCCGGTGACCGAGGCCGCCGCGATCGACTTCACCGGGCGATAGTCGGTGCCGGTGTAGTACTCGGTGATCCAGATGAGCAGCCCGGTCACGACGAGGCCGGCAATGGCGCAGAAGAAGAGATCCTTGCCGGTGTAGCCGACGCCCGCGATCGGACCGAAGCCGATCAGGTAGTAGGTCACCAGACCGATGGCGACCAGCGAGAGCACCGCCGAGACGATGAAGCCACGGTAGAGCGCCCCCATGATCGACTGGTTGGCCGGCAGCTTGACGAAGAAGGTGCCGATGATCGAGGTGATGATGCAGGCCCCGCCGATGGCGAGCGGATAGGTCATCATCGGCAGCAGCGCCGGGGTGTTGACGAAGAAGATCGCCGCCAGAACCATGGTGGCGACGATGGTCACCGCGTAGGTCTCGAACAGGTCGGCCGCCATGCCGGCGCAGTCGCCGACGTTGTCGCCGACGTTGTCGGCGATGGTCGCCGGGTTGCGCGGATCGTCCTCCGGAATGCCGGCTTCGACCTTGCCGACGAGGTCGCCGCCGACGTCGGCGCCCTTGGTGAAGATGCCGCCGCCGAGACGGGCGAAGATCGAGATCAGCGAGGCGCCGAAGCCAAGCGCCACGATGGCGTCGATGACGGTGCGGTCGTTGGGCGCCAACTTCATGCTGCCGGTGAGGAAGCCGAAGTAGAGGGTGACGCCGAGCAGCGCGAGGCCCGCCACCAGCATGCCGGTGATGGCGCCGGCCTTGAAGGCGAGCTCGAGGCCGCCGGCGAGCGTCTTGGTGGCGGCCTGCGCGACGCGCACGTTGGCGCGCACCGAGACGTTCATGCCGATGAAGCCGGTGACGCCGGACAGGACGGCGCCGACGGCAAAGCCGATCGCGACCAGCCAGCCGAGCGTGAAGCCGATGATGACGAAGATCACCACGCCGACGACGGAGATGGTGGTGTACTGGCGGCGGAGATAGGCCTGCGCGCCTTCGCGCACGGCGGCCGAGATCTCTTGCATGCGGGCGGTGCCCTGGTCGGCGCGCAGCACCGAACCGGTCGCCCAAATGCCATAGAGGATCGCGAGCACGCCACAGCCGACGATCATCCACAATGTAGTCATGGTGGCCATAACCTCGAGTTTTGATTTGCGGAGCTGGCGGGAGGAACGCTCCCGCCGGTCCAGGGAGCGTCAGGGATGGCCGCCTTGAATCGCGCTTCACCCCGACCGAAGCGGGGCGGATATAGCCAAAAAGCGCCGCCCTGTGCAACGCGGAAAAGGCGCGGGAACCGGCCTGTGCACTGGGCATTGATACCGCCCTCTTTCACCCTGCGGGCTACGGCGCAAGCCAAAGCATAGCTCCGCCGCCCGCATTGTTTGTCAGGCGCCGGGATCGCCTGTCGCTTGGGGGAAGTTTTCCGCCCGCTCCTCGAAAGAAAGCGCGAGGGCGCGCGGGACGCCGATGGGCCCCGGAGGACCCGCGGGCCTCGACGCCTCGCGACATCGAGGCTTGTCGAAGTCCGTTTTGCCCGCCGCGCCACTCGGA
>JALHRB010000046.1 GCA_022841665.1 Pseudolabrys sp.
AGGCCCTGCGCAAGAGCGCCAAGGGCGCGGCGCCGGCCCGCCGCAGCGCGCGGCGCGCGGCGCCCACGCGCGCCAAGAAATCCACGCGCTCGAGCGCGCGCCACAGGAAGGCGGGCTAGACGCGCTTCTTGCGCGCCTTCGCTTTCTTGCGTTTGAGCGGCACTACCTCGGCGCTGTCGCCGGCGCTGCGGCGCAGCGCCTCTTTCAGGCTGACCGGGCGGCCGTGCTTCTTGAGCAGATCGCGGAAGGCCTCGTCGGCCAGCTCCTGGAAATCCATCATGCGGTCCTTGGCCAGCAGGTCGAGCGAAGCCCAGGTCTCGTCGTCGAACTGCACGCGTTTGCCCGGCATCGTGTCCCTCGCTCTGTTGGCCCCACCCGACATTAGAGCGCGATCCGTTTAGGTTGAATCAACTCCCCCTAACATTATCTTGGCGCATGATCTTTTCCGAAAACCGGTACCCACTTTTCGGGATCATGCGCTAGGCCATCGATTCTCAAAAAAAGAGCCCCGGACAATGCCGGGGCGTCAGTCAATTCGAGCCCTGTGGGGGAGGGGGAGCCAGGGCTCGCCCCCTCAACACGGGCTAGCGCAATTTGTTCCAGACCTAGGCGGCGAGAAGATCGCCGGAGGCGATGCAGCGCACGCCGGCTTTCGCGAACACCTCGTAGGTCGCTTTGACCGAGCCGCCGATGTCGATGCCGCGGCAGGCATCCTCTATCACGATGGCCTCGAAACCCTGGCGGCAGGCGTCCTCCGCCGAGTAGCGCACGCAGAAATCGAAGGCGAGGCCGGCCAGGAAGATGCGGTGCAAACCGCGCTCGGCCAGATAGCCGGATAGGCCGGTGCGGGTCTTGCGGTCGTTCTCGAAGAAGGCCGAGTAGGAATCGATCTCGCGGTGGTAGCCCTTGCGCAGCACCAACTCGGCATGGGGAATGGCGAGGTCCGCACGGAAGGCCGCGCCGCGCGTGCCCTGCACGCAGTGGTCGGGCCACAGCACCTGGCTGCCATAGGCGACCTCGATGGTCTCGTAAGGCTGCTTGCCGGGATGCGAGGAGGCAAAGGACAGGTGGCCCTTCGGATGCCAGTCCTGCGTCAGCGCCACATGGGCAAAGCGCCCGGCCAGCCGGTTGACCAGCGGCACGATCTCGTCGCCGCGCGGCACAGCGAGCGCGCCGCCGGGGCAGAAGTCGTTCTGGATGTCGACGACCAGCAGCAGGTCCTGCTCGCCGGGGATGAGGTCGTTCATGCGTCCAGTGTGCGCCTGGGAGGCAATCGCGCAAGGGCTCTGTTTGACGGGAATCAAGCGACTCCGGCCGTCTTGCGGTAATTTCGGGCCGGACAGAAGGAGCGGCCGCGTGCACGCGATGTCAGAAGACGGCGCCGGGCCGGGCCTGGACGCGAAGGTCGCCTTCCTGAGCCGTCCGGAGGCCTATGCGCCGCGGCCGGACGCGGTCGCAGTGCGCGAGACCCACATGTCGTGGGTGTTTCTGGCTGGGGAGCGCGTCTACAAGCTCAAGAAGCCGGTGCGGTTTCCCTATCTCGACTTCTCCACCATTGGGCGGCGCGAGCAGGCCTGCCGCGCCGAGGTCAGCCTCAACCGCAGGCTCGCACCCGACGTTTATCTCGGCATCGAGCGGCTTACCGATACCGGCCGCGGCTTGGCGATCGGCGGGACGGGCGAAGCCGTCGACTGGCTGGTCTGCATGAAGCGGCTCGACGAACGCTTCATGCTGGAAAATCTGATCGGCGCGCATGCCGTCACCACGGCGCACCTCGACCGGCTGGTCGCGACGCTGACGCGCTTCTATTGCGCCGCCACGCCGGTGGTGCTGCCACCTTCGGTGATCATCGCGGATCTCCAGCGTAGCCTTGCCTACAACAAGCGCGTGCTGCTCGATGCGCGCTTTTCGCTGCCGGCGGGGCTCGTGCGCCGCATCGATTGCGCGCAGCGCCGTTTTCTCGACCGATACAGCTCTCTATTTGCCGCACGCCTGCGCCACCGCCGCATCGTCGACGGGCACGGCGACCTGCGGCCCGAGCACATCTGGCTCGACGACCGGGTCCGCATCATCGACTGCCTGGAGTTCAACGCGCGCCTGCGCGCGGTCGACCCCTTCGACGAGGTGGCCTATCTCGGCATGGAATGCGAGCGGCTCGGCGCGCCCTGGATCGGCGCCTATCTGCAGCGGCGGATGAGCCGTACGCTGCGCGACGGCTCCGCCGGCCCGCTGTTCGAATTCTATACCTGCCACCGTGCCGCCTTGCGGGCGCGGCTGGCGATCGCGCATCTGCTGGAGCCGCACCCGCGCACGCCGGAGAAATGGCCGCGCCGCGCCGCCGAATATCTCGCGCTCGCCGACAAGAGCGCGCGCCGGCTGGAAGCTTTGCTCAGAACACCATCAGGTCGGTGAGGCTTTTATCGCCGTGCAGCCGCCTGATCGCTTCGGCGATGAGCGGCGCGGCGGGCAAGATCGTCAATTTCTTGTTCCGCTCCGGATGGTCGAGCCGGAACGGCGGCACAGCATCGGCGATAACGAAGCGATCGATGGCGGCATCGGCCAGCACCTCGGCCGAGCCCGGCATGAACAGGCCGTGCGTAACCAGTGCGATCACGCGTCGGGCCCCCGCCTGGCGCGCCGCCTGCGCCGCGCGCAGCAGCGTATTGCCGGTGCTGACGAGGTCGTCGACGATCAAGGCGGTGGCGCCGTCGACATCGCCGACGAACAGCTCGCCTGAGACCACGCCGGAACTGCGGTGCTTTTCCGCCAGGCCCTTGCCGACCGGGCGGCCCAGTGCTGTCTCCAGCGCATCGCGCAGCATCTCGGCGCGCTTCATGCCGCCGGCGTCGGGCGAGACGACCGCCAGCGTATCGCCGGAAAGGTTCGCCTTGACGTAGTCCACGAACAGCGGCGCGCCGGTAAGCGCGACCGCGCGGCAGCGGAAGGCGTTCTCGAAGGCCGCCGGATTGTGCACCTCCAGCGTGACGATGCAGTCGGTGCCGACGCTCTCGAACATGCTGGCGACATAGCGGGTGATGACCGGGTCGTTCGGCTTGGTGCGCCGGTCCTTGCGGGCGTAGGCGAGATAAGGGGTGACCGCGGTGACGCGCGCGGCGCCGGCATCCTTCAGCGCGCCGATAAAGAACAAAAGGCGGCAGAGCTTGTCGTTGGCGCTCTCGTGCGGGCCGCCATGCAGGCTGTGCACGACATAGACGTCGGCGCCGGCGACCGTGTCGAGCGGACGGGCCTTGTGCTCGCCGTCTTCGAAGTCGCGCTCCTCGTGCTTGGCGAGCGGCTCGCCGAGCGCGGCCGCGATCGCGCGGCCCAGCTCGGCGCTGGCCGCCAAGGCAAACAGACGGAGAGGGGCGTCTTTCATGCGCAGCCGGCGTCCTTTGGATCGCCGGCCACTATAGCCGAAGGAACGCTGCCGCGCTCTTGATCGGCGTCAACCGCTTCAGCGGCCCTGATAGGACGGCGTGTGCACGATCAGGCCGTCGAGCGCTTCGGTGACCTTGATCTGGCAGGACAGCCGCGAAGTGGGTTTCAGCTCGAAGGCGGAATCGAGCATGGCTTCTTCTTCGGAGGACGGCGGGCCGACCTTTTCGAACCACGTCTCGTCCACGTGCACCAGGCAGGTGGCACAGGTGCAGCCGCCGCCGCATTCGGCGACGATGCTTTCGACGCCGCCGCGCATGGCCGATTCCATGACCGTCGAGCCGTTCTCGGCGTCGACCGTGTGCACGGTGCCGTCGTGTTCGATGAAGGTGATCTTGGGCATGAGACTGGCGCGCCGCTTTACGCGACGCCGAGCTTCTTCTGCAGGTTGGTGGAGGAGGTGGTGTATTGGAAGACGAGGCGCTTGTCCGGGTAGACGTAGCGATGCGCCTTCTGCGCCATCAGCGCGCCTTCGTGGAAGCCGGAGAGGATGAGCTTGAGCTTGCCCGGATAGGTGTTGATGTCGCCGATGGCGAACAGGCCAGGGACGTTGGTTTCAAACGTGCCGGTGTCGACCGGGATCAGTTCGTCCTCCATCTTGATGCCCCAGTCGGCGACCGGGCCGAGCTTCATGGTCAGTCCGAAGAACGGCAGCATGGCGTCGCATTCGATGCGCGTGACGGCGCCGTCGTTGCCCTTGACGGAAGCGGCGGTGAGCTGGCCGTCGCCGCCTTCGAGTAGGGTCACCTGGCCGATCTTGAGGTCCATGGCTCCGGCGGCGACCAGCGCGCGCATCTTGTTGACGCTATCGGGCGCGCCGCGGAAATCGTCGCGACGGTGCACGAGCGTGAGTCTCTTGGCGAGCGGCTGCAGATTGAGCGTCCAGTCGAGCGCGCTGTCGCCACCGCCGACGATCAGCAGGCGCTTATCGCGGAATGCGTCCATCTTGCGCACCGCGTAGAACACCGACTTCCCCTCGTAGGGCTCGATGCCGTTGATCGGCGGGCGCTTGGGCTGGAACGAGCCGCCGCCGGCCGCGATCACGACCGCCTTGGCCTCGAAGGTCTTGCCGCGGTCGGTGACCACGCGAAAAAGCGGATCGCCGATCTTTTCCACCGTGGTGACCATCTCGCCGAGATGGAAGGTCGGCCCGAACGGCTTGATCTGCTGCATCAGAGCATCGGTCAGGCCATGGCCGGTGATAAATGGTATGCCGGGGATGTCGTAGATCGGCTTTTCCGGATAAAGCTCGGCGCATTGCCCGCCGACCTTGTCGAGAATGTCGACCAGATGGGTCTTGATATCGAGCAGGCCGAGCTCGAAGACGGCAAACAGGCCGACGGGCCCCGCGCCGATGATGACAACGTCGGTCTTGATCGTTTCGCTCATACTGTCCGTCCCGGCACGCGGGTCTCCATCGTTCGCCGGCTCAGCCGGTCTTGCGTTTGATGCGATTAGCGGGAACGGCAAGGGCGTGCAACAGCTCTGCCAGATTCTGGTCTGGCGTCTTGCCGGTGGTCGACAGGCTCAACGCGGCGCGCGCGTAGAGCTGCTCGCGGCTGCGCAGGATGGCCATGAGATCCTCCATGGCGCGGCCGCTTTTCGCCATCGGCCGCATGTCGCCCTGGTCGATCACGCGCTGCATGTGCTCTTCCGGCCGGGCGCGCACCCAGACCGTGAAGCAGGACGACAGCAAGACTTCCAGCGTGCCCGGATCGGTGACGATGCTGCCGCTGGTGGCCATCACGAATTGCGGGTGCGCGCGCAGGACGTCGTCGAGCGCCTCGCGCTCTGCGCGGCGGAACGTCTCCTGCCCGAACATGTCGAATATCTCGCTCAAGGTCGCGCCGCTGCGCTTCTCGATCTCGCGGTCGAGTTCGATGAAGGGCACGTCGAGGCGCTCCGCCAGCAGGCGGCCGAGCGTGGACTTGCCGCCGCCGCGCAGGCCGATAAGGGCGATGCGGCGCCGCTGGTCCTCGGACCGCGCGCTGAAGCGCTGTTGCAGCAGGTTGCGTGCTTCGGCCAGCGCGGCCGGCGGCAGCCGCTCGAGATATTGCGTCAGCAGAACCAAATCGAGGGACGGCGAAGCGCCTTCCTGCACGAGCTCAGTGACCGGCATGCCGATCGAGCGCGCGATCCGGCGCAGGAGCACGATCGAGCAGTTGCCGAGCCCCGCTTCGAGTTGGGCGAGATAACGCTCAGAGACCCTGGCGTGGCGGGCGAGCGCCTTGCGGGTCATGCCGCGCTGGCTGCGCAGCATGCGCACGCGCTCGCCGATCCGGTGCAGATAGGCCTCGGTGTCGGCGTGGGAGAGCGGTGCGGGACGGGTCTGGGTCATGGGCGCGTGTCTATAACATGCAATATAATGCGTGTCACTAGGCAGCGACAGCGAGCGCCGACCGCCGCCCGGCTTCCGGCTTAAGTCGTTGTGGTGCTGATAAATTGTTAGATTTTTGGCGGCTCCGGCTGATCCGCCGGAACCGCAGCGGCCGCAGTTGTATGCGGCCAAGGCCGGTGTTATTGATCTGCATAATAATGCATAGGGAGGAAGGCGGCATCGCTTAAGGGCCGCCGCCGTCGCGCATGGCGATCATCGATTTCCGCACCGAGCCATCCCGCTACCGCCATTGGCGCATCGAATGCGAGGGCGAGATCGCGTCGCTCGTCATGGACGTCGATCCGGCCGGCGGGCTGTCCGCCGACTACGAGCTCAAGCTCAACTCCTACGACCTCGCCGTCGACATCGAGCTCAACGACGCGCTCCAGCGCCTGCGCTTCGAACATCCGGAAGTGCGTTGCGTCGTCGTCAAGTCGGGCAAGGACAACGTGTTCTGCGCCGGCGCCAATATCCGCATGCTCGGCAAGGCGACGCACGCCCACAAGGTGAACTTCTGCAAGTTCACCAATGAGACGCGGCTGGCGATGGAAGATGCCAGCGCGAATTCCGGTCAGATCTACATGTGCGCGGTCAACGGCAGCTGCGCTGGCGGCGGCTACGAGCTCGCGCTCGCTACCGACTACATCATGCTGGTCGACGACCGCCGCTCCGCCGTGTCGCTGCCGGAGACGCCGCTGCTCGGCGTGCTGCCCGGCACCGGCGGCCTCACGCGTGTCAGCGACAAGCGCAAGGTGCGGCGCGACCGCGCCGATTTCTTCTGCTCGACCGAGGAGGGCATCCGCGGCACCAAGGCGGTGGAATGGCGGCTGGTCGATGAAGTCGCGCCGCCGTCGAAATGGAACGACGCCGTCAAGGCGCGCGCGCTGGAATTGGCCAAGCGCTCCGACCGGCCGGCCGGCGCCAAAGGCATTGCGCTGACGCCGCTCGACCGCAAGATCGACGGCGATTGCGTCGATTACGCACATGTGAGCGTCGAAATCGACCGCGCGCGCGCGGTGGCGACGTTTACCCTGCGCGGGCCCACGCAGCCGGCGCCGGCCTCGGTCGAAGCCGCGCAGGCGCAGGGCGCCGCGTTCTGGCCGCTCGCGCTCGCGCGCGAACTGGAAGACGCCATCCTGCATCTGCGCACCAATGAACCGGCGATCGGCGTGCTGCTGCTGCGCAGCGAAGGCGAGGCGCATGCCGTGCTCGGCTACGACGCGCTGCTGCTCAAGTCGCAGAACGACTGGCTGATGCGCGAGATCCGCCACTACCTCAAGCGCGTGCTCAAGCGCATCGACGTGACGGCCAAGACCTTCATCGCGCTGATCGAGCCGGGCTCGTGCTTTGCCGGAACGCTGGCCGAGCTGGTCTTCGCCGCCGACCGTTCGATGATGCTGATCGGCACGCGCGAGGGCGACAACCGCGCGCCTGCCGCGATCACTTTGGGCGAGGCCAATTTCGGCGCCTATCCCATGGGCAACGGCCTCACGCGTCTGGAAAGCCGCTTCCTCGGAGAGCCCGAGACGCTCGCTGCCGCCAAAGCCGGGATCGGCATGGCGCTCGCGGGTGAGGAGGCTGAAGAACGCGGTCTCGTCACATTCGCGCGCGAGGATTTCGACTGGGACGACGAATTGCGCGTGATGATCGAAGAACGCGCCAGCCAGTCGCCCGACGCGCTCACCGGCATGGAGGCGAACCTGCGCTTCGCCGGCCCGGAGAGCATGGAAACAAAAATCTTCGGCCGGCTGACCGCCTGGCAGAATTGGATATTCCAGCGCCCCAACGCCGTCGGCGAGCAGGGCGCGCTGAAACTCTACGGCAGCGGCGTGAAGCCGGCCTACGCGAAGGAAAGGATCTGAGCCATGAACATCGTCAGCGTCGATTACGACGGGCTGATCCCGAACAATGTGGAGCTCGGCACCGACGTGCGCGTCAAGCGCGCCCTGGAGAAATGGCACCCCGGCTATATCGACTGGTGGAACGACATGGGGCCGGAAGGCTTCCAGAAGTCGCTGGTCTATCTGCGCACGGCGGTCAGCGTCGACCCCAAGGGCTGGGCCAAGTTCGACTACGTGCGCATGCCCGAATACCGCTGGGGCATCCTGTTGGCGCCGCAGCTGGACGGCCGCAAGATTCCCTTCGGCGCCCACGCCGGCGAGCAGGCCTGGCAGGAAGTGCCGGGCGAATACCGCGCCATGCTGCGCCGCCTCATCGTCATCCAGGGCGACACCGAGCCGGCCTCGGTCGAGCAGCAGCGCCATCTCGGCAAAACCGCGCCGTCGCTCTACGACATGCGCAACCTGTTCCAGGTCAACGTCGAGGAGGGCCGTCACCTCTGGGCCATGGTCTATCTGCTGCAGAAATATTTCGGCACCGACGGCCGCGAGGAGGCGGAGGCCCTGCTGCAGCGCCGCTCCGGCGATCCCGACACGCCGCGCATGCTCGGGGCCTTCAACGAGAAGACGCCGGACTGGCTGTCCTTCTTCATGTTCACTTATTTCACCGACCGCGACGGCAAGATGCAGCTCGAGGCGCTGGCGCAGTCCGGCTTCGATCCGCTCTCGCGCACCTGCCGCTTCATGCTGACGGAAGAAGCACACCACATGTTCGTGGGCGAGACCGGCGTCACGCGCGTCATCCAGCGCACCTGCGAGGCGATGAAGGAAGCCGGTATCGACGACCCTTACGACATCGCCAAGGTGCGCAAGCTCGGCGTCATCGATCTGCCGACCATCCAGAAGAAAGCCAATTTGCACTTCTCGCTGACGCTCGACCTGTTCGGCAACGAGATCTCGACCAACGCCGCCAACGCCTTCCACTCCGGCCTGAAGGGCCGCTTCCGCGAGGACCGGCTGAAGGACGACCACAAGCTCGAATCGGGCACCTATCCAGTGCTGCGTCTGGTCGACGGCCAGATCAAAAACGAGGACGCGCCCGCGCTGTCGGCGCTCAACATGCGGCTACGCGACGACTACGTGGTCGACTGCAACGCCGGCGTCGGCCGCTGGAACAAGGTGATCGAAGGATTCGGCATCCCGTTCCAGATCAAGCTGCCGCACGTCGCCTTCCACCGCAACATCGGCGAATTCTCCAAGATCAAAGCCGACGCGCAAGGCAACGTGCTCAGCGACGCCGAGTGGAGCAAGCGCCGTAGCGACTTCCTGCCGTCGGACGGCGACAAGGACTACATCGAAAGCCTGATGCAGCCGCAGTTCGACATCGGCAAATTCGCGAGCTGGATCGCGCCGCCCAAGGTCGGCATCGACAACAAGCCGGGCGACTTCGAATACGTGAAGATCGCTTAGCGCAGCAGGTAGCCGCACGCGCGGCGCCCATCGTTATGCCCTCTCCCCTTGTGGGAGAGGGCATTGGGAGAATAACCGAGCACTCTGATGGGTGAGGGGGACTCTTCCCCTCACCCATTCTTTTCAGTTGTAGTGCTGCGGGAGCCCTCTCCCACAAGGGGAGAGGGCAAATTCGGCGCCCTTGCACCCCGTGTTGCTACCCGAACTTCTTAATCACCTCGTCGGGGATCGCCGCTGCGCGGATATGATCGGGATCGTCCGCGCGGCGCGCCGCCCAGACGCGCGTCTCGTTGCCTTCGACCGCGAGCTCGCCGCCGACCGAGAGCAGGTGCTCGACTTCGAAGCTCGAGCGGCGGAACTCCTTCACCCGCGAGACGATCTCGACCGTGTCGCCGAACCTTGCCGGCTTCATGAAGTTGGCGCGCGCGTCCACCAGCGCGATGCCGACGATGCCGTAACGCGCATTGATGTCCTGCCGCTTCACGCCGAGCGCAGCTTCGAACATCTGCCAACTGCTGGCGTCGAACATCTCGAAGAAACGCGGGTTGAATACGATGCCGGCGGGGTCGCAGTCGCCCCAGGCGATGGTCAGCGAGCGGCGGAAAGTGAAGGACGTCACGCTTTGGACCTCCGGCTGCGCTTGCGTTTCGCTTTCTTCTTGCGCGGATCCGGCCACTCCAGCACCTCCTGCGCCAGCATCTCCACCTTCGACGCCCGCCGGCGCTTGCGCAAGGCGGTCTTCGGCGCCACCGGCAGGTGCGGCGAACTATCGAGGTCGACCAGGAGCCAGTCGAAGTCTTCTTCGGCGATCACCCAGCGCTGCGGCCGATAACGCATCAGCGAGAACGGTTTCGAATAAGTCAGCATCGATTTCTTGCCGCCGGGCAGGCAGTATTCATGCGCGTAGCTCATCGCCAGCTCGCGCACGCTGCGATAGATCGGATCGCGCCAGCGCAATATGGCGTGGTTGGTCTTGCTGACCGCGCCCCACAGGCCGCGCACCTTGAACAGCGTGACGATGTGGTCCTGGTCGCTCGGCAGCGCCTGGATGTCCATCAGCCAGGCGGGCTGGCCGTGATACATGAGCGCGGCGGCGGCGAACACCGCGCCCTCGGCGCATTGCGCCAGCCGCGCCTTCAGCACCCGGCGCGGCGACATCGCGGTGTCGCCGTCGAGGCTGAAATTCGCCGGCAGCCTGTCGAGAAACGTCTGAATCTTTTGCGGGCTGTCGAGCCGCGCGAATACCCGGTGCTCGGCGGGGGTGAGCAGGGCGTGCATCGCCCGGCGATAGGCCATCGTGGTCATGACGCCTATTTCGCACGCTTGCGGCGCCAAAACATGTGGGACCGGCGTTCTCCACAGCCGCCGGGAAAGAGAAGAATGCCATCCCCGGGCATGCCCAAGACAGGAAATACCTTCTTATTTTCCGTAGCTTATTGCCGGTAAGGAGAAGGAGCTTCTATTTAGAGGCTTCTGTGGATCAGCGCGGGAGCGCCTCATGACCGATTTTCCGCATCGCGACCCGGTCGAGACCGAGCTGTCGCTCGAAAACTGGCTCGTCGCGATCGCCACGGCGCTGGTGGCGTTGCTGATCTCGGTCCTGCCTTACGTGCGCTGGTGAACGTCAGCATGCCCCCAGCCTTCGCCGCCATCCCCAAGACCGCGCCGTTTTCGGAAGAAGAGGTCGACCTGCTCAACCGCGTGATGGGGCCAGCGAGTCCGATCCAGCGCGCGTGGCTGGCGGGGTTTCTCGCCGGGGTGGAATCGGTGTCCGGCGGGGCCGAAGTCGCACATCCCGCCCAACCGCCGCGCGCGGCCGAGCCGCTGACCATCGTCTTCGCTAGCGAGTCCGGCAATTCGGAGAAGCTTGCCGGCGACATGGCCAAGCAGGCGCGCAAGCTCGGCTTCAAGCCGAACGTGGTCGACATGGCCGATCTCGAACTGGCGACGCTGGCAGGCGCCAAGCGCCTGATCGTTATCGCCGCCACCTGGGGCGAGGGCGAGCCGCCCGCGCGCGCGACGCGCGTCTACAACGAGTTGATGGGCGAGGGCGCGCCGCGCCTCGACGGCGTCGAGTTCGGCGTGCTGGCGCTCGGCGACACCGCCTATGCCGAGTTCTGCGCCATCGGCAAGAAGATCGACGAGCGTCTTGCCGCGCTCGGGGCTAAGCGCGTCGTGGACCGCGTCGATTGCGACCTCGATTTCGCCGAGCCGTCGGGCAAGTGGATCGGCGACGCCCTGAAAGTACTGACGCCCCCCGACGCCGGCCGCGGCCAGGTGATCGCGGTCGATTTCGGCGCCAAACCGTCGGCCGCGCCCAACACCGACATCGTCGAGGCCGAGATCGTCGAGCACGTGAACCTGAACTCCTCGCGCTCCGACAAGGAGACGGTGCATCTGGTGCTGTCGTTTGAAAACGGCGCGCCGGCCTACCAGCCCGGCGATTCGCTCGACCTTTATCCGGAGAACGATCCGGTCTATGTCGACGATCTGCTCAAGATCGCGGGGCTGACCGGGGACGCCACGTTGCGCGCCGAATTCATCGCGTCGCGCGACGTCACCACGCTGTCGGCCAAGACGGTGGAAACCTATGCGGCCTCGACCGGCCAACAATACGTGAAGAAGCTGATCGAGGACGGCGAGGTGCGCGATTGGATCGCTGGCCGCCAGCTCATCGACCTGATCGCGACCTTCCCGATCGCGCTCGATGCCGAGAAGCTGCGCGCGCTCACGCGGCCGCTGGCGCCGCGCGCCTATTCGATCGCCTCCGCGCGCAGCGAGGTCGGCGACGAGGCCCATCTCCTCATTTCGGCCGTGCGCTACCAGAGCCACGGCCGCGCCCGCAAGGGCGTCGCATCGAACTACGTCGCCGAGCGGCTCAAGAAGGGCGCCCGCGTGCGGGTCAAGCTCAAGCCCAACAAGCATTTCGCGCTGCCCGCGCCCGACAAGGACATCATCATGGTCGGCCCCGGCACCGGCGTCGCGCCGTTCCGCGCCTTCGTGCAGGAGCGCCGCGCCACGGCAGCCACCGGCAAGAGCTGGCTGTTCTTCGGCGACCGCACCTTCACCCACGACTTCCTCTACCAGCTCGACTGGCAGGAGGCGCTCAAGGACGGCGCGCTCACCCGCATTGACGTCGCCTTCTCGCGCGACCGGCCCGACAAGGTCTACGTCCAGCACAAGGTCTGGGAACGCCGGCGTGAGCTGGTCGAATGGCTCGACAAGGGCGCGCTCTTCTATGTCTGCGGCGACGGCAAGGCCATGGCAAAAGACGTGCGCGGCATGCTGGTCAAAGCCTACGCCGACGTGAAGGCGCTCTCGCCCGAGGCGGCCGAGCAGGCGGTGGCAACGCTGGAGCGCGAGAAGCGCTATCTCCAGGACGTGTATTGATCCCTTGTCCCGGGCGCAGCGCAGCGCATCAGCGGTGCGCTGCAGACCCGGGACCGTAACAAACTCCGCACTTGCGAAGGTCCCGGATCAGCGGTGCATCACTTCATGCTGCCTGCATCCGGGACAAGAGGCCGACCATGACCGACGAACTCTCGCGTAACGAGCACATCAAGGACGCCAGCAATTTCCTGCGCGGCACGCTTGCCGAAGGCCTGACCGACGAGGTTACCGGCGCGATCACCGAGGACGACCAGCAGCTCGTCAAATTCCACGGCATGTATTTGCAGGACGACCGCGACCTGCGCCCCGAACGCACGCGCAAGAAGATGGAGAAGGCCTTCGCCTTCATGATCCGCGTGCGCATTCCCGGCGGCGTGCTGACGCCGCAGCAATGGCTGACGCTCGACCAGGTCGCCCGCGATTACGCCAACGGCACCATGCGCCTGACCACGCGGCAGACCGTGCAGCTGCACGGCGTCATCAAGTCCAACCTGAAGCCGACGCTCAAGCAGATCGACGCGGCGCTGCTCAATACGATCGCCGCCTGCGGCGACGTCAACCGCAACGTGATGTGCAACCCGAATCCGCACCAGTCGCGCGCGCACGCGGCGGCACAGGAACTGGCCAAGGCGGTGTCCGACCACCTGCTGCCGAAAACGCCGGCCTACCGCGAGATATGGCTCGATGGCGAGAAGATCGCCGGCGGCGAGGACGACGTGCAGGAACCGATCTACGGAAAGACCTACCTGCCGCGCAAATTCAAGATCGTGGTGGCGGTGCCGCCCTCGAACGACGTCGACGTGTTCGCGCACGATCTCGGCTTCATCGCCATCCTGGACGGCAAGGGCGAGGTGACCGGCTGGAACGTCACCGTCGGCGGCGGCATGGGCATGACCCATGGCGAGGAGGACACCTATCCGCGCACGGCCGACGTCATGGGCTTTTGCGCGACCAAGGATGCGGTGGCGGTCGCCGAGGCCGTCGTCACGGTCCAGCGCGACTGGGGCGACCGCAAGAGCCGCAAGCATGCCCGGCTGAAATACACCATCGAGGACCGCGGACTCGATGCGTTCCGCGCCGAGGTCGAACGCCGCGCCGGCGTGACGCTGGAGGCGCCGAAGCCCTTCGCCTTCACCTCGATGGGCGATCGGTACGGCTGGAGCGAGGGCGACAACGGCCGCGCGCACCTGACGCTGTTCGTCCAGAACGGCCGCCTGCAGGATCGCCCCGGCGCGATGCAGATGACGGCGCTGCGGCGCATCGCGGAGACGCACGATGGCGACTTCCGCATCACGCCGAACCAGAACCTGATCATCGCCAATATTCCGGTCGAGCGGCAGAAGGACATCCATTGGCTGGCGAAAGACGCCGGGCTGCTGGCGCCTTGGTCCGGCCTGCGGCGCAATTCCATGGCCTGCGTGGCGCTGCCGACCTGCGGCCTCGCGCTGGCCGAGAGCGAGCGCTACCTGCCCGACCTGATGACGGCGCTGGACGAGAAGCTTAGCCTGCACGGCCTGTCGGCCGACGACATCGTCATCCGCATGACCGGCTGCCCGAACGGCTGCGCGCGGCCTTACCTCGCCGAGATCGGCTTGGTCGGCAAGGGCCCGGGCCGTTACAACCTCTATCTCGGCGCCGCCTTCGACGGCTCGCGCCTGTCCAAGCTCTATGCCGAGGACCTCGACCACGCCGGCATCGTGGCCGCGCTCGACCCGCTGTTCAAAGCCTATGCGGCCGAGCGGGAGAAGGGCGAACGCTTCGGCGACTTCAGCATCCGCGCCGCCTTCGTCGCCAAGACCGGCAACGGGCGCGATTTCCACGCCAATACCGGCTCGCGCAAGGCGGCCGCGGCATGAGCGGCGAGCGCAAACCGCAGGCGGCACCGCCCGCACGCATGGCGCCATTGGCACGCCTGCCGGTGTTTCTCGCGTTGGAAGGTAAACGCGCAGTGCTGGCCGGCGGCAGCGCGGCGGCGGCCTGGAAGGCGGAACTGCTGTCGGCGGCCGGCGCGCACGTCGACGTCTATGCGCCGGAGCCTTCGGAGGAGCTGCTGCAGGTCGCCGGCGATCCGCCGCAGGGCGCGATCGTGCTGCACCGGCGCGCGTGGACCGCCAGCGACATGCGCGACGCGGCCATCGCCATCGGCGCCTTCGAGACCGACGACGACGCGGCCGCTTTCGCCCAAGCCGCGCGCGCGGCCGGCGTGCCGGTGAACGTCATCGACAAGCCCGCCTTCTGCGATTTTGCCTTCGGCGCCATCGTCAACCGCTCGCCGCTGGTGATCGGCATTTCCACCGCCGGCGCCGCGCCGGTTTTTGCGCAGGCGATCCGCGCCAAACTCGAGGCGCTGCTGCCCAATGGATTTGGCGCGTGGGCGGCTGCCGCCTTGCGCTGGCGTGACGCGGTGAAGGCCTCCGGACTTCCTTTCGCCGGGCGCCGCAAGTTCTGGCAGCTTTTCACCGCGCATGCGGTCACGCATGCGGAGAGCGATCCGACGCAAGGGGATTTCGACCGCTTCATCGCCGAGGTAAGGGGCCTCGGGAGCGTGGTCGAGAACGGCTCCGTGACGCTCGTCGGTGCCGGGCCGGGCGACCCCGAGCTGCTCACGCTGCGCGCGGTGCGCGCGCTGCAATCGGCCGACGTGATCCTGTTCGACGACCTGGTGTCGCGCGACGTGCTCGACTTTGCCCGCCGCGAGGCGCGCAAGATGCTGGTCGGCAAGACCGGTTTCGGCCCGTCCTGCAAGCAGGAGGACATCAACGCGCTGATGGTGAGCCTCGCGCGGCAGGGCAAGCGCGTGGTGCGCCTCAAGGGCGGCGACCCGCTCATTTTCGGCCGCGCCGGCGAGGAGATCGACGCCTGCAAGGCCGCCAACATCCCGGTCGAGGTGGTGCCCGGCATCACCGCGGCGCAGGGCGCGGCGGCGCGTCTCGGCCTGCCGCTCACCGACCGCGGGCAGGCGCGGCGGCTGCAATACGTCACCGGCCACGCCAAAGACGGCCAACTGCCGCAGGATCTCAATTGGAAAGGCCTGGCCGATCCAAGCGCGACCACGGCGATCTACATGCCGGTAAAGACGCTCGGCGCCTTGGTCGCGCGGGCGCTGGCGGAAGGGCTCGATCCGGCGACGCCGGCGATCGCGATTTCGCGCGCCACCCGCCCGGATCAGGCCGAGGTTTCAGCCCCGATTGGCGAATTGCCCGGCCGCCTGGCGGCGGCCGACCTGCCCGGACCCGTGCTGGTGATGCTGGGGCCGACTATCGGCGCTGCCGCCAGCGTTGAGGCTGCGGCCGGCGCTGAGGCTGTGGCGGCGAGGCGGCGTGGCTGATCGCCGCCGCGCGCGGCAGCGGGATCGGCTTCGCATTCGAGAAACGCTGGCGCACCGTCCGCCGCGGATTGGGCTGCGGCATCGGCACCGACGCTTCATTTCCAGTTGTGGCTTCGGCGGCTTCCGGCACGACAGCCGGCGCCGAGACCTTGGTGGGCGCGGGCGCCTGCACGCGCGGCGCCTCCGGCGCCATCAGGTTCGGCGACGCCGGCGGGAAGGTATCTTCCGAGTAGGCATAGGCATTGTACTGGTTGTTGCGGATCGCCGGGCTCGCATCCTGGATGATGCGGTCGCCCTCGCGCCGGTTCTCGTACGTGGCGCCGCGGCCGTTGAAGCTCACCATGTAGCTCGGCTTCGCCTTCAGCAGCGGGTCGGCCGCGAGCACGGTGCGGTCAAAATCGTGCTTGTCGTAGTCGGCGATGCCGCGATCCTGGAAGGCGGTCGAGAAGCTCGGGTTGATCTTGATCGCCTGGTTCATGTCGGCGGTGGCGCGCGCGAAATCGCGCTTGTCGTAATAGGCGATGCCGCGGTTGTAGAGCGCCAGCGCGAAGCTTGAATTGAGCGCCAGCGCCTGCGTGTAGTCGGCGATCGCCTTGTCGAATTCGCCGCGGTTGCGGTAGGCGAAGCCGCGATTGTTGTAGGCGCGGGCGTTCTTGGGGTCGAGCCGGATCGCCTGGCTGAAGTCCTGGATCGCGGCGTCGAGCTCGTTCTTGTTGTCGTAGGCGACGCCGCGCGCGTTGTAGGCAGCGGCGAAGTTCTGGTCGAGCTTGATGGCCGCGTCGAAATCCTTGATCGCGCGGTCGAACTCGCGCTTCTCGTAATAGGCGTTGGCGCGGTTGAACAGCGCCGTCTTGTAGCCGGCGTCGATCCTGATGGCCTCGCTGAAGTCGGCGATGGCGCGGTCGGTCTCGCCCTTGTTGCGCAGCGCGAAGCCGCGGTTGTTGTAGGCGACGGCGTCCTTCGGATCGAGCCTGAGCGCGGCGTTGAGGTCGGCGATGGCGCGGTCGCTGTCGCCGCGCATGCCATAGGCGGTGCCGCGGCCGAGCAGGGCGGTCGACGACTTCGGATCGAGCTTCACCGCCTGGTCGAAATCGGCGACGGCGCGATCGAGCTCGCCGCGCATGCGGTACGCCAGCGCGCGGTTCTCGAAGGCGGCGGCGTTCTTGCCGTCCAGCCGAATGGCCTGGCTGAAATCGTTGATCGCGCGCTCGTAGTCGCGCTTCTCGCGCCAGGCGAAGCCGCGGTGATAGAAGGCGAGCTCGTAGTTCGGATTGAAGCGCAGCGCCTCGCTGAATTCCGCGATGGCGCGGTCGTAGTCGCGCTTCTCGTAATAGGCGTTGCCGCGCTGATAGTAGCCGAGCGAGAGTTTCTGGTCGATCTTCACCGCCTCGCCGAAGTCGGCGATGGCGCGCTCGATGTCGCCCTTGAGCCGGTAGGCGATGCCGCGGTTGTAGAAGGCGAGCGCGTTCCTTGGGTCGAGCTTGATGCTTTCGGACAGGTCGGCCACCGCCTTGTCGGCGTCGCCCTTGGCGCCGTAGCTGAGCGCGCGGTCGTAATAGGCGACCGCATAGCCCGGCCGCAGCTTGATGGCCTGGTCGAAGTCGGCGATTGCCGCGGCATAGTCGCGCTTGAATTCGAGCGCGTTGCCGCGGTTGTAATAGGCGACCGCGTAGTTCGGGTTGAGCTTGATCGCCTGCTCGAAGCTGGCGATGGCGCGGTCGATGTCGTGCTTTTCGCGGAAAACGAGGCCGCGGTTGTAATAGGCCAGGCTGTTGCGCGGATCGGTCTTGATCGCCTGCTCGAAGTCGGCGAGCGCGCGATCGGCATCGCCCTTGGCCGCATAGGCCACGCCGCGGTCGTTGAGGCCCTGCGCGAAGCCGGGGTTGAGCCGCAGCGCCTGCGACAGGTCCTGGATGGCGCGGTCGAAATCGCGCCGGTTGGCATAGGCGTTGGCGCGGTTGTTGAGCGCCGCCACGTCGGCCGGATTGAGCTTGACGGCGCTGTCATAGTCGCCGATCGCCTGCGCGAACTCGCCCTTGTCGTATTTCGCGTTGCCGCGATTGTAGTAGGCGACCGCATAGCCGCCGTTGAGCTTGACCGCCTGGTCGTAGTCCTGGATGGCGCGGTCGAGCTCGTTCCTGGCGGCGTAGGAGACGGCGCGGTTGTTGTAGCCGGGCGCGTATTTGGCATCCAGCGCGATCGCCTGGTTGAAGTCGGCGATGGCGCGCTCGGTGTCGCCCTTGAGCCCGTGCGCGATGCCGCGGTCGTTGAAGAACGCGGCCTGCGTCGAATCGAGCTTGGCCGCCTGGGTCAGGTCGGCGACGGCGCGCTCGAACTCGCCCTTGCCGGCGAGCGCCTTGCCGCGCGCGCCGTAGGCCATTGCCAGCTTCGGATTGAGCCGCACGGCGGCGTCGAAATCCGCGATGGCGCGGTCAAAGTCGTGCCGCTGGTGATAGGCGACGCCGCGGTTGTAGTAGGCGGCGGCGTTCCTCGGATCGAGACGCACGGTCTGCTCGAAATCGGCGATGGCGCCGTCGAAGTCCTCGCGCTCGTAGCGCGCCACGCCGCGGTCGTAGAAGGCCATCGCGTCCTTCGGATTGAGGCGGATGGCGGAATCGTAGTTGGCGATGGCGCGCTCGTAATCGCGCTTCTGGAAGAAGGCGTTGCCGCGGTTGTAATAGGCGGCTGAGAAATTCGGATTGACCTTCACGGCGGCGTCGAAGCTCGCGATGGCGCCGGCCAGGTCGTTCTTGGCGGCGAGCTGGATGCCGCGGTCGTTGTAGGCGAGCGCGAAAATCGGGCTCATGCGGATCGTCTGCGGCGCCTCCGCCGTGTCGCGGTCGTAACCGCGCTGCGAGCGGATGTCGCTGCCGCGCGGGCTCGGCGCAATCGTGTATTGCGGGTTGAGCTTGATCGCCGCCTCGAAGTCGGCGATGGCGTGGGTGAAGTCCTTCTTCTCGTAATAGGCGACGCCGCGGTCGTGGTAGGCGTAGGCGTCCTTGCCGTCGAGCTTGATCGCCTGGCTGAAGTCGGCGATGGCGCGTTCCGGATCGCGCTTGTCGAAATAGGCGTTGCCGCGGTTGTAGTAAGCGATCGAATAATTCTGGTTGAGCTTGATCGCCTCGGCGAAGTCGGCGAGCGCGCGGTCGCTGTCGCCCTTGTTGCGATAGGCGAGGCCGCGGTTGTTCAGTGCGGTGGCGTTCTTCGGGTCGAGCTTGATGGCGTGGTCGAAGTCGGCGATGGCGCGGTCGGTCTCGCCCTTGGCGCCATAGGCGATGCCGCGGTCGTAGTAGCCGCGCACAAAGTTCGGATTGAGCTTGATCGCCATGTTGAGGTCGGCGATGGCGCGATCGTAGTCGCGCTTGTCGACATAGGCGTTGCCGCGGTTGGAGAAGGCAAGCGCGTAGTTCGGGTCGATCTTGGCGGCCATGCTGAAGTCGGCGATGGCGCGGTCGTTGTCGCCCTTGGCGCGCAGCGCCAGGCCGCGGTTGTTGTAGGCGGCCGCCAGCCGGCCGTCGAGCCGGATCGCGTGCCCGAAGTCGTTGATCGCGCTGTCATATTCGCGCTTGTTGCTGAGCGCCAGCCCGCGCGCGTTATAGGCGGCCGCGTTGGCCGGGTTGAGCTTGATGACCTGGTTGAGATCCTGGATGGCGCGGTCGTGGTAGCCGATCTCCTCCAGCGTCTCGCCGCGGTTGAGCAGCGCGACCGCAAAGCCTGAATTGATGGCGATCGCCTGGTCGAAATCCTTCAGCGCGCGCTCGAACTGGCCCTTGGCCTTGTAGGCCATGCCGCGGCTGTTGAGCGCCGCGTCGTAATGCGGCTGCGCCTTGATGGCGCGGTCATAGTCGGCGATGGCGCGATCGAGATCACCCTTCTGCTGATAGATGACGCCGCGGTTGTTGAGCGCGAGCGCGAAATCCGGGTCGAGCTTGATTGCCTGGTCGAGGTCGGCCAGCGCCTTGGCGAGGTCACCCTTGCGCTGGTGCAGCATGGCGCGGCTGTTGAATACACCGGCGTAGCTCGGGTTGAACTTGATCGCCTGCTCGTAGTCCTGCAGCGCGCGGTCGATCTTGCCGCGCGCTGCGAAAGTGTTGCCGCGCTCGGTGAAGGCGGCGGCGTATTTCGGGTCGAGCTTGATCGCCTGGTCGTAGTTCGCGACCGCGCGGTCGAAGTCGCCCTTCTGCTGATAGGCGTTGCCGCGCTCGACATAGCCGGCGACGAACTTGGGATTGAGCCGTAGCGCGTTGTCGAAGTCGGCGATGGCGCGGTCGAAGTCGCGCCGCTCGCGGTAGGCGAGCCCGCGGCTGTGCGCCGCCATCACGTCGCGCGGGTCGAGGCGGATCGCCTGCGACAGGTCGGCGATGGCGCGGTCGAAGTCGCGGCGCTCGTAATGGGCCAAGCCGCGGTTGAAATAGGCCGGCGCGTAGCCCGGGTTGAGCTTGAGCGCGACGTCGAAGTCCTGCAGCGCGCGGTCGTCCTCTTGCAGCCGCACGTAGCAGACGCCGCGCTCGTTATGGGCCTGCGCGTTCTTCGGTTCCAGCTTGATCGCGCGCGTGAAGTCGGCAACCGCGCTCTGGCAGTCGTTCTTGCCCTTGTTGGCGATGCCGCGGTTGACATAGGCGCCGGCGTAGTTCGGGTTTGCCTTGATCGCCTGGTCGAAGTCGGCGATGGCGCGATCGAAGTCGCGCTTTTTCTGGTAGGCGTCGCCGCGGTTGCTCAGCGCGGCGGCGAATTTCGGGTCGATGCGCAGCGCCTGGTCGAAGTCGGCGATGGCGCGGTCGCTGTCGCCCTTGCCGTTATAGGCGAGGCCGCGCACGTTGAACGCGGCGGTGTAGTCTGGCTTGATGTTGATCGCCTGGTTCAGGTCGGCGATGGCGCGATCATAGTCGCGCTTCTCGTACAGCGCGTTGCCGCGCTCGTAGAAGGCGACGGCGTTCTTGCCGTCCAGCGCGATCGCCTGATTGAGATCGGCGAGCGCGCGCTCGAGGTCGCCACGCGCGCGATGGGCGCCGCCGCGGTTGAAGTAGGCGAGCGCGTGCTTGGGATCGAGGCGGATCGCCTCGGAGAAGTCCTTGATGGCGCGTTCGTCCTCCCCCTTGCTTCGCAGCGCCAGGCCGCGGTTGTAGAAGGCGAGCGCGTTCTTCGGCTCGATCTTGATCGACTGGTCGAAATCGGCGACCGCGCGGTCGGCGTCGCCGCGCGCGGCGTGGGTGATGCCGCGGTTGTACCAGGACAACGAATCCTTCGGGTCGAGCTTGATGGCCTGCGACAGGTCGCGCAGCGCCTGGTCGTAGTCGCGCTTCTCGAAATAGGAGACGCCGCGGTCGTAATAGGCGAGGGCGTATTGGGCGTCGAGACGGATCGCCTGGTCGTAATTGGTGATGGCGCGGTCGTAGTCGCGCTTGTCGTAATAGGCGTTGCCGCGGTTGTAGTAGGCCAGCACGTAGTTCGAGTTGAGCAGGATGGCCTGGTCGTAATCCTTGATGGCGCGGTCGATCTCGCCGCGGTTGCGATAGGCCAGCCCGCGGTTGTTGTAGCCGAAGGCGTCGCGCGGATCGATCAGGATGGCCTGGTCGAAGTCCACGATGGCGCGGTCGGCGTTGCCGCGCGAGGCGTAGGCGATGCCGCGGTCGTTGAGCGCCAGCACGAAGTCCGGCCTGATCTTGATCGCCTGGTCGAAGTCCTGGATGGCGCGCTCGTAGTCGCGGATGTCGCGATAGGCGAGGCCGCGGCTGTGGAAGGCGACGGCGTCGGTGCCGTTGAGCTTGATGGCGCGGTCGTAATCCGGAATGGCGCGGTCGGGTTCGCCCTTGGCGCGATAGGCCATGCCGCGGTTGTAGAAGGCGAGCGCCGAGTTCGGGTTGAGCTTGATCGCCTGGTTGAGCACGTCGATGGCGCGATTGTATTCGCGCCGGTCGTAGTAGATGTGGCTGACGGTGCTGAGCGCGGTGGCGTTGCGCTTGTCCCACTTGATCGTCTGCTCGAGGTCCTGCAGCGCGCGCTCGGTCTCGCCGCGGTCGCGGAACGCCATGGCGCGGCCGTAAAAGGCCTCGCCGTCGCGGCTGTCGAGCTTGATCGCCTCGTCGAAGTCGCGGATCGCCTGCTCGGCGTCGCCCTTGGCCCGATAGGCCATGCCGCGGTTGGTGAAAGGCGTCGATTTCAGCGGCAGCGGCTTCGGCTTCCTGCTGCGCGCGGCGTCGATCATCGCAGTGCAGGCCGCGATCCGCAGGTCGGGAGAGATCTCGTTCTTGCTTTCGCAGGCCCTGATCTGCTCGCGCGTGACGGCGAGCGAAGCCGTCGCGGTCAGCGGTACGATCGCTGCCGCCGCCATCCCGAAGATGAAGCGCCGCACTCCCCCGATCATGACGCCTCTTCACGCCCTGCGTTCGTTGATGCACAGGGCAAAAATGCTGAATCGATAACGGAATCAGTGTGCACTTTGCGTAAGCCTCGTCGAGGATTTGACCGGGTTAACATTAATCCGCGGCGTGCAAATTAAGCACGCGCGTTAACGGCTCTCGCGCCGCGCACAAGAAAATGCGCCCGCATCGATGCATGCGGGCGCGGATCGGCGAAGCCGAAAATGGGTGAAGCGGTTACTTGACCATCGCCGCGGCGCGTGCGGCGTTGATCATGTCCTCGATCACGTAGTCGGGCGGCATCACGTAAGCGAGCACCTTGTGCTTCGGATAGACCGACTGCGTCACCGTCGGTCCGTGATTGCCGGACACGATGATCGGGTTGCCCTGGCCGTCGGTGCCGCGCACGACGCCGACATGGCCGTTGTTCGGGCCCTTACGGTACATGATCGCGATGGCGCCGACCCGCGGGCCGTCGAGCTTCTTGCCGTATTGCAGGAACGAGCGCGCGGCGCGCGACGCGGTGCCTTTGGAGCCGGCTTTCTTCAGCACGAAGTTCATGAAGTCGGCGCACCAGAGCTGTGTCGGCAGGCCGAGCTGCTTGGCGGTGCGCCCGCGCCAGCGCAGCGCCTCGAGCAGTATCGCGGCGGCGCCGGGCACCTGCGCGGCGGCTTCGGCCGCATCGCTGCGGCTGCGCGCCATCGGTTCGAGCGGTTCGGTATTGGCAAAACGATCGTTGTGCCTGACGCCGGTGGCGTGCGAGGGCAGCGCGCCGGCGAGCACGAAAACACAAGTGATCAGCAGCTTGATTGACCGCTTCATGTTTCCTTTAGTCCGCCCGCTTCGCCGGACGAACTTCCCCTTACCCTTCTGTATCAGCGTTCCAGATGGGCGGGCGTAGCCGCCGTCCCGGAACCATCCCTGATGGCCGCATAATTTCACTATCGTATCGTGCCGCAAGCAAAGCGTGCGTCTTGTTCCCGGCAGACTCTTGCCGTGGTTAACAGATGTAAGAATCTAGGCCCGATATGGGACGAGTTTATCGTAATTCGCCGCGTGCGGATCAGCGCACGTTGTAGCGGATGGGCACGACGATCGCGATTTGGGAGCCGGAGACTTCGGGCGGCGGCGGTGGCAAGGGTGCCGCCCGTGCCACCAGTGCCAGCGTCGCCTGGTCGAGCGCGCTCGAGCCGGACGAGCGCACGATGCGCGCATGGTGCACGCCGCCGCTGCGGTCGACCGAGAAGGCGAGCTGTGCCACGCCTTGGTCGCCGCGCGCGTGCGAAGGATAGCGCTTGTGGCGCTCGAGCTGGGAGACGAGCTGCGATTTCCAGCTCGGCAGGGCAAACGGGTCGCGCGCGCCGGCGCCCGGCGCGGGTGCGGACGCGCGTTCGGCGCGCTTGTCGGCGGTCGCGGCCGCGCGGGCGATGCTGCGCTTTTTCTCCGGCTTCTTCGTTTCTTTT
>JALHRB010000047.1 GCA_022841665.1 Pseudolabrys sp.
GGGGGGGGGCCCCGCTTGCCGTTCGCTGCGAAGATGACCCCACCCCGACCGCCTGCGGCGGTCGACCCTCCCCTTTCAGGGGAGGGATAACCTACGCCCCCATCGTCGCCTTGACGATCTTGTCCGGATTGCTCACCGGCTCGCCGCGCTTGATCTTGTCGACATTCTCCATGCCGGAGATCACCTTGCCCCAGGCCGTGTACTGCTTGTCGAGGAAGCGGGCGTCGTCGAAGCAGATGAAGAACTGGCTGTCGCCGGAGTCGGGGTTCTGCGCGCGCGCCATCGACACCGTGCCGCGCACGTGCGGCTCGGCGTTGAACTCGGCCTTGAGCTTCTTGCCCGAGCCGCCGGTGCCGGTGCCCTGCGGGCAGCCGGTCTGCGCCATGAAGCCCTCGATCACGCGGTGAAAGACGATGCCGTCGTAGAAGCCTTCCTTCACCAGTTCCTTGATGCGCGCGACGTGGCCGGGCGCGAGGTCGGGCCGCATCTCGATCACCACCGGCCCCTGTGTGGTCTCGAGCGTCAACGTGTCTTCCGGCTTGGCCATGGTCTGTCCTTTCAAAAACAATGCGTGTCGCGCGCGTCAGCGCTCGATGGTGGCTTTCTTGATGTAGTCGAGGCGCGGGAATTCATTGCTGAGATAGGCGTTGCCCTCGCGCTGCATGCGGCTCTGGTCGGGGCCGCGCCCGCGCGGCGCGCCCTCGCCGTATTCGGCGTTGAGCTTGTCGACCACGTCCATGCCGGAGATCACCTGGCCGAACGGCGCAAAGCCCATGCCGTCGAGGTTGGCGTTGTCGACGAAGTTGATGAACACCTGGCTGGTGCGCGTGTTCGGCCCGGCCATGGCAAAGGTGATGGCGCCGCGCTTGTTGCTCTGCTTGACCGGATCGTCCTTGATCGGCTTGTCGCGCCAGCCCGCCATCACGCTCGGATCGCCGCTGATGCCGAACTGCACCATGAAGCCGGAGATGACGCGAAAGAAGCGGACGTTGTCGTAGAAGCCGCTCTTGACCAGGTTGTAGAAACGGTCGGCCCCGTTGGGCGCCGCCGCGCGCGTCACCTGCACCGTGAAAGCGCCTTTGGTGGTGTCGAACTTGACCTTGTAGCTCGCCGGCGCCGTCTCGGCGGCGGGCGCCTGCGCCACAGCGGGCGCGGCGAGCGCGCTCAGGCAAAGCGCAGCGGCAAGCGTCAGGACGAAACGGCGGCTCTGCATCGGGATCCTCGTGAGCGTAAAAGGGCGCGTCAGGCGCGCGAAAATTTCTTCTTCAGGTGCGCGGCCACGCTTGCCGGCACGAAGGCGGACACGTCGCCGCCCATGCCGGCGATCTGCCGGACCAATGTGGCGGTGATCGGGCGCACCATCGGCGAGGCCGGCAGGAAAACCGTCTGCACGCCGGGCGCCATGGTCTCGTTCATGCCGGCCATCTGCATCTCGTAATTGAAGTCGGTGCCGTCGCGCAGGCCGCGGATGAGCAGGGTCGCGCCTTCCTTCTTGGCGGTGTCCACCACCAGCCCGGAGAAGGTGACGCAGGAAAGCTCGCATTTGGCCTCGCGCGCGAGCGGCGTGCAGGTCTCTTGCAGCATGGCCAGCCGCTCCTCGGCCGAAAACAGCGGCGCCTTTCCCGGGTGCACGCCGATTGCCAGCACGAGCTTGTCGGCCAGCCGGACGGCATGGCGGATGACGTCGAAATGGCCGTTGGTGACCGGGTCGAACGACCCGGCATAGAGGGCGATCCGCGGCATGAAACGGGGTCTAACCCGCGGAAAAGCGCCCGGCAAGGCCGCCCCGGCCCCTTTGCACGCTGAACTTTAAGCCGCCCGGCACGTTGAACCTGGTGGCTGGCCGCCGCGACAAACCAGCAAGTCCGCCAACGGGGGCCGTCATGTTCAAGTCATTCAGCTTCAAGTCATTCAGCGCCATTGCCATCGCCGCCGCGATCGCCGCGGCTGCGACCGTCCTGTCCGCACCCACCGGTCCGGTCGATGCCGGCCCGCTGCCGGTCCAGGAACAGACCGCGATCAAGGACTGCGCTCAGCGGCCCTGGCCCTACGCCAATTGCGTCGGCACCCGCTTCGGCAACCCGAAAGTCCGCCTGGTCACCACCGACCGGCTGCCGGGCGGCCAATAGCCGCAAGACCCCTCGTCCGCCGGCCTGAATTAAACCGCCGCCGCGGGGTTAGCCTTTGGGCCAACCCGGGGGATTTCATGGCGGCACGTCTCGCGCTTTTCATTCTTGCCTTCATCCTGTTCGCCGCGCCGGCGCGCGCGCAGATCGCGCCGAGCGACGCCGAGGTCGCGGCCTATACCGGCCTGCACGCCGCCGCCGCCAAAGGCGACGCCGCCGAGATCGAACGCCTGGTGAAAGCCGGCGCGCAGGTCGACGCCCGCGACGGCCACAAGCGCACGCCGCTGCACGTCGCCGTGCACCGCCGCCACGCCGCGGCCGCGCGCGCGCTCGTTCGGCTCGGCGCCGACCCCAACGCGCTCGATGCCCAACGCTACGACATCGTCACCATCGCCTCGGTCGCCGACGACGTCGCCATGCTCAAGGTCGCGCTCGATGTCGGCTGCAAGGCCGGCAACATCACCAGCCCCTATGACGGCACCGCGCTGATCGCCGCCGCCCATCTCGGCCATGACGAGGTCGTGCGCACGTTGATTGCGGCCAAGGCCCCGCTCGATCACGTCAACAATCTGCACTGGACCGCTCTCATCGAGTCGATCGTGCTCGGTAACGGCGGCAAGCGCCACGTCGCCACGCTTCGTGCACTGGTCGAGGCCGGCGCCAACGTCAATCTGGCCGACCGCAGCGGTGCGACGCCGCTCACGCTGGCCAAGGGGCGCGGCTATACGGAAATGGTCGCGATCCTGCAAAAAGCCGGCGCCCGGTAGATTTTTCCGCTCGTCCCCGCGAAAGCGGGGACCCAGCGCTGGATTCCCGCTTGCGCGGGAATGAACGGAGTATGGGTTACCCCGGCCGTCGCGCCAGGCTCAGCCACACGCCGCCGCCGATCAGCGCCAGCCCCGAGATGCGGCCCAGCCACGTCGCGCTGACGCCGCTCAAGAAGAACCTGCGGCCCGCGCCGGCGGCGTAAGCCCAGCCGCAATCCGTCACGCCCGCCATCGCGATCGCGACGATGCACATCACAATGAGCTGATGCCCGGCCGGCAGCGCCGGGTCGATGAACTGCGGCAGGAAGGCCGTGAAGAAGGCGATGGTCTTCGGGTTGGTGATGGCGGCGAGGAACCCGCGCCGGAAATAGACGTGCCCGCGCGGCGACGTGAGCGTCGCGGCCGCGCCGGCGTGGCGCCACGATTGAATGCCGAGCCAGATCAGATAGGCCGCGCCGATCCAGCGCAGCCATTCGAATATCATCGCCGCGTGCTGGATGACGATGCTCAGGCCGAGCGCGATGCCCGTGATCAGCAGCGCGTTGCCGAGCGTGGAGCCCGCGACCGTGATCAGGGCGGCGCGCACGCCGCGCGTCGCGCCGGTCGCCAGCACCAGCGTGACGATCGGCCCCGGCGTCAGCACGAGGATGAAGGTGAGGAACAGGAAGGCGGAGAAGAGCTGGGTGTTCATGGCACTCCGTCATTCCGGGGCGCGGCCGAAGGCCGCGAACCCGGAATCCATACGCCGCAGCGTCCGGGGTTATGGATTCCGGGTTCGCTCCATAGCGCGTCTACAGACGCGCGTAAACGCGCTGATCGCTCGCGCCCCGGAACGACGGCAGAACTTTTTACTCGCCGTCTTCTTCCGACAGCCTTTCCACCGACACCACGCGCTCGTCGTCGGCCGTGTCGAGCACGATGACGCCTTGCGTCGAGCGGCCGGCGATGCGGATGCCGGCGACCGGCGTGCGGATCAGCTTGCCGGCATTGGTGACCAGCATCACCTGGTCGTCCTCCTCGATCGGGAAGGACGCGACCAGCCGGCCGATCTTGGGCTTGAGCGCGAACGTGCCGCCCTTCTTCTCCCAGATGTCCATGGCGACGATGCCTTTGCCGCCGCGGCCGGTGATGCGGTACTCGAAGGACGACGAGCGCTTGCCGTAGCCGCGCTCCGACAGCGTGAGCACGAACTGCTCGGCCGCCGACAATTCGACATAGCGCTCCTCGCCCAGCTCGATATTGGCGACGTCGGCCGCGGTCTCTTCGGCATCGGATGCCGCGACCTCGACTTCCGCGCCGGTGCCGCGCCGCAGCGCGCTGGCGCGCTTGAGATAGGCGGCGCGCTCCTCCGAGGTGGCGTCGACATGACGCAGGATCGACATCGAGATCACCTTGTCGTCGCTATCGAGCGCGATGCCGCGCACGCCCATCGAGGTGCGGCCGGTGAACACGCGCACGTCGGTGACCGGGAAGCGGATGCACTGGCCGCCCGACGAGGTCAGCAGCACGTCGTGCTTGTCGGTGCAGATGGCGACGTCGACGATCGCCTCGCCCGGCGCAAGCTTCATCGCGATGATGCCGGAGCGCCGCACGTCGACGAAGTCCGAGAGCTTGTTGCGCCGCACCGTGCCCTTGGTGGTGGCGAACATCACGTCGAGCTCTCCCCAGGTCTTTTCGTCCTCGGGCAGCGGCATGATGGTGGTGATGGTCTCGCCCGGATCGAGCGGCAATATGTTGATCAGCGCCTTGCCGCGCGCCTGCGGCGCCGCCAAAGGCAGCCGCCAGACCTTTTCCTTGTAGACCTGGCCGGCCGAGGAGAAGAACAGCACCGGCGCGTGCGTCGAGGCGACGAACAGGCGCGAGACGAAGTCCTCCTCGCGCACCTGCATGCCGCCGCGGCCTTTGCCGCCGCGCTTCTGCGCGCGGTAGGTGGAGAGCGGCACGCGCTTGATGTAGCCGAGGTGCGAGACGGTGACGACCATGTCCTCCTTCTGGATCAGGTCCTCGTCCTCGACTTCGGCCTCTTCTTCCGCGATCACGGTGCGGCGCGGCGTGGCGAAATCCTTCTTCACCGCCGCCAGCTCGTCCTTGATGATGGTCTGGATGCGCACGCGCGAGCGCAGGATGTCGAGATAGTCGGCGATCTGCGCGGCGAGCTTGTCGAGCTCTTCCTTGATCTCGTCGCGGCCGAGCGCGGTCAGGCGCTGCAGGCGCAGATCGAGGATCGCCTGCGCCTGTTCGGCCGACAGGCGCGTGGTGCCTTCCGGCGTCACGCGGTGGCGCGGATCGTCGATCAGCGTCACCATCGTGATCATGTCCTTGGCCGGCCAGTCGCGCGCCATCAAGGCGTCGCGCGCTTCCTTGGCGTCGCGCGAGGCGCGGATCAGCTTGATCACCTCGTCGATATTGGCGACCGCGATGGCGAGACCGACCAGCACGTGCGCGCGGTCGCGCGCCTTGCCGAGCAGATGCTTGGTGCGCCGCGAGATCACCTCTTCGCGGAAGGCGACAAAAGCCTGCAGCATGTCGCGCAGCGTCATCACCAGCGGGCGGCCGCCGTCGAGCGCCACCAAATTGCAGCCGAAGCTCGTTTGCAGCGGCGTGAAGCGGTAGAGCTGGTTGAGCACCACGTCGCGCTCGGCGTCGCGCTTGAGCTCGATCACCACGCGGTAGCCGTCGCGGTCGCTTTCGTCGCGCAGGTCCGAGATGCCGTCGATCTTCTTGTCGCGCACCAGCTCGGCGATGCGCTCGACCATCGTCGCCTTGTTCACCTGATAGGGGATCTCGGAAATGATGATCGCCTCGCGCTCCTTGCGGATGGTCTCGAAGGCGACCTTGCCGCGCATCACGATGGAGCCGCGGCCGGTGTGGTAGGCGCTGCGGATGCCGGCGCGGCCAAGGATGATGCCTCCGGTCGGGAAATCCGGCCCCGGCACGATGCCGATCAGGTCGTCGAGCGAGATAGCGGGATCGTCGATCAGCGCGGTGCAGGCGTCGATCACCTCGCCCAGATTGTGCGGCGGGATGTTGGTCGCCATGCCGACCGCGATGCCGCCGGCGCCGTTGACCAGCAGGTTCGGAAAGCGCGCCGGCAGCACCGCCGGCTCCTGCTCGTTGCCGTCGTAGTTCGGCTGGAAGTCGACGGTGTTCTTGTCGATGTCGTCGAGCAGGGCCATCGCCGCTTCGTCGAGACGGCATTCGGTGTAGCGCATGGCCGCCGGCGGATCGCCGTCGACCGAGCCGAAATTGCCCTGCCCGTCGATCAGCGGCAGGCGCATGGAGAATTCCTGCGCCATGCGCACCAGCGCGTCGTAGATCGCCTGGTCGCCGTGCGGGTGGTATTTGCCCATCACGTCGCCGACCACGCGCGCCGACTTCACGTATTTCTTGTCGGGCGTGTGGCCCTGCTCGTGCATCGAATAGAGGATGCGCCGGTGCACCGGCTTGAGGCCGTCGCGCACGTCGGGCAGCGCGCGCGACACGATCACGCTCATCGCGTAATCGAGGTAGCTGCGCTTCATCTCCTCGGTGATCGAAACCGGGCGCGTATCGGAGGGCGGCTGGCCGTCCCCCGATTTGGGAGTTTCAGTGTCGGACAATGAGTGGTTCCTAACCGCTTTTGAGCGTCGATTTTTCTAACTGATTCATATCCCTAATGCCACTCGAAAGGCCTCCAAAAATGTGGTTATTTAACGTTACTTTTCAATAACTTACGGGGGCTTTCAACAGGCCGGGAACGGCGCAGGCCGAAGGCGTCGATTTCGCCTCGCGCAGCGCCCGCAAAGGAGTAGTTTCACACCTGCCATGCCGCTCGAATTCCTCATCTCCGCGCTGGTCACGCTCGCCGTCGTGGTCGATCCCGTCGGCCTGGTGCCGGGCTTCCTGAGCATCACGCATGGCCTGCCGCGCCCGGCGCAGCGCAGCGTCGCGCTGCGCGCCTGCCTGATTGCCGCGGCCATCCTGGCCGGCAGCGCGCTCGCCGGCGACTGGCTGCTGCGCACGCTGTCGATCACTTTGCCCGCGTTCCGCATCGCCGGCGGGCTGCTGCTGTTCTCCATCGCTTCCGAAATGGTGTTCGGCGTGCGCATCGAGCGGCAGTCGCGCCAAGCCGAGGAAGCCGTCGAGGAGCGCGTGCGCAACATCGCCGCCTTCCCGCTCGCCATTCCGCTGATGGCCGGCCCCGGCGCCATCACCGCCACCGTGCTGCTCGCCGGGCGCAGCGGCGGCGATCCCACGATGCTCGCGCTGCTGTTCGGCGTCATCGCCCTTGTGATGGCGCTCTGCTTTGCCGTCTTTATGCTGGCGGCGCGCATCTCAGGCCTGCTCGGCACCACCGGTAACACGGTGCTCTCGCGCCTGCTTGGCGTGCTGCTGGCCGCGCTCGCCGTGCAATATGTGATCGACGGCGTGCGCGCGGCGCTGGCATCTTAGCGCCCGGCCAATCGAGCGCGCGTCAAAGTGACGCCCGGGCGCGTGGTGCCGCCGTGACGTGATAGGTACAAACGCCATGCTGTACTTCGAATTGTTGATTGTCGCCGTTCTGATCCTGATCAACGGCGTGCTCGCCATGTCGGAACTCGCGATCGTTTCGTCGCGGCATAGCCGGCTAAAAGCCCTGATCAATCGAAATGTCTACGGCTCGCGCCGCGCGCTCGCGCTTGCCTCCGATCCCGGGCGATTTCTGTCCACCGTGCAGATCGGCATCACGCTGGTTGGCGTGCTCTCCGGCGCTTTCTCCGGTGCGACGCTCGGCTTGCGGTTGACCGACTGGCTGCTGCGGTCCGGCGTCGCGCCCGGCCTGGCGGAAGCGCTTGGCGTCGGCTCGGTCGTTGCCGTCATCACCTACGCGTCGCTGATCGTGGGCGAATTGGTTCCCAAGCAGATTGCGCTGCGAAATCCGGAAAAGGTGGCCACCAAGGTCGCGCCGGCGATGACTTTGCTTGCGAAAGTCGCCGGTCCGCTCGTCTCGCTCTTGGATGTGTCCGGACGAATGATCTTGCGCCTGCTCGGACAGGGCGCGCGCGCCGAGCCGGGCGTCACCGAAGAGGAAATCCAGTCGATTATCGCCGAAGCGGAAACCGCCGGCATCATTGAAAGCGACGAACGCAAAATGATCTCCGGCGTGATGCGGCTGGGCGACCGCCCAGTGCGCGGCGTGCTGACCCCCCGCACCGATGTCGACTGGATCGATCTCTCGGACGACGAAGCCGGCATCAAGAACCTGCTGACGAAGACGCAGCACTCGCGGCTTCCGGCAGGCGAGGACGCCGACACCATGCTCGGCGTGGTACAGACCCGCGAACTCCTGAGCGCCCTGCTCGCGGGCGAACCGCTCGACGTGCGTCGGCACATCCGCACCGCGCCCATTGTTCACGACACGGCAAGCGCGCTCGACATTCTGCCGATATTGCGCGACGCCGAAGTGCCCATGGCATTGGTCCACGATGAATACGGGCATTTCGAAGGGATCATCACGCCGGCCGATCTCATGGAAGTGATTGTCGGCGTGTTCAAAGCCGACCTCTCCGAGCCCGAAGCCGTGCAGCGCGACGACGGGTCCTGGCTGCTGGCGGGCTCGCTCGGCGCGGACGACATGGCCGATCGTCTGGGCTTCACCTTGCCTGCGTCGCGCAGCTACCAGACCGTCGCGGGCTTCATTCTGGCCCAATTGCACCATTTGCCGAAGACGGGAGAATCCGTCGCCGTGCACGGCTGGCGCTTCGAGGTGGTCGATCTCGACGGGCGCCGCATCGACAAGGTGCTGGCGACGCGGCTGGCGAACACGCGCGTGCGGACGGCAAGCGCCTGACGGACCGGCGCCGTCCGGAACTCCGCGCTTGCCCGGTCCGGCTGACACGCAGATGAAAACGCGCGGGCCATCGCCCGCGCGCCTTGCATCTTTTACGCGCGGCTAGTGCGTCAGAACGGAATCTCGTCGTCCATGTCGTCGCGGCGGCCGCCGCCCGCGCCGGCCATGGCCGGCTTGCGCGCCGCGGTCGGGCCCGGCGAGCCGAAGTCGCCGCCTTCGCTCGCGCCGGCACCCGCACCCGCGCCGCCGCCGCGGCCATCGAGCATGGTGAGGTTCGAGTTGAAGCCCTGCAGCACGACCTCGGTCGAGTAGCGGTCCTGGCCGTCCTTGTCCTGCCACTTGCGCGTCTGCAGCGCGCCTTCCAGGTAGACCTTCGAGCCCTTCTTCAAATACTGCTCGGCGACCTTGGCCAGGCCCTCGCTGAAGATCACCACGCGGTGCCACTCGGTCTTTTCCTTGCGCTCGCCGGTGGCCTTGTCGCGCCAGCTTTCGGACGTGGCCACGCGCAGGTTGACGATCGGCCGTCCGTCCTGGGTGCGGCGCACTTCCGGATCGGCGCCCAGGTTGCCGACCAGGATCACTTTGTTGACGCTACCCGCCATCTGACTCTCCACTCGCGTGACGCCCGCGCGCTTGCCGAAAAGCGCCACGTGCACGCCGTTTTGGAAGCGCCGCCGCCGGGCGCTCCGTTGAATGACTGCTCACCCTAGACCTCGCCCGAGAGGCCACAAGAGGGACGGCCAGCCGCTTGGCCGTTAATCCACAGCGCCATGGCCGCTTGGAAAGGGGCCACAGCTGCGGGTTGCCGGCCGTTAACGGAATACTAACCAGTTCCGGTTTCGTTCTATACGCTAAATGCCGCGCATGCAACTGATTCGTCTAGGAATTTGCATTTTCTGTTGCGTAAAGAGCACAGTTCGAATCATCCACAACATATAGCTTCGCCTCACCAGTATGAGTTGTTTTCGGCCGAAAAATCATCAGGAGGTCACCCTATGAAGCGTTTTCTGCAACTGGCGTGCGCGGGATTGTTTGCCGCGACGATGGCGACTCCATCGCTCGCAGCCGACTTGCCGCGTCCGTCCTACAAGGCGCCGGTTTACGTCGCGCCGTTCAGTTGGTCCGGCTTCTACGTCGGTATCAACGGCGGCTACGGCTGGGGCCATACTGACTGGAACCTCGCCGCCGGTAATCGCAGCTTCAATACGAAGGGCGCCTTTGTCGGCGGCACGCTCGGCTACAACCTGCAAACCGGCAGCTTTGTCTGGGGCCTGGAAGCCGACGTCCAGGCGTCCTGGATGGACGGTCTCAACACCGGCGGCGCCGGGGCCTGCGCGGCTCCCAACGGTTGCGAAACCAAGAACACCTGGTTTGGCACCGGCCGCGGCCGCATCGGCTACGCCTGGGACCGCTTCCTGCCCTACATCACTGGCGGCGCGGCCTTCGGCAACATCAAGATGACCCCGAACAGCCTGGTCTCGGAAGACAAGACCAACTTGGGCTGGACGGTCGGCGCCGGCGTCGAATGGGCGTTCTGGAGCAACTGGTCGGCCAAGGTCGAGTACCTCTATATGGATCTCGGCAAGGTCACCTGCGGCGCCGCGTCCTGCGGCACCGACACCGACGTCAGCTGGAAGACCAACCTCGTCCGGCTCGGTGTGAACTACCGCTTCTGATCGCACCCGGCGTCCGCGCAGGATGCGGCGCGCGGAACGCAACCGACGGAACTCAGGGCCGGCCTCGCGCCGGCCCTTTGTTTTTCGGTATCCCCATTGCTCTAAAGCGCGGCCGGCAGGGGCTGGCGAAAGCCCGGCGTTCTTACTACGTTCCGGCTCGTATGACCGACAATCCCAAAAAGCCGCCCGCCGACTCCCGCGCCATCACCATCCGCGGCGCGCGCGAGCACAATCTCAAGAACGTCGACGTCGTGATCCCGCGCGACAAGCTGGTGGTGTTCACCGGCCTGTCCGGCTCGGGCAAGTCGTCGCTCGCCTTCGACACCATCTATGCCGAGGGCCAGCGCCGCTACGTCGAGTCGCTGTCGGCCTATGCCCGCCAGTTCCTCGAGATGATGCAGAAGCCGGACGTCGACCAGATCGACGGCCTGTCGCCCGCCATCTCCATCGAGCAGAAGACCACCTCCAAGAACCCGCGCTCGACCGTCGGCACCGTCACCGAGATCTACGACTACATGCGCCTGTTGTGGGCGCGCGTCGGCGTGCCCTACTCGCCCGCCACCGGGCTGCCGATCGAAAGCCAGACCGTCTCGCAGATGGTCGACCAGGTGCTCAAGCTGCCCGAGGGCACGCGCATCTACGTGCTGGCGCCGGTCGTGCGCGGCCGCAAGGGCGAGTACAAGAAGGAGCTCGCCGACTTCATGCGCAAGGGCTACCAGCGCGTGAAGATCGACGGCGCCTTCCACGAGATCGCCGAGGTCAAGCCGCTCGACAAGAAGTTCACCCACGACATCGACGTGGTGGTCGACCGCCTGGTCGTGAAAGGCGACATCGCCACGCGGCTGGCCGACTCCCTGGAGCAATCGCTCAAGCTCGCCGAGGGCCTCGCCGTGGTCGAGCTCGCCGACAGCAAGGCGTCCGGCGCCGCCGCCAACCGCGGCCGCAACGCCAATGCCGAGCGCCTGATCTTCTCCGAGAAATTCGCCTGTCCGGTGTCCGGCTTCACCATCCCGGAGATCGAGCCGCGCCTGTTTTCGTTCAACAACCCGTTCGGCGCCTGCCCGGAATGCGGCGGGCTCGGCGTCGAGCAGCACATCGACGCCGATCTGGTCATCCCCGACAAGGACGCCCGCGTCGGCAAGGGCGCCATCGCGCCCTGGGCCAAGTCGTCCTCGCCGTATTACGTGCAGACGCTGGAAGCGCTCGGCAAGCACTACCGCTTCACGCTCGACGCCAAGTGGAAGGACCTGCCCAAGAAGACGCAAGAAGCCATCCTCTACGGCTCCGGCGACGACGAGATCAAATTCGTCTATGACGACGGCCTGCGCGGCTACACCACCAAGAAGCCGTTCGAGGGCGTCATCACCAATCTCGAGCGCCGCTTCAAGGAGACCGAGAGCGAGTGGGCGCGCGAGGACCTGCAAAAATATTTCACCGACGTGCCTTGCGCCGCCTGCAAGGGCGCGCGCCTCAAGCCCGAGGCGCTCTGCGTCAAGATCGCCGGCAAAACCATCGCCGACGTGTCGGAGCTGTCGATCCGCGCCGCCGGCGAATGGGTCACCACCTTGCCCAAGGACCTCACCCCCAAGCAGACCGAAATCGCCACGCGCATCCTCAAGGAAATCCGCGACCGCCTCAAGTTCCTGGTCGACGTCGGCCTCGATTATCTCACGCTCGCGCGCGCCTCCGGCACATTGAGCGGCGGCGAGAGCCAGCGCATCCGGCTCGCCTCGCAGATCGGCTCCGGCCTGACCGGCGTGCTCTACGTGCTCGACGAGCCGTCGATCGGCCTGCACCAGCGCGACAACGCGCGGCTGCTGGAAACCCTCAAGCGCCTGCGCGACCTCGGCAACACCGTGATCGTGGTCGAGCACGACGAGGACGCCATCCGCGTCGCCGACCATGTGCTCGACATCGGCCCCGGCGCCGGCATCCACGGCGGCAACATCATCGCCGAGGGCCAGGTCGACGACCTGATCGCCGCGCCCGAGTCATGGACCGGCAAGTATCTCTCCGGGGAGCTCTCGGTGCCGGTGCCGGAGCGCCGCCCGCCCTCGCGCCGCGCCATCAAGGTGGTCAACGCGCGCGGCAACAACCTGAAGAACGTCACCGCCGAGATCCCGCTCGGCCTGTTCACCTGCGTCACCGGCGTCTCCGGCGGCGGCAAGTCCACGCTGCTGATCGACACGCTGTACAATTCGGTGGCGCGCAAGCTCAACGGCGCCTCGCTCGCGCCCGCCCCGCACGACCGCATCGAGGGCCTCGAGCACATCGACAAGATCATCGACATCGACCAATCGCCGATCGGCCGCACGCCGCGCTCCAACCCGGCGACCTACACCGGCGCCTTCACGCCGATCCGCGAATGGTTCGCGGCGTTGCCCGAGGCCAAGGCGCGCGGCTACGAGCCCGGCCGCTTCTCCTTCAACGTCAAGGGCGGCCGCTGCGAGGCCTGCCAGGGCGACGGCGTCATCAAGATCGAGATGCACTTCCTGCCCGACGTCTACGTCACCTGCGACGTCTGCAAGGGCAAGCGCTACAACCGCGAGACGCTGGAGGTGCTGTTCAAGGGCAAGTCGATCGCCGACGTGCTCGACATGACGGTGGAAGAGGCGCTCGAGTTCTTCAAGGCGGTGCCGCGCGTGCGCGACGTGCTGGCGCTCCTGCACCGCGTCGGCCTCGACTACATCCATGTCGGCCAGCAAGCCACCACGCTGTCCGGCGGCGAGGCACAGCGCGTCAAGCTCGCCAAGGAGCTGAGCAAGCGCGCCACCGGCCGCACGCTCTATATCCTCGACGAGCCCACCACCGGGCTTCACTTTCACGACGTGGCGAAGCTGCTGGAGGTGCTGCACGAGCTCACCGACACCGGCAACACCGTGGTGGTGATCGAGCACAATCTCGAAGTGATCAAGACCGCCGACTGGGTGATCGACTTAGGCCCCGAAGGCGGCGACGGCGGCGGCGAGATCGTCGCGGTCGGCACGCCGGAGGATGTGGTGAAGGTCAAGCGCTCATATACGGGCCAATTCCTGAAACCCGTGCTGGACCGGCGCGAGAAGCCCAGGAAGCGTGTACAGGCGGCTGAATGAAGCCGGTGTCTTGTCCCGCCGTAGCGCGTTAGCGCGAAGGCGGATGGGGAGGAAGGCGGCCGGGCCGAAGAAGAAGGGGCAGAAGGCGGCGGAGTAGTCCCTTTCCGCGCGCAGCGAACCGCACGGGTTTTTCCCCCGCGCGAACTTGTGCTAGTCGTTCGGCATGGCCAGGAACGTCGAAGCGCAAAGTCGCAACCTCAACCGCCGGGGCGGCGCGAAATGAGTGCGTCCCTGCCCGCCGACGCCGCGCGCCCGGCCGAAGGGACCGCCGAGCCCTTCGAGCTCTATTCCACGGCCATCGACGCCGATCCGTTCCCGTTCTACCGCACCCTGCGCGACAAGCATCCCTGCTACTGGAGCCCGTCCGGCCGCCTCTGGATCCTGTCGCGCTATGACGACGTCGCCCGCGCGGCGCAGGACTGGGAGACCTTCTCCTCCGCGCGCGGCAACCTGATCGACGAGATCCCCGGCCGCTCCGGCGGCACGCTCGGCACCACCGATCCGCCGCGCCACGACCGGCTGCGCGTGCTGGCGCAGGTCGCCTTCACGCGGCGCAACCTCGAGCACCTGGTGGCGCCGACGGTCGCCATGGCGGACGAGGCTGCCGCGCGCGTCCGCGCGCAAGGCGCGTTCGACTTCGTCGCCGACGTCTCCAGCCCGCTCACCGTCGGCATGATCTTCCGCATGCTCGGCCTGCCGCCGACCGACGCAGTGGCCATGCGCCGCCAGGTCGTGCTGTCGATCTCGACCGACAAGGCGCGGCGCGGCCGCAACGCAGAGCTCGACGCCGCCTTCCGCGACCTCGGCGCGTTCGTCGCCGACGAGGTCGCCAAGCGCCGCAAGGCGCCGACCGACGACGTCATCACCCAGCTCGCCGAGGCCGAGATCGACGGCGACCGCCTGTCCGACCGCGAGGTGGTGCTGACCACGGCGATGTTCGTCGTCGCCGGCGTCGAGTCGCTGTCGAGCTTCATGAGCATCTTCGCGCTCAACCTCGCCGATTTTCCCGACGCGCGCCGGCGCATCGTCGACGACCCTTCCCTGCTGCCGCAGGCGATCGAGGAGTCGCTGCGCTTCAACACCTCGGCGCAGCGCTTCAAGCGCGTGCTGACGCGCGACGTGGCGCTGCACGGCGAGACCATGCGCGAAGGCGACGCCGTCGCGCTCGCCTACGGCGCCGCCAACCGCGACGAGCGCAAGTTCCCCGACGCCGACCGCTACGACATCGACCGCCGGCCGGTCGGCCATCTCGGCTTCGGCGCCGGCAAGCATTTCTGCATCGGCAGCCAGCTCGCGCGCCTGGTCACCGGCACGGCAATGCGCCGCTTCCTCGCCCAGGTGCCGGAGTTCACGTTGCGCAACCGCGACTTTGACTGGGTGCCGTCGTCGAACTTCCGCAGCCCGATCTCGCTGCCGTTCGCGGTGGGGTAAGGGGGCGAGAAAGCCTGCCCTCGGGCTCGACCGAGGGTCGTGGCCGGCACGCCGGAGGATTTGGTGAAGGTCAAGCGCTCATACACGGGCCAGTTCCTGAAACCCGTGCTGGACCGGCGCGAGAAGCCGGGGAAGCGCGTGCAGGCGGCGGAGTGATGCCTAAAAACGCGTAGCTACTAAAATCTTTCGTGCTATAGTTGCAACAAGGGTGGGCTCCTTGATGTTGCGACTGATAGAAATAGGGTCGGCGATATTGTACGTCGCATCAGCAGGATTGTATTTTCAAAATTGGTTTGGTGAGAAGTCAGTCGTCCGCAGGCTCGCCGGTGCTGTAGCGCTATTGGCTACAGTTCTAACGTTTTGGCCCATTGTTGCCGATTTCGTTAGCTCCTCCCCCACTCTGCAAGAGAGGCAGAAAGCTGAATCTTCCACTGTCGCGAATAAACCTTCTGATCCTCGAAAGCCTTTTGGCCTCAGCGACGAGAGCGCAAATAAATTTCCATATGACGGCTCGGTGCCCGAAAACGTGGGATGTCAGCCTGCAGTTGCATACAACGCCGCGACGGGCCGAACCTCTCGAATAGGAAATCTCCCACCGTGCTGACATCCCACTACTGAGGGCGGATACCATGAGGCCCGCGCGCTAATGCGGTGATCGACTTAGGCCCGGAATGCGGCGACGGCGGCGGCGAGATTGTCGCGATCGGCACGCCGGAGGATTTGGTGAAGGTGAAGCGCTCATACACGGGGCAATTCCTGAAGCCCGTGCTGGACCGGCCGCGAGAAGCCAAGGAAGCGGGTGCAGGCGGCAGAGTAAAAATACTAGAAGAAAAGTACAGACTCTATACATTGAAGCCTCTCATCGGAGTGGCCTCTGATGCAAGATATTGGCAATACTACAATTGCTCAGGGGCAAGCCGCCCTTAAGGCACTCATCGAGGATGTTAACACCCATAATCTCAATTGGAATGAGGCCGAGACTCGTTTTCAAATAATAGATCGTATCGTTGTCGAATGCTTAGGGTGGCCAAAAGAGACAATCCGGTTAGAGCGATCTCAAAAGGACCGCACCTATTCGGATTACGAACTCGGCATTCCTCGGCGAGCAATTTGGGAAGCAAAACGCGAAAACCATACATTTGAACTTCCCGCGAATTTCCGGGCAACGCCTATTTCCGACTTGGCATCAATAATTGCTCTTGGCGGCGAAGCTGCCGACGCAATCATTCAAGTTCAAAAATACTGTGCCTCAAGAGGCGTTGAAGTCGCAGTGGCGACAAACGGTCATCAACTGATCGCGTTCCTGGCGACTAGAAGTGATGGCCAGGCACCTCTCGATGGTCGTTGTCTTATTATCAATGGATATGAACAATTTCAAAGCGCGTTTCCTCTCGTTTGGCAAATGCTATCACCCGCCGGCGTGGCGGAGCATCGACTTCACCGCTTCTTAGATGTCGGCGAAGATCATGCCCTACCGCCAAAGCTTTCGTCATTCCTGTTAAATTACCCCCAATATCGATACCCAAGCGATCTCCAAACAACTCTGAGGACCGTTTCCGAATTGCTGATAATTGATGTTGTGGACCAAGAAGACGTAGAAAGAAGTTTTTATGAGCAATGCTACTGTGAAAGCGGCGCGCTGTCCCAGCACGCACTAGTCAGCAAGCAGATGTTAGCCGCGCGATACGCGGCGCTATTTGACCCGACCGAAAAGGCACCTTCTCTGAGCCCGGTATCCGCAGGTCCCGCAAAACCAATTTTAACGCCTGAGGTCATGGCAGAGGCCATATCACAACGCCCGATAGTCCTAATTGGCGATGTCGGTGTGGGGAAGACTTCGTTTTTGAAGCATCTTATGTATGTGAGCGCGTTCGAAGAATTTAGAAACGCGCTCTATATTTATATCGACTTAGGATCTCAAGGCGCGCTGTCGTCCGATCTCAAAGATTTCATCCTAACCCAAATTGAAAATCAATTAATTGCCAAACATGGCGTCGACATCACGGAATTAAATTTTATTCGCGGCGTATATCATTCAGAAATACACAGGTTTGAACGAGGCATCTATCGTGATCTTAAGTCGACGAACTTGGACCAATACCAAGAGAAAATGCTAGAGTTCCTCGCAGAGAAAACAACCCGACGCGATGAACACATCAAGCGATCAATTTCTCACATCGCGCGCGCTAGAAAACGACAAACAATTATTGTCTTAGACAATGCCGACCAACGGGACTACGAGATTCAACAGCTAGCATTTATCATCGCGCAGAATTTTGCGAAGGACTGGGATGCTGCCGTATTCATTGCGGTTAGGCCCCAGACATTTTATCGATCGAAACAGTCAGGCGCGCTCACAGCATACCCACATAGAGTTTTTACAATTTCACCACCGCGAGTAGACCAAGTTGTCGAACGACGGCTTCGTTTTGCTCTAAACATGGCAGAAGGTCGAATTCGGGTCGAAAGGCTCAAAGATATCGGCCTTAGATTGGGAAACCTTGCTCTGTTTCTCAAAGCGCTTCTGTTCTCTCTCACAAAAAATAGCGACTTAGTCGAATTTCTCTCCAATATTACGGGCGGCAATATTCGCTCTGTTATTGAGTTTGTGACTAAGTTTATAGGCAGTGCAAATGTCGATGCTCAGAAGATAATTGAAATTGAGGAGAAAGAAGGATCATACGTCGTCCCAGTTCACGAATTTTGGAAGGCGGCCCTCCTTGGAGATTTTTCATACTATCACCCACCTTCGTCGCTCGCCTTAAACCTCTTTGACATTCGGAGCCCCAATCCTATTGAGCATTTTCTGCGTCCCATGATTCTTAGTTACTTGAGCATGGATGGAAAGCATAAATCGAAGGAAGGATTCGTAGGGTCAACAACAATCATTTCCGAAATGCAAGAATGGGGGTTCCCGCCTGCGTCGTCAGAAGCAGCTCTTCGCAGGCTTAACAACAAAAAGCTTATTGAAACGTCTCAACGAGTCACTTTCGATGAAGACGAAGCTGGCCTTTTTGGTGAAATGCCTCAGGGCTTTCGAATTAGCACAATTGGCGCCTATCACCTTAAACGTTGGATTTCTGAGTTCGCTTACCTGGATGCAATGTCGTATGATACGCCGATTTTAGAAACTGCCACGCGAGAGCTGATCCAATCAAAGATCGAATCTTTCCATATTGAAGACCGTTTTGAACGCGCCGCCCAATTCCGAACTTATCTAACGAAAGTATGGAACGGATCGAAGTTGCGCCCTGCATATTTTGATTGGTCTCTTTCATTGGCCGCGGGACAGAGCAGCTTCGAACGGGTTGAGCGCGCGATTACACGGATTCAAAGCGAGCGCAGAGGTGGTTGACATGCCGCAGGCTATCCCTCGGGAGCGTTTGCTTATCGCGCATTTCAATTGCTTATGCCCCTCACCTTTAAAATATTTCTTTCTTCTCTCTTGACTTCTTTCCTATAGGCCTATATCCCTAATCCTGCCCGCCCCGTGAGGGGACGCGAACCGGTTGCTCCGGCTCGCGGGGACGGGCCGGCGCCCGCGGGCGTGCCTCAGCAGGGCACGCTCCCGGGCGGCGCCGGGGCTCCGCCCGGGGGCAATATGACCCCCTGCGAGGAGCTCGCTGACGGCGGGCCGCGGTAAGGCCCGCCCGGGAGTTTTGCGCGCGCGGCCACCCGCAAGGGGTCGCGCGGCGGAAACCGACGGGCGAGGCGCGCGAACCCCCGAAAGCGCGGCCCCGGCGCCGCAAAAATCGCCGGACGGCGCGCCGCGAGGCGCCGCGCGTTCCCAAAAGGAGCGCGCGTGACAAAGGACCAGGTCGCGCCACGCGGCGCGCCGTCCCCCTCGCTTCTTCGGAAGCGAGGCAATCCCGAAAAACCCGGGCGCTTGCGCCGCGGGAACGATGGAGCACGCCCATGACACATCGCAACATGACTCAGCACGACACGACGCAGCACGACACGACCGCCCGCCTCACCGATGCCGACGACGGGCGCCCGCTTCCGGCCGGCCATCCGGTGCACACGGCCGTCGGCCGCACGCTCAGCAACATCTTTTCGTTCTGGTGCCTGTGCGAGGCGACGAAGTGCCGCCGCGCCGGCCGCTGCGTCAGCGACCCGCACCGCTGCCTCGACACCTTGCTGCCGCTGATTTCGAACGCCGTGTACGACGAGGGCCAGCGCGAGTTCGCGGCCAAGGCCGAGGGCTTGAGCTTCGAAGAGATGCTCGAGCGCTGGCCGGAGGGCCTGCCGAACCTGTGGCGCTGGGTTATCGCTGTCGAAACCCGCGCCGGCGCGCCCTCCCCGCGCGTATTGCCGGAAGAGGACGAGGATGATGATGATGAGGCTCACGATTGAGATGCAACATCCTCCGCTCATTCCCGCGAAAGCGGGAATCCAGCGCTGGGTCCCCGCTTTCGCGGGGACGAGCGGAAAATGTGGCGCGCTTATTTCTTCATGCGCTCCACTTCCTCCGCCGTGCGCCCTTCGCGCGCGCGGTACACCGGCAGCGACCAGCCGTAATGCAGCGCCAGCGCGCGGATGACGAAGCACACCGCAAAGCCCGCGATCGCCGCGACGGCCGGTGGCACATCAAGCGCCACCAGCGCCACGAAGGCGGAGGCGCCAGCCAGCGCCGCCGTGACGTAGATCTCCTTGCGCAGGATCAGCGGGCTCTCGCCGCCCAGCATGTCGCGGATGATGCCGCCGAAGGTCGCGCTGATCACGCCCATCGCCGCCGCGATGAAGCCGCCCGCGCCCGCCGCCAGCGCCTTGTCGGCGCCCACCACGCAGACGAGCGACAGCCCCGCCGCGTCCAGCCACAGCAGCGCGCGGTAGCGCGATTCCGGAATATGCGCGAGGAAGAAGGTCGCCGCCGCCACGGCGACGCAGATGCCGAGATAGACCGGCTCGCGCACCCAGAACACCGGCAGCGCGCCCAGCATCACGTCGCGCAGGCTGCCGCCGCCGATGCCGGTGGCCGCGCCGAGCAGAATGAAGCCGAAAATGTCCATCTGCTTGCGCGAGGCCACGAGCGCGCCGGTCACCGCGAAGATCGCGACGCCGAACCAGTCGAGCGCGGTGAGGAAGGGGCCGAGCATGCCCTTTTGTATCGGGCGCGCGCCGCCGGGGCCAGCGGTCGCATGACCGGGCCGCCCGCTTGGGCTATCGTGCCGCATCGGGCGATAAGGATTCCAGGCGGCGTGACCAAAGCGAAAGAGAGAGCCAGGCGAGACCGCGACCCCCCCTGGCGGCGCCGATTGCAGGCGCTCTATGAGGGGCACTCGCCGGCCGCCCACCGCTTCCGCTACGGCCTGCTGGTGTTCGACCTCGCCACCCTCGCTTACATCATCGTCACGTCGTTCCTGCCGCACACCCGCCTGGTCGGCGCCATCGACGTCGCGCTCGGCCTGGTCGTGCTGGCCGACTTTTCCGCCCGCATGGCGATCAGCCGCGCGCCGGCGCGCGAGGCGCTGCACCTGTCGACCTGGGCGGACGTGGCCACCATCGTCTCGTTCCTGGCGCCGCTGCTCGGCGAAGGCCTCGCCTTCCTGCGCGTGCTGCGCACGCTGCGGCTGCTGCGCACCTATCAGTTGCTGGCGCGGCTGCGCGCCGACAGCCCGTTTTTCCGCCGGCACGAGGAGGTCATCCTGGCGGTGACCAACCTGGCGGTGTTCATCTTCATCACCACCGGCGTGGTCTACGAGACGCAGCACTACAGCAACCCACAGATCGCCAATTACGGCGACGCGCTCTATTTCACCGTGACCGCCCTCACCACCACCGGCTTCGGCGACATCACGCTGCCGGGCACGCTCGGCCGGCTGATCTCGGTCGCCATCATGATTTTCGGCGTCACGCTGTTCTTCAACCTCGCGCGTGCGCTCATCAGCCCGAGCAAGGTGCGCTTCGAATGCCCGGACTGCGGCCTCAAGCGCCACGATATCGACGCCGTGCACTGCAAGGCTTGCGGCCGGCTGCTGAACATCCCCGACGAGGGATTGACCTGAGAGGACGCGATGCCCGGCGACGTCCGCGACAATCCCGACCGCAGCCGCTTCGAGATGCCGATCGGCGGCGCCGTCGCCTTCGCCAACTACCGGCGCACCGGCGACACGCTGCTTATTTTGCACACCGAGGTGCCGCGGGAGCAGGAAGGCCGCGGCCACGGCTCGGAACTGGTGCGCGGCCTGCTCGATCTTGCGCGCGCGCAAGGGCTGAAGGTGAAGCCGCTCTGTGGCTTCGTGGCGGCCTACATGGCCCGGCATCCGGAATATGAGGATGTCAGGGGGTAGTATGCGGTTCGCCTAACGCAATCTTTACCCTCCGGTAAGACATTGGGCCCGACCCCATCCCCGGAGCGCGCCCTTGGATTTCTCCGCCGGCATCGACTTCTTCTTCGGCCAGATCGGCAAATTGCTGCTCGCCCCCGGCTCCCCCCTCTCGCTCAATTCGCTGGCGGTGGCGCTCGCCGTCTGCGCGCTCATTTTTGCCTTTCGGCGCCTCGCGCGCGGACGCCGGCTGCGCTGGCGCACGGTGGCGCGTGCGCTGTTTCCGCGCCGCATCATGCGCCACAAGTCGAACCAGGCCGACATCTTCTACCTGTTCTTCAACGTGTTCGTGTTCGGCGTGGTGTTCGGCTGGGCGATCTTCTCCTACCAGTTCGTCAGCAACGGCCTCATCGCCGGCCTGGTCGCGCTCGCCGGTCCGGTGTCGCCGTCGGAATTGCCCACATGGCTGACGCGCAGCGTCGTCACCGTGATGCTGTTTCTCGCCTACGAGCTCGGCTACTGGTTCAACCACTGGCTCAGCCACAAGGTGCCGGTGCTGTGGGAATTCCACAAAGTGCACCACAACGCCGAGGTGCTCACGCCGCTCACGAATTTCCGCGTGCACCCGGTCTACACGTTCGTGTTCGCCAACATCGTCGCCTTCGCCACCGCGGTCGCCAACGGCTTCGGCAATTACATGTTCGGCGACACCGCCTATCAATACGCGCTGTCCGACACCAACATCATCCTGGTGCTGTTCATCCACGCCTATGTGCATCTCCAGCACTCGCACATGTGGATCGCCTTCCGCGGCGTGATGGGCCGCGTCTTCGTGTCGCCGGCGCATCATCAGGTGCACCACTCCGACAACCCGAAGCACTTCAACAAGAACTACGGCAGCTGCCTGGCGCTGTGGGACTGGATTTTCGGCACGCTCTACGTGCCGGAGAAGGCGCGCGAGAAGCTCACCTTCGGCTTCGCCGGCGAGCCGGACGCGCATACGGTCAAGGGCGAGCTGGTCACGCCGCTGGTCAGGGCCGCCGGTCGTCTCAAGCCGCTGCTGCCCAGTCGCGCCCCCGCGCGCAGAGAAGCCTAGCGCGCCATCCTCTGCGTTGCTAAGGGACGGCATGCGCAAGCGCACCGTCACCGTCAACGACAAGATGCAGAAGGGCTATCGCTACGCCCTCACGGCGCCGGCCGGCCGTGGCTTCGATCCGGAGTTCACGCCCGACCTCACCCCCGCCGACATGCTCCGCCTCGGCGTGTTCTGCGGCAAGTACATGACCGACTGCCGGCGCGAATTCCCCAAGAGCTGGTTCACGCGCGCCAAGCTCGCCAAGGGCAAGCGCGATTGCGCGCTCAACTTTTTCGGCATCGACGCCAGCCAGCCGCTGTCGGAATGGCGGCGCAAGGGCTGGGTCCATCCGGACGACCCGCGCGGCTGGTTTCAGTGGTACTGCCGCTACTACATGGGCCGCCGCCTGCCGCAGGAGGACGCCCGCCAGATCAAGCGATGGAAGGCGATCCGCCGCCACGTCGCGCAAATCCGCAAGAATTGCGAGCCCGGTGACCTGCTCTGCCGGAGGCGCCAGCGCCAGGCGCTGCTGCATTGGGCCTATGACAGCCGCCGGATTTGAGGAAGGATAGACCCGCCACAACCCCTGCGCTGATGGAGGCCGTGATGCGTCTGAAAAGAGAATTCGCCGCCTTCCGCCTCGCTTTGGAGCCGCTGAGTTTCTACCAGAAATTCGAGCACCTCTGCGTCCTCGTGCTTACCGCGTTGATCG
>JALHRB010000048.1 GCA_022841665.1 Pseudolabrys sp.
GTCCCGAGGAGCGCGAGCCGCACTACGCGGGCGAAGCTCCGCCGCATCCGATCGTGAGCGACGAGGATGCCAGCGCGGTCGCACCGCCCTTCGCGGAAGTCGCGACGCCCGCGCGTGAACCCGAGCCGGAACGCGCAGCGCCGCCGTCCTTCACGCCTGAACCGGCCGCCCCGGCGCACGAGGCGCCGCCGCGCCGCCGCTCGACCATCCGCGAGCCCGCGCCGATCGGCGCCGAAGGTGCGCCGCCGGCGCCCGCCCCGACCCTGCCGCCGCCGCAGCCGGTGATCTCGTCGACCGCGCCGGAAGACAGCGGCCAGCCCAAGCGCGGCTGGTGGGCCAAGCGCCTGCTCGGCGACAAGGACTGACGCGGGCAGCGCGGTGTGTGCCGCTGGCGCGCCGGTCCCGGCGTGCTAGAATGTGTACAAAGGCACACATCGCGACTGCGAAGGTCCCGGCATGGCGAACAGCACCACCCTCACCGTCCGCCTGACTCCGAAGACGAAGCAGCGGCTCGGGCGGCTGGCGCGACAGACCAAGCGGACGAAATCCTTTCTCGCCGGAGAAGCGATTTCCTCTTTTGTCGAGCGCGAGCTCGACATCGTCGAGGGCGTCAAGCGCGGGCTGGCCGACATGGCGGCCGGCCGCGTCGTCTTGCATGACAGCGCGATGCGGCGCATCCGCGCCACCGTCGCGCGCGCCGGAAAGGCGAAGAAAGCGGCCCGATGAAGGTCGTCTGGTCGGCCACCGCGCTCGACGACTTCGACCGATCCATCGCCTTTATCGCCGCCAAGAACCCCGATGCCGCCGCGCGTGTCGCCGACCGCATCGATCGCACCGCGCGGACACTTGCCAGGCTGCCCACGGGACGCCACGGCCGCGTCGCGGGCACCTACGAAAAGCTCGTGACCGGCCTGCCCTATGTAATAGCCTACGCTCTTGCTCCGTCGCCCGGCGGCGACGATACCGTCGTGATCCTTCGGGTGATTCATGGCGCCCGCGACTGGCCGCCGGGCCGCTGGCCGCGATAGACATGGTTTCGGGGAACGCGACATGAAATCCGCCTGGGTCGAGCGCGAAGCGAAAGACGCGGTCGACCGCTACGGCGCGGCCGGGCCTGAGCTTGCGCTGCGCGTCTATTCGACGCGCCTGCTCGGGCGCGACCCGAAGCTGGTCCTGCACGGCGGCGGCAATACCTCGCTGAAGGCCAGCGCGCGCGACCTCGTCGGCGAGACCGTCGCGGTCATGCACGTGAAGGGCTCGGGCGCCGACATGGGCGCCATCGAGCCCGAGGGCCTGCCGGCCGTGCGGCTCGCGCCCCTGCTGGCGTTGCGTTCGCGCGACGCCCTGTCCGACGACGATTTCGCGCGCGTGCAGCGCGCTTACCTCATCGATCCGGCCGCGCCCGCGCCGTCGGTCGAAATGCTGCTGCACGCCTTCATGCCGGCGAAATTCATCGACCACACGCATGCCACCGCGGTGCTCAGCCTGATCGATCAGCCGAACGCGCAAGAGCTGTGCACGGACGTGTTCGGCGGCCGGCTCGGCTTCGTGCCCTATCATCGGCCCGGCTTCGGGCTGGCGCGGCTGGCGGCGCAGGTGTTCGACAAGTCCCCGAAGGTCGAGGGACTGATCCTCGACAAGCACGGCATCTTCACCTTCGGCGAAAATGCGCGCGAGGCTTACGAGCGCATGATCGAATGCGTGACGCTGGCCGAAGCGCGGCTGCAAAAGAACCGCAAGGCCTTCAAAGCGGCAGCCCTGCCGGCCAAGGTCGCGACGGCGCGCGCGATCGCGCCGATCCTGCGCGGCGCCTGCACCTTGCGCGACGTCGATGGCGAGGGCGCGCATAAGCGCCTCGTGCTCGACTTCCGCGCCAATGACGCGATTCTCAATTACGTCAACGGCGCGGACCTCGCGCGCACCGCGCGCGCCGGGTTGCTCACGCCCGACCACGTCATCCGCGTGAAGCCCTGGCCGCTGCTGCTGCCGGCGCCGGCGGCGGGTCAACTCGACGCCTTCAAGGCGGCGGCGTGCAAGGCCGTGCAGCAATACGCCGACGACTACCAGAAATATTTCGACGCCAACAAAGCGCGCGCGTCCGGCGTCGCGATGCACGACCCCCTGCCCCGCGTCGCGCTGGTACCGGGGCTCGGCCTGTTCGGCATGGGCGAGAACGCAAAGGCGGCCGCCATGGCCGCCGACATCGCCGAGGCCACCGCCGAAGGCATCGCCGACGCCGACGCGATCGGCCGCTTCACGTCCATCTCCGAAGCCGACCTGTTCGACTGCGAATACTGGCCGCTGGAACTGGCCAAGCTGGGCGCGCGCAAGAAATTGCCGCTGGAGGGCCAGGTCGCCGTCATTACCGGCGCCGGTGGCGCCATTGGCGCGGCCGCCGCTAGAGCCTTCGCGCAGGCCGGCGCGGACGTGGCGCTGCTCGACCTCGATCTTGCCGCCGCGCAGAAAACAGCCGCGGCCATCGGCGGGGCGGCGCGCGCGCTTCAGTGCGACGTCACCGACGCCGCCGCCGTCGCCGCCGCCTATGATGCCGTCGTCGCCGCCTTCGGTGGCGTCGACATCCTCGTCTCCAATGCCGGCGCGGCCTGGCAGGGCAAGATCGGCGAGGTCGACGAAGCCACGCTGCGCAAGAGCTTCGAACTGAATTTCTTCGCGCACCAGAAGATGGCGCAAGGCGCCGTCAAGATCATGCTGGCGCAAGGGACCGGCGGCTGCCTCTTGTTCAACGTGTCGAAGCAGGCGGTGAACCCCGGCCCCGATTTCGGCCCCTACGGCCTGCCCAAGGCCGCCACATTGTTCCTGGTGCGGCAATATGCGCTCGACTACGGCGCCGACGGCATCCGCGCCAACGCGGTCAACGCCGACCGCATCCGCTCCGGGCTGCTCAACGAGGGCTTCATCAAGGAGCGCGCCAAGGCGCGGGGGCTGAGCGAGAAAGAGTACATGAGCGGCAATCTGCTCGGGCGCGAGGTCACGGCCCACGACGTGGCGCAGGCCTTCCTCGCCCAGGCGCTGGCGCTCAAGACCACGGCCGACGTCACCACCGTCGACGGCGGCAACATCGCCGCCGCTTTGAGATAGCCGCATTCGCCGTGCTATCGTCGATTCCAAGTAAAGCTGCCAAGAACCATGCCGAGGAGTTCCCCATGTTGCGACGCCTGAGCCTTACCCTTTGCCTGTTCCCGCTGCTGCTGGCCGCACCGGCGCTGGCCGCGACGCCGCAGGAGAAGATGGAAACCTGCAAGATCGGCGCCGACAGCCAAAACATGAAGGGTGCCAAGCGCGACGCCTTCATCAAGCGCTGCATGGCGAGCGGCAATTACGAGCCGGAGGCGCGCAAGAAGGCGACCTCGGCCGCGCCGAAGCAGAATTAGCGCGGTTCGGACGGGGGCAGCGGGGCCATGCCGGAAGCCGACCAGGAAGGCAAGCGGTACCAGGCCGAGACGCCGCAGGCGGCGCCCGGCTTTTTCCTCAAAGGGTGCCACCAGCTCGACTGGGGCATGAAGAACCGGCTCGCGCGCACCTTCAATCCGGCGAGCGGGCGCACCGTCATGCTCGCCATCGACCACGGCTACTTCCAGGGCCCGACCACCGGGCTCGAGCGCATCGACCTGTCGATCGTGCCGCTGCTGCCGCATTGCGACGCGCTGTTCTGCACGCGCGGCATATTGCGCTCGACCATTCCGGCCGACTCGCAGAAGCCGATGGTGCTGCGCGCCTCGGGCGGGCCCTCGATCCTGCGCGACGAACTCTCCGACGAACAGATCGCCATGGACATGGACGACGCCGTGCGCCTCAACGCCGCCGGCGTCGGCATCCAGGTCTTCATCGGCGGCGAGCACGAGACGCGCTCGATCCACAACATGACCAAGCTGGTCGACGCCGGCTTGCGCGCCGGCATGCCGGTGATGGGCGTCACCGCGGTCGGCAAGGCCATGACGCGCAACGCGCAGTATTTCCGCCTCGCCTGCCGCATGATCGCCGAACTCGGCGCGCAATACGTAAAGACCTATTACGTCGAGGAGGGCTTCGAGACGGTGACCGCCTCCTGCCCCGTGCCGATCGTGATGGCCGGCGGCAAGAAGCTACCCGAGTTAGAGGCGCTCACCATGGCCTCCAACGCCGTGCAACAGGGCGCCGCCGGCGTCGACATGGGCCGCAACATTTTCCAGTCCGACGCGCCCAAGGCGATGATCGCCGCGGTCGCCGCGGTCGTGCACCAGAACATGAAGCCGAAGGACGCCTTCGAGCTGTTCAGGTCCCTCAAGGCGAAGGGCTGAGCACTCAGGAAATCCTGCGGCGCCCCTGGTAGCGCGCGTAGCGCTTCTCGCCGCCGGCGCCGCCGAACAGGACGACGTCGTAGACGTCGTTCGCGCCGGGTACGTCCATGCCCGGCGAGCTGGCCGGCATGCCGGGCACCGACAGGCCGGTGGCTTCCGGCTTCTCGGCGAGCAGCCGCTGGATGGCGTCCGCCGGCACGTGCCCCTCGATCACATAACGGTCGATCTTGGCCGTGTGGCAGGACTGCAAGGACGCCGGCACGCCGAATTCGGCCTTGACGCGGTCCATGTCGGCGCGCTCGACCACGTCGACGGCAAAGCCGCGCGTTTTCAGGTAATCGACCCAGCCGCCGCAGCAGTCGCAGTTCGCGTCCTTGTTGACTTGCATCCGCGGCAGGGTCTGCGCACGCACCGCTGTCGCGAACGGCACCGATGCGAGCCCCGCAAGGAGCGCCCGTCTGCTCAGGTCGGTCATGGATTGCTCCTTTGCGGCGCCCCGCCCTCTCCTGATACGGCGCCTGCCGCGCCGTCTTGATCTAGCGCAATGTCGCACGCGCAGGCTGCCGGACAATTAACAGTCGCAACACGGAACCTTACCATGCGAACGTTTCTTGCGGGAATATTGATCGTCGCGCTGCTCCTGGCGCTGCCGGCCGCCGCCGAGAACAAGCTGCCGACCTCCTTCCTCCAGGAGGTGCTGATCAAGAACGCGCTGCTCAGCCTCAACGACGCCAACATCACCGGCAACTACGCGGTGCTGCACGCCAAGCTGGCCAAGCCCTTCCGCGACAAATACAGCCCGGACCAGCTGAAGCAGTCGTTCAAGCACTTCGCCGACCAGAAAATCGACTGGGGCCTGATCGCGGCCAAGCCCCCGGTGGCGAAGGAAGCCTTGATCGACAAGCGCGGCGCGCTCGTCCTGCGCGGCTACTTCGACACCACGCCGAGCCGGCTGAACTACGACCTCGAATTCGTCCCCTCCGAGGGCGAATGGAAACCGGTCCTGCTACACGTGACCATCAAGCCCGCGAGCGAAGGCTAGCGCCCTCATCTTAAGGTGAAACTTAAGGAGGCCTCCATGTCCGCCCCCACCCACGATGCGCAAACTCCGGTCAAACCGATCGCAACCTGGCGCAAGGTGGTCGCCGCCATCCTCGACTTCATCTTTATCTTCGCCGCCGGCGGCTATGCCATCGGCTATGCGACCGGCAATGTCACCGCGGAGGGCTTCAGCCTGCAGGGCGGGCCGGCCTTCATCCTGTTTGCCATCGTTGTCCTCTATTTCATTGTTTTCCGGCGTTATCTCGGCGGCACGCTGTTCCAGCGGCTGCTCGGCGCCCGCGAGCCCCGCGCCTGATCGGTAAAAATCGAACGATCCGCTTCACGGTCCTGCAAGCCGCGCGCTGGTAAACTGGCGGCTTCGTTCAATGGCGGCAGAGGCCATGCAACGGCAATCACGCAATGGGCGGCGCGCGGGCTATTCGCGCGGGCGCGGGCGGCGCACGCTGATCCAGGCGATGAGCTTCGTCGGCCTGTTCGCGCTTATTCTGATCGCCGGCGCCGACTACATGGGCATCGGCGGCACCGTCGTCTTGCGCGGCAGCCTGCTCGGCGCGGGCGAGCGCAGCCCGCCGCCCCCGGACGGCAAAGCCTTCCGCATCGGCTCGATCGTGGTCGTGCCCTGGAGCGGCAAGACCTGCGAAGAGCGGCAGTTCGATAACCACACCGGGCGCATCGTCGGCGACGCGCTGGTCAACTGCGAGGCCCGCCTCCAGCAGCTGATGAGGCCGCCGCAGCAGCAGGAGCCCGCGTCCGGCCAGGCAGCCGACAAGCAGGACCGCATGCGAACGGTGCTCAGCGGCTTCAAGCGCTGACGCGGGCCTTACTGCGCCTGCGCGCCGATACCAGACGCCTTGATGATCGGCCACCGTTGAGCTTAGCGACGATCTCCGCCGGCGTGCCCTTGGGCGCCCAAAAGCCGAACCAGCCCGACATGTAGAGTCCCGGCACGCCGGTCTCGTCCGATGTCGGGATGTCCGGCATCGAGGCCGAGCGCTGCGGCGACAGATTGGCGATGGCCTTGATCTTGCCGCCACGGATCTGCGGCAACGCCACCGCGCCCTGCACCACCAGCAGGTCGACCTGGCCGGAGACGAGGTCGGTCATCGCGGGGCCTGCGCCGCGATAGGGAATGAATTGCGGCTTCTGCCCGGTCAGCTTCTCGAACAGCACGCCGGTCACGCGCGCGGCCGCGTTCTGGTCGACGAAATTGATCTTGCCGGGGTTGGCTTTCATGTAAGCAACCAACTCGCTCAGGCGGTTGGCCGGCAGGTCCTTCTTGGCGACCATGAGCTGCGGGTTGATCGAGACGAGGCCGATCGGCGCGAAGTCCTTCTGCAAGTCGTAGTCGAGCTTGTAAATGATGCTGCCGACGTGCGTGTCCCATTGGCCGATGTCGAAGGTGTAGCCGTCGGGCGCGGCGCGCGCGAGGCGGCCGACGGCGATCGACCCGCCGGCGCCGCCGATGTTCTCGATGATGACGTTTTGCCCGAGCGGCGCGCGCATGCGCTCGCCCATGATGCGCGCGGCGACGTCGGTCGAACCGCCCGGCGGGAACGGCACGATCAGGGTGATCTGGCGGGACGGATAGGACTGGGCAAACGCAATGCCCGCGCCGGCCAATAAGGCGAGCGCGGCCGCAATGACGAGCTTCCTCATGATGTCTCCCCCAAACGGCGTCGAACGCGCCGGTTGCGAGGATGATAGGCGGCAACCGCACCGCCGTGATAGGGAGGGCTTATGGCGCCGACCAGGCGACGTAGCGGTCGCGCCGGTGGTTCATCCAGATCACCAGGTTCATGCCGATGGCGCCGATCGCCGAGGCGGCCATGGCCTTCGCGTCGACCACGAAATACGATGCCAGCAGGATTGCCAGATCGATGCCCATCTGCAGCTTGCCGGCGCGGATGCCGTAATTGTCCTGCACGAACAACGCGAGAATATTGATGCCGCCGAGGCTTGCCTGGTGGCGGAACAGCACGATCAGCCCGACGCCCATCAGCAGCCCGCCGAATACGGCGGCGTAGAACGGGTCGAGCGCGCTGATGTGGATGAAGCGGCCGTGCAGTTCGGACAGCACGGAAACCAACGCGACGGCGCAGAAGGTTTTGAGCGTGAAACGCCAGCCCATGCGGCGGAACGCCAGGTAGTAGAACGGCAAATTGATCGCGAAAAACACCGCACCGAACGGCAGCGCGCTGACGTAATGGATCAGGAAGGCGATGCCGGCCGTGCTGCCCGTCAGCAGTCCGGCCTGCTTGAAGATGGCGATGCCGAAGGAGACGAACAGCGTGCCGATGAAGATGGCCAGGACGTCTTCGCCCAGGCTGTGTTTCGGGGCTTCGGCTCCGCCGATGCTCATGCGCGCTGCCTCGTGATGACCGTCTGCCGGCCATTCTGGTCGCGCCCTCGTTTTTGGCAAGGTCCGGCGCGCCGCGCGTCAGTCGCTCTGCAAAATGACGTTCTTCACCATCGGATAGATCTGGTTCTGCCAGGTCTTGCCGGAGAACACGCCGTAATGGCCGACGCCGGCCTGCATGTGGTGGCGCTTGCGGTAGGGCCGCAGGCTGGCGCACAGGTCGTGCGCGGCGAGCGTCTGCCCGACCGCGCAGATGTCGTCCTTTTCGCCTTCCACCGTGAACAGCATGGTGCGTTTGATCGCGGACGGCTCGACGCGCTGGTTGTCGTAGGTGAGCGCGCCCAGCGGCAGCGCGTGCTGCTGGAAGACGAGCTGCACGGTCTCCAGATAGAACTCGGCGGTCAAATCGAGCACGGCGAAATATTCGTCGTAGAAGGCTTTTGTCTGCGCGGCCTTGGCTTCGTCGCCTTTGGCGATGTGGTTATAGAGGTCCTGGTGCGCCTTCATGTGGCGCTCGATGTTCATGCTCATGAAGGCGGCGAGCTGCACGAAGCCGGGATAGACCTTGCGCCCGCCCCCGCCGTAGCGCGCCGGCACGCGCGCGATCAGGTTCTGCTCGAACCAGTCGATCGATTTCGACTTGGCCAGCTCGTTGACCTTGGTCGGATTGACGCGGGTGTCGATCGGCCCGGCCATCAGCGTCATCGAGCGCGGCTGCGCCGGATGGTTGCCTTGCGCCATCACGCTCGCCGCCACCAGCGCGGCGACGCAAGGCTGGCACACCGCCATGATGTGTGCGCCGGGCCCGATCTTTTCCAGGAACTGGATCAGATAGGTGACGTAATCGTCGAAGCCGAAAAGGCCGTCTGCGAGCGACACGTCGCGCGCGTTGTGCCAGTCGGTGATGTAGACGTCATGCTCGGCCAGCATGGTGCGCACGGTGGCGCGCAGCAGCGTCGCGAAATGCCCGGACAGCGGGGCCACCACCAGCACGCGCGGCTGCGCCTGTTCGACGTCCTTCTTGAAATGCAACAGCGTGCCGAAGGGCAGCGTCAGCGCCGCCTCCTGCGTAACCGCGACCTCCTGATTGCCAACGGTGACGCTGTCGATGCCGTAGGCCGGCCGCGCGTGGGTCAGCCCCGCGCGCGAGATCAGCTCATAGGCGGCGGTGAGATTGGACAGAGCCGAGGGACGCGCCGCGCCGTTGAGCCTGGCGCCGACCGACCTGGCGGCCACGCCGGCGAAGCTGCGCACCGGCCCCATGATGTCCGCGTGCGCCTGATAGGCCTGATAGAGCATGCACTTCCTGGCGGCCCCGGCGGACCGCAAGCAAAAGCTAAAGCATTTTATTGTGCACTGCGAGATAAAACTGGCGGCGGTGCTGCCTGGGGAAAGGCATCTGGCCTGCATTTTTGCACCACGGGAAACGATTGAACGGACTTTACTTTCGTCTAAGCTCCTAGGTGCCGGACCACTTAGCAGGGACATGCGCGCCCCATGGTCACGGCTACCCTCACCATCGCCAACAAGAACTACGGATCCTGGTCCCTGCGCGGCTGGCTGCTGTGCAAACTGGCGGGCCTCGCCTTCGAGGAGCGCACGGTCGGCAGTGACGACCCCTCCACCCGCGCCGAGCTTTTGCTGCTGTCGCCGTCCTTCCTGGTGCCCTGCCTCACCCATGACGGCATCAAGGTCTGGGACACGCTCGCCATCGCCGAATATCTCAACGAGATCCTGCCCGCGGCCGGCCTGCTGCCGGAGGAGCGCGCGGCGCGCGCGCACTGCCGCTCGATCTCGGGCGAGATGCATTCCGGCTTCACCAATCTGCGCTCGGCGCTGCCGATGAACCTGAAGGCGCATCATCCCGGCTTCAAGGTCTGGGCCGGCGCGCAGGCCGACATCGACCGCATCCTGAGCATCTGGCGCGAATGCCTGGCCGCACACAAAGGGCCGTTCCTGTTCGGCGCCAAGCCTTGCATGGCCGACGTCATGTTCGCACCGGTCGTCACCCGCTTCCTCACCTATGACGTGAAGCTCGACTCGGACTGCGCGGCCTATGCGCGGACCATCATGCAGCTGCCGCCGGTGCGAGAATGGGTTGCCGCCGCCGAAGCCGAGCCGGACGAGGTGGTGGAACTGGACGTGGAGTTTTAAGGCCGCAGCAAGTCGCGCCGCGCGCAAGTGTCTCTCGCGCGCACCTGTCTCTTATGTCGGAAGCGAGGCGGCCTGGGCCGCGCGCACCCGCGCGCCCTGCGGGATGGTCGGCGGCGCCGTGTTGAGCGTCTCGATGGCAAAGCCCGCCGCGGCCTTGTAGCCGGCCATGAACTCGGCGCGCTCCTGGGGCGGGATGACGTCGTCGATGTTGTCGAAGGTGCCGCCGCAGCGCTCGTCGACCAGATTGAGCAGCCCGAAGGGACCGGCGCCGCGGTTGCGCAGGATGAGCTGCGAGATCGGGCCGCACAGCTTCTCGTCATAAGCGGCGAGCGCCTCTGGCGTGACGCTATGCTCGACCATGGCCGCTCCCAGCACGCGCGCATCCATGATGGCCTGGCTGCCGCCGTTGGAGCCGGTCGGGTACATGGCGTGCGCGGCGTCGCCGATGAGCGCCACCGGCCCGTCGCGCCAGGTCGGCACGGGATCGCGGTCGATCATCGGGTTCTCGAAGGCGTGGTCCGCGCCGCGGATCAGCGCCGGCACGTCGAGCCAGTCCCAGATCCAGTTCTCGAAATAATGGACGAAATCCGACGTCGGCACCTGCCGGAACCAGCCGGCCTGCTTCCAGCCCGCGCTGTTGTCCAGGGTGACCTCGGCGATCCAGTTGATCATCGCGAGGCCCGTCTGCGGATCGGGATGCGAGATCGGATAGAACACCATGCGCTCGCGATGCGTGCCGAGGCCGACGAAAGATGCGCCGCTCCGGATCGGCTTCGCCAGGCTGGTGCCGCGCCACATCACCGCGCCGCCCCAGTGGATCGGCGGCTGGGCCGGATGCATCTGCGCGCGGATCGCCGAGTGGATGCCGTCGGCGCCGATGAGCAGCGCGCCCGTCACTTCCGAGGTCGTGCCGTCGGCGTGCTCGACGCGCGCGGTCACGCCGCCACCGGGATCCTTACGGTAGCCGGTCACGCGGCTGGCGAGCCGCACCGCGCCAGCACCGGCGCGCGCCACCAGCTTTTCGTGCAGCAGCATGTGGAAGAGGCCGCGATGCACCGCGTATTGCGGCCAGTTGTAGCCGGCGAGCAGCCCGCGCGGTTCGGAATAGATGTCGTTGCCGTTGAGCCCGACCAGCGCCCATTCTTTCGCCGGCAGGCCGACGCGGTCGAGATCGCCTTGCGTGATGCCGAGATCGTACAGCTCGCGCACCGCATTGGGCTGCATATTGATGCCGACGCCGAGCGGGCGCATCTCGCGCACCGCTTCGAAGACGACGCAGGGCACGCCGATCTGGTGCAGCGTCAGCGCGGTCGCCAGCCCGGCAATGCCGCCGCCGGCGACGATCACAGGATTACCCGTCATAGGCTCGCTCTTACCCTGAACGCATGACCTTCACTATGGAGCATAGACTAGCGGTTCAGCCATGCCGCGATCCGCGTCACCGCCTCGTGCATCTCGGCCGCCGAGCCGGCGTAGCAGAAGCGCAAGTAATGCCGGCCGTCGATCGGATCGAAATCGATGCCGGGCGTCGCCGCCACATGCGCCTCCTCAAGCAGACGCTTGGCGAAGGCGAGGCTGTCGTCGGAAAAGCGTGCGATGTTGGCGTAGAGATAGAAGGCGCCGTCCACCGGCAGGAATTGATCGAGCCCGGCTTTCGGCAGGCCCTGCGTTAGGATGCGGCGGTTCTCCTCGTAGCCGTGCTTGACCGCCTCCATCTCGTCGCGGCCGTCGAAAGCCGCCTGCGCCGCGACCTGCGCGAGCGTCGGCACCGAGATGGCGAGATTGCCTTGCAGGCGATCGACGGAGCGCACCAGCGGCTCCGGCATCACCATCCAGCCGATGCGCCAGCCGGTCATGCAAAAATACTTGGAGAAGGAATTGATCACCACCGCGCGCTCGGACAGCTTGGCCGCCGTCTCGGCGGGAAAGGCATAGTCGAGGCCGTGATAGATCTCGTCGGAGATCACGCGGATGCCCTCGCCTTCCGCCACCGCGATCAGGCGCGCGAGCGCCTCGCGCGTCATCATGGTGCCGGTCGGATTGGCCGGGCTCGCCACCACCACGCCCTTGAGCGGCTTCCGGCGGTGCGCGGCGATCAGCGCCTCCGGCGACAGCGCCCAGCGCGTCTCGGCATTGGTCTCGATCAGCACCGGCTCGCAATCGAGCGCCGACAAGATGTGCCGGTACGGCGGATAGCCGGGATTGGCGAGCGCCACCCGGTCGCCCGGCTCGAACAGCGTGAGGAACGCCAGGATGAAGCCGCCGGAGGAGCCGGTGGTCACCGCCACGCGCGCCGGGTCGAGGTCGAGGGCGTAGGTGTCCTTGTAGTGACGCGCGATGCGCGCGCGCAGCGACGGGATGCCGAGCGACTCGGTATAGCCGATGCGGCCTTGCGCCAGCAGGGCGGCGGCCGCATCGCGCGCGGCCTTCGGCGCCGGCTGCGCCGGCTGGCCCACCTCCATATGGATGACGCGCGCGCCCTTGGCCTCGAGCTGCGCGGCCGCCGCCATCACGTCCATGACGATGAACGGCGGCACCTCGCTGCGTTTGGAGGGAATCAGCAGTCTTTTCGCCGCTTCCAGCATGTCTAACCGGCCGCCGGGGCGCACCCCCGCCCCGCTGTTGCCGCATTCGGCGGGATTTCTTGGGCGAGGTTCATGACTCAGTCGTGATCGAGGCCGCGTTGACCGCCTTCCGGCGCGTCTCTAGGTTCACGCGCATCCGAACGGGACGGCAATGAACGGGAACGGCACACCTAGCAGGACGCGGCGCATGGCGCCAGCCGCGCGCGCCTTGGCGGTCGCGACCGCGCTTGCGGTTGCCGCCACCGGGGCGCCGCCCTTCGCGACCTCGGCGCAGGCACAGCGCGGCGGCCTGCCGATCGTGCGCGACACCGAGATCGAGCAGCTCCTGCGCGACTACGCCGCGCCGATCCTGCGCGCCGCCGGGCTCGCCAAGCAGAACGTCAAGGTCGTCATCATCAACGACCGCGCCTTCAACGCCTTCGTCATGGACGGGCGCCATATCTTCATCAATGCCGGCGCGCTGTTCGACGCCAAGACGCCGAACGAGATCATCGGCGTGCTGGCGCACGAGACCGGCCACATGGCCGGCGGCCACCTGTCGCGCCTGCGCGAGCAGATGGCGCGGGCGCAGACCGCTTCGATCATCGCCATGCTCGCCGGCGTCGGCGCCATGGTCGCAGGCGCGCGTTCCGGCTCCGACAGCGGCAATATCGGCGCGGCCGCCATTCTCGCCCCGCAATCGGCGATCCAACGCTCGCTGCTGGCTTACGTGCGCACGCAGGAGGACCAGGCCGACCATGCCGGCGTGAAATTCCTCAACGCCTCCGGCCAGTCGCCGCAGGGCATGGTCGAGCTGTTCAAGCGCATGAGCAACGATATGTTGTTCAATTCGCGTTACATCGACCCCTACATGCAGAGCCATCCGATGCCGGCCGAACGCGTGGCCGCGCTCGAGACGCAAGGCCGATCGAGCCCCTATTGGGGCCGCAAGGACCCGCCCGAATTGCAGACGCGGCATGACATGGCGCGCGCCAAGCTCTCCGGCTTCCTCGACCGGCCGGACACCGTCGCGCGCCGCTATCCGCTGGGCGACCACAGCCTGCCCGCGCGCTACGCGCGCGCAATCTCGACCTATCGCCATTCCGACCTGCGCCAGGCGGTCGCGCAGATGGACGCGCTTATCGCCGCGCAGCCGAACAATCCTTATTTCCACGAGCTCAAGGGCCAGGCGCTGCTCGAGGGCGGCCGGCCGGCGGAAGCGGTCGCGCCCTTGCGACAGGCCGTGCAGCTCTCGCACAACGCGCCGCTCATCCAGGTGATGCTGGCGCAGGCGCTCAACGCCACCAACAACCCCAAGGTCGCCGAGGAAGCCGTCGGCCTTCTCAAGGTCGCCATCAGCCGCGAGCCGGACTTGCCGGAAGCCCATACGCAGCTCGCCATGGCCTACGGCCGCAAGGGCGACCTCGCCAACGCCGACCTGGCGTCCGCGCAGGCCGCTTTCAGCCGCGGCGACATCGTCACCGCGCGCCAGCTCGCCGCGCGCGCCAAGACCCGCCTGCCGGTCGGCTCGCCCGCCTGGGTGCGCGCCGACGACATCGTCAACGTCAAACCGCCCAATGCCCGCGCCGGCAACTGATTACCCTCCAAAGGACCGCACCCTCATGACCAAGAGCCCGCATTTCCTCGCCACCGCCGTCGTCGCGCTGCTGGCGGTCGCCGCGCCGCAGACGGCGCGCGCGGCCGAGTTCAACGCGACCCAGCGCGGCGAGATCGAAAAGATCGTCCGCGAATACCTGATCGCCCATCCGGAAGTGCTGCAGGAGGCGATGGCGGAACTGGAGAAGAAGCAGTCCGCGCTCGACGCCGAGAAGCACAAGGCCGCCGTGAAGACCCATGCGCAGCTGCTGTTCTCCTCGCCGCGCCAGGTCAATCTCGGCAATCCGCAGGGCAACGTCACCTTCGTCGAGTTCTTCGACTACAACTGCGGCTACTGCAAGCGCGCCATGGAAGACATGATGGCGCTGATGAAGTCCGACCCCAAGCTCAAAGTCGTGCTGAAGGAATTCCCCGTGCTCGGCCAGGGATCGATGGAGGCCGCGCAGGTCGCCGTCGCCGTCAACATGCAGGACAAGAGCGGCAAGAAGTATCTCGAATTCCACCAGCGCCTGCTCAGCGGCCGCGGCCAGGTCGACCGCGCGCGCGCGCTTACCGTCGCGCGCGAACTCGGCCTGGACATGGGCCGGCTGGAAAAGGACATGAACAGCGCCGAGGCCAAGGCGACCCTGCAGGAGAGCTTCAAGCTCGCCGAGGCGCTCGGCCTGAACGGCACGCCCAGTTACGTGATCGGCGACCAGGTCGTCATCGGCGCGGTCGGCCTGTCCGCGCTACAGGAGAAGATCAACACCTCGCGCTGCGGCAAAGCGACCTGCTGATCTGGAGGCCATAAGCATCGAAACGGCCGCCGCGGCATCGCCCGGCGGCCGTTTTCATATGCAGGGATCGGAATTGTTGCTTTGTGGCGGGCTGACATCTCTCGCGCGCACGCATTAAGCTCGCGCCCACGGAACCAGCCGTGAGCGAGGCCGTTATCGCCGCCATGTACACGATCGGCATGGAAGAGGAATATTTCGTGTTCGACGCGAAAACGCGCCGGGCCGTGCAGCAGCTCGACCGCAATTTCCTCGCCCGTATCCAGAAATCGCTGGGCAAGCGCGTCATGACCGAGATGCTGCAATCGCAGATCGAGGTGGCGACGCCGCCTTGCGCCGACATGGCGGAAGCGCGCGCGCATCTTTCACATTACCGTCACACGCTCGCTGAGGCCGCCGACGCGCACAAGCTTGGGCTCGCCGCCATGGGCACTTTCCCGCTCGCCTTCTGGCCGGAGCAGACCGTCACGCCGAAAAAACGCTACGGCCCGATCATGGAAGACCTGCAGATGATCGGTTACCGCAACATGCTGTGCGGCATGCACGTGCATGTCGCGGTGGCGGACGTCGACAGCCGCATCGACCTGATCATGCGGCTGACGCCCTATCTGCCGCTGCTGCTGGCGTTCTCGACCTCCTCGCCGTTCTGGCAGGGCCATCTCACCGGCCTGCGCGGCTACCGGCTCGCCGCCTACGACGAATTGCCGCGCACCGGCCTGCCCGAGCTGTTCCGCACCAAGGATGACTACGACCAATACGTCGCCGCGCTGGTGTGGGCGAAAATCATCCCGGACGCGAGCTACATCTGGTGGGCGATCCGGCCGTCGCTGCCGAACCCGACCGTCGAATTGCGCGTCGCCGACAGTTGCACGCGGCTCGACGACGCGCTCGCCGTCGCCGCTCTGTTCCGCTGCCTGGTGCGCGCGCTCGACCGCGACCGCTCGTTCAACGCCGGCTTCGACCGCGTCGGCCGCGCCATCACCGCGGAGAACAAGTGGCACGCGCAGCGCTACGGCGTCGCGGCGACCTTCGTCGATCCCTTCGCCCGCTCCCCCATGAGCGCGAAGCAATGGCTTGAGCAGACGCTCGACCTGGTCGCCCCGGACGCCGCCGCGCTCGGCTGCACGGCCGAGATCGGCCGCCTTGCCACCCTCGCCGCCGAGGGCACCAGCGCCGACCGCCAGATCGAGGTGTTCACCAAGGCCAAGGCGGCGGGACGAAAAGGGTTAACGGCGCTCAAGGCCGTGGTCGACTGGGCCGCGCGCGAGACCCGCGCCACCTAATCTTCCGTCATTCCGGAGCGCTCGCGTCGCGAGCGAACCCGGAATCCACAAACAAGCGCAGTGACGGCGTCAGATTCCGGGGCCGGCGCCGATGCGCCGTCCCGGAATGACAGGTCGGCGCGTCGAGGTCTTAATCCTGCCCGCCTTCCGGGCTTCCCCTTCCCGCCTCGGCCACCTATAACGGCCCAACCTGTCCTATCCCCCGCGGCGGCGGGCCGCCCGGCCCCGAATTACCCATGGCCAAGACCATCTACGTCCTCAACGGACCGAACATGAACCTGCTCGGCACGCGCGAGCCGGAGAAGTACGGCCGCGACACGCTCACCGACGTGGAGAAGCTCTGCCGCGCCACCGCCGCCCGTTTCGGGCTGGAGGTGGTGTTCCGCCAGTCGAACAAGGAAGGCGAGCTGGTCGACTGGATCCAGGAGGCCCACGCCAAGAAGGCGTCCGGCATCCTGCTCAACGCCGCCGGCTACACCACCACCTCGATCGCCATCATGGACGCGCTGCTTGCCGTGAAACTGCCGACGATCGAAATCCATATGACGAACATCCACGCGCGTGAAAGCTTTCGTCAGAACTCCTATGTATCGAAGGCGGCCAAGGCGGTGATTGCCGGCTTCGGCGCCGACAGCTACCGGCTCGGCATCATCGGGCTGGCCGGCGTCGTCGGCGCCAAGGAAAAACGCTAGCGCGTTTCGTCTCACGTCCCGCGCCTCTCTCAAGACGGATTATCGATGGCAAAAGCGCCAAAGGCACCCCTGGTCGATCGCGAACTGATCCACGAGCTGACCAAGCTCCTGGACGAGACCGGCCTCACCGAGATCGAAATCGAGCAGGACGGCAAGCGCGTGCGCGTCGCGCGCGGCGCCGTCGCAGTCGCCCCGCCGCCGATGCGCGCCGCCGCCGCGCCGGCGCAGCCGGTCGGTGAATCGGTCGCCGCCCCGCTCGATCCGTCCAAGCATCCGGGCGTCGTCATCTCGCCGATGGTCGGCACCGCCTACGGCGCGCCCGAGCCCGGCGCCAAGCCCTTCATCGAGGTCGGCTCCAAGGTCAAGGCAGGCGACACGCTGCTGATCGTGGAAGCGATGAAGACGATGAACCAGATTCCCGCCCCGCGCGGCGGCACCGTCATCCAGGTCCTGTTCGAAGACGGCCAGCCGGTCGAGTTCGGCGAGCCGCTGGTGATCATTGAATAAGAACGAATGGCGAATAGTGAGTAGCGAATAGTGAAGAAAGCGAAGCACTTTTTCACTATTCGCTATTCGCTCCTCCCTATTCGCCTCTTTTCGAGCGAGGCACATGTTCGATAAAATCCTCATCGCCAACCGCGGCGAAATCGCGCTTCGCGTGCTGCGTGCCTGCAAGGAGCTCGGCATCCCGACCGTGGCCGTGCATTCCACCGCCGACGCCGACGCCATGCATGTGCGCTTCGCCGACGAGAGCGTGTGCATCGGGCCGCCCGCGGCCAAGGACTCCTACCTCAACATCCCGGCCATCCTCTCGGCCTGCGAGATCACCGGCGCCGACGCCGTGCATCCCGGCTACGGATTCCTGTCGGAGAACGCTCGCTTCGCCGAAATCCTCAACGACCACGGCGTGCACTTCATCGGCCCCAAGGCCGAGCACATCCGCATCATGGGCGACAAGATCGAGGCCAAGCGCACCGCCAAACGGCTGGGCATTCCCGTCGTGCCCGGCTCGGAAGGCGGCGTCACCTCGGACTCCGAAGCGCAGAAGATCGCCGACGACATCGGTTATCCGGTGCTGATCAAGGCGGCGGCCGGCGGCGGCGGGCGCGGCATGAAGGTCGCGCGCAGCGCGGCCGAGCTCTCCACCGCCTTGTCCACCGCGCGCAGCGAGGCCAAGGCCGCCTTCGGCGACGACGCCGTCTATATCGAGAAATATCTGGAGAAGCCGCGCCACATCGAAATCCAGGTGCTCGGCGACGGCAAGGGCAAAGCCATCCACCTCGGCGAGCGCGACTGCTCGCTGCAGCGCCGCCACCAGAAGGTGCTGGAGGAGAGCCCCTCGCCCGCCCTCAACACGCAGGCGCGCGACCAGATCGGCGAGACGGTCGCCAAGGCCATGCGCGAGATTCAGTATCTCGGCGTCGGCACCGTCGAGTTCCTCTACGAGGACGGAAAGTTCTACTTCATCGAGATGAACACCCGCATCCAGGTCGAGCATCCGGTGACCGAGATGATCACCGACATCGACCTGATCTTCGAGCAGATCAGGGTCGCCGCCGGCGCCGAGCTCACGCTCACGCAGAGCGACATCCGCTTCCACGGCCACGCCATCGAGTGCCGCATCAATGCCGAGAACCCGGTGTCGTTCAGGCCCTCGCCCGGCAAGATCCTGCACTATTACCCGCCCGGCGGCTTGGGCGTGCGCATCGATAGCGCGGTCTATCAGGGCTACACGATCCCGCCCTATTACGACTCGCTGGTCGGCAAGCTGATCGTGCACGGCAAGACGCGCACCGAATGCCTGATGCGGCTGTCGCGCGCGCTCGACGAGGTGGTGGTGGACGGCATCGAAACGACGCTGCCTTTGTTCCGCGCGCTGGTGCGTGAGAAGGACGTCATCGACGGCAACTACCATATCCACTGGCTGGAGCAGTTCCTCGCCCGTGGCGGCATGACGGAAAGCGAACCGCTGTCGTCCTAGCGCCTCTCAGCCTCCGACCTCGTTCTTCCAGACCTCCCAGGCGTCGTCCAGGCGCTTGGGGTCCTGCGCCTCGTCCGGCGCGATGAAGGTGATCGGGCGCTTGAACGACAGCTTTGCATATCCGGGCACGGCAGGCGAGCGGCCGGCCACGATAGTGTTGCGGGCCGGATGATGGACCGCTACTGGAACGGTTCGCGGCGGTTGTTAGGTTTCACGAGGTCGAAATAGAAATGGATGCGCAAGTCATCGTCATCGGCGCCGGTCCGGTCGGGCTGACGCTCGCCATCGATCTCGGCCGCCGCGGCGTTCGCTGCCTGCTGCTGGAGCGCCACGACGCGCCGCAGTTTTTGCCGAAGATGGAGCGGTGCAACGCGCGCACCATGGAGATCTACCGCCGCTTCGGGCTGGCGGACAAAATCCGCGCCGCCGGCCTGCGCGCCGATATCCCGATGGACGTCTTCGTCGTCCTGTCGATGACCGAGCCGCCGCTGCTGCATTTGCCCTACCCGTCCGTCGAGGCCGCGCGGCGCGCGATCGCGCGTTGCACCGACGGCAGCATGGCGCTCGAGCCCTATCAGCTCATCTCGCAATACACGCTCGAGCCGCTGCTGAAATCGGTCGCCGAGACGCTGCCGAGCGTGAGCGTCCGCTACGGCTGCGCGTTCGAGGCGCTCGCGCAGGACGCGCAGGGTGTCACCGTGACGGCGCGCACGAGCGCGGGCAAGACCGAGACGCTGCGCGCGCAATACGTGGTCGGCTGCGACGGCGGCGCCAGCGCCGTGCGCAAGCAGCTCGGCATTCCCTTGCGCGGCGAAGGCAACCTGCTCGAGCTGCGCCAGGCCCTCTACCGCTGCGACGAGTTGTTCGACAGGATCCCGATCGGCAACGGGCCCGGCCACGGCCGCCACTATCATGTCGCCGACGAGCGCGCCTCGTTCCTGATCATGCAGGACTCGACCCGGCACTTCACGCTGCACGCCACCGTCGGCAGCGACGAAGAGATGAAGACCCAGTTCGAAAAGGTGGTCGGCGTTCCGGTCAAATACGACATGCTGTCGTGCAATCCGTGGCGGCAGAATTTGCTGCTCGCCGACCGTTATCGCGACCGCCGCGTATTCCTCGCCGGCGACGCGGTGCATCTCGTCATCCCGACCGGCGGGCTCGGCATGAACACCGGCGTCGGCGATGCCGTCGACTTGGCGTGGAAGCTCGCCGCCACGCTGCACGGCTGGGGCGGCGACAACCTGCTGAATTCCTACGAGATCGAGCGGCGCCAGATCGGCGAGCGTAATGTCGGCGCCTCGCGCTACGCCTCGCTCGGCCGGCGTAAGTGGCGTTCGCAATATCGGCCGAACATCCGCGACGCTACGCCCGAAGGCCAGGCCACGCGCGACCATCTCGCACAAGTCGCACATGTCGAACAGCGCAAAACCAACGAGATGATCGGCGCCGAGCTCGGCTACCGTTATGTCGATTCACCGATTATCGACAACATCCCCGGCGGCCCCGAGCACCTGTTCCGCGAATATCACCCGACCACCTGGCCGGGCGCGCGCCTGCCGCATGTCTGGCTCGACGACGGCACGCCGATGCAGGACCGCATCCCGGATGACGGCTTCACGCTGCTGCGGCTGGGGCGCACGACGGCCGATACCGCCTCGCTGGAGGCCGCGCTGCGCAGCCGCGGCGCGCCGCTTGCCGTTCTCGACGTCGCCGGCAGCGCGCCGCGCGACATCTACGGCTTCGATCTCATTTTGTTGCGGCCCGACATGCACGTAGTCTGGCGCGGCAACGCAGGCCCCGCCGATGCGGCGGCGCTGGCGGCGACCGTCACGGGTCATTGAAACTCCGGTTTCAATGCCGGCGCGCGCCGAGATCTTCGGTCAGGCGGCCGAGCAGCGTGCAGATCACCTCGGCATTGTACGGCTTGGGCACGAACAGCGAGCGCGGCACCAGCGGGCCGATGTCGCCGGAACGGAACCGTCCCGAGGCGTAGACGATGGGCAGATCGGGGCGCTGCTCCCGCACGCGCGCCGCGAGTTCCGCGCCGTTCATGCTGCCGGGCAGATTGATATCGGTGAACAGCACGTCGACCGGATTGCCGGCGTCGAGATAGGCCAGCGCCTCGTCGGCGGTGGCGGCCTCGTGCACTTCGAAGCCGCTCTCGGTGAGCCAGTCGGAAACCAACGCGCTGATCAGCACTTCGTCCTCTACCAGCAGGACGGAAATCGGCGTTGCGGCCTGGCCCATGGGCGTGTTCCCCGCGCTTTTCAAGCGTTCGGACGGGCAACGCCGTCACGCGAGAAAGGATCGAGCTTTCCGAAAGTTGATCCAATTATGGTAAGAGGAGCGTTAACGGCGCGCGCCGCGGCCTTCCAAAGGCCCCGGACGCCGCCATAATCGACACGTCCTCGATCAATTACGCCATGGCCAGCCGCGAGAACGCCTTCGTCGAGATAACGCCGGACGTGCTGCTCAAGGCTTATGCCTGCGGCATCTTCCCCATGGCCGAGAGCGCGGACGATCCCGCGCTCTACTGGATCGAGCCGCCCTTGCGCGGGATCATCCCGCTCGAAGGGTTCCATGTTCCCGCGCGGCTGGCGCGCACCGTGCGGACGACACCCTACACCGTGCGCATCGACCGGGATTTCGACGGCGTCATCGACGGCTGCGCCGAGCCCAAGCCCGATCGTGGCCGCACCTGGATCAATGCCCGCATCCGCCGCATCTACAAAAGCCTGTTTGACGAAGGCCATTGCCACACGGTCGAGGTCTATGACGGCGACACGCTGGTCGGCGGGCTTTACGGCGTCTCGCTCGGCCGCGCCTTCTTCGGCGAGAGCATGTTCCACCGCGCGCGCGACGCGTCCAAGATCGCGCTGGTGCATCTGGTGGCGCGGCTGAAAGCCGGCGGCTACCGGCTGCTCGACACGCAATTCGTCACCGAGCACCTGAAGACTTTCGGCGCCGTCGAGGTGCCCAAGCGCCGCTATCACCGCCTGCTCGAGGAAGCGCTCATCGGCGAAGGCGACTTCGCCGCGCTGCCGGCCGACAGGCCGGTGAGCGGCGCGGAAGCGCTGGCGGCCATCGAAGGCGACAACTGATGTCATTCCGGGCCGGCGCGAAGCGCCGGGGCCGGAATCCAGAAAACACAGATTGAACTTACGGCTGGATTCCGGATCGCGCGCTTATGCGCGCGTCCGGAATGACACTAAGATTTAGCGCAGCGCCGGCAGGAAGCCCGGCTGCTGCTGTGCGCGCGGCTGCGCCTGCGGCACCGGATGGCGCGCCGGCGGCGGCGTGCGCCGCTGTTGCTGTTGCGTGCGCGCCGGCGGCTTATCGTCGGCCGCGGCTTCCGCCACCGACGGCGTCTGCGCGCCTTTGCAGTCGGTGATCCATACGTCGTAGATCGGATGCTCGACCGCGTGCAGGCCCGGGCTCGCCGCGAACATCCAGCCGGTAAAGATGCGCTTGATCTCGCTCTGCAGCGTCACCTCGTCGACCTCGACGAAAGCGTCGGTGTTCGGCGTCTCGGTCGGCGGGCGCGAATAGCACACGCGCGGCGTCACCTGCAGCGCGCCGAACTGCACGGTCTCGTCGATGGCGACGTCGAACGAGATGATGCGGCCGGTGATCTTGTCGAGGCCGGAGAACACCGCGGTCGGGTTTGCGAGGCGTTGCGGCGGCGGCGCCACCACCACCTGGTCGCCCGGCTGCGGCGCGGTGTCGGCCGGTTGCTGGATGCGGCCCGGATTCGTCAGCGGCCCGGAAGGCGCCGCCTGCTGCGGCTGCGCCGGCGTCTGCTGCTGCGGCGGCGCCATGCCCGGCG
>JALHRB010000049.1 GCA_022841665.1 Pseudolabrys sp.
GGGCAGCGCGCAAAAGAAAGGCTAAAATTTTCCTGAGTCGTAGGGTGGGCGAAGCGCCGAAGGCGCGCGCCCACGCAAGGAAAAGAAAAGACGTGGGCTTCGCGCAGCGAAGCCCACCCACCGGCGCATTGATACGCGTTGATCATCGTAGGGTGGGCAAAGGCGCGCTTGCGCCGTGCCCACGTTCACGCTCGGAACGGCTGATGGTGGGCACGCTTCGCTTTGCCCACCCTACGAGGACACAAGGTGACGCCTCAGGGACGGCGGAGCCGCGCAAAGGGCGCGTCGCCGCTCGCCAGCGTCCAGTTAAGTCCGTCCGGCGCGTAGTCGAGACGGCTCTCCCCGTTGAGCCCGGCGCCGACCATCCGTTCCAGCACGAAGCTGCCGAAGCCCCGCCGCACGGGCGCCTGCACCGGCGGTCCGCCGCGCTCCTGCCAGCGCATCGAAAAACGCCGTCTTCCGTCCGGCATGGGCTCGACATTCCACGTTACGGCGACACGGCCCTGCTCTCCGCTCAGGGCGCCATATTTCGACGCATTGGTCGCCAGCTCGTGCATCGCGAGCGCCAGGCTCTGCGCCGCCTGGGCGGAAATGGTGACGTCCGGTCCTTCCAGGACGACCCTTTCATTGAGCGCGTCCACGAAAGGCTGGAGCTGCCGCTCGATCAACTCGCGAACCGGCGCGCCTTCCCAGTTCTCGGAGACGAGGAGATCGTGAGCGCCGGCGAGCGCGCTGATGCGGTCTCCCAATCCCTCCTGGAAGGCCTCGATGTTGTCGGCATGACGCGCGGTCTGGCGCACCATCGCCTGCACCACGGCGAGCAGGTTCTTCGAGCGGTGCGACATCTCGCCCATGATCAGCCGCATATGATCATCGGCCTGTTTTCGTTCGGTGATGTCCTGCACGGTGCCGCGCAGGCCCACGATGCGGCCGGAGGCGTCGCGCACCGGCGCGCTTCTCGTGGTGATCCAGATCGGCGCGCCGCCGCGAAAGGCTTTCACGTCGAGCTCGTAACCGACGCCTGTCACCAACGCCTCCTGAACGGCGGCGTTGATCCGCTCCCAGCTCTCGACCGGGTAGAGCGTCCCGCGCTGTTGCCGAAATTCCGGGATGGGTTTGGTCGTATCCAAGCCATAGATGCGCAGGAGCTCCTCGGAGCCGGTGGTGGCATCGGTGCTGGCGTCCCAGCGCCAGCTCCCGATGTGACCGAGACGCTGCGCCTCTTTGAATTCGGCTTCGCGTTCCCGCAAGGCCGCCTCAGCCTCCCGGCGCATGCGCGCGAGATCGAGGATGCCGCGGACGCGCGCGACAAGCTCGCGGGCCGAGAACGGTTTGACCAGGTAATCGTCGGCGCCCGCGTCGAGGCCTTCGACCTGCGCTTCCTCACCGGCGCGCGCCGAGAGCAAGACGACCGGCACGGTGCGGAGCTCCGGGTCGGAGCGCAGTTCCTGCAACAGGCCAAAGCCGTCGAGCCGCGGCATCATCACGTCCGAGAGGACCAGGTCGGGCCGTCGCCGCCGCGCGGCCTCGAGCGCCGCCTCGCCGTCGCCCACCGCCTCGATCTCCCAAGCCGGCGCGAGCAGGCGGCTGACATAATCGCGCATATCGGCGTTGTCCTCCGCGAGCAGCACGCGCTCGCGATGGCGGTGCGAGGCCCCGACCGTGACGGCCTCGAGAGCGGCGTCCGGCCAACCGGCGTCGATTTGGGACGCCGGCGCGTTCGCGTCACCGGCGTCCGCGGGCAGCCACCGCAAGGCTTCCTCGACAAAGGCGGTCGCGCGGGTTCTCGTCGAGACGAGCTGGCGATCGGCTCCGATCCGCTCGGATGCGAGATGCGCCGTCCCGCGGGGGATTTCGACCGTGAAGACCGTGCCCGCGCCGACCGTGCTCTCAACCCGCACGGCGCCGCCATGCAGCCGGACGAGTTCCTGGACGAGGGTGAGGCCGATGCCGGTGCCCTCGTGCGAGCGGCCATGCTGTCCCTCGACGCGATGAAAGCGGTCGAACACGCGCCCGAGATCGCCGGGCGGGATGCCGACGCCGGTGTCGCGCACCACGAGTTCGACGGCCTGGTCTCTCGCCTGCAGCTTCACCTCGATGCGGCCTTGCAGCGTGAACTTGAAGGCGTTCGAGAGGAGATTGAGGACGATCTTCTCCCACATCTCGCGATCGACATAGACCGGCTCCGGAAGCGGGGGGCAATAGACCAGCAGGGACAAGCCGGCCCGCTCGCAGGCCGAGCGGAAATTGGAGGCGAGATCGACGGTCAGCGCCGCCAAATCGGTCGGCTCGAAGCTCGCCTGCGCGCGCCCCGCCTCGACGCGCGAAAAGTCGAGAAGCGTGTTCACGAGGCGCAACAGGCGCATCCCGTTGCGGTGCGCGACATCGAGCCGTTCGCGTTCGCGAGGGGGCAGCTGCGCGCTGTGCAGCGCATCCTCGAGCGGCCCGAGCATCAGCGTGAGGGGGGTCCTGAACTCGTGGCTGACATTGGAGAAGAACAGGGTCTTGGCGCGATCGAGCTCGGCCAGCGCCTCCGCGCGGCGGCGTTCTTCTTCATAGGCGCGCGCATTCGAAACGGCGGTGGCGACATGGCTCGCGGCCAAATTGAGGAAGGAACCGTAAGCGGGGTCGAGCCGCCGGCGCGGGTTGATCCCGGAGACGAGGAATCCGGCCGGCCGCTCCAGGCTCGGCGCCACCAGAGGAAGCACGATCGCGCTCTCGCTCTGCTCGGGCCAGCGTCCTCCGGAGAGAGGGGCAAGGGCCGCGAGCTCGAGCACCTCCGCCCGTCCGGTCTCCGCCACAATGCGCAGCGGCCAGGCGGCGGGGGTGGCTCCGCGGAGGTCGATCGTGTCGGGCGCCGCCGGGTGAGGGCGCTCGATGCCGGCGGATGCGGCGAGGCGTGCCGTAGCACCATCCGGATCGAGCAGGTAGATCAGCGCAAAGGGCGTGTCGGTTCCGTTCTGCTCCAGGATGGCGGCGGCGCGGTCACAAGCCTCGGACACGCTGCGCACGTCGTGTGCGCGCGCGCCAAGTTCGCTCAACGTGCGCAGGCGGCGTTCGCCGAGCACGCGCTCCGTCGTTTCGGTGCAGGCGCAGAACATCCCGCCGATGCCGCCGCTCTCGTCGCGGATCGGCGAATACGAGAAGGTGAAATAGGTTTCCTCAGGGTATCCGAAGCGGTTCATGATCAGCAGCTGGTCGTCGGACCAGGTCGGCTCCGCGCGATTGACCGCGCGGTCGGCCAGCGGGCCGAGCACGTCCCAGATTTCCGCCCAGATTTCGCGCATGGGCGCGCCGAGCGCGCGCGGATGCTTGTTGGCGCCCAGGATCGGGCGATAGGCGTCATTGTAGAAGAATTCGAGTTCCAGACCCCAACCGATGAACATCGGGTATTTGGAATTGAGCAGAATGCTGAGCGCGGTGCGCAGGCTTTGCGGCCATTGCTCAGGAGGCCCGACTGCCGTGGACGTCCAGTCGTGCGCGCGCATCAGCGCGCCCATCTCGCCGCCCTCGGCGAGGAAATCGGGGGCCGCAGCCGGTTCGTGATACACGGCGCGGGTGATGGTGGACGTGCCCGGCCTGCTCACCAGTCACCTGACGCGGTCTGAGGTTCGACCCCGCTCGATCCAGGGGAACTCCACATGAAATTCGACATGGCGACTATCCGGCTTTCACGCCCAATTCATTGGCGTCCGGATAAATGCCGGCGAGGACCCGATCGAAATGCTCGCGAACGGCTCCGTAGCATTCGCAGGACGCCTTCTCCAAACCCGGCCGATCGACGATCGTCACGACGCCGCGATGGTAGCGAATGAAGCCGGCGTTTTGCAACGCGCTCGCGACTTTCGTGACATAGGTGCGCTGAACGCCGAGCATTTCAGCAAGGAACTCCTGCGTCAGCGGCAGGTCATCATTGCCCACGCGGTCGTGCGTGGACAGAAGCCAGCGCGCGGCGCGCTGCTCGATCGGATGCAGCGCGTTGCAGGCGACGGATTGGAGAACCTGCGCGATCAAACAGTCGGCATAGCGGGCAAACAAATTGGATAGCGTCGCGGAATGCGCTTTCGCCCAGGCGAGCTGCGCAGCATCGAGGCGCAGCGCGCGACCTGGAAGCTGCGCGACGGCGCGGGTGAACGCCGGCACGAAACCTTGGCTGACGATGCCGCCGAGCGCTCCCTCGCGGCCGACGGCGGCGGTTTCCGCGGTGACTCCGTTCTCCATCACGACAACCAGCGAGAGCATGGCGCCGTCGCACGGAAAGTAGACATTGCGGACATCCTCGCCCGGCTGAAACAGAACCGTGCCCCGCTCCAGAGTGATCCGCTCCAGATGTGGGGAGAGCAACGCATAATCGACTGGACGCAACGCGCGCAGCAACCCGTTGTTCGGGATACTCATGAACAATCCTCGTACGCCAGCGCCGCTCTTATTTTTTTTGTATGGCGCCCTTCCTGCAAGAAGGGGCTACCACAGGAGCGGACGCTGTGTCTGTCTGGTAGTAGACAGACAGCGTTCGCGGAACACGCGTCGGGGAAAATTGGTTCCCGAGGTGACGCAAGGATCACTTCGGAAGACGGAACGTACACGCAATCAGATACCCGGCTCGGGTCTGCGCGACCTTGGTCCATGCCGGCTCGTCGATGACCTCGTCCATCAGCCGCCGGGCGAGTTCGTGCCGGCCTTTTCTGGTGTCGTCATCGGATGGCGTTTCGGGACGGTCCGGCTTGTCAGGCGGCTGCGTCGGCATGAAATCCCCCCGCCGATCCGTCGAGCGGACCGGCTCGATTAACGCCGGCAAGCAAGCCGGCCCGTTTTTGATCGGGCCGGCTTGACGCTCGGTGCCGCGTCAGGCAGCGTGGTTTGATCGCTCCATGCCCTCCGACATTTTCCGTCTCGCCTCGTCGGCGATGCGCGCGGAGGTTTCGGCGAGCTGCTTGCCGCTCTGGAGCATGCTTTCGAGGTTGTCGCGCAGAAGATCGGCCTGTGCCTTCATCATGTCCTGCGGCGTGCGGCTGCGCATCAACGCGTTCATTCCTTCGAAATTCTGCTCCGCTCGCTGACGCGCGAAATCGAACCACTCGCGCGAGATGCTCTGGGCGGCGTCGGCGAAGACCTTGCCGGATTGCAGCATTGCATCGAAGTTGCCGACCGATTGTTCGCCGGCCTGCTCTCCTTGCCCGCCCGACAAGCCCATGGCGCGGGCGAACTGCTTCGTCGAGCGTTCCGCCATCTGGGATGCAAACTGCATTCCCGACTGCCACATTTGCTGAAATGCCTGGGTGTTGCGGTCGAACAGATCGGCGCTGACTTGCGCGGCCCGCTCGCTCGCCTCCGATAGCGCCCGGGTCGCAGCTTCCGTGGTCCGGGCGACTTCCTCGCCCGCATCGGCGGCCCTGCGGACGCCTTGCGCGGTCTCATCAGCCGCCCTGCGGGCCTGCTGATTGAATTGTTCTGCGAATGCGCGTGATTCCTGGCGTGGATTAGCCATCGTTCGTACCCCCTGGATCGCTGTCGTGAAGTGGAGTCCGCGAGAACTCGATGGCAACCAAACGCCCCTTGCAGGCGGAGGTTCCGAATGCAGGACCTTATTTTCAGCCACCCGTCTCCACTTGGGAGAGGGGAAGCGAGCCGCGAAATCACCAACCCTTGCTCTCCCCTCGTGGGAGGGGGTGGCGAGGACCGAAGGTCCGAGCCGGGTGAGGGGGCTTTGCGTTGCAAAAAGGCACCCCTCACCCCGCCCGTGCTGCGCACGGGCACCCCTCTCCCGCAAGGGGAGAGGGGAAGCGAGCCGTGAAAGGTACCCTCACCCCGCCCGTGCTGCGCACGGGCACCCCTCTCCCGCAGGGGGAGAGGGGAATCTAGCCGCGCCCGCCGCCGCGGTGGCGATCGAGCGGGATCACCTTGGCCGCCTCGGTGGCCTCGATCAGCGTTCGCTCGATGACCGAAGAGAGCTCTTTGCGCGCGAAGGGTTTCGAGAGGCGCGGCAAGCCGAGCGCGGACGCATCGGGCGTTTCCGCATAGCCGGTCGCGATGATGATCGGCAGGTTCGGGCGGATCGCGCGCAGCGCCTCCGCAAGTTTCGCGCCGGTCATCCCGGGCATCGCGTAATCGGAGATCACGAGATCGATGTCGTCGCGCTCCGACACGAGTTTCAGCGCGCGATCGGCGGTGAGCGCCTCGACCGCGGTGTAGCCGAGATCCGTCACCATCTCGGCGGTGCTCATCAGGATCAACGGCTCGTCGTCGACGACGAGGACGGTGAGCCGCCGCGGCTGCCGCCGCGTCTGCGGCCGAGATTGCGGCGCGGCGGCCGGCTCGTCCGCCGCCTGCGCGACCGGCAGCCACATGATCGCGGTCGTGCCCTGGCGCGGCGCGCTTTGCAGCCGCAACGCTCCCCCCGATTGCAGCGCGAGCCCATGCGCCATCGAGAGGCCGAGGCCCGTGCCTTTGCCCACATCCTTGGTCGAGAAGAACGGCTCGACCGCGCGCGAGAGCGTCGCCTCGTCCATGCCGATGCCGGTGTCGGCAATTTCGATCCGCACGTACTCGCCGTCCGGCAAGCCGGAGGCGTGATGTCCGGAGATCCTTTCTGCTCCCATGCGGATCGTCATCGTTCCGCCCTCCGGCATCGCGTCTCTGGCGTTCACCGCGAGATTGAGCAGCGCAAGCTCGAGCTGGTTCGGGTCGACGCGCACCGGGCGCAAATCGGCGCCGCTCTCCACGAGAACGTCCACCAGCGGTCCGACCGATTGCTTCAACAAAGCCATGATACCGCCGAGCATGCGCGGAAGGTCGACGGTTTTCGGCTCGAGCTCCTGACGGCGGGCGAAGGTCAGCATGCGGCGGGTCAGCGCCGCCCCGCGCTCGGCGCCTTCGATCGCCTGGTCGACGAGAGTCCTGAGCGCCGGATTGTCCGGCATGCGGCGCTTGAGGAGATCGAGATTGCCGATGATGACGGTGAGCAGGTTGTTGAAATCATGCGCGACGCCGCCCGTGAGCTGGCCGAGCGCATCGAGCTTCTGCGACTGATGAAGCTGCGCCAGCGCGGCTTCCCGCTCGCGCGTTCGTTCTTCGATGCGCCGCTCCAGGTCCTCATTGATCCCCTCCAGCGCCTCCTTGGCCTCGCGCACGCGGGTGGTTTCGAGGCTGAGCATCGTGCTCGCGTCTTGGGCGCGCCATCCGGCGCGCAGCGCCGCGAGCGTCAATCCGACCATCAACAGGCCGGCCAGCGTGACCATCGCCAGGTTCTGCCGAAAGCGCTGCCAGAACGGCGCGAGCATGGTCGAGCGCGCGACCGAGGCGGTCACGATGACCGGCCAATCGGGCAACATGCGGAAGCTTGTCAGCAAGGCCTGCCCGGTCCGGCCGGTCGCTTCGAAGCGGCCGGCGGGCGAACGCGCGACATGTTGGGCGAACAGCGGCGATGCCGCGTCGTTCGCCCCGGAGTCGCTCTCGTGCAGCGGCCAGCGCATCAACAGCGCGCCATCCTTGCGGTAGATGCTGATCGAAGCGTCCGGCCCAAGGTGAAGGGCCTCGTGCAAGCCCTGGTAATGCTCCGCGTGCATCGAGGTTTGCGCAATCCCGCGGAACTGGCCGTCGATCACGATGGCGCGGTTGTAGGCGAAGAACCACACCTTGCTGACGCGGCCATAGAGCAGCGGAGACAGATATTGCATCTGTCCGTTTTTCAGCGGCTCGTAGTAGGGGCGGTCGGAGAAATTGGCGGGAGGCGGCGTCGGCGTCATGGAGTTGGCGACTACGTTCGCGTCGGCGTCCAGAACCCAGACGGAGGCGATCTGCGGCGCGGCGTCGGCCAAGCCCGACAAGTCCGCCCAGCCCGCGCCGCGCAGATGGTCGAAGCCCTGGAAGCGGACGAGATCGATGATCCGGTCGGTCACCAGCTTGCTCGTGTCGAGCGCGCGGTCGGTCTGGTTTGCGAGCGTGTAGACCGTGCTGTCGACCCGCTCCCAGCCGCGTTCGAGGGTGTCGCGATAGTCGGTCCAGGTGTTGAGCGCAAACAGCGCCGAGCTGGAGACGGCGGCGGCGGCCGCGATCGCATAGAGCCAGCGGTTGATCATCGATCCGCGGAAGCCTTGGTTGGCGGGAGAATGGAACCTATCCTCGTTCGATGACGCTACATTGTCTTGCGATCCGAAGTATGTACGCTAGCATACAGTTTTATGCTTGGGGACATGCCGCTTCTCATGCCGCATGGGCGCGTTTGCAAGGCTCATGCCGCTCCTTGCCGCACCCGCGCGGCGCGCTTTGCGGTCTTGCCACCGCTCCATTTGCAGGTTTCCGCGGCCGCGCCGTTCGCCCGCGCCGAAACGTCTTGTTTTCGTCGCGAAACCCCGCTCAAATCCAATTTCACGTTCGATAAGGGGGCCGCACAGGCCCCGCGTCTCTCGAGGAGGAAGCCATGCCCGCCGTCTCGATGACGGTGAACGGAAAAGCCGTCACCGCCGATGTCGATCCGCGCACATTGCTCGTTCAGCTTCTGCGCGAGAACCTGCGACTGACCGGCACGCATGTCGGCTGCGACACCTCGCAGTGCGGAGCTTGCGTCGTGCATGTCGATGGGCGCGCGGTGAAGGCCTGCACCCTGTTCGCCTGGCAGGCGGAAGGCGCCAGCGTGCTCACCATCGAAGGGCTGGCGGATGGCCAACAGCTGCATCCGATGCAGGAAGCCTTTCGCGACAATCACGGTCTGCAGTGCGGGTTCTGCACCCCCGGCATGATCATGACCGCGGTCGACATCGTGAACCGCAAGGGGCACGCGCTCGATGAGAAAACGATCCGCCACGAGCTCGAGGGCAATATCTGCCGCTGCACCGGCTACCATAATATCGTCAAGGCGATCGACGCCGGCGCCAAGGCGATGGCGGCAGGCGGCGTTCGCCAGGCGGCGGAGTGAGCCATAAAGCTCCCTCCCCTGAAAGGGGAGGGTCGGGGAGGGGTCAAAGCCAGCGATGCGAAGAAGGACCCCCACCCGAACCGCTTCGCGGTTCGACCTCCCCCTTGCAGGGGGAGGGTTGAGACGGAACCCGAACCGCTTCGCGGTTCGACCTCCCCCTTTCAGGGGGAGGATTGAGACGGAAAAGAATTCGTGAGGGAGGCTAGGCCATGAGCGCGACCGGCATCGGCGCTGCGGTGCGCCGGAAAGAAGACTTCCGCTTCGTCACCGGCAAGGGGCAATACACCGACGACATCGTGCGTGCGGGGCAGACCGCCTGCTACTTCGTGCGCTCCCCGCACGCGCATGCGCGCATCAAGCGCGTCGACACGGCGGTGGCGAAGGGGATGCCGGGCGTGGTCGGCGTCCTGACCGGAGCCGATCTCGCCAACGACAAGATCGGTTCGCTCATTTGCGGCTGGATGATCACCTCCAAGGACGGCTCGCCGATGAAGATGGCGCCGCATCCAGCGATCGCGAAGGACAAGGCCAATTACGTCGGCGATCCGGTCGCGGTGGTCGTGGCCGAGACGCTGGCGCAGGCGAAGGACGCGGCCGAGCGCGTGCAGGTCGATTACGAGGTGCTGCCGGCCGTCGCCGATCCAGCCAAGGCGCAGGCGCCGGGCGCGCCGGCGATCCACGAGCTCGCGCCGCGCAACACGATCTATGAATGGCATCTGGGCGACGCCCAAGCCGTCGAGGCCGCCTTCCGCTCGGCGAGGCACGTCACCAAGCTCGACATCGTCAACAACCGGCTCGTGCCGAATGCGATCGAGCCGCGCGCGGCGATCGGCGAATACGATATCGGCACCGACAGCTATACGCTCTGGAACACGACGCAGAACCCGCATGTGGCGCGGCTCGTCATCTCCGCCTTCGTGGGCGTCGCGCCCGAGCACAAGCTGCGCGTGATCGCGCCCGATGTCGGCGGCGGCTTCGGCTCGAAGATCTTCATCTATCCGGAAGAGGTCGTAACGCTGTGGGCCTCCAAGCGCGTGGGGCGGCCGGTGAAGTGGGTTTCCGAACGCATGGAGGCGTTCGTGGCCGACGCGCATGGGCGCGACCACGTCACCCATGCGGAGATGGCGTTCGACGCCGACAACCGGATTTGCGGCCTGCGCGTGAAGACGATCGCCAATCTCGGCGCCTATATGTCGACCTTCTCGTCGTCGGTGCCGACCTATCTCTACGCCACGCTGTTGTCCGGCCAGTACAGGATCCCGAACATCTATTGCGAGGTGGACGCGGTCTACACCAACACCGTGCCGGTCGACGCCTATCGCGGGGCCGGGCGGCCGGAAGCGACCTTCGTGGTCGAGCGGCTGATGGAAGTGAGCGCGCGCGAACTCGGCGTCGATCCGGCGGAATTGCGGAAGAAGAATTTCATCACGCAGTTTCCCTACCAGACGCCGGTCATCATGACCTATGACGCCGGCAACTATAACGCCTCGCTGACGAAAGCTCTGGAGCTGCACGACTACAAGAACTTCGGCAAGCGCAAGCGCGATTCCGCACGCAACGGCAAGCTGCGCGGCATCGGCTTCTCGACTTACATCGAGGCGTGCGGCATCGCGCCGAGCCAGGCCGTCGGCTCGCTCGGCGCGGGGGTGGGACTTTGGGAATCGGCCGAGGTGCGCGTGAACCCCACCGGCAGCGTCGAGGTGCTCACGGGCTCGCACAGCCACGGGCAGGGTCACGAGACGACCTTTGCGCAACTCGTGTCGGAGCGGCTCGGCATTCCGCTCGACAACATCTCGATCGTGCATGGCGACACCGACAAGGTGCAGTTCGGTATGGGCACCTATGGCTCGCGCTCGGCGGCGGTCGGCATGTCGGCGATCGTGCGGGCGCTCGACAAGGTGGAGGCGAAAGCGAAAAAGGTCGCTTCGCATCTGATGGAGGCGTCCGAGTCCGACATCGTGTTCAAGGACGGCAAGTTCACCGTGGCGGGGACCGACAAGTCGGCGGCGTGGGGCGATGTCGCGCTGCATGCCTATATCGCGCACAAGTTCAGCGGAGCCGAACTCGAACCGGGCCTGAAGGAGGGCGCGTTCTACGACCCGACGAACTTCACCTTCCCCGCCGGCTGCCACATCTGCGAAGTCGAGATCGATCCGGAAACGGGGCGGACGGAGGTGGTCGGCTGGACGGCGGTCGACGACTTCGGCGTCGTCATCAATCCAATGATCGTCGAGGGACAGGTGCATGGCGGCATCGCGCAGGGCGTCGGCCAGGCGCTGCTCGAAGGCGCGATCTATGACGGGAACGGACAGCTCGTGACCGGCTCGTTCAACGACTACTGCATGCCGCGGGCCGACGACTTGCCCTCGTACAAGGTGGACATGACGGTGACGCGGTGTCCGTCAAACCCGCTCGGCGTGAAAGGGTGCGGCGAGGCCGGAGCGATCGCGGCCCCGGCGGCGGTGATCAACGCCGTCACCGACGCGATCGGTGCGGAAAACATCGCCATGCCGGCCACGCCCGCCGCGGTGTGGCGGGCGGTGCAGAACGCCAGGCCGCGCGTTGCGGCGGAGTGAGGTTTTTCCTCTCTCCGCTTGCGGGGAGAGGTGAGGAAAGTAGGGTGGGCAAAGGCGCGCAGCGCCGTGCCCACGTCATAGAAAGTCGTGGGCTTCGCTTCGCTCAGCCCACCCTACGGACAAAGGATTCAGGGAGGACGCGCATGTACGCATTCACATATCAGCGCCCGGCGACGCTGCGGCAGGCCGCCAACATGCTGGCGAAAGCGGAGGAGGCAAAACTCCTCGCCGGCGGGCAGACGCTGATACCGATCATGAAACAGCGGCTTGCGAGCCCAACGCGGCTCGTCGACCTGTCGAAGGTCGAAGGCCTGTCGGGCATCGAGCTGCGCGGCCGCTCGGTCGTGATCGGCGCGATGACGACGCATGCCGAGGCCGCAAGCTCGCCGGTCGTGCAGGAGAACCTGCCCGCGCTCGCCGATCTCGCCGGGCAGATCGGCGATCCGGCGGTGCGCCATCGCGGCACCATCGGGGGCTCGCTCGCCAACAACGATCCGAATGCGGATTATCCGGCGGCGGCGCTCGGCCTCGGCGCGACCATCATCACCAACAAGCGGAAGATCGCGGCGGACCTGTTTTTCAAGGGCCTGTTCGAGACCGCGCTCGAGCCCGACGAGATCATCACCAAAGTGAGCTTCCCGCTCGCCAAGAAGGCGGCTTACGTCAAGTTCCGCAATCAGGCGTCGCGCTATGCGCTGGTCGGCGTGTTCGTCTCCAAACGCGGACCGGAGATCCGCGTCGCGGTCACCGGCGCGGGCGCGAGCGGCGTCTTCCGCGTGCCCGCCTTCGAGGAGGCCTTGAAGAAACGTTTCGCCGCGAGGTCGCTCGAGGGCATGACCATTCCCGCCGCCGGCCTGAACAGCGACATCCATGGCAGCGCCGAATACCGCGCGCATCTCGTCGGCGTGCTGGCGCGGCGCGCGGTCGCGGCCGCCGGGTGAGCGCATCTGCATTGCGCCCATAACCCACCTGGGCTTGACCCGGGGGTCCCTCGTTTAGGACTGTGCGTTCGACCGAGACGCAATGACGAAGAACGACCAGCCCCGGCCGCTGCCGGCCTCGATCGACGAGACGCAAAAGCTGCTCGCGCGCGCGAACTATCTGGCTGACCGTTCGCTCGCCACCGTTCTATTCCTGGCGCTGAAAATGGGACGGCCGATCTTCCTCGAGGGTGAGGCGGGCGTCGGCAAGACCGAGATCGCGAAGGTGCTGGGCGAGACGCTCGGGCGGCGGCTGATCCGGCTGCAATGCTATGAGGGACTCGACATCGCCGGTGCCGTCTACGAGTGGAACTATGGCGCGCAGATGATCGCGATCCGCGTCGCCGAGGCGGAAGGCGAGGGCGACCGCGCGCGCATCGCGCATGATGTTTTTTCCGAGCGGTTTTTGATCAAGCGGCCGCTGTTGCAGGCACTCGAGGCCGACACCGCCGGGCCGCCGGTACTCCTGATCGACGAGCTCGATCGCGCCGACGAAGCGTTCGAGGCGTTTTTGCTCGAAGTGCTGTCGGACTACCAGGTGACGATCCCCGAGCTTGGGACCGTCAAGGCAGCGCAGCGGCCGATCGTCGTCATCACCTCCAATCGCACGCGCGAGATCCACGACGCGCTGAAGCGGCGCTGCCTCTATCATTGGGTCGGCTACCCGAATGCCGAGCGCGAGCTCGCGATCGTGCGTGCGAAGGCGCCCGGCATCGCGGCGCGGCTGTCGCAGGAGGTCGTGCTGTTCGTGCAGTCGCTGCGCCGGGAGGATTTGTTCAAGGCGCCCGGCGTCGCCGAGACGCTCGATTGGGCGACCGCCTTGTCGGAGCTGGACGTGGTCGCGCTCGATCCGGCCATCGTGTCCGACACGCTCGGCGTGCTGCTCAAGTATCAGGACGACATCGTGCGCCTCGACGGCGCGAAGGTGAAAGCGATGCTCGACGAAATGCGCGCGGAGCTTCGGGCGGCGGAGTAGATATCGAAATCCCTCCCCCTTTCAGGGGGAGGGTCAACGCTCGAATCGAGGGATCATGTCCGACAATTCAGGCCGCCTGTCCGAAAACATTCTCTACTTCGCCCGCGCGCTGCGCGCCGCGGGGCTGCCGGTCGGGCCGGGCGCGGTGCTGGACGCGTTGGAGGCGGTGAAGGCAGCCGGCATCGGCGCGCGCGAGGATTTTTACTGGACGCTGCACGCGGTCTTCGTGAAGCGCCATGAGCACTCGATCCTGTTCGAGCAGGCGTTCCGCATCTTTTTCCGCAAGCGCGGGTATCTCGAGCGGCTGATGGCGCAAATGCTGCCGCCGACGCCAGCGGCGTCCGAGCCGGCGAAGCCTGCCTCGCAGCGTGTTCAGGATGCGCTTTTCCCGAACACGGGCAACACGCCGCCCCATAAGAAACCCGAGCTGGACTTCGATTTCAGCCTGACGATGTCGGCCGACGAGCTTCTGCAAACGAAGGACTTCGCGCAGATGACCGCCGCGGAGGTCGCCGCGGCGAAAGACGCGATCAAGCGGCTGGTGCTGCCGCTCGACGAGGTGCGCACACGGCGGCTTGCGCCGCATCGCCGCGGCCATATCGTCGATATGCGCCGCACCTTGCGCGCCAGCATGAAGGCGGGCGGTGCGCTGATCGACTTGCGCTTTCTCGGACCGAAGACGAAGACGCCGCCGATCGTGGCGCTGCTCGATATCTCCGGCTCGATGAGCGAATATACGCGGCTGTTTCTCCACTTCATGCATGCGGTGACGGACGCGCGCAAACGCGTGCATACGTTCCTGTTCGGCACGCGGCTCACCAATGTGACGCGCTCGCTGAAGACGAAGGATCCCGACGAGGCGCTGGCGGCATGCTCGGCGAGCGTCGCCGACTGGTCGGGAGGCACGCGCATTGCAACCTCCTTGCATGCGTTCAACAAGCAATGGGGGCGGCGCGTCCTGGGGCAGGGGGCGATCGTGCTGCTCATCACCGACGGGCTCGAGCGCGATCCCGATTCGACGCTGGCCTTCGAGATGGATCGCCTGCACCGGTCCTGCCGCCGGCTCCTATGGTTGAACCCGCTCCTGCGGTTCGACGGCTTTGAAGCCAAGGCGCATGGGATCCGCAGCATGCTGCCGCATGTTGACGAATTCCGCCCGATCCACAATCTGCAGTCTATGATGGGGCTGGTCCGGTCACTGGCCGAGCGCGAGCGGGCGATCGATCCGAAGCTTTGGTTGAGGGCGGTGGCTTGAGTTGCACTCTTATCCCGGATGTCGCTTTGCTCCATCCGGGCTACGGTTTTGAGACTTAGTCCCTCCCCTGAAAGGGGAGGGTGGCGAGCGATAGCGAGCCGGGTGGGGTCGTCGCGAAGAGCCCCCACCCCGGCGCTTCGCGCCGACCCTCCCCCGCAGGCGGGGGAGGGATAAGAGCTGTTGAGGACGGTGGCTTGAAGACGTGCTTTGTAGGGTGGGCAAAGCGAAGCGTGCCCACCATCAGGCGTTCCGAACGTGAAATGTGGGCACGGCGCTTACGCGCCTTTGCCCACCCTACGCCGCTACGACAGGCGGGGGAGGGATAAGAAAGAGGAGACCTCATATGCTCGCAGGCGATGACGATATTCTCAAAGCCGCGGAAGACTGGCGGAAAGCCGGACGCGGGGTCGCGCTTGCGACCGTTATGGAGACCTGGGGCTCCGCGCCGCGGCCGGTCGGCTCCAACCTCGTCATCGACGAGAGCGGAAATTTCCTCGGCTCGGTGTCGGGCGGATGCGTCGAGGGCGACGTCATCACCGAGGCCATCGACGTGATCGCGAGCGGGCAGCCGAAAATGCTCGAATTCGGCGTCGCCGACGAGACCGCCTGGCGCGCCGGCCTGTCGTGCGGCGGCACGATCCGCGTCTATGTGGAGAAGATCGATTGAAGCTCGACATTCTCTCGGCTCTCAATGCGGAGCGCGAGGCGCGGCGCGCGGCGATCGTCGTCACCGACGTCACCCGCGGCTCGCAGTGGCTCGTGCGGGCGGCCGATATCGCGCGCGACGCACTGCGCGATACGCTCGCCGAGCGGCTGCGCACCGGCAAGAGCGGCATGGCGGAGACGGCGCAGGGCCGCGTTTTCCTCACCGTGCATGTGCCGTCGCCGAAAATGATCATCGTCGGCGCGGTGCATATCAGCCAGGCGCTCGCGCCGATGGCGAAGCTGCTCGGCTATGATCCGGTCATTGTCGATCCGCGCACGGCCTTCGCCACCACGGAGCGGTTTCCGGACGTGGCGGTGCTTGCGGAATGGCCGGACACGGCGCTGCCGAAAATCGGCGTCGATCCTTACACGGCCTTTGTCGCGCTGACGCATGATCCGAAGATCGACGATCCGGCGCTGCATTACGCGCTCGCCCGTGATTGCTTCTATATCGGCGCGCTCGGCTCCACGCGCACGCATGCGCGGCGCATCGCGCGGCTGAAGGAGAAGGGAATCAGCGAGGCCCAGCTCAAGCGCATCCATGCGCCGATCGGCCTCGATATCGGCGCGGTGTCGCCGCCGGAAATCGCGGTCGCCATCATGGCGGAGGTGACGGCGCGGCTGCGCTCGCGGGGCGAGCGCGATCAGCGCGGGCCGGTGCCGCTGTCGCAAAAGGCCCGCGAGACGACGGCATGAAGTTCGGCCCCGTCGCTCCGAAAGACGCGCTCGGCGCGATCGCGGTTCACTCGATCCGCCAAGGCGCGCTGGTCCTGAAAAAAGGCACGGTGCTCGGGCCGAACGAGGTGAAGGCGCTGGAGGCGGCCGGCGTGCGCGACATCGTGGTGGCGCGGCTCGATGCCGACGACGTGCCGGAGGACGCGGCCGCAGCCGAGATCGCCGCGGCGGCCGCGGGGGAGGGCGTGCGCGTCGACCGCGCCTTCACTGGCCGCGCCAACCTGTTCGCCGCCGGCGCCGGCCTGCTGGTCGTCAACGAGGCGGCGATCAATCAGCTCAACGATGTGGAGCCGGCGATCACCTTTGCGACGCTCGAGGCCTTCGCGCCCGTTGTCGCCGGCACGATGATCGCGACAGTGAAGATCATTCCCTTCGCCGTGCCGCGGGCGGCGCGCGACAAGGCGCTCGCGGTCGCGCGGGCGGCGCACCCGCTCGTTCGCGTGGCGCCGTTCCGCGTCAGGCGCGTCGGCGTGATCTCGACGCTGCTCCCCGGTCTTGCGCCGAAAGTGATCGAGAAGACCTTGCGCGTCACCGCCGAGCGGCTTGCGCCCGCCGGAGCCGAAATCATCGGCGAGCGCCGCGTGGCGCATGAAACGCAGGCGCTCGCGCGAGCGCTCGACGAACTGCTGGCGGCCGGCGCGGAGCTTGTCATCGTGTTCGGCGCATCCGCCATCGCGGACGAACGCGACGTGATCCCGGCGGCGGTCGAGGCGATCGGCGGACGGCTGGAGCATTTCGGGATGCCGGTCGATCCGGGCAATCTGCTGCTTGTTGCCGAGGTGGCCGGCCGTCCGGTGCTGGGCGCGCCCGGCTGCGCGCGTTCGCCGAAGGAGAACGGTTTCGACTGGGTGTTGACGCGCCTGCTCGCGGGGCTGCCGGTGCGCCGCCGCGACATCACCGCGATGGGCGTCGGCGGCCTGCTGATGGAAATCGTCACGCGTCCGCAGCCGCGCGAGATCGAGACCGTGGCCGGGCGGCGGGTCGCCGCCCTCGTGCTCGCGGCGGGACGATCGACCCGCATGGGCGGGCCCAACAAGCTGCTCGCGGATATCGGCGGCAAGCCGCTGGTGCGCATCGTGTGCGAGAACGCGCTCGCCTCGCGCGCCGCGCCGGTGATCGTCGTCGCCGGTCACCAGCGCGAGAAGGTCGAGGCGGCGCTTTCGGGACTCAACGTCACGCTCGTGCACAATCCGGATTTCGCGGAGGGGCTTTCGACCTCCCTGAAAGCCGGGATTGCGGCGCTGCCCGAGAGCGCGGACGGCGTCATCGTGTGTCTTGGCGACATGCCGCAAGTCGACGCCGCGCTGATCGACCGCCTGGCCGGCGCGTTCGATCCCGAGCGCGGCGCGCTCGTCGTGGTGCCCACGGTCGAGGGCAAGCGGGGCAATCCGGTGGTCTGGTCGCGGCGCTTCTTCGCCGATCTCATGAAACTCGACGGCGATACCGGCGCGCGGCATCTGATCGCGGGCTATGCCGAGGCGGTCACCGAGGTGCCTGTCAGCGACACCGGCGTGTTCCTCGACATCGATACGCCGGAGGCCTTGCAGACGCTGAAGGCGGACGTGGAGAATGGTAGGGTGGGCAAAGGCGCGTAGCGCCGTGCCCACATTGGCGTGGCGCGAATGATGGGGGGCACGCTTCGCTTTGCCCACCCTACCGTTCGCTGCCGAGTTCGAATGGCCAATGTGCGCGGCTCACGCTATGAATGGCCGCAAGGACGCATACGATGCACACCCCTTCCGCTCAGACGGCCATAGCAGACACGAGCGCCCGCCGCCGCGCCATCGGCTTCCTGAACTTCGCGCATGCGCTCGACCATTTCGTCATCCTCATCTTCCCGACCGTCGTGATCGGACTCGAGGATGTCTATGCGCGATCCTATGCCGAGCTGATCGGACTCTCGACGGCGTCGTTTGTGGCTTTCGGCGTCTTTTCGCTGCCCGCCGGCTGGCTCGCCGACCGCTGGAGCCGGCGCAACATGATGGCGGTCTTCTATTTCGGATGCGGACTGTCGCTCGCGGCGGCCGCTTTTGCACCGACGCTCTGGATGCTCGCGCTCGCGCTGTTTGCGCTCGGCGTGTTCGCCGCGATCTATCATCCGGTCGGGATGCCGATGCTGATCGACACGGCGGTCTCGCGCGGGCGCACGCTCGCCTTCAACGGCGTGTGCGGCAATCTCGGCGCGGCGCTGGCGGCCGGAATGAGCGCGCTGCTTGCGTCCTATCTCGGCTGGCGTGCGGCCTTTCTCGTTCCTGCCGCGGTCTGCGTGACGAGCGGCTTCGCTTTCCTCGCGCTCGTGCCGGACGATCGGCACCGCACTGGAACGCGCATGGCGACACCGGAGGTGCCCCTGCTGTTCTGGATCGCCACCGCGCTGTTTGCGCTGTTCGTCGTCGTCTCGCTCACCGCCGGACTGACGTTCAACACCGTGTCGGTGGCTTTGCCGAAAATCGTCGACGAACGCCTCGGGCGGGAGATTTCGCTCGCCATGGTGGGCGGGCTCGCGACCGCGGTGTTTCTGTGCGGCGCGCTGGCGCAACTGGCGATGGGGCGGCTGGTCGAGAGAGTTCCGCCGCACATCCTGTTCGCGCTGGTGGTGGCCGTGCAGCATGCCGGCATTGCATGGGCGGCCTATGCGGCCGGGCCGGTGCTGATCGTTGCGCTCGCGCTCACGATGGCCGCGATCTACGGGCAGGTCACCGTCAGCGACATCGTGCTCGCCCGCTATACCGCGGATGCCTGGCGCGGGCGCGTCTATGCCGTGCGCTATTTCCTGACCTTCATCACCTCGGGCGCTGCGGTGGCGATGATCGCCTTGCTGCATGGACGCGGCGGCTTCGATCTCGTCATCGCGGTCACCGCGGTGATCGCGCTGGTGCTGCTCGTTGCCGTGATCGGCATCGCGGTTCTTGCGACATTTGTCGAGCGTGAGCGCGATCGCGCGGGCGCGCCCGCCGAATAGGCGCTCGCGGCGCCTGCGCGGCTTTGCCCCGCACTACACGGCGGAAAACAAATCTTCGATCGTCGCGCCCGTCCGCTCGGCCATGATTTCGGCGACGCGCTTGCGGTGGCAATGACCAGGATCGCGCTCGTAGCATAGCAGGCAGACGCGCCGGCCGGATCGGATGAGCGCAACAAGAGCCTCGAGCTCGTCGCGCGCCTCCGGCGTCTGCAGATGCGTCTCATAGATGCGAAAGAGATCGTCGAGGCGGCCGGCGCGCGCGGCCTCGCGACCCTCCTTCGGCGTGCCGAGCGCGCGCATATGCAGATAGGCGATGCCGCGCTCGTCGAGACCGGCGGCAAGCTGACGCTTGGAGAAGCCGGGCCGGCGCGAGGCCGCGACCGCGCGCACATCGACCAGCACCTGCACCGCCGCGCGCGCGAGCATATCGAGCACGGCGGCGGATGTTGCCTGCTCGTAGCCGATGGTGAAGAGCGAGCGCCGAACAGTCATTCCGCCGGAATGGCCGAACTGCGCGCCACGCGAAGCTCGCCCGCGGCCTGCCGCAAAATCTGCGCTGAAGACCAGAGAAACAGCCCGGCCATGACGGCGGCGACGATCAGGTCGGGCCAAGCGCTCGCGCTCCACCAGACCGCGAGCGCGGCGACCATCACCGCGACGTTGCCGAGCGCGTCGTTGCGCGAGCACAGCCAGACGGAGCGCACATTGGCGTCGCCGTCCTTGTACTTGGCGAGCAGCAATACGCTCGCGACATTGGCCGCGAGCGCGAGAAAGCCGACCGCGCCCATCACCTCGGCGCGTGGCACGCCGAGAATGAGCACGTGATAGGCGGTGGCTCCGAACACCCACAGCCCCATCAACGACAGGGTGACGCCCTTGAACAGCGCCGCGCGAGCCCGCGCCGTGATTGACGCGCCGATCGCCGCGAGCGTGATGCCGTAGGTGAGGGAATCTCCCAGAAAATCGAGTGCGTCGGCTTGCAGTGCCTGCGACCCCGCCAACGCGCCGCCCGCGGTCTCGACCGCGAACATGCCGGCGTTGATCACAATGACGATCCAAAGCCGCCGCTTGTAATCGGCGGAAATGCCGTCGAACTTGACGCTGCCGCCGCAGCACTCAGCCATTTCGCTCTCCTCGGCTCAAGATGGGGCGCAGGCGGCTGTTCTACTATCACACATTTGACGGAGGGTTGATGTCCTCGCTCGGTGCTGCAAACCCTCGCGCCGGCTCGCGGCAGCGCTGTGCAATTGCACCAGCCGAACGTCGGATCGCCCCGAGACTTACTATGGCGGTTCAGAAATCCGCATCATTCTTCCAGCAAGTCCGCGATGCGGATTTCTGAACCAAGGCCACACTGGATAATAAGTTGCTAGTGTGGCGGTTCAGAAGTCCGCATCATTCTTGCCGCAAGTCCCGGATGCGGACTTCTGAACCAAAGCCACCCTAGATCAACAAGTTGCTAGTGTCCTTCGATTCCGAAGTTCGCAAACGAGGGTGCCGCACAATAATGCGAACTTCGGAATCGGGACACTAGGCCGTGTTGACCGTTTTTGACAGAGGAATCGAGTTTTGATTCAAGACTGCCTTTCTGAGGGAGGCAGGATTGAGTCGGGGCGATCTGACTGACGAGCAATGGCGCATTATCGATC
>JALHRB010000050.1 GCA_022841665.1 Pseudolabrys sp.
GCCCGGGTGGCCTGGGCGGCCGCCGACAACGCGGTGCAGATCCACGGGGGCAACGGCTTCGCGCTCGAATTCCCGGCTTCGCGCATCTTGTGCGACGCCCGCATCCTCAACATTTTCGAAGGCGCGGCCGAAATCCAGGCCCAGGTCATCGCCCGCCGCCTGCTCGACGGCAGCAATTGAGTCGATTTGGCAACGAAATCGCCACCAGCGGCGTTTGATCCAGAGCAAATCCGGGGTCCACATTCGGACCTAGGGTTATTGCGTTGGTTCAAGGAGGTCGCCGATGTCCAGCATGTCGATTCACAAGGGCGAGTGGGTAGTAGTTTGCGACGGCGCCAAGGCGCTGGTGCTGGAGAACGTCGGCGACGCCAAGTTTCCCAACTTGAAGACGATCGAAGTGCTTGAGCACGACGACCTGGCCACGCATGAACAGGGCACGGACAAGCCTGGGCGTAGCCACAGCTCGGTCGGCCATGGCCGTAGCGCCGTCGGCCAGACCGACTGGCACGACCAGGCCGAGCACGCGTTTCTGACCAAGCTCGCCCATCATCTCGACGCCGCCGTCGGCGCCGGCAAGACCAAATCCATTATCGTGGTGGCGCCGCCGCGCGCGCTCGGCATGTTGCGGCCGGCCTATACCCACGCGCTCAAGGGTGCGGTGCGCGCCGAGCTGGACAAGGACCTTGTCAAGATGCCGGTGCACGAGATCGAGAAGCGCCTGAGCGGCGGCTGATCCCGCTTACGCGGCCTTCATCGTCGCGCGCATTTCCGGCTGGCCCGGCGCGGCGGCGATGCTATGGTCGCCGCGATTTCGGGACCGGCGCATGACTTGGTTTCCACGCATAGAACGCGCGCGCGGCGGCAGGAGCCTGCTGGCCGCGCTGCTGCTCGCGCTGACGGCCGCCGTAGCGGCTGCCCAGACGGTGCAGCAGCCGGCGCGCCAGCCGCCGACCGCGCCGCTGCCGGCCGAGCCTCCCAGTTCGTCGGTGAGCCGGCCGGGCGTGCCGGCGACCGCGGCCATCATCGCCGACCCGATGGCGGTGCCCGGCTTCTGGGATCCGCGCCGCCGGCCGGAGCGGCCGGACCTGTCGCGCATCGCCATCATCCGCTTCCTCACCGAGACCGACTATCCGCCGTTCAACTACACCGGGCCCGACGGCGCGCCGGCCGGCTTCAACGTCGATCTGGCACGGCTGATCTGCGAGGAGATCAAGGTCGCCTGCACCGTGCAGATGCGGCGCTTCGATACCTTGATCGACGCCTTGAACAAGAACGAAGGCGACGCGGTGATTGCGTCGATGGCGGAGACCGCCGACATGCGGCTGCGCGTCGATTTCAGCGATCCCTACTACCGCACGCCGGCGCGCTTCGTGTCGCGCAAGGACGCCGCCTTCGACGAGGTGCGGCCCGAGCTCCTGGAAGGCAAGAAGATCGCCGTCGTTCAAGGCACGGCCCACGAGGTCTTCTTGAAGGCGCTGTTCACGGAAGCCGCGGTGCAGCTTTATCCGAACGCGGAGCTTGCGCGCGCCGCGCTCAAGAAGGGGGAGGTCGATCTCCTGTTCGGCGACGGCATCGCGCTGGCGTTCTGGCTCAACGGCACCGACTCCGGCAACTGCTGCGTCTTCCGCGGCGGGCCCTATCTCGAGAGCCGCTTCTTCGGCGAGGGCGTCGGCATCGCGGTCCGGCGCAACAACGACCTCATGCGGCAGGCCTTCAACTGGGCGCTGTTCCGGCTGTGGGAGAAAGGCCGCTTCACCGACCTGTGGCTGCGCTATTTCCCGATCAGCCCGTTTTGATTTCTTGTCATTCCGGGGCGCGAGCGAAGCTCGCGAACCCGAAATCCAGAACCTTCCAGCACAGTGTTTGGCTCTGGATTCCGGGTCCGCGCTGCGCGCGTCCCGGAATGACAAATCATTGAGCTTTGGCTTCCAGGAATTTCAGCGCGCCGCGCCCCGCCGCCGCGCCGGTCGCAAAGCACGCCTGCAAGAGATAGCCGCCGGTCGGCGCCTCCCAGTCCAGCATTTCGCCGGCGGCGAACAGGCCGGGCATTTCTTTCAGCATGAAGCCGTCGTCGAGTGCGTCGAAGCGGATGCCGCCGGCGGTCGAGATCGCGCCGGCGACCGGTTGCACGCCGGTGAGCCGCAACGGCACCGCCTTGATGAGCGCGGCGAGGTCGTGGACGTTCAGGCTCGCCACGGGCTTGCCGGACGTCACGGCGGATTCATGCAGCAGGCCGGTGGCGACGGGCGGGAGCTTGGCGGCCTTGCGCAGACTATTCGCCAGCGACTGCTTTCGCCCCACCGTCGCCAGTTTTTCGGCGAGCGCGGCGGCGGACACGTCGGGACGCAGGTCGATGGCGATTTTTGCTTCGCCGGTGGCGCCGATGGCGTCGCGTAAATAAGGCGACAGCGCATAGACTATTCCGCCCTCCAGGCCCTCGCGGGTGACCACGGCTTCGCCGCGCTCGGTCCGTGCGCCGAAAGTGATGGCGATGCGCTTGAGCGGCTCGCCCTCGAAGCGGCGGAATTTGTCGGACCACGGTACGATGAAGCCGCAATTGGATGGCTTGAGCGGTGCCAGCGCCACGCCGCGCGCCTGCAGAATATCGGCCCAGCGCGCATCCGATCCAAGCCGCGGCCAGCTCGCGCCGCCCAGCGCCAGCACGGAGACGTCGGGCGCGGCGAGTGTCTCCTGCGCGCCGTGCTGGAAGCGCAGCTTTCGCGCGTCGTCCCAGCCGGTCCAGCGGTGGCGCGGCGCAAACGTGACATTGAGCGTGGCAAGCCGGCGCAGCCAGGCACGCAGCAGTGGCGAGGCCTTCATCGCCTTCGGGAACACACGTCCGCTCGATCCGACGAAGGTCTCCTGGCCGAGCGCCTCGGCCCAGGCGCGCAACGCTGCCGGGGCTAACGCCTCGATCGCCGCACGCAGCTTCGGGTCGATGGCGCCGTAGCGGCCGAGGAACGCCGGCAGTTCTTCGCTATGGGTGAGGTTGAGGCCGCCGCGCCCGGCCAGCAGGAATTTGCGGCCGACGGCGGGCATCTGGTCGTAGACGGTGACGGCAACGCCCGCTTGCGCCAGCACTTCGGCTGCCATCAGGCCGGCGGGGCCGCCGCCGATTACGGCCGCAGTCTTGTTATTGAGGGCTTTATTGTCTGTGTCGTTCACGAGAAGGTCGATTTGACGGAATGCGGTGCCTTGCCTATGTGTGCCCGCCGGAGTGCCAAATGTCGATGTCCGCCGCTGAAATCGCGCAAGACCTCAAGTCCGTCGCCGAGCAATCGGGCGCCTGGCCATTCGAAGAGGCGCGCAAGATCGTCGCCCGGCTGAAGAAGAAGCCAAAGGACGAAGTCATTTTCGAGACCGGCTACGGTCCGTCCGGCCTGCCGCATATCGGCACCTTCGGCGAGGTCGCGCGCACCACCATGGTGCGGCACGCCTTCCGCGTCCTCACCGACGACAAGATCAAGACGCGGCTGATCGCCTTCTCCGACGACATGGACGGCCTGCGCAAGGTGCCGGACAACGTGCCGAACAAGGACCTGCTGGAAAAGCACCTCGGCAAGCCGCTCACCAAGGTGCCCGACCCCTTCGGCACGCATCCCTCCTTCGGCGAGCACAATAATGCGCGGCTGCGCGCCTTCCTCGATCACTTCGGCTTCGACTACGAGTTCATGTCGTCGACCGACTGCTACAAGTCCGGCCGCTTCGACGAAGCGCTGCTCAAGATGCTGGCGCACTTCGACAAGGTGATGGCGATCATGCTGCCGTCGCTGCGCGAGGAGCGCGCCGCCACCTATTCGCCGTTCCTGCCGATCTCGCCGCGCACGGGCATCGTCCTGCAGGTGCCGATCGTCGCGCACGACGCGGCGCGCGGCACCATCACCTACGAGGATCCCGACAGCGGCGAGCGCATGACCACGCCGGTCACGCGCGGCATGGCCAAGCTGCAATGGAAGCCGGACTGGGCCATGCGCTGGGTGGCGCTCGGCGTCGACTACGAGATGGCCGGCAAGGACCTGATCGACTCGGTGAAGCTGTCGGGCGAAATCTGCCGCGCGCTCGGCGGCATGGCGCCGGAAGGCTTCAACTACGAGCTCTTCCTCGATGAGAAGGGCCAGAAGATTTCCAAGTCGAAGGGCAACGGCCTGACCATCGAGGAATGGCTGCGCTACGCCAGCCCCGAGAGCCTGTCGCTGTTCATGTACCGCGAGCCGAAGTCGGCAAAGCGGCTGTACTTCGATGTGATCCCGCGTCAGGTGGACGACTATCAACAGTTCCTGGAAGGCTATCCGCGCCAGCAGGACTGGAAGCAGAAGCTCGGCAATCCGGTCTGGCACATCCACGCCGGTAATCCGCCGGCTGCGGACATGCCGATCTCATTCTCGATGCTGCTCACGCTGGTGTCGTCGTCGAACGCCGAGAACGCCGAGACGCTGTGGGGCTTCATCGGCCGCTATCGTCCGGGCGTGACGCCGCAGACGCATCCGAAGCTGAACGATGCGGTGGGTTATGCGATCCACTACTTCCATGACTTCGTTCTGCCGGAAAAGAAATTCCGCGCTCCGACGCCGGACGAGCGCAAGGCGCTGCTCGATCTGCGCGACGCGCTGTCGCAGTTGCCGGCCGATGCGACGGCCGAGGCCATCCAGGACGTGGTCTACGAGATCGGCCGGCGCGAGCCGTTCCTCGACCACAAGAAGAAAGCCAAGGACGGCAAGCCGGGCGTTTCGCTCGACTGGTTCAACCTTCTGTATCAGGTGCTGCTCGGCCAGGAGAAAGGCCCGCGCTTCGGCTCGTTCGTCGCCGTCTACGGCTTGCAGAACACGGTCGATATGATCGACGGCGCGCTGGCAAGAAGCGCGTAAGCACGTTTCCGTTCGGGAATGAGCGGAGAGTGCTAGCTGAACATCTCCACCTTGCCGTCAAGCGCCATCAGGCCGGTCTCGACCTGGAGCTTGGGCTGGCGCTTGGCGACCTGCTTGCGGAATGTCATCAGCGCGGCCTTGTGCGTGGCCGTTTCCAGCTCCGGCGTGGCGACCTTGGCGGCGCCGTAGGCGATCTGGGCCGCGCCGCAGTCGCGGTGGTTGATCGCGATCACCTTGGATATGCGGTGAAGCTGGATGGAGGCGGCGAGGTTTTCCCAGAACGCCTGCGACCATCCCTTGAAGGCCGGCGCCACCACGCCGATCGCCGCGCCCGCGATGGTGAACTGGCTGTATTTGCCGGCCATGTTTCGGCCGTGCATGTAATTAATCGTCGGCTCGGGAAACCGCGGATCGATACAATTCAGCAGCATCGCCTCGTAGTCGCCTTCCGCGGCGAAGGCGAAGGAGGGCAGCGCCATCGCCATGCCGGCAGCGGCCGTCACATGCAGGAAGCGCCGACGGTCGTATTGCTTGGCCAACAGATCGCCGCAGCACGCGCAGCCGGAATGAACCAATGCGGTCATGAATGCCTCCAAAAAGGAGTTCAATCTCAGCGAACCTAGCCGCAGTCGGGCTTCGCCGCCAGCCTACTGCGCCACGGCCGTCTGCTCGCGCACGGGCTGCTGCGAGCGCGGGACGCCGCGCAGGAAGGCCTGGAATTGGCCGTTGGCGCGCAGGGCGTCCTGCCCGGCCGCGATCAGGCTGTCGACCTGCTCGGGCTCCAGCTTGAAGCGGCTCGGGATCGCGCTCAGCTCCTTGCCGCGCACCGGCCCGAGCTGGTCGAAGGCGACCTCGCCGACATAGAAATTGACGTCGCGGCAGTTCCAGCCCTTGAGCGAGCCGCGCAGGCGCTGGATCTGCGCCAGGCTGAGCTTGCAGCGCCAGCGCACCAGCTCTTCGCGCCACAGCTTGAAGGTCTGCCGGAAAGCGTCGAACGAGGCGCGCGAGCTCGACTTGATCATGGTGTCGGTGACCGCGCGCACGAGCTCGGCGCCGCCGGGACCTTCGAGCGTCTTGCCCCAGTTGCCGGCGGGCTCCTGGCCGGCGTTCACCACCAGGATGAGCGCGCGCTGCAGGTTCACCGCCTGCTGCTCGGTCAGCGGCGCGTAGGGCGTTTCCTCCTGCTCGTGGTCGACGATGAAGCCGCTGACGCCGAAATTGTCGGTGACGCCGCCATCGACCAGCTTCACATAGCGGATGATGCTAGGGTCGCGGTAGCGCTGCAGCGCCTGCGCCACCGCTTTCAAGGTCGCGCTGTCCTCGCGCTTGGCGGCGCGCCCGACCCAGGCCGGCAGCGGGCCGCGGCAGCGGTCCGGGTAGCTCTCCACCACGATCGGGCTGAACACGAAGGGGACCGCGGCGGAAGCCGCCACCGCCTGCGACACCGGATAGGACGCGTAGTCGCTGCACAGCGCCTCGAAGGTCGAGCGCGAGAACACGAACGGCTCCGAGTTGAAGATGTCGGACGCGTAGATGTAGACGCGCGGGTGGTCGCGCCGCTCCAGATCGCCCAGCGTCGCGCCGTTGTAGAGGTTGTCGTCGAGCCAGCCGGTGAGGTGGCTCGATTCGTTGACGCCGCCGCCGAGCGCGCGCCCGACATTGATCAGGCTGGCGCGGGTGGCCAGGCTTTCCTCGGCGTTGCGCAGCAGGAACTTCTCGCGGAAATCCGTCAAAGCCTCGCGGTTGCGCAGGCCGACATAAGCGGCCAGCACCGAGCCGCCCGACACCCCGGAAACGAAGCTGATGTGGTTGTAGAGCGAGGAGGGCGGCCGGCCGGGCAGATGCAACGTGGTCGCGTCAACCTCCTTGAGCACGCCGTAGCCGAAGGCGGCCGCGCGCGTGCCGCCGCCGGAGAAAGCCAGGCCGAGGATCATGCCGTCGCGCACGGCGGTCGCCGAGCGCGACGATTGCGGCTCGGTCTGTTCCGTCAGCGGCTTGTTGAAGGGCATGTTGGCGGTGCTGGCGCAACCGGCGCCCAGCAGCGAAACGCAGACCGTCGTGACAACGCTCACGCGACGCAACGACACGACTTCCCCCAGACCCGCCGCGCAGGCGGCGGTTCGCGCGCGTCTTACTGGCTGGCCCAGACGATGCGCGAGATCCACACCACGTCCGCCATCTGCAAGGTGCGGTCGCGGTGTTCGGCGTTGAGCGACTTCAACTCGACCGACTTGGTCGTCTTGCGGCGCAGTTCCTTCACCATCACTTCGCCGTTCCTGGTCTTGACCACGACGCGGTCGCCGCGCCGCACCGGCGAGCCGGGCGACACGATGATGATGTCGCCGTCGCGATAGGCCGGTTTCATCGAGTCGCCGGAAATTTCCAGCGCGTAGGCGTGCTCGTCGGTGACCTGCGGGAACGAGATCTCTTCCCAGCCTTTGCCGACCGGGAAACCGGCGTCGTCGAAATAACCGCCGCCGCCCGCTTCGGCGAACCCGATCACCGGCACGCTCTGGATCGTCGGCTTGCCGCCGTCGGTGATGAGCGAGACGAAGGTGTCGACCTTGGTGCTGGTCGCGGCCAGCGCCTTGGCGACCGACTCGGTCGACGGCCAGCGCGGCCGGCCCTCCGGTGTGATGCGCTTGGACTTGTTGAAGGTGGTGGGATCGAGCCCCGCTTTCTTGGCGAGGCCGGACGGCGTCAGCTTGGCGCGCGCGGCCAAGCGGTCGAGGGCATTCCAGATCTGGCTATGTGTGAGCATGCAAGGCGTAAGGCGCGAGGCCCCCTCGTTTGTGACTGCGGTCAAATTTTAGGAATTGTAGCCGTGAATCGCCCCCTTTGGGCAAGAAGTTTCGTGCGCCGGCGGAAAAATTCTTGGGGCTAAGGCCGCAAGACCCGCCGCCAGGCCGGTATTCCGCGAAAACAGCGAGCCCGGCCAAAATGTTAGTGGCGGCGGCCGGGCGCTGCGGTTAGACGGTTCCCGGACCCGGAGCCCGCTGCCGTGATCGGTTTCTTCGACCGCCTGTCCCGCCCGCTGCTGCGCGCCCTCGATCCCGAGGACGCGCATGCGCTCGCCATCAAGGCACTGAAGGTCATGCCGCTGCGCAAGGCGCCGGCCGACCCGGCGGCGCTGGCCGTGCGCGCCTTCGGGCTCGATTTCCCCAATCCCGTGGGCATCGCCGCCGGCTTCGACAAGAACGCCGAGGTGCCCGACGCGCTGCTGCGCCTCGGCTTCGGTTTCGTCGAGGTCGGCACCGTCACGCCGCGGCCGCAGCCGGGCAATCCGCGCCCGCGCCTGTTCCGGCTGGAGGCCGACCAGGGCGTGATCAATCGCTTCGGCTTCAACAGCGACGGCGCGCCCAGCGTGCTGGCGCGGCTCTCCGCGCGCGCGCGCCGGCAGGGCATCGTCGGCGTCAACATCGGCGCCAACAAGGACTCGGCCGACCGCGCCGAGGACTATGTGCGGCTGATCGAGACCTTCGCGCCGGTGGCGAGCTATTTCACCGTCAACGTCTCCTCGCCCAATACGCCGGGCTTGCGCGACTTGCAGCAGGCGCGCGCGCTCGACGACCTGCTCGCCCGTGTGGTGGACGCGCGCGAGCGCGTGCGCCCGCGCAGCGGCCTCAAGCCGCTGCTGGTGAAGGTCGCGCCGGATCTCACTTTGTCCGAGCTCGACGACACCGTCGGCGTCGCGCGCAAGCATCGCGTCGATGGCATGATCGTCGGCAACACCACGATCGCGCGGCCCGCCTCGTTGCGCGCGCGCGCCAAGGCGGCCGAGGCCGGCGGCCTGTCCGGCCGGCCGCTGTTCAAGCTGTCGACGCGCATGCTGGCGGAAACCTTCGTGCGCGCCGAGGGCGCGTTTCCGCTGATCGGCTCCGGCGGCATCGACTCCGGCCCCACGGCCATCGCCAAGATCAGGGCGGGGGCGACGCTGGTGCAGCTCTATACCGGGCTCGTCTATCGCGGCGTTTCGCTGCTCGGCGAGATCAAGACCGACCTAGCGGCGGCGCTCAAGCGCGGCCATCGCGACTCGCTCGCGTCTATGGTGGGCGTCGACGCCGCCGAGATGACGGCGGAGAGCTGGCCGGGGTAGTTTGGAAAACTCGTACGAACCGCCGAATCCACTTGATGTGCTTTTAACGGTTACCTTAAAAATCGGTCACGAATCCGGCCGCGCTACTAATGACTTAACGGGAAAGCGCAACGGGGGGTTCGGAAGTCACTTCCAGGAAGCCTAGATGCCTGTAATCGCAGACAAAAATTTTTGGATCGGATGACGGCTCGAAAAAAGTCAGTTTTGTGAAAATCATTGCGGTTGTTCAACGTGTTGCTCGCAGATAGGAAATTACAGTTCGGCGCAAAACTTAGCAACTTCCGTCAGTTAAACCGCGTGGCCTTTTCAAAACCGTTGAATGATCAGTTGTTGTAAGTAGATTTGATCCTGTCTGTGGCTATTTGAACCACTGGCGCTATTAATCCCAAAGCCCACTTGGCTTGGCGACGTCGCAACACTGTAGCGTGTTGCGTGATCGCGGGACTGTGCGGAGAGCCCAAATGAAGGCACATGAAGCAAATGAAATCCTTGTACAGATTTTTTCGCTAACGATTTCGGCGAGAGGAGTTTTAGCGATTTCCGTTGTCGCGTTGCCGCTTGCTCTGCTTCTGGGTGCCGTAGCGTGGAGGATTGCCGGAGGTTAATGCACCTGAGTCCCCGCTCACGCAAACGGCTTCCGCACCAGAGCCGGATAGCGCGCCGCCTGCAGCACGCCGCGCGCGATGAAGAAGATCAGCAGCGCGATCCACAGGCCCGCATTGCCCAAGGGCTGCAAGAACCACCAGGCGGCCAGATAGATCGCGAGCGAGGCCACCATCAAATTGCGCATGTCGCGCGCCCAGGTGGCGCCGATATAGATGCCGTCATAGCTGAACGCCATCACGCCGCAGACCGGCGCCAGCACCGCCAGCCAGAGGAACTGCCGCGCCACTTCGCGCACGTCCGCGCTCGCGGTCATCAGGTCGATCATCGGCGCGCCGGCCAGCGCGAACAGGCCGGTCGCCGCCAGCCCGAAGGCGAAGCCCCAGGCGAGCACCAGCTTCACCGCGCGGGAAAAGCCCTGCCGGTCGCGCGCGCCATAGGCGCGGCCGCATAATTGCTCGGCCGCGGTCGCCATGCCGTCGAGAAAGAAGGCGCCGACCAGCGTGAAGTTATGCAGCACCGCGTTGGCGGCCAGCGTCACGTCGCCGGCGCGCGCGCCGCGCGCGGTGAAGAACAGGAAGGCCGCGATCAGCGCGGCGGTGCGGATCATGATGTCGCCGTTGACCGACAGCATGCGCAGCAGCCGCTGGCGGTCGAACAAAGTGCCGGCTCGCAGGTCGAGGCGGCCGCCGAGGATGCGCCAGGCGACCGCGAGGCCGACTACCAGCCCGGCGCCTTCCGCGATCACCGAGGCAAGTGCCGCCCCATAGATGCCGGTGCCGAGCCCGAGCACCAGCGCGATCATGACGACGATGTTGACGACGTTGACGAAGATCTGGATCGCCATGCCGGTGGCGGCGCGCGCCAGCCCGACGAGCCAGCCGAGCATGACGAAATTCGCCAGCACGAAGGGCGCCGACCACAGGCGTACGTAGAAATAATCATGCGCCGCGGCGGTCACAGCCTCGCTGCCGCCCATCGAGCCAAAGATCAGCGCGGCGAGCGGGAGCTGAAACGCGACGATGGCAAGCCCGATCGCGCCGGCCACCAGAAGTGCGCGCGCCAGCACCGCGCGCTGTTCGGGCGCGTCGCCGGCCCCTAACGCCTGCGCGGTGAAGGCGACCGTGCCCATGCGCAGGAAGCCGAACAGCCAGAAGATGCAGTCGAACACCACCGAGGCCATGGCGACGCCGCCGAGCAGGTGCGCTTCGCCCAGCCGGCCGATCACCGCGGTGGCGACCACGCCGAGCAGCGGCGTCGTGACATTGGTGAGCATCGCCGGGATGGCGATGGCGAAGATGCGCGCGTGGGTAACCTCGACCGGCGCGGCCACCTCAGCGCCCGCGCGGGCCGTTGATCAGCCGCATGACGATCCAGATCGGGATCACGATCACCGCGCCGAGCAGGAAATAGCGCCAGACCCAGCGGATGGCGTCGAAGCCCATGTTCCAGATCGAGCGGATCAGGCGCTCGATGGAATGCACGATGTCGAAGGGATCGAGCCCGAGCGCATTGAGGATCACGCCGACCAGGATCGACACCAGAATGAGCCGCGCCAGCACGCCCAGCGGCGACCCGCCCACCCAACGCGCGACCTGATTGTCAGCCATGATTCCCTCCGTCCGCCGTCACTTTAGCACGGCCGTGCTCGGCGCGCGCCAGCATGTCTTCCAGGGTCTTGAGCCTGTCGGCTTCGCCCGGCGGCTTGTCCCAGCGTAGCCTGCTGATACGCGGGAAGCGCATGGCAATGCCGGACTTGTGCCGGGTCGAGCGCTGCAGGCCCTCGAAGGCGACTTCCAGCACAAGGCCTTGGTCCGCCTCGTGCGCGACCTCGCGCACCGGCCCGAAGCGGTCAACGGTGTTGCGGCGGACAAAGCGGTCGATCTGGATCAGCTCTTCGTCGGTGAAGCCGAAATAGGCCTTGCCGACCGGCACCAGCTCGTTGGCGCCGTTCCAGACGCCGAAAGTGTAGTCGGAGTAATAGGACGAGCGCTTGCCGTGGCCGCGCTGGGCATACATCAGCACGGCGTCGATGATCATCGGGTCGCGCTTCCACTTCCACCACGGGCCTTTCGGCCGGCCGGGCACGTAAGCCGCGTCGCGGCGCTTGAGCATGACGCCTTCGACCGCGCCGGCGTCCTCGCCCGCGCCGGCCTGCGCCGGATCGGCGCGCGCGGCGGTCAAGCCGTCCCAACTCGTGAAGTTGACCAGCGGAGACAGGTCAATGCGCGGCTCGTTGAGCTTGGCGATGTAGGTTTCCAGCCGCGCGCGCCGCTGCTCGAAGGGCAGGTCGCGCAGATCGTTGCCGCCTTCCGCCAGCAGATCGTAGGCGCGCAGATGCGCGGGAAATTCGGCGAGGAGCTTCGGCGTCACGGCCTTGCGGTTGAGCCGCTGTTGCAGCACGTTGAACGACTGCACGCGCTTGTCGCGCATGACCAGCAGCTCGCCGTCGATGGCCGCCGGTAACTTCAGCGCGTCGAGCAAATCGGGAAAGCTCTTGGAGATGTCCTCGCCGGTGCGCGAATAGAGCCGCGCGACAATTTCGCCGTGCTCGTCAAGGCCGCTCACCGCCTGCACGCGGATGCCGTCCCATTTCCACTCCGCCATGTAGTCGGCGGCGACGAGCGCCGCGAAATCCGTATTGTCCACCGCGTGCGCCAGCATCGGCGGGCGGAACGGCGCCGGGTCGACGCTCGCCGGCTTGTCGGCGCGACCTTCCAGCCAGGCGAACAGTTCGACATAGGGCGGCGTGAGGCCCGGCCAGAGGATTTCCACCTCGTCCGGCTCCTTGCCGCCGAGCGACGCCGCTGCGGTCTTCGCCAGCCGCGCCGACACGCCGATGCGCAGGCTGCCGGTGACGAGCTTCAGCAGCGCCCAGCGGCCGGTCTCGTCCAGCGCGTCGAGCCAGCGCGCAATCTGCGCCGGCAGTTGCGCCTTGCCGAGGGTGGAAAGCGTTTCGACCACGTCGATCAACGTCGGCGCTCTTATCCCTCCCCCGCTTGCGGGGGAGGGTGGCGGCTGAAGGCCGCCGGGTGGGGGACCTTCGTGCATCCGTTCAGCCGAACCCCACCTGGCCGCTGCGCGGCCACCCTCCCCTTTCAGGGGAGGGATAGAAGAAGGCCACATCAGCGCCACCGTTTCCGACAGGTCGCCGACGTAATCGTAGGACAGCGCAAACAGCGCCGGATCGGTGCGCTCCGCGATCAGCGCGCGGATCATGCCGGCTTTGGCGTGCTTGAACGACAGCGCGCCGGTGAGCGCGGCCAGCGCCCAGCCGCGGTCGGGATCGGGCGAAGTGCGCAGGTAATCCGCGATCAGCCGCAGCTTGTTGTTGCGGCCGGGCTCGTAGGCGAGGCGGTCGAGCAGTTCGGCGAAGCGGTTCATGCCTCCGCCTCAGGCGCCACGTCCGCTTCCTCCTCGTCGCCATAGCCGACGATGTCGAGCGGGCGCGCTTTCAGCCCGCGCGAACGGCACCAGTGCACCAGCGCGTCCTCCTGGCCGTGCGTGACCCAGATCTCCGATGCGCCGGTGGCGGCGATGGTGGCGGTCAGCCCGTCCCAGTCGGCGTGATCGGAGATGACCAGCGGCAGCGTGACGCCGCGCTGGCGGGCGCGCGCCCGCACGCGCATCCAGCCCGAGGCGAAGGCCGCGACCGGATCGGGAAAGCGTCTTGACCACAAATCACCCATCGCGCTCGGCGGGCAGAGGGTGATGGTGCCGGCGAGTTCTTGCTTCTTCGCGCCGCGCACCAGTTCGACCTGGCCGAGGTCGATGCCGCGGCTCTCGTAGTAGCGCGTGATCTTCTCCATCGCGCCGTGCAGGTAGACGGTCTTGTCGTGCCCCGCCGCGCGCAGCATGGCGATGACGCGCTGCGCCTTGCCGAGCGAATAGGCGCCGACCAGGTGCGCGCGCTCGGGAAACAGCGCGACCGAGCGCAACAGCTTGGCGATCTCGCCCTCGGCGTCGTGATGCCGGAACACAGGAAGCCCGAACGTCGCCTCGGTGATGAACACGTCGCAGGCGACCGGTTCGAACGGCGCACAGGTCGGGTCGGGCAGGTCCTTGTAGTCGCCCGACGCCACGATGCGGAAATCCTTGCAACTCACCTTGATCTGCGCCGAACCGAGCACGTGGCCGGCCGGGTGGAAGCTCACTTGCGCGCCGTCGAGCTCGATCGTCTCGCCGTAGCGGATCGCCTGCGTCGTGCCGGCGAAATTGTCGCCGTAGCGCAGGCGCATGATGTCGAGCGTCTCCTGCGTCGCCAGCACGGCGCCATGGCCGGCACGCGCATGGTCGGAATGGCCGTGGGTGATGAGCGCTTTCGCCACCGGCCGGGTCGGATCGATATGGAAGTTCCCCGGCTTGCAGCAGACCCCGGAGGGCGTCGGAACCAGGATGTCTTCGGGTCGCATGCGCTATACATAAGCACGCTGCGGCGCCGGTCGAGGGCGCCGCCAGAGGGTGTCGTGGCCGACGTTTTTTCTCCTGTCACTATATCGTCCGGCGACGCGGACCTGCTGCCGCAGGTGTTTGCGCGCTGGTTCGCCGCGCGCGGCTGGGCCCCGCGCGCGCATCAGCTCGAATTGCTGGCGAAGGCGCGGGGTGGGCGCTCCACGCTGCTGATCGCGCCGACCGGCGGCGGCAAGACGCTGGCGGGCTTCCTGCCGACGCTGGTGGAGTTGCACGCGCGCTCTTTCCTTCACCTCTCCCCGCATGCGGGGAGAGGTCGCCGCGCCGAAGGCGCGGCGGGTGAGGGGGCGTCGAGGTTCATGCGCGGCGCAGAGGCCCCCTCATCCGGCTCAATCTCGCTGCGCTCGATTTCGCCACCTTCTCCCCGCACGCGTGGAGAAGGAAGAGGCCTGCACACGCTCTACATCTCGCCCTTGAAGGCGCTCGCGGTCGACATCGCGCGCAACCTGGAAACGCCGGTGCGCGAGATGAACTTGGGCGTGCGGCTGGAGACGCGCACCGGCGACACGCCCGCCTCCAAAAGACAAAGACAGCGCCGAGACCCGCCCGACATATTGCTCACGACGCCGGAGCAGCTCGCGCTGCTGCTTGCCACCGCCGATGCGCCCTATCTCTTCGGCACGCTCAGGCGCGTCGTGCTCGACGAACTGCATTCGCTCGTCCTCTCCAAGCGTGGCGACCTCCTGTCGCTCGGGCTTGCGCGCCTGTTCGCGCTGGCGCCTCAGCTCACCACCGTCGGCCTCTCCGCCACCGTGGCCGAGCCGGACGACCTGCGCCGCTTCCTGGTGCCGCAGCCGCCCGGCGGCGAGCGCCTCGCCGACATGGTCATCGGCCAGGCCGGCGCGCAGCCGCAGGTCACCATGCTCGACACCGAAGAGCACCTGCCCTGGGCCGGCCATTCCGCGCGCCACGCGCTCGCCGAAATCTACGCGCTCCTCAAGACGCACAAGACCACGCTCGTCTTCGTCAACACGCGCAGCCAGGCCGAATTCCTGTTCCAGGAACTGTGGGGCGTGAACGACGACAACCTCGCCATCGCGCTGCATCACGGCTCGCTCGACGTCGCCCAGCGCCGCAAGGTCGAGGACGCGATGACTCAGGGCAAGCTCAAGGCCGTAGTCTGCACCTCCTCGCTCGACCTCGGCGTCGACTGGGGCGACGTCGATCTCGTGATCAACGTGGGCGCGCCGAAAGGCTCCTCGCGCCTGCTGCAACGGGTCGGCCGCTCCAACCACCGGCTCGACGAGCCTTCGCAGGCCGTGCTGGTGCCGGCCAACCGCTTCGAGGTGCTGGAATGCCGCGCGGCGATCGACGCCGTGGCCGAGAACGCGCAGGACACGCCGCCCGCGCGCACGGGCGCGCTCGACGTGCTGGCGCAGCACATCCTCGGCCGCGCCTGCGGCGCGCCGTTCCTGCCCGACGAACTGTTCGCGGAGGTGCGCGCCGCCGCGCCTTACGCCACGCTCGCGCGCGCCGACTTCGACGCCGCGGTCGACTTCGTCGCCACCGGCGGCTACGCGCTCAAGGCCTACGAGCGCTTCGCCAAGATACGGCAGGGCAAGGATGGGCGCTGGCGCATCACCCATCCGCGCGTCGCGCAGCGCTACCGCATGAATGTCGGCACCATCGTCGAAGCCGACATGATCAAGGTGCGGCTGGTGCGCGCGCGCGGCGCGGCCGCGGGGATCGCGCGCGGCGGCCGGTTGCTGGGCCAAGTCGAGGAATATTTCATCGAGACGCTGACGCCGGGGGACACTTTCGTCTTCGCCGGCGAAATCCTGAAATACGAGACGTTGGTCGAAGACGAGGTCTACGTCTCGCGCTCGACCGCCACCGACCCGAAGGTGCCGGCCTACGAGGGCGGCAAGTTTCCGCTCTCGACTTATCTGGCCGCGCGCGTGCGCGCGATCCTCGCCTCGCCCGATGCCTGGCGCGCCTTGCCGAAGCAGGTGCGCGAGTGGCTGGAAATCCAGCAATCGCGCTCGCTGCTGCCCAAGGCGGGTGACCTCCTGGTCGAGACCTTTCCGCGCGCCGCCAAATACTATCTCGTCTGCTATCCCTTCGAGGGCCGCCTCGCGCACCAGACGCTCGGCATGCTGCTGACGCGCCGGTTGGAGCGGGCGCGTATGAAGCCGCTCGGCTTCGTCGCCAACGAATATGCGCTGGCGGTCTGGGGTCTCGGCGACCTGGGCTTGCGCATCGCGCGCGGCGACTTGTCGTTGGCGCAACTGTTCGCCGAGGACATGCTCGGCGACGACCTCGAGGAGTGGCTCGCCGAATCGGCGCTGTTGAAGCGCACCTTCCGCTCCTGCGCCATCATCTCGGGGCTGATCGAGCGCCGCTATCCGGGCGAGGAGAAGTCGCGCCGCCAGATGACGATCTCGACCGACCTGGTCTACGACGTGCTGCGCAAGCACCAGGGCGACCACATTCTGCTGCGCGCCGCGCGCGCGGACGCCGCCACCGGGCTCCTGGACATCAAGCGGCTGGCCGAGATGCTCTCGCGCATCAAGGGCCGAATCGTCCATAAAGCGCTGGACCACGTCTCGCCGCTCTCGGTTCCCGTGCTGCTGGAGATCGGCCGCGAGACGGTCTATGGCGAGGCGTCGGACACGATCCTGGCCGAGGCCGCCGACGAGTTGATCAAGGAGGCGGTGAGTTGAATTTCCTTGCCGCCAAATTCTCGGTGTCATCACCGGGCCGCGCCGAAGGCGCGAGACCCGGTGATCCCGATCATTTGGCAACGTCTCGCCTTCCTAAGCGGGATGGCCGGGTCAAGCCCGGCCATGACATCTCGATTTGCGGCGCTGGGCTTATCGCCGATCCCCTGGGCGCGCTCTACTGGCCCGAGCACGGCCTGCTGGCGGTCGCCGACCTGCACCTGGAAAAGGGCTCGAGCTTCGCGGTGCGCGGCATGCTGCTGCCGCCTTACGACACGGCGGCGACGCTGGCACGGCTGGCGCGGCTGGTCACGCATTATGCGCCGCGCGTTGTCGTCGCGCTCGGCGACAGCTTTCACGACGGCGGCGGCCCGGCGCGCCTGGCGCCGCAGGACCGCGAGGCGCTCGCCATCCTCCAGCGCGGGCGCGAGTGGATCTGGATCGTTGGCAATCACGATCCCGAGCCGGCCGCCGGCATCGGCGGCGAATTCCGCGAGACACTGGCGCTCGGCCCGCTCACCTTCCGTCATCTGCCGCAGGGCGCGGCGGGCGAGGTCGCCGGTCACCTGCATCCTTGCGCGCGCATCGCGCATCGCGGCCGCAGCGTCCGCCGCGCCTGCTTCGCCGCCGATAGGACGCGCCTGGTGATGCCGGCCTTCGGCGCCTTCACCGGCGGGCTGAACGTGCGCGACGCCGCATTCGCCGACCTGTTCGGCACCTACGCCTTCACCGCGCATATGCTGGGCGAGGACCGGCTTTACGCCTTCAGCGCGAAGCGCTGTTTGGCGGACTAATCCCTTCTGAACACCACGCTGGCGAACCAGCCGATCACTAGCGCCATCAGCGAGGTCACGAGCCCGTAGAAGAAGCCGTGGTCGCGCGCGGCCTCGGCGACGTATTGCTCGAAGCCGGCCTTGATCACTTCCAGCGCCGTGTCGGTGCGCGCGATCATCTCGCCGCCCGAGAACAGCTTCACGTCGACCGCGTAATTGCCGGTCAACACGTTGGCCGGCAGCGGCACGCCGACCCGGAACACGGTCGGCGTCAGGAACGTCACCGCCGAGCCCGATTGCCGGTACAGTCCGTATTGCTGCTGCAAGCGCACGAAGGCGGCGCGGAACGGATCGTCGCGCACGGTGTCGGCGATGTCCGGCCCGATGCGCTGCGGCAGCAGGAAGTTGTCGAGCCCGACCTGCAGCCGCCGCAGGATCTCGGGATTGGCGATCTCGTTGACCGGCCGGTCGCTCAGGATGGCGAGATAGGCCGGCACGCGCACGAATTCGCGCGCATCGACGTTGACCCAGATGCCGAGCACGCGCTCCTTGCGCCGCGTGCGCATCGTCTCGCGCGGGCCAACCACCGTGACAACCAGATCGTAGTCTCGCCGCGGCTGCGGCCTCCCCTCGTCCGGCTCGATGGTGCCGAACAGCACCAGGTCCTCGCCGACGAAGCTCGACGTCACCAGCACGCGGTGGTTGGACAGCGACACCACCAGACGCTCGGCCGCGGCCGGGCCCGCGCAGGCCGCGCTCAGCGTCAGCAGCATTGCGATGAGGAGGGCGCGCGTCATCCGACCCCCACATGACGGATGGAGAAGAGGTCGTCGGGCTGGACCACCAGCGCGTAGGCGAAGCGCAGCCCGACCGCGAACACCAGGAGCCCGAGCAGCAGGCGCAGCCTTTCGCCGCGCATGCGCTGGCCGGTGCGCGCGCCGAACTGCGCGCCGATCACGCCGCCGACCATCAGGATCAGCGCCAGCACCGCGTCGACCAGGTGGTTGGTGGCCGCGTGCATCACCGTGGCCGAGGCCATGGTGATGAGCGTGAGGATCATCGAGGTGCCGATCACGGTCGCCGTCGGCACGCGCAGGAAGTAGATCAGCATCGGCACCAGCAGGAAGCCGCCGCCGATGCCGAGGATGGCGCCGATGAAGCCGATGATGAAGCCGATGCCCCAGACCGGGATCGCCGAGACGTAGATCTTCGAGCGCTTGAACCGCATCTTCAGCGGCAGGCCGTGCACCCAGTTGTGGCTGCCCGGCCGCCGCAGGGTTGCCGGCATGCCTTTGCGGGCGCGCAGCTCGGCGCGCACGCTTTCGTGGATCATCATGCCGCCGACCAGCGTGAGCAGCGTCACGTAGGACAAGCCGATCATCAGGTCGAGCTGGTCCAGCGCGCGCAGCATCGTGAACAGCCAGACGCCGCAGGCGGTGCCGATGATGCCGGCCGACAGCAGCATCATGGCCAGCGCCATGTCGAGCGCGCGCTTGCGCCAGTAGGTGATGGCGCCGGTGCAGGAGGAGGCCGCGATGTGGCTCGTCACGCTCGCCACCGCAACCGCGGGGGAGATGCCGATGAAGATCAGGAGCGGCGTCATCAGGAAGCCGCCGCCGATGCCGAACATGCCGGAGATGAAGCCGACCGCCAGCCCCATCCCCAGGACGAGGAAGACATTGACGGGCAAATCGGCGATCGGGAGATAGATCTGCAAAGCGGCGGCGTCCGGTTCGAAGCGTCAGCGGGCCGGGGCTTGGCCGCGCGCTGTCCGCGGCGGGAACCGCGGCCGGTGGGCACGCGCGAAGCGATTCCGGCTCAAGACTTGAAACCGATCTTAGCGATGAACGCGGGCGCGGGCACGTCTTTGCGTCACGCGCCGCGCTTGTTCACCGTTTTCCGGCGCTGAAAGTGCCGAGCGCGAGGGGCTTGGCCGAGCGCGCCTTGGCGGGTGCGGCCGGCGCCTCGCCCTCGTCCCAGCCGCCCGGCGGCGCGGGCACCGCGGCCGCCTCATGCGGCTGTTTCTCGGGGACGAAGGTCTTGGCCGCGTGCTGGGCGGCGTTGAGCTCGCTGGCTTCGAGCTGGGTGGCGACCTCGTCGCGCTTGCGCACGGCTTCCTTGTCGCCCTGGGCCCCGGCCAGCGTGAACCACTTGTAGGATTCGGCCAGGTTCTTGTTGGTGCCGAGGCCGCGCGCGCACAACACCCCGAGATTGTACTGGCTGTCGGCCACGCCGCGCTGGGCGGCCTTGCGGAACCATTGCGCGGCGGTCGCGTAATCGGGCCGGCCGTCGATGCCCTCGGCGTAGAGCACGGCTAGGTTATGCATCGCCTTGGCGTTGCCCTGGTTGGCGGCGGCCAGATAGAGCCGGCGCGCGTGGCCGATGTCCTTCTTCACGCCCTGGCCTTTTTCCAGCAGCGTTGCGTAGCGGAATTGCGCCAGCGCCAGGCCCTTGCCGGCGGCGCGCTCGTACCAGCGCGCGGCCTCTTCGTAGCTGACCGGAACGCCGCGCCCTTCGACGAAGCGGGTGGCGATCTCGTAAGCGGCGGCGCCGTCGCCCAGCGCCGCGGCGTTGCGCAGCTTGGCGCTGCCGATGGCGATCGGCAGGCGGTCGCTCGGCTGCGCGCTGGGGACCGGACGCTGGATCGGCCGCTCGTTCGGGACCGAGCCGGTAACGTCGTTCCTCTGCGCCGGCGGTGGCGTCAGGTTCAAGGCCGGCGGGCTCAGCAAGGAGGGCGCGGCCGGCATGGCTTGGCCGATCGACGGCGGCAGCGTGTTCGGCCTGTCATCCGGCACGAGGCCCGGCAGCGTGGGCGCCGTCTGCGGCTTGACGGCGACGACCGGGCGCTCCGCCGCATCTTCGGCGGTCTGGTTGTCGGGACGGGAAACGCCGGCGCTCGGCTTCGGCGGCGTCGGCCCCGCGCTGAAAAGGTTGCCCAGGATCTGCACGCCGCCGATGACAATGGCGAGGATGCTGGCGGCGACGAACAGCGACTTCACCCGCTTCATCATCTTGCCGCGCAGCGACACCTGCTCGCCCTCGCCGCTGTCGATCCCGGCCGGCATAGGCGCGGGCATGGGCGCGGCCGCGGGCGTGGCGCCGCGCGACGGCAAGTGGGCGCTGGCCTGCTGCATCGCCGCCTGGGCGGCACGGCGGGCGGCGGCGATGAAGCTCGACTTGCCG
>JALHRB010000051.1 GCA_022841665.1 Pseudolabrys sp.
GGTACGAGCATCACGGCAGGCCTTGGAACTAGCTCGGCCTTCAGCGCCAACCGTGCCTTCATCCAGTTCGCCGGCTTCACCGCCGGTCGCGCGCAGTCGTTCTACGACTTCATGAACTATGCGGCCGTGTCGTACAACGGCGGTGCGGTCTGGACTCCGGCGGGCGCCGACACCGGCGATCCGGGCTGGCAGGTTCTGGCCTACACCGCGCAGTTCGGCAACGGCTTCTCGGCTTCGATCTCGCTCGAAGAGCCGCATAATGTCGTGATCAACCGCTACACGACAGCCGGCACGGCTGACGCTGCCAGCGCGTTTGCGGGTCAGAACGGCAACAAGTTCCCGGATGTGGTGGCCAACCTCCGCATCGATCAGGCCTGGGGCAGCGCGCAGATCATGGGTGCGTTGCACGATGCCAGCGCGCTGTACTACGCCAACACGACGGGTTCGGGCCATCCGGGTGACCGGCTGGGCTGGGCGGTCGGTGCGGGTATCCGCCTGAATGCGCCGATGATCGGGGCGGGCGACTACTTCCAGGCCCAGATCAACTACGCCAAGGGCGCGTCGCGCTATACGTCGGGTGGTACCAGCTACAGCTCGACCGAAGGTGCGGAGTCGGGTAGCGGCATCATCACCGACGGTGTGTATGGCACGACCGGCGACGTCGAGCTGACGACCTCGTGGTCGGCAGGTGCGTCGTTCGAGCACAACTGGAACCGTCAGTGGAAGACGTCGATCTACGGCGGCTATGCCCAGTTCAACTACAGCGATGCTGCCGATTTGCTGATCTGCGCTGCCGGCACTATCGCGACGGGCTGCAGCTCCGACTTCTCGACTTGGCAGGTCGGTACGCGGACGCAGTGGAACCCGGTGCCGAACCTGGATGTCGGTATCGATGTCCTGTACACCAACCTGAACTCCAGAAACACGGGCGTCGCTCTTACGTCGACCGATATGGACGCGTGGGTCGGTCACCTCCGCATCCAGCGCAACTTCTATCCCTGATCGGATAGACGTGACCTGAAAGAACCCCCGGCGGGAAACCGCCGGGGGATTCTCGCAAGACGGCACCACCATCGCCCGACGGCGGCGGAGCCGATGATGCCAACGCAGATAAGCGAACACATTTCTCGCGATCTGGCCGAGCTCGTCCGTCTCGAGCGCCGGGCCTTCGCGGCCAAGCTGCGCATGGCGCGCGCCCTGCTCGGCTGGAGCCAGAGCGAACTCGGCTTCCGTATCGGGCTGACGCAGCGCGCCATCCATAAACTCGAGCAAGGCGAGACCGAACCGCGGCGCACGACTGTCCGTGCCATCGAACAGCTTTGGGCCAGCGAGGGTATAGAATTCGAGGATTTGGCTGATGGGGGCTTCCGGACAAGCGTGTGTCCGGCCTTGTTCGACCAGCCCTTGACCGTACAGGCACGCCGCCGGCGCACCGCGCGTATCCAGCTCGGCGTCACGGCCATCGGCCGGCACGCGCCCGCCGGGCGCGGCTGAGCCGCCAGACCTTCACCGACATAGGGCCTGCGCCGCATTGTCAGCGGCCGGGCTTGGCCCTATACGGGACGCCGGTCAGCACATCGCCGGTTCGAGCCATGACAGCGCGCATCTACAAGCCTTCCAAGACCGCCATGCAATCGGGCACCGCCAATACCAAGGACTGGGTGCTCGATTTCGAGCCGGAGGCCCCCCGCCAGGTCGAGCCGCTGATGGGTTGGACCTCGTCCGGTGACATGCGCCAGCAGCTCAAGCTGCGCTTCGCCACTAAGGAAGAGGCGGTCGCCTATTGCGAGCGCCAGGGGGTCGCCTATCAGGTCTTCGAGGCCAAGCCGGTCGCGCGCCGCGCCATTTCCTACGCCGACAATTTCGCCTTCAAGCGCCGCGACGCCTGGACCCACTGACTCTGCCTTGCAGGCGACGGTGGTAGCTCAGGCCGGATGCTTGGCCGCGCCGCTCGGCAGGTTGCGGCCTTGCGTGGCCGCGCGCTGGCGCAAGAGCGAGATGAAGCGCTCCTCCGGCATCGGCTGGCCGAGCAGGAAACCCTGACCGAAATCGCAGCCCATCGTCACCAGCGCCACCACGTCGGCCGCCTTTTCGATTCCCATGGCCACGGCGGTACGGCCGAAATTATGCGCGAGGTCGATCACCGTCTTGCACAGCGGCGCGTTCACCTTGTCGGTGCCGCAGTCGGTGACGAAAGTGCGGTCGAGCTTGATCTCGGCAAAGGGCAATTCGCCGAGCCGCGCCAGTGAGGAATAGCCGCGGCCGAAATCGTCGATCGCGAGCTGCACGTGCGATTTCTCCAGCCTCTTGGTCAGTTCGCCGGCGAGCGCAAGGTCGCTGAGGATCTGTTCTTCCGGCACGTCGATGATCACGCCCGGCCACTTGTCGCCGGGCGGGCGATGCACGCGCACGATGTCCTCGACCGGCAGCTTCACCAGCGCCGGCACCTGGATGTTGACGGTCAGCCGCAGATTGATGCCGAGCTTGGCGAAGGCGCCGCCCGCCTTGAGCACGTTGACCAGTCCGAGTTCTGCGAGCTTGACCACGCTCGATTCCGAGGCTCCCGGCATGAACGAGCCCGGCAGCACGATGCCGTTGAGGGGATGGCGGATGCGCGCATAGGCCTCCGCGCCGACGAGCCGCTTTCTGCGCAGGTCGATCTTCGGCTGGTACCAGAACTCGATCCAGTCGTTCGTGACGGCCTCGTCGAGATTGACACGCGCGGCGGAGGCCGCCGGCGTGCCGAAGTTGAGCGTCTTCAAAATGGTGACGATGGCTTCGGTCTCGAACGGCTTCTTCAGCACCGGCAGCATATTGACCTTGTGGTGCACGCCGACGCCTTTGACATGCTCGAGCACGGCCGCGCCGCGGTTGCTCATCAACTGTACCGAGCCGCGGAAGCCGCTGGCGCCGAGAGCGATCACGGATTCGATGGCGTCGGCCGAATCGAGCGAGATATTGTGGAAGACGAGATCGGGCTGGCGCGCAGATATCGCCTTGCGCAGGGCCGCGCCGTCCGCGAACTCGATCGTGTCGATGCCGGAGCCGTGCAGCACCAGCGACAGAAAATGCCGCAGGCTCGGCTCCTCGTCGACCACGTAGCAGAGCGGGGCGCCGTCCGTCGCCAGCGGAGGTGCGGCGACTTCAGGCACGCCTTCGGCGGCTGAGTGTGGCGACAGATCGGCAGACGTTTCAGTCATTGACGATAAGCGCGCTGAAGGCCGGCGGGAATACGCATCGGCTGCGGTATTCGTGTGCCAAACTCGTTAATTATGGGTTTCGCGCGCGACGGGTGGCGGCTTGCTATCGTAAATCTACAGGCGAGTTAAGGAATTAGCAGGGTGGCCGCCGCGCTATTGCACCTTGGTCTGCGGGAGAAACCGCGCGATCTGCGGGAATGCGATCGGCAGGATCACGCAGAGGATCATCGCGATCCAAAACGGTATGATGCCACGGAAGATATGCTGGATCGGCACGTCCGGCACCAGGCCTTTCACCACGAACTCGTTGCAGCGTGAAGCCGTTCGGGATGAATTCGTGCCCGTGCACCTTGAGGTCGCCGCCGATCAGCTTCTGGCTGCCGTCGGGCGCGATCTTCATCACGCCGCCGCCGCGGCAGTCCGGTGTGTCAAACAACCCGGGCTGATCGGTTCAATCGAGTTCAATTGTCGGAGAGGTATGAAAACGCCGCACAGAAATTGGCGACCCCGGCTGAACTGACGCCCACACGATATCTCAAACACTTAGCTAAAGGTTTGCCAGTAAAGGGCGCTTTTGGCGCTAAAGGCGAAATTTCGCCAGTGGCAAACCCAGATCGAGCGCAACTTGACGCTGCCTGGGCGGCGGCACGACCATCGGCTCGGGCGGCGTGGCTAGCGGACGTGCTCACGCCGTTGGTGCGGCCGGCCGGCGAACCAAATTTCTCACCGACCCTCCCGGTCGCGCAGTTTTTGTCTGAATGCACCGCACCCGATCCATCGGGTCGCATTCCAGCAAGTGATCTATACGCCGCCTTTCGGAAATGGGCGCGCGCGAATGATCAAATTCCGATCACGGTGAAGCTGTTCGGTAAGGCACTGCGGAGCCAAGGACTCACTCGCTTCAAGTCGAGCCAGGTGTGGTGGCTCGGCATCGTGCTTAAGCCGTCGCCCCGACCGCTTTCGAGTGGCTAAACCCTCCCATACCCTCCCGGTTTATGGGAGGGTTGCCAGTCCGTAACCCCTTGCAGCTGCGAGCTTCGGGAGGGTGCGGGAGAGTTGGGCGGGTTTTCCCCGTACCCGTCATATGCGCGTGTGCGCGTAGGAAAGTCTTACAAAACCCTCCCAACCCTCCCGGCCTCCCGTTCGCCGGTCTTCGCCCTTGATATCAAAGACAGAAATATTCGGGAGGGTTTATTGGGAGGGTTGTGGTGGAAAAATTGCCTCCCGCCTTCGGAGGCGCAAAACAGGCGCAGTGATCATTTCAAGATGCAATTTTGCATCTTGAAATGATCAGAAGCGCCGCTCCATGATCATGGCGAGCATTATCGGGAATGCGACGGCGCAAATCCAAAAGTATGCTAGGACCATTTTGACGCCCGCCGTGGTCTCGGCGGTGCCGACAACGTAAGCGCCACCGATAAAGGTAACGACACTGAGAAGACCTAAGCCTTGTTTACTGTTCATCGCTTCGGCGTGATCGTTTCAACATATCAATTGGCGGCGTGGCATCGTTGGAAAGTGGCAAACCAAGCCTATCGTAGATCGCTGGAGAATCATATTCGCTCGGGGGATGGCGAACGATACCCCCGGCACTAGGTTCTTTCCCGGCGAAAACCAATGCGGGCGCCAACGGCCCGATCTCGCGGTAGCCGAGGATCAAAAAAATAAGGTTGACGCGGTTGACGAGGTTGACGCCCAAACGGTTGACCCGCGCTACGTCCTTTTCCCCATCGACTGGACCGGGCGCCGAAAAGTTCGGTTGCAGGGGAGCGCCAGCCTCTTTCTTCGGCTTCTTAATGACGAGATTTTCGAACGAACTTGTAAGCACTGCAGCTGGGTAATTGAGCGCCTTTTGCGCTCCGAACTTAGAGCAGTTCGAGAATATGGCCCGCTCGATCTCGCGCTTCGGTGTGTGGACGGCTCTCCCCGATGGCGGAAGGCCGCTATGGACGTGCTTTTGATCCGGGAATTGGTCGTCGCGCTCGCCGACGATTGGGACAATATTTTCGATTCTGAGACCGGCCAGGAGCTTGCGTCTCCGACACGCGCTGGACTTTACGCCCTAATGTCGGACTCGCACGCCTTCCATCAGATCAAATTGGCGGTGGACGAAGACTTGCGCTTCTACAAATCGAGGCAGGGGATGACCCATGGCTGACGCCGGTGTTGTTGCCGTCCGCTTTACGATTGCGAATGCCGAGGTCGTGCGGCAGGCGCTGATCGCGCTTGGCAAGGATGGCGAGAAAGCGCTGTCGCAGTTCGACACATCGGCGCAGCCGGCGCAGGAGCAGCTCGATGCGCTCGGGGCGATCATCGACGTAGTGCGCGGCCGTGCGGCCGGTCTAGCGGCGCAGGGCGGCGGTGTATCGTCCGTTATCGCCCGCTGGGGCCCAGCAGGACTCGCCGCCGGTGCCGGTATTGGTGTGGCAACCTTGGCCATCAGCAAAATGATGCAGGCGAGCGAGGAGTTCGCCGCCAAGGCGCAGGGCATCCGCGATCTGGCAAATGTGCTGCGGCTGACGACGCTGCAGGTGCAGGCGTTGAACGATGCCGGCGGCAAGGCGTCGATTACGCAAGACGAAATGTCGCGCGCGCTGGGGCGCTTCGCGGGCTTTACGGAAGACGCGCGCAAGGCGCAGGGCGATCTTTTCGACACGGTGCGGCGGATCAATCCAGCGTTAGCCGACCAGCTCTTGCGCACGACTGACCAGGCGCAGGCGCTCGATATCCTGGCGGCGGCTTATGCCAAGGCAGGCACCGGCGGGCAACGCGCAGAACTAGCGAAGCTCTTGGGGAGGGATGCAATTGCCTTTGGCAATTTCTTGCAGATGATCAACGCTGCCGGCGGTGTCAATGCGGTGGCGACGATCTTTTCGCCAGAAGCGATCCCGAATGAAACCATTGAAAAGGTCACCAAGCTACGCCTTGAGATTGCGCAGATCAAAGAACGGACGACGAATATCTGGGGCGAAGTATTCAGTGGCAGTACGCTAGAGGCGCAACGAGCTTCAGCAAAGCTTTGGGCGGATATAGCCGGCGAGGTCAAATCGTTTGTCGATTCGCTCGAAAAATACCGGGGTTTGAGAGACGCGGGCTCGCCCGATTCCATCGGCTATGATGACGTGCCCGGCGTCGGCATGGTGCCGCGTTCACTAAAGCCGCCCCCGCCGGCCAAAGTTACAGTCACACCATCGTTGGCGCGGGTTAATCCGCTGGATCAGGAATTACGCGACCGGCCGGCAACTGCGGATTCTGGCCCCGTCACCGCCGAGGCGCGACTGAAATTGTTGCGCGAAGAGGTTGCACTGCTAGGCGCAGCTGCTACGCCGGCCGAGCAATATAAGCTGCGCCTTGCTGAGATCGATGCGGCGGTCGAGAAAGGCGGCGTTAAGCAAGAGACGTACAACAAGGCAACGTTCGGCGCTGCCGTCGCTTTCCAGCGCGCGCTATTCGCCGTGCGCGAGCACCTTGGCGTGCTCGATGAAGAGAGCATGCTCCGTCAGCGTCTCTTCGAGCTTGATGAAATGCAAGCCCAGGGATGGATTCGAAACGCTGACGAGCGCGCGGCGGCCGAAAGATTGGTGCGCAAGGAGGTGCGCGAAACGGCGCAGGCGCTGGAGGTGCGCAAGTCCGCCACGCCGGCCCTCACACAATTGGCGCAGGACGCCGGCGATCTGACCAAGTCGCTCGACAGCGGTTTGGCCGGTGCGCTGCGCGGTACCACGTCCGATCTCTATGCCATGTTTGCCGGCACGCAGACGCTGGGGCAGGGCGTCGGCAGTCTTTCGGCCCGTATGGCGGAAGCCGTTGCACAGGCTATCATTATGCAACGCATTGTCGGGCCGTTTGCCAGTGCGATCAGCGGTCTTATTCCTGGCGCCGCGCCGGCGGCGCCGGCGGGCGTCACCGGGGCATACACCTATGGCGGCGTACCCGTTCCTGTGATCGGCAGCGCCCTGGGCAATGCGTTCAACGATGGTCGGATTATCCCGTTCAAGTCCGGCGGCGTGATCACGCGGCCGATCCTGTTTCCGATGGCCAACGGCATGGGCCTGGCCGGCGAGGCCGGCGAAGAGGGTATCCTGCCGTTGCGCCGCGGCGGCGACGGCCGGCTCGGCGTGAGCGCCTATGGCGCCGGGGGCGGCGTGACCGTGCGCATGTTTATCGAGGACCGCGCCGGCGTCTCCATCACGCGGCGGTCGGCGCCGGCCGGTTTCGACATGGGGATTTTGATCGACAGCGTCGATCAGGGTCTGGCGCAGCGGCAGCAGGACGGCACTGGCGCGCATGCACAAGTGCTCAAGCAGGATTTTGGCGTCGAGAGAAAGTTTCGCTGATCAGCGATTATGGGAGCGTTCGCGGCGGTTGGGAGGGTAAAAAATCCAGCGCGCCAAACGGCGTTGGGGGGGGGGGCGGCGGGGCCGCCGGCACCCACCGGGGGTGGGCTTGTTTTCACTTCGCAAATCACAGAATCTGGTCCTTGGGCCTAGAAACCCGGACCTGAGAACGATCCTTCCGCTTGGCGGCGGAAAGCTGATCGCTGCGCTCCAAGAGCCTTGGCGGGCTCAAATGGACGCGGGCTGCACCTTGGCGGGTGCGCCGACTTGGCCACTATGGCCGGGAGGGCGCTGCCATGTCCAGGGCGCAAGCCTAAAAGCGCGCCGCCCGTCTCTCAGGCGGGTTTCTAGCTCCCGGCTGCCTGGTCCGCTTCCGGGCATCGGCCCTAGAAAGCCGCAACCTGAGAGCCGCTCATGTCATCAAAATATTCTCTGAAGGCGTCTCGCGGTGCCGCGCGCGCGCGCCGGCGCGCTACGCTATCCGCTGGCAACGCGCACGTGTTGCCAGCCATGAAACCTAAATTACCGAGGAGGAGACACGCCGTGAACACTGTAGTTGCGTTTAGGCTTTCCGACCGTTCCGCCCGCGATCCTGTGCTTGTCGCAATTGACGGTTATTTGGCCGCCATCAAAAATTGGCGCGCTGCTGATCGTCGCATCAAGCAGCTGAAGAAAAAGCTGCCGGCGGACTTGATGCGCGAGCCTCGGGTACAAGTGGGGGTGTTGCGGCGAGGTGCGGACAGCAAAACGGGCGAGGACATTAAGGAGCCGATCTACGTATACAGCGAATTGGAGCTCGAGCATCAGAACAAACGCGACTGCAAGCAATGGCTATCTTTCCGGGCGCCTTTGCCTGCATCGCCGGCCGGCAGGAAGCTGCGCTGTGATATCCGCGTCCGATATAAGGCGCGATTCAAAGAAAACTTGGCAGCGCTCCGGGCGGACAAAGATGATCTCTATGCGCGCCCGCGCGCGGCCGGATGGCGCCAGGCCGTCGAAGCTGAGGAAAACTCCTTAGACCTCGTCTACAAGATGAATTATCGATTGCAGATCACAAAACCGACGACCCTCGCTGGGGCGATTGCTCTCCTGGAATTGGTATATGCAACTACCATCACCGAGCGCCGCGCTCACGGCCGGCATCCGTACGGCCTCAGCGAACATTGTATGGCCCGGATAGCCCGCCACGTTGCTGGCTTCCTCAAGTCGCAATCACGCGGGCGCGATGGGTTGAAGCGAGCCGCTTAGCCTCTCAAACGCCGGCCCCGGAATCTCACGGGGCGGGCGTTCCTATTTGGGATCGTCCGCGATCTGTTACGTGGCCTCGCGGCTTAGTCGGCGGGCGGCACGTTTGCTGCCGCGCGCGGTTATCTTGTGATCGAGGCCGCGCGATCTTCGCAACAAGATGATCGGCGTTTTCGCTCGATCCGAATCCGGATTGATGGATCGATGCGGACGTTCAACCGCGCCAACCGGCGCACCAACCGAACGGAGCAACGCCGTGAACTACAGCCAGACTTTCACCGTGAAATCGAACGCCCGCCGCGCCGCGCGCAAGGCAGGCGTTGACCCGAACGCCGTCGAAAAGCACGGCAGCGGCTTCCGCTTTCCGATGAGCCTCGCCGCCGTCGCAAACGCTTCCTCGCGAGCGAAAGCCGCGAAAGCAAAACACGAGGCCAGCAAGGCCAAAGCCGGCAAGAGCGCGGCCAGCCCGCGCAAGGCCGGCCTGGTCGAAAAAGTGCACGGCATGATCACGGCGAAGGGCGGCGCCACAATGCCAGAGATTTGCCGGGCGACCGGCTGGCTCGAACACACCGCACGCGCGCGTATCAGCGGCATCGTCAAGGCGAAAAAACTCAAGATCACCCGGATCCGTGAAAACGGCGTCACCACCTATGCGGCGGAGTGAGCAGTCCAACCCCTCGACCCAGCGGCGGGGGTTCTTTACGCCCGCCGCTTGTCGAGCGCGGTTTCCATTTCCGCAAACCGGGTTCTGGCTTCGAGGGGATAACGCCCCCCGGCCCTTGACGTGATCCCATTCCTATAGTATGGGCATAACCCATGATGGAGGAAATGCCCACGATGGAGATAAGGATGCAGTTTTTTGCCCCTAGTGAAGCCGAGCAGCTTCTTCCGCTTACTCAGCAAAATCTTCGCGACATGCGGCGGGATGGTGTTCTTCCGGTGGGCGAGGATCGCGGTAATCGCATTGTCTATTCGTGGGCGGACGTCCTGTGCATCGAGGCGGCCCATCAGTTGAATGCGGATGGGCTGTCTTGGAAGCGGGCCTTTCAAGTCGTCCAGGGTTCCGGTGGCGCTTGGGAATATCTGGCCAGGCCCGATCAGGACTTTTGGCTTGCTGAAATCGGCAGCTTTCATGAAGCCGGCGGCGAATCGTATGAGCTCGTTGGGGGCTCGCTGAAGCACGTCATCGACCGCGCGGCGGCCTTCCGAAAGGAGGGCGATGTATTTTTCCCGGACGCTCCGTCTCGGATTTTCATGACAAGCCTCTCTGCGGCAGATCGCAGAGTGCGCGCTCGTGCGCGGCAGGCAAAGATCGCACTGGAAAGCTAGGCAAATGAACGGGCAAACTTTGCACATTCGAAGGGCGGCTGTTCAGCTTAGCTCGTTCGATCTTGAAGCTGGTACCTTCAGCGCCGTAGCGGCGACCGAAACGGCGGTGCCGCGTGACAGTTTCTTCGACGGGCGATTCGAAGAGGTTTTGTCGCTGCAGCCCGGCGCCGTGCGGCTTGCCCGCCTTCAATCCGGGCGCGCTCCGATACTCAACGGCCATCGAAGCGGATCGGCACAAGATCAAATCGGTGTCGTTACCGGCGCGCGGATCGAGAAAGGCCAGCTCATCATCGATGGACGGATGTCCGAGCGCGAGGACGTGAAACCGATTGCCGCCGACATGGCGGCCGGCATTCTTCAGAACGTCTCCGTCGGTTATGTCGTCAACGCCAGCACCGAAACAAAGCGCAAGGATGGTACTCGCGTAATCACGCGGACCGATTGGGAACCATTCGAAATCAGCATTGTCCCTATCCCAGCGGACCGGAACGCCCACATTCGAAACACGAAAGGAATTCCGATGCCGGAAGAAGATGGCGACGTGATCGATCACGTCGAAGAAGGTCACCAGGCGCCTCAAAATGGTCGCGCCACCCGGCCTGCCATGAGCGGCGCGCAGGCGATCGAAGCACGGCGCCTGGCTACCAGGGCCGGCCTTTCAAGCGAGTGGGCGGACCGACTCATTCTCGAAGGCGTGTCGTTGCCTGCCTTCAGAGAGCGCGCCTTTGATGAACTGGCGGCGCGGTCGAGCGCAAACAATACAATCGCTGTGCACGGCGCTGGCGAAAGCGGGTCGCCGGCGGCCTTGGAAACGGCGATCTCGGAAGCGCTCTATGCGCGCATGTCCGGCCGAGCAGCTGAAGGCCAAGCCGCAGAATGGCGCGGCCGTACGCTTCTCGATATGGGAGCGGCGTTGCTTCATGCTCGTGGCGAGCGTCCAAACTGGTTCAGCCGGGAACGTCTGGCAACGCAGATCTTGACGCGAGCTTCGCACACGACAAGCGATTTTCCGCTGCTGCTCACGGGCGCGGGCAATCGCGTTTTGCAGGATGCCTATAAGGCATCCGAGACGCCGCTCAAGAACCTTGCCCGGCGTATGGACGCGGCGGATTTCCGTCCGCTCTCCGTGCTCAAGCTCAGCGAGGCGCCCCGGCTTCTGAAGGTCGCAGAGTCCAGCGAGATCAAGCAGGGATCGCGAGGCGAAGCGAAGGAGAGCTTCAAAGTCGAGACGTTCGCTCGCATGTTCACGCTTTCGCGGCAGGCGATCATAAATGACGACCTTGGCGCGTTCTCCGACATGAGCCGCGCCTGGGGCCGCGCCGCGGCGGAAACGGAAGCGGACGAATTGGTTGCCCTGCTTCTGGCAAACTCCGGCAACGGCGCGAGCATGGACGATGGAAACCCGCTCTATACGACCAGCCGCGGTAACAAGGCTGGCAGCGGTGGGGCAATCAGCATCACGACTCTCGGTGCTGCACGGAAGGCATTGCGCGAAATGAAGGGCCTGGACGGTGTGACGCCCATCAGCGTTACGCCGAAGCACCTCGTTGTCGGTGCAGCGAAGGAGACGGAAGCCGAGCAGGTTTTGGCGGAAATTCATGCCGCGCAGGCGGCGGATGCCAACCCGTTCTCCGGCAAGCTGACTTTGCACGTTGAGCCCCGGCTGACCGGGAATTCGTGGCGTCTCTTTGCTGACCCTGCGGAGCAGGCGGTTATCGGGATCGCCTATCTCAATGGCGTCGGCGGGCCAATGATCGACACGCGGGAAGGCTGGAGCACGCTCGGCGCTGAATTCCGATGCGTGCTGGATTTCGGCGCCGGGCTTCTCGAATGGCGGGGCACGTACCTGAACGCTGGCAACTAAGCGCGGAGCTGATCTCTGAGGATGACGCGGCCCATCCAATAACGAAAAGTTCTTCTCCCGCTTCCGCGCGGCGTGTTTCATTGCGGGTCAAGGAGGACGAGGCCGCAGTTTATTTGATCAAGGCGAGAAGCATGTCTCGGGGCAAGGCGACGTTTCGACAAAGCGATCTTGTTCGCGCGCTGAAGGCGGCCAAGGCTGCCGCCGGAGACAGCTACCACGTCGAAGTGCGGCCGGACGGGACCATTGTCGTTTTCTCGGGAGCTACCGGGAAAATGCCTGCGTCGGCGTTGCAAGGCGATGAATGGGAAGCGCCGTCATGAAGAAGCCGCGGTACGTTCACGGTTTCATAGACCGGCACGGAAAGCCAAGATTCTATCTTCGACGCGATGGCTTTCCGCGCGTACCGCTCCCTGGTTTGCCTTGGTCGCCGGAGTTCATGGCAGCCTACGAAGCGGCACAAAACAGCGGCTACGAAGCGCCGCCAGCTGGTCGGAAGAGAGTGTCGCCTGGCAGTGTGAACGCCGCGATAATTGGATATTACAATTCGCTGGCGTTTCGCTCCCTCGCGGCCGGCACTCAACGCATGCGCCGGAATATTTTGGAGGCGTTCCGCAACGAGCATGGCGACAAGCGCATCAGTACGCTGCCCCCCACTTTCATTGCGCGTCTGCTCAATCAGAAAAGGCCGAGCGCGGCGCGGAATTGGCTAAAAACGCTTCGAGGGCTTTGCCAATTCGTTCTAGCCGATGGAATGCGTCCCGACGATCCGACGCAAGGCGTTAGACTTCCTCATTACAAAACGGATGGCATCCACACCTGGTCTGAGGTGGAGATCGCTCAGTTCCGTGCCACTCATCCTTTAGGCTCTCGGCCCCGTCTCGCGCTCGAACTGCTTTTAAACACCGCCCAACGAAAGAGCGATGTTATTCGAATGGGCCGCCAGCACGTGCGTGGCGATGTGATCGAAGTTCGGCAGCAAAAAACAAGGGCGCTTTTGCAAATTCCGATTCATCCTGACTTGGCGACGGCCCTTTCGGCTTCGCCAGCGGAAAATCTAACGTTCCTCGTGACGCAACACGGCAGACCCTTCACGGCGGCTGGCTTTGGAAACATTTTTCGCGATTGGTGCAATGAAGCGCGCCTACCTCAACACTGTTCCTCCCACGGGCTGCGCAAAGCCGCTTGCCGCCGGCTGGCGGAGGTTGGGTGTTCGGAAAAGGCAATCTCGGCAATTAGCGGCCATGCCAGCCTTAGCGAAGTGCAGCGCTACACGCGGGCGGCGGATCAAGAACGCTTGGCGCGCGGTGCGATGGATCGGCTCGCTGGCTTCGACACAGCCAAACCGCGAACAATCATTGGCAAACCCGACTAATGGTTTGCCAAAAGTCGTCTTAACCGATTGATCCCATTGAGGGAGGAAAGTGAAGTGGCGACCCCGGCTGGATTCGAACCAGCGACCCTCAGCTTAGAAGGCTGATGCTCTATCCGGCTGAGCTACGGGGTCGGCCCTCACGGTTTACCCGTACCGGCCCGGTATTGAAAGCGTGCGACAACGTGGTGCCGGGCAGGGCGCTTTCCGGCCGTTTCGGGAGGCGCCGGTCTCGCCCGGAGCGGACCGGCAGCTCCCTGAGTTAGTATAAAGACTTAAGGGGCGGCCCGCCGGCGCCGTAACCTTGTTGATCGGGAGCCCGCCGGCCTGCCCGGCAAAGCTGTAAACTTGGCGGGTGGGGACAAATCCCCACTGTCGTTAAGCCTTACAGCCGGCTGCCATGTCCTCGACACCTTCGGGCCTTGCAATGTTTGCTGTCCGCCTCCTCCGGAGACCCCAAGCCATGTTCACGTCCGTTCGCGCCGGTCTGGCCGCCGCGTTCATCGCCCTCCTGTGCCTGCAGGCCGTCGCCCAAACCGGCGGCAAGGCATTCCAGCGCGGCGACCTCGACGAGGCGGCCATCAAGCTCGAAGCGCAGATCAAGACCGACGCCGGCACGGTGACGAAGAACGCGGCGGCCTTACGCAAGGATGCCGACGCCGCCTTCCAGAAAAACGATTTCCGCACCGGCATGACGGTGCTCGGCCAGCTCGTCACGGTGGCGCCGGACGATGCGGCGAACTGGCTGCGCCTGGCGCGCACGGTGCGCCAGATCAAGCCGCGCGACGACAAGGAAAAAGCGCTGCTGCTCGACCGCGCCGGCACGGCCGCCTATATCGCCTATAACCGCGCGCGCGAACGCAACGCCGAAGCGGACAGCCTCGCTTTGCTCGGCCAGACCCTCGCCGAGCGCCGGCAATGGCGCGGCGCGCTCGATACGATGCGGCTGGCGCTCGACCTGCGCGAGACGGCCGAACTGCGCGGCCAATATGAGCGGCTGCGCGTCGAGCACGGTTTCCGCATGCTCGACTACTCCGTCGATTCCGACGCGGTGTCGCCGCGCGCGTGCTTCCAGTTCTCCGAGACGTTGCCCGACAAGCGCACCGACTTCTCGCCTTATGTCGCCGTGCTGGGCCAGGACAAGCCGGCGATCTCCGCCAACGACAAGCAGCTCTGCGTCGAGGGCCTGAAGCACGGCGAGCGCTACCAGATCACCTTGCGCGCCGGCCTGCCGTCCACGGTGAAGGAAAACCTGCCGAAGTCGTCCGAGTTCACGATCTTCGTGCGCGACCGCAAGCCCTTCGTGCGCTTCTCCGGCAAGGCCTATGTGCTGCCGCGCACCGGCATGCGCGGCATTCCCGTGCTCAGCGTCAACACAAGCGCCGTCCAGCTCTCGATCTACCGCATCGGCGACCGCAATTTGATCGACACCGTGCTCGGCTACGACTTCCAGCGCAACCTGTCGCGCTATCAGGCCGAGCAGATCGGCGAGGCGCGCGGCGCCAAGGTGTGGAGCGGCGAGCTTGCCGTCGAGCAGAAGCTCAACACCGAGGTCACCACCGCCTTTCCGGTCGGCGAGGCGCTGAAAGACATCGGCTCCGGCGTCTACGCCATGACGGCCGCGGCGAAGGACGCGATCGCGGAAGACTACGAGCAGCAGGCCACGCAATGGTTTATCGTCTCCGACCTCGGCCTCGCCGCCTATTCGACGCATGACGGCGTCGACGTCTTCATTCATTCGCTGGCGAGCGCCGCGCCGCGCGAGCAGATCGAAGTTCGGCTGGTCGCCCGCAACAACGAGGTGCTGGCGACGCGCCGCACCGACAAGAACGGCCATGCAAAGTTCGAAGCGGGGTTGGCGCGCGGCGAGGGCGGCCTCGCGCCCGCCGCCGTCGTTGCGGCGGACAAGGCCGACTATGCCTTCCTCAGCCTGAAAGGCGCGGCCTTCGATCTGTCCGACCGTGGCGTCGCCGGCCGGGCCATCCCGGCCGGGCTCGATGCCTTCGTCTACACCGAGCGCGGCGTCTACCGCACCGGCGAGACCGTGCACGTCACGACGCTCTTGCGCGATGCACAGGGCGCGGCCGCGCTCAACGTGCCGCTGACCCTGGTCGTGCAGCGTCCCGATGGCGTCGACTACAAGCGCGTACAGGTGCAGGACCAGGGCGTCGGCGGCCACTCCTTGAGCGTGCCGATCGTCTCGACCGCCGCCACCGGCACCTGGCGCGTGCGCGCGTATACCGATCCCAAGCGGCCCGCGGTCGGCGAGGCGACCTTCCTGGTCGAGGACTACATCCCCGACCGCATCGAGTTCGACTTGGCAACGCAGGCCAAGATGCTGCCGCGCAGTGCGCCGGTGCAGTTGAGCGTCGACGGCCGTTTCCTCTACGGCGCGCCGGCCTCCGGCCTGGAGCTTGCCGGCGCCGTCACCATCGCCGCCGCCAAGGAGCGGCCGGGCTTTGCCGGCTACACCTTCGGCATGGCCGACGACGAGGTGACGGCGGTGCGCCAGGAGCTCGCCGACCTGCCGGCCACCGACGCCGCCGGCAAGGCCACGTTCCCCGTTGCGCTGGAGCAGGTGCCGGCGACCTCGCGTCCGCTGGAAGCGACCGTCACCGTCAGCATGGCGGAGTCGGGCGGTCGCGCGGTCGAGCGCAAGCTCACGCTGCCGGTCACGGCGGATGCGCCGATGATTGGTGTAAAGCCAACTTTTTCCGGACGTTCGCTCGACGACGGCGCCAATGCCGACTTCGACATCGTCATGGCCGCGCCCGACGGGACGGCGCTCGCGCGCGCCGGCCTGCGCTACGAATTGCTGCGCGTCGAGACCACCTATCAATGGTACCGGCAGAACGGCCAGTGGGAGTTCGAGCCGATCAAGCGCACCCAGCGCGATGCGGACGGCACCGTGGCTGCGACGGCCGACAAGCCTGCGCGCATTTCGTTGCCGGTAAGGTGGGGCCGCTACCGCCTGGAAGTGTCGACCGGTGACCCGAACGGGCCGGTCACGTCGCTGTCCTTCGACGCCGGGTTCTATGCTGAATCGGCAACCGAGACGCCCGACCTGCTGGAGCTTGCGCTCGACAAGACCGACTACAAGCCGGCCGAGGTCATGAACGTGGCGGTGACGGCGCGCACCGCCGGCCGTCTCACGCTCGACGTCTTCACCGACCGCCTCGTGTCCAGCCAGTCGCAGGACGTGAAGGTCGGCACCGCCAACCTGAAAATGGTGGTCGGCCGCGACTGGGGCACCGGCGCCTACATGGTCGCCACGCTGCGCCGTCCGCTCGACGCGCCCGCGCAACGCATGCCCGGCCGCGCCATCGGCGTGCAATGGTTCGGCATCGACAAGGCGGCGCATACCCTCAACGTGGCGCTCAACGCGCCGGTGGCGATACGGCCGAACACGACGCTCAACCTGCCGATCAAGGTCTCGGGACTCACGCCGAACGACGAGGCGCGCATTGTCGTCGCCGCGGTCGACGTCGGCATCCTCAATCTCACCAGCTATAAGCCGCCCGCGCCCGACGACTATTATCTCGGACAGCGGCGGTTGACCGCCGAGATCCGCGACCTCTACGGGCAACTGATCGACGGGATGCAGGGCGCCAAGGGTGCCATCCGCTCCGGCGGCGACTTCGGCGCGGCGGAGCTTTCCGGCTCGCCGCCGGCGCAAGCCCCGCTCGCGCTTTACTCCGGCATCGTCTCGGTCGGCGCCGACGGCACCGCACAAGTGACCTTCGACATCCCGGCCTTCGCCGGCACTGCGCGCGTGATGGCGGTGGCCTGGAGCAAGGACCGCGTCGGCAAGGCTTCCGCCGACGTGATCGTGCGCGATCCGGTGGTGCTCACCGCCACGTTGCCGCGCTTCCTGCGCAACGGCGACCGCGGCGTCATCCAGCTCGAATTGGACAACGTCGAAGGCCCCGCCGGCGATTACAGGATCGCGGTCGCCGCCGACGGGCCTGTGAAGCTGGAAGGCACGTCGCCATTGCTCACGCTCGCGGCCAAGCAGCGCAACCGCGTCTCCGTGCCGGTGACGGCTTCGGGCGCCGGCAGCGGCACAGTCGCGGTGACGATCGCCGGGCCGGATAATTTCTCGATGCAGCGCGCCTATGCGCTCGACGTGCGGCCGGCCACGCAAATCCTAAGTCGCCGCACCGTGCGCGCGCTCGCCAAAGGCGAGACGCTCACGCTGTCGAACGACGTCTTTGCCGACTTCGTGCCGGGCACGGGCCGGGCGGCGCTGTCGGTGGCGATTTCGACTTCGCTCGACGCCGCTTCGCTGCTCAACGCGCTCGACCGCTATCCCTTCGGCTGCTCCGAGCAGGTGGCGAGCCGGGCGATGGCCATGCTCTACGTCAACGAATTGGCCGCGCAGGCGCGCCTTGCGCCCGACGGCGAAATCGACGCGCGCATCCGCGACGCCATTCCGCGCTTGCTCGCGCGGCAGGGGTCGAACGGCTCGTTCGGCCTGTGGTCGGTCGGCGGCGACGACATCTGGCTCGACGCCTACATCACCGACTTCCTGAGCCGCGCGAAGGAACGCGGCTTCGAGGTGCCGCAGCAGGCCTTCGCGCTCGCCATCGACCGCTTGCGCAACTACGCCGGCAGCGCGCAGGAGCCGGCCAAGACCGGCGGGCGCGAGCTCGCTTATGCGCTCTATGTGCTGGCGCGCAATGGCGCCGCGCCGGTCGGCGACCTGCGCTATCTCGCCGACGTGAAGATGAACGACCTGGCGACGCCGATCGCCAAGGCGCAGCTCGCCGCTGCGCTGTCGATGGTCGGTGACAAAACGCGCGCCGACGGCGCCTATCTGGCCGCGCTCAACGCGCTTCCCGCCGAGCCGAAGCTCGACTTGGGCCGCGCCGATTACGGTTCGGCGCTGCGCGACGCCGCGGCGCTGGTGACGCTCGCCTCGGAAGGGCGCGCGCCGCAAGCGACCATCGACCAAGCCGTCGTGCGCGTCGACGCCGCGCGCAAACTGTTCAGCGCCACCTCGACGCAGGAGGACGCCTGGCTGGTGCTGGCCGCGCGCGCGCTCGCCAAGCAGCTCACCGCCATCTCGCTCACCGCCAATGGCGAGACGCGGCAAGGCGCCTTCTACCGCAGCCTGCGCGCCGACCAGCTCGCAGCCCCGCTCGCCGTCACCAACAGCGGCGAGGGCACGGTGCAGGCAGTGGTCTCGGTGAGCGGCTCGCCGCTCACGCCCGAGCCTGCTGCCGAGCGCGGCTTCAGAATCGAGCGCAAGTTCTTCACGCTCGACGGCGAACCGGCCGATGCGACCAAGGCCAAGCAGAACGACCGCTTCGTCGTGGTGCTGACCATGTCGGAGCCGCAGCCGCAGTTCGGCCGCGTCATCGTCGCCGACTATCTGCCGGCCGGCTTCGAGATCGACAATCCGCGTCTCGTCTCGTCCGGCGAGACCGGCACGCTCGCCTGGATCCAGGATGCGGCGCAGCCGGTGTCGAGCGAATTCCGCGACGACCGCTTCTCGGCGGCCTTCGACCGCAACAAGGACTCAGCCGCGGTCTTCGCCGTCGCCTACGTGGTGCGCGCGGTGTCGCCCGGCCGTTACGTGCTGCCGCAGGCCAAGGTCGAGGACATGTACCGTCCCGACCGCTTCGGCCGCACCGGCACCGGCGCCGTCGAGGTCGCCGCCGCCAGATGAAACGCCGGCGCACCATCCTCGCCACGGCCGCCGGCGCGCTCGCGTTGAGCGTGCTGGCCTGTGCGGGCTGGGTGTGGTCGCTTGGCCCGCCGCCGCTCGGCAAGGACCTCGAGACATCGCACGTCGTGCTGGACCGCAACGGCGTCGTGTTGCGCGCCTACGCCACCAAGGAAGGCCGCTGGCGGCTGCCGAGCACGGCCGAGGATGTCGATCCGCGCTATCTTCGCTTGCTGTTCGCGATGGAGGACAAGCGCTTCTACGAGCATTACGGCGTCGATCTTTTGGCCATGGCGCGGGCAGCGTTTCAGTATATTTCGCAAGGACATATCGTGTCCGGCGGAAGTACTTTGACAATGCAGGTCGCGCGCCTGATGGAGCCGCGCACGCATCGCAGCCTCACCGCCAAGCTGCGCCAGATCGTGCGCGCCTTAGAGATCGAAGCCTCTCTAAACAAAAGAGAAATTCTCGCGCTCTACCTGACGCTCGCGCCCTATGGCGGCAATCTTGAAGGCCTGCGCGCGGCGTCGCTGGCTTATTTCGGCAAGGAGCCGAAGCGGCTAACCCTTTCTGAATCCGCGCTTTTAGTGGCCTTGCCGCAGTCGCCGGAACGGCGTCGGCCCGACCGCCACGCTGCCGCCGCGCGCGCCGCGCGCGACCGCGTGCTCGACCGTGCCGCCGCGCAAGGCCTTGTTCCGTCGGACGAAATCGCGCGCGCCAAGGCGGAGCCGGTGCCGAACAACCGCAG
>JALHRB010000052.1 GCA_022841665.1 Pseudolabrys sp.
CGAAGGGGCGGGCGGCGTCGTGGATCAGCACGATATGCGGCGCGCGCGCCGCCAGCGCCTCGAGGCCGGCGCGCACGGAGGCCTGCCGCGTCGCGCCGCCGGCGACCGGCGGCAGCAATTTCGGGCTGTTCGCCTTGGCGCTGGCGGCGTCGTAGAGCATCCGATCCTCGGGCCGAATAACCGGCTGTACGGCGCCGACCAAAGGGGCTTCTACGAGCATGGACAGGGCCCGGGCGAGGACCGTTTCGCCGCCGATCCGCCAAAATTGCTTGGGCACATCGCCGCCGGCGCGCATGCCGCGCCCCGCCGCCACGACGACCGCCGCCACTTCGGCCATAGTTGCTGCTCCCTGCCTAAGCCCTTGGCTTTACCGCAAAAACCGGCTTCGGGGGAACCGCTTTTGCATCCGGCGCGGCCGGTTTCGTCTTATGCAGAGCAGACATGAACAATTTTTTGCAGTGCAGCACTTGCGCCTTGGGCACTCTTGGCTAAACTCTGGGCATCGAAAGGGTCTCGCCTAAATGATGGGCAATATCGACAAGCGGTCGGAAAGCCGCGTGTGTTTGGGCGAACCTCTGCGGATCGGCGGCATCGCCATACCGAACCGCGTCATTCTTGCGCCGATGTCCGGCATCACCGATGCCCCGTTCCGGCGTTTGGCCGAACGCCTGGGGGCAGGGCTGGTCGTCTCCGAAATGACCGCCTGCGCCGGCCTGGCGCGCGGCGAGCGTGAAGCAGCCGTGCGTAGCGAGGGCAAAGGCGTCGCTATCCGCGTCGTGCAGCTCGCCGGCTGCGAGGCATATTGGATGGCGGAAGGCGGCCGTATCGCCGAGGCCCAAGGCGCACATCTCATCGACATCAACATGGGCTGCCCGGCCAAGCAGGTGGTCAACGGCGCGGCGGGCTCGGCGCTGATGCGCGACCTCGACCATGCGCTGAGCCTGATCGACGCGACCGTCGGGGCGGTAAAGGTGCCGGTCACGCTCAAGATGCGGCTCGGCTGGGACACCACGACCATCAATGCGCCCGAGCTCGCCCGCCGCGCCGAAGCCGCCGGCGTCGCCATGATCACCGTGCACGGCCGCACGCGCTGCCAGTTCTACAAGGGCGCGGCCGATTGGGCTGCGATCCGCAAGGTGAAGCAGGCGGTCGCCATTCCCGTCGTGGTCAACGGTGACATTCGCAGCGCCCAAGACGCCGAGCATGCGCTGGCCTTGTCCGGCGCGGATGCGGTGATGATCGGCCGCGCCGCGCAAGGGCGCCCGTGGCTGCCCGGGCAGATCGCGCGCACCTTCGAAACCGGCGCGCGCGCGGACGACCCGCGCCTTGACGAGCAATTCACCCTCATCGCCGCGCTCTACGACGAGATGATCGCGCATCATGGCACCCGCATCGGCCCGCGCCACGCGCGCAAGCATCTCGGCTGGGCGCTCGATTGCGCCGCCGCCACCGCCGGCGCGCCGCCCGAGCTGCTCAGGCATCACCGCGCCCGCGTGCTGACCGCCGAAGCGCCGGGCGAAGCGCAGCGCCTGCTCGCCGACGCCTACGATGCCTTTGCCTGGAGGGCCGCCGCATGAGCCGCGTGCAGGCGCTGTCGGCCGAAGTGAACACGCCCGCGGACGCGATGCTGCACGCGCTGCCGCATCCGGTCATCATGGTGGCGCCGGACGGGCGCATCGCCGACGCCAACGTCGCGGCCGAGCAGTTTTTCGAAGCTTCGATCCCGGTCCTGCGCCGGCACATGCTGCGCGATCTGGTGCCGTTCGGCTCGCCGCTCCTCACGTTGATCGAGCAGGTGCGCCAGCGCGGCGCTGCGGTAAACGAATACAAGGTCGATCTCGCCACCCCGCGCAATCCGGGCGAGCGTCTGGTCGATCTGCACGTCGCGCCGCTGCCCGAATACAAGGACCACGTGGTGGTGATGCTGCAGGAGCGCACGATCGCCGACAAAATGGACCGCCAGCTCACGCACCGCGGCGCGGCGCGCTCGGTGATCGCGCTCGCCGCCATGCTGGCGCACGAGATCAAAAATCCGCTGTCCGGCATTCGCGGCGCGGCGCAACTGCTCGAGCAGTCGGCGGCCGACGACGACCGCTCGCTCACGACGCTGATCTGCGACGAGACCGACCGCATCGTGAAGCTGGTCGACCGCATGGAGGTGTTCGCCGACGAGCGTCCGGTCGAGCGCGAGCCGGTGAACATCCACGTCGTGCTCGACCACGTGAAACGCCTGGCGCAGACCGGCTTTGCCCGCCACATCAAATTCGTCGAGGAATACGACCCCTCGTTGCCGCCGGTGCTCGCCAACCGCGACCAGCTCGTGCAGGTATTCCTCAATTTGGTGAAGAACGCCGCCGAGGCGATCGGCGAGGTCGCCACCGACGGCGAAATCCATCTCACCACGGCCTTCCGCCCGGGCGTGCGCCTCTCGATGCCGGGCAGCAAGGCGCGGGTGTCGCTGCCGCTCGAGTTCTGCGTCAAGGACAATGGTCCGGGCGTGCCCGATGACCTGATGCCGCATCTGTTCGATCCGTTCGTGACGACCAAGCGCACCGGCAGCGGGCTCGGTCTGGCGCTGGTCGCCAAGATCGTCAACGACCACGGCGGCATCACCGAATGTGAATCGCAGCCGCGGCGCACCATCTTCCGCGTGCTGATGCCCATCTACAGCGGCGACGGCGAGGTTGCCGCCGATGCGCCGCCCGTCCAGAGCCGGTGAGATAGAAAATGCCGACCGGAAGCATACTGGTTGCAGACGACGACGCGGCGATCCGCACGGTGCTCAGTCAGGCGCTGTCGCGCGCGGGCTACGAAGTCCGCACGACCGGCAACGCCGCGACGCTGTGGCGCTGGGTGACGCAAGGCGACGGCGATCTGGTCATCACCGACGTGGTGATGCCCGACGAGAACGCCTTCGACCTGATCCCGCGCATCCGCAAGTCGCGCCCCGACCTGCCGATCATCGTGATGAGCGCGCAGAACACCTTCATGACGGCGATCCGCGCTTCCGAGCGCGGAGCCTACGAGTACCTGCCGAAGCCCTTCGACCTGAAGGAACTGATCGCCATCGTCGGCCGCGCGCTGTCGGAGCCGAAGGAGCGCCCGGCGGCGGGGCCCAAGACCGAGGACTTCGATTCAATCCCGCTGGTCGGCCGCTCGCCGGCGATGCAGGAAATCTACCGCGTGCTGGCGCGGCTGATGCAGACCGACCTCACGGTGATGATCTCCGGCGAATCCGGCACCGGCAAGGAACTGGTGGCGCGCGCGCTGCACGACTATGGCAAGCGCCGCGCCGGCACCTTCGTCGCCATCAACATGGCGGCGATTCCGCGCGACCTCATCGAATCGGAGTTGTTCGGCCACGAGAAGGGCGCCTTCACCGGGGCCAACACGCGCAATTCCGGCCGCTTCGAGCAGGCCGAAGGCGGCACGCTCTTTCTCGACGAGATCGGCGACATGCCGATGGAAGCGCAGACGCGCCTCCTGCGCGTGCTGCAGCAGGGCGAATATACCACGGTCGGCGGCCGTACGCCCATTAAGAGCGACGTGCGCATCGTCGCGGCGACCAACAAGGATCTGCGCCTGCTGATCCAGCAGGGCCTGTTCCGCGAGGACCTGTTTTTCCGCCTCAACGTCGTGCCGCTGCGGCTGCCGCCCTTGCGCGAGCGCACCGAAGACATTCCCGATCTCATCCGGCACTTTTTCACGCAGGCCGAGCGCGAGGGCCTGCCGCCGAAGCAGATCGACCAGGCCGGGCTCGATCGGCTCAAGCGTCATCGCTGGCCGGGCAACGTGCGCGAACTGGAGAACCTGGCGCGCCGGCTGGCCGCGCTCTATCCGCAGGAGACGATCACGGCCGCGGTCATGGATGCCGAATTGTCGCAGCCGACGCTGCCGGCGGTCGGCGAGGAGCCGCGCGCCGAAGAGAGCCTCAGCGCCGCGGTCGAGCGGCACCTGTCGTCCTATTTCGCCGGCTTCGATGAGGGGCTGCCGCCGGCCGGCCTTTACCACCGCATCCTGCGCGAGATCGAATATCCCCTGCTGACGGCGGCGCTGGCCGCCACGCGCGGCAACCAGATCCGGGCGGCCGACCTGCTGGGGGTCAACCGCAACACGCTGCGCAAGAAAATCCGCGACCTCGATATCCAGGTTTTCCGCGGAAGCTGATATACCGCCGCGATGATTCAAAGCCCTATCGAGCTCGGTCTCGACACGTTCGGCGACGTCACCGACGGTCCCGACGGCAAGCCCCTGCACGCGGCGCAGGTGATCCGCAACCTGGTCGAGGAGGCGGTCCTGGCCGACGAGGTCGGCGTCGACTTCATCGGCGTCGGCGAGCATCACCGCGCGGATTTTGCCGTTTCTTCGCCGGAGATGGTGCTGGCGGCGATCGCGGCCCGCACCAAGCGCATCCGGCTTGGCTCCGCGGTCACGGTGCTGTCGTCCGACGATCCGGTCCGCGTGTTCCAGCGCTTTGCCACCTTGGACGCGCTGTCGAACGGGCGCGCGGAGGTCATTCTCGGGCGCGGCTCCTTTATCGAGTCGTTCCCGCTGTTCGGTTACGACCTCAATCAGTACGAGGAGCTGTTCAACGAGAAGCTCGATCTGTATGCCGCCGTGCTGACGCAGAAGCCGGTCACCTGGCAAGGCAAGACCCGGGCGCCGCTGGTGAATCAGAACGTCTTTCCCAAAACCGAGTCCGGCAGGCTGACAACCTGGATCGGCGTCGGCGGCACGCCGGAGTCGGTGATGCGCGCGGCGCATTACGGCATGCCGATGATGCTGGCCATCATCGGCGGCGATCCCAAGCGCTTTGCGCCTTACGCCGACCTGTTTCGCCGGGCGCTCAAGGAGCGCGGCAAGCCGGAATTGCCGGTCGGCGTGCACTCGCACGGCTTCGTCGGCGAGACCGATGCGCAGGCCAAAGAAGACCTGTTCGCCGACTACAAGCGCATGCGCGACCGCATCGGGGCCGAACGCGGTTGGCCGCCGATGAGCCGGGCCGATTTCGAACGCGAGATCGAGCACGGCTCGCTCTATGTCGGTGCACCCGAAACGGTCGCCCGCAAGATCGCCGCCACGGTGAAGGCGCTCGGCGTTTCCCGTTTCGACATGAAATACAGCGCCGGCCCGCTGTCGCATGAGAAAATGATGCGCAGCATCGCGCTCTACGGCCGCAAGGTGATCCCCCTGGTGCGGGACATGGTCGGTTAGGCCTTCACGCGGCCGGAGACCCCGGGCGGCCCCGGGGCGCAGGGGCCCGGGCTTGTAAGATGCCGCGGAATCGTCGCAATTGGGCAACATTGTTGTATAAAAGCATCAGTGCCGGGCGGGGCAGCGACGCCTTTCTCGGCACGATGTTTTCAGCGCAACCGCGCGCCATCTTCACAGCCGGGGACCCATGAGCGAACAGGCTGCCACCGCCGAGACGGCGATTGCGGGCGCCCCGGGTAAGCGCGGCGAAACGCGCATCCTCGGCCCGCTCGCGGTCGGCCTGGCCCTGCTGTCGGCCTTCGTCACCTTCATCGTTCTCGCCGACCTCACCCCCATCTCGCCGACCCACAACGTCGTGGTGTCGCTGCTGCTGGCCAATGCCGCGACCGTGCTGCTGCTGCTCGGCATCATCGTGCGCGAGGTGTGGCAGGTGGTGCAGGCCCGCCGCAGCGGCCGCGCCGCCGCGCGCCTGCATGTGCGCATCGTCGGTCTTTTCTCGATCATCGCCGCGGCGCCGGCGATCCTGGTCGCCATCGTGGCCAGCGTGACGCTCGACCGCGGTCTCGACCGGCTGTTTTCCAACCGCACGCGCTCGGCGATCGAGAATTCGCTGATTGTGGCCGAAGCCTATCTGCGCGACCACGCGCAGATCGTGCGCTCCGACATCATGGTGATGGCGCTCGACCTTGCGCGCAACAAGCCGGTGTTCGATCAGGAGCCCGAAAAGATGCGGCAGTTCCTGAATTTCCAGGCGGCGGTGCGTGGGCTCGCCGCCGCCGTCGTCATTGACAAGGAACTCAAGACGCTCGCCCGCGCCGACGTCAAGGTCAACCAGACTTTCGCGATGCCGCCGCGCGAGGCGCTGGAGCGCATCAAAACGACCGAGCCGCAGATCGTGCTCTTGCCGGACACCAATTACGTCGCGGCCGTCGTCAAGATCGATAATTACGATAACGAATACCTCTACGTCACGCGCCTGCTCGACCCGCGCGTGGTCCCGCAATTGCAGGCGACGCGGGCAAGCGTGATCGAGTACACCGCGATCGAGGCGCGCCGTGTCGGCGTGCAGGTCGCCTTCGCCCTGATGTACACGGTGATTGCGCTTATCGTGCTGCTGTCGGCCGTGTGGATCGGGCTGAACTTCGCCAACCGCCTGGTCGCGCCGATCCGCCGCCTGATCGGCGCCGCCAACGCGGTGTCGACCGGCAATCTCCATGTGCGTGTGCCGGTGCGGCAGTCGGAAGGCGATCTCGCCCATCTCGGCGAGACCTTCAACCGCATGACGCAGGAGTTGCGCACGCAGCACGACGACATCATGAGCGCGCGCGACCTTATCGACAGCCGCCGCCGCTTCACAGAGGCCGTGCTGGCCGGCGCCAGCGCCGGCGTCATCGGCGTGGACGGCGAGGGCAAGGTGAGCATCCTCAACCGCTCGGCGGAGCGGCTGATCGGCCGCAGCGAGGCGGAAGCGCTCGGCAAGCCGCTGACCGAGGTGCTGCCGGAGCTGGCCGATATCATGACGGCGGCGCAGACCGGCGCGCGCACGCAGGACCAGGTCACCATCAGCCGCAACGGCCGCGAGCGCAATCTTTCGGTGCGCGTGACCAGCGAGCAGTCGGGCGAGGCCGACCACGGCTATGTGGTGACGCTCGACGATATTACCGAGCTGGTGGCGGCGCAGCGCACCTCGGCTTGGGCGGACGTCGCGCGCCGCATCGCGCACGAGATCAAGAACCCGCTGACGCCGATTCAGCTCTCGGCCGAGCGCATCCGCCGCAAATACGGCAAGCTCATCGTCGAGGACCGCGCCGTTTTCGACCAGTGCACCGACACTATCGTGCGCCAGGTGGACGACATCCGCCGCATGGTGGACGAGTTCTCGCGCTTCGCCCGCATGCCCAAGCCTGTGATTGCCGCTGAAGACCTCGCCGACACGGTGCGTGAGGCGGTGTTCCTGATGCGCGTCGGCAACACCGACATCGACGTCGAAGCCGAGATCGCCGAGCAGACCATACCGGCCCGCTTCGACCGCCGCCTGATCTCGCAGGCGCTCACCAATATCATCAAGAATGCGACCGAGGCGATCGCCGCGGTGCCGCCGCAAGAGCTTGGCAAGGGCAAGATCCGCGTCTACGCGGCGCGCGAGGGCGAGGACGTCGTCATTGACGTGATCGACAACGGCATCGGGCTGCCGAAGGAAAACCGCAGCCGCCTGCTCGAGCCCTATGTGACCACGCGCGAGAAGGGCACGGGACTCGGCCTCGCGATCGTCGGCCGAATCGTCGAAGAGCACGGCGGCAGCATCGAATTGCGCGACGCCGCCGACAAAGTGCCCGGCCAGCGCGGCGCCTGGGTGCGCGTGCGCATCTTGGCCGCCGGCAAGCCGGACGCCAACGAGAACGAACGTCAGAAGATCGTGAGCGAGTGATTGAAATGTCTGGTGAAATACTGATCGTCGACGATGAAGCCGATATCCGCGATCTCGTGGCCGGCATCCTGTCAGACGAGGGCTATGCCACCCGAACCGCCCGCAACAGCGACGAGGCGCTCGCCGCCATCGTGTCGCGGCGGCCGAATTTGCTGTTCCTCGACATCTGGCTGCAAGGCAGCAAGCTCGACGGCCTGCAACTGCTCGACGCCGTCAAGCAGGAGCACAGCGAGCTGCCGGTGGTGATGATCTCCGGCCATGGCAACATCGAGACGGCCGTCGCCGCCATTAAGCACGGCGCCTACGACTTCATCGAAAAGCCGTTCAAGGCCGACCGCCTCGTGTTGGTCGCCGACCGCGCGCTGGAGACCTCGCGTCTCAAGCGCGAAGTCAAGCAGCTCAAGCAGATGGCACCGGTGCCATCGATGCTGGTCGGCCGCTCGGCCACCATTTCGCAACTGCACCAGGCGATCGAGCGCGTCGCGCCGACCAATAGCCGCGTGCTCATCGTGGGGCCGTCCGGGGCCGGCAAGGAACTCGCCGCGCGCACGATCCATCAGCGGTCGAGCCGCGCCAACGGCCCCTTCATCGTCATCAACGCCGCCGCCATCACACCCGAACGCATGGAAATCGAACTGTTCGGCGTCGATCAGTCCAACGGCGGGGAAGGGCGCAAGCCCGGTGCGCTGGAGGAGGCGCATGGCGGCACGCTGTTCATCGACGATATCGCCGACCTGCCGCGCGAGACGCAGAACAAGATCCTGCGCGTCCTGGTCGACCAGACCTTCCAGCGCGTCGGCGGCAGCAACAAGATCGCGGTCGACGTGCGCATCGTGTCCTCGACCTCGCGCAATCTCGAAGCGCTGATCGCGGAAGGAAAATTCCGCGAGGACCTTTACCACCGCCTGTCGGTGGTGCCGATCCGCGTGCCGGCTTTGGCCGAGCGGCGCGAGGACATCCCCGACCTGGTCGACTATTTCATGGACCAGATTTCGCAGGCGACCGGCCTGCCCAAGCGCCGCATCGGCGAGGACGCCATGGCCGTGCTGCAATCGCACAACTGGCCGGGCAACGTGCGCCAGCTGCGCAACAATATCGAGCGGCTGATGATCCTCGCCGGCGGCGACCCGGAAGCGGTGCTCGACGCCAGCATGCTGCCTCCCGACGTCGGCTCAATGGTGCCGAACATGCCGAACGGCAATGGCGGCGAGCACCTGATGGGCCTGCCCTTGCGCGACGCGCGCGAAGTGTTCGAGCGTGAATATCTGGTTGCGCAGATCAGCCGTTTCGGCGGTAATATCTCGCGTACTGCGGAATTCGTCGGGATGGAGCGCTCGGCGCTGCACCGCAAGCTCAAGGCGCTGGGAATAGGCTGACCCTTCATGTCGCGCATCGCCTACGTCAACGGCCGCTATCTGCCGCGCGCCGAAGCCAAGGTTGCGGTCGAGGACCGCGGTTACCAGTTCGCCGACGGCGTCTATGAAGTTTGCGAAGTGAAAGGCGGCCGCCCGGTCGACGAGCGCCGCCACATGGCGCGGCTCGACCGCTCGCTCAAGGAACTGCGCATCGCGCGGCCAATGTCGCCGGCGGCGCTCTCCGTCGTGCTGCGCGAGACGATCCGGCGCAACCGGGTCACCGACGGCATCGTCTACCTGCAGGTCACCCGCGGCGTTGCGCCCCGCGACTTTCCGTTTCCCGGCAACGGCACGCGGCCGTCATTGGTCGTGACCGCCCGCAATTACGATCCGGCGCGGCTGGAGCAGCAGGCGGCGGAGGGGATCGCCGTCGTCACCGTGCCGGACATCCGCTGGCAGCGGGTGGATATCAAGACGGTTGCGCTCTTGCCGAACGTGCTGGCCAAACAGGCGGCGCGCGACCAGGGTGCCCGCGAGGCCTGGCTGGTGGACGCGCAGGGCCGCGTCACCGAAGGCGCCTCGTCCAATGCCTGGATCATCACCCGCGACGGCAAGCTGATTACCCGCGGGCTCGGCCAGGACATCCTTTCCGGCATCACCCGTTCGGTCGTCATCGACCTGGTCCGGGCGCAGGGGCTCGCCTTCGAGGAGCGGGCCTTCACGGTGGAGGAGGCCTATGCCGCGCGCGAAGCCTTCGTCACCTCGGCCAGCCAGATCGTGCTGCCGGTTGTGCGCATCGACGGCCGCCCGATCGGCAACGGCGCGCCCGGCCTGATCGCTTCGGCGCTGCGGCGCGATTACCACCGCTACGCCGAAATCGGCTGAGTTCGGGTTGCCCTGCGATGGAACCTGCCGCCGCCGGCGCGGGGAGCAGAATTGTACTATTTTCAGTGCCTTGGCCGGTCCGGCGGCAAAGCGCACTTGCGCCGGAACGCCACCTGCCATTTAATGGCGGTTCCCAAGCCTCTTGACCCGCTTTGTGGGGCAAAGCGGCGTATGCGTTTGCATGCGTAAGACGGATTGGGCAACGAACGTCCCGCGCGTGAAGACGCGGGCATAAAAAGGAACACGGCCATGGCAGCCGATCGTGCGCAAAATCTGCAAGACACTTTTCTCAATCACGTCCGCAAGGCCAAAATCCCGCTCACGATTTTTCTCGTGAACGGAGTGAAGCTGCAAGGCGTTGTCACCTGGTTCGATAATTTCTGCGTGCTGCTGCGGCGGGACGGGCATTCGCAACTCGTGTACAAGCATGCGATCTCGACCATCATGCCCGGCCACCCGATCCAGCTGTTCGAAGGCGGCGAGGAAGCGCCGGCCGGGGAAAAGGCCTAGTTGGAACAACGACGACGTGACGAGCGCGCCGACCGCCTGACTCCGACAGGCGTCGAGACCGGGCGCGCCATCGTCATCGAGCCATGGCTCAAGCAGTCGGCGGCGCGCCGCGAGGCTGCACGCGCGAGCGCGGAAACCCGCACGCCCGAGGCGCGTCTCGAAGAGGCCGTCGGCCTTGCGCGCGCCATCGACCTCAACGTCGTGGAATCCGGGCTGGTCACGCTCAACGACATCCGGCCGGCGACCTACATCGGCAAGGGCAAAGTCGACGAGATCGCGGGACTCGCCAAAAGCCTGGAAGTCTCTGTCGTGATCATGGACTGCCCGGTCTCGCCGGTGCAGCAGCGCAACCTCGAGAAGGCCTGGAACACCAAGGTCATCGACCGCACCGGGCTTATCCTGGAAATCTTCGGGCGGCGGGCGCGGACGAAGGAGGGGGCCCTTCAGGTCGAACTCGCACATCTGAACTATCAGAAGACCCGGCTGGTGCGCGCCTGGACCCATCTCGAGCGTCAGCGCGGCGGCTTCGGCTTCCTCGGGGGGCCGGGCGAAACGCAGATCGAAGCCGACCGCCGCGTCATCGAGGACCGCATCGCGCGCATCGAGGACGATCTTGAGAAGGTCAAGCGCACCCGCACGCTGCACCGCGAGAGCCGCAAGCGCGTGCCCTATCCGATCGTCGCGCTGGTCGGCTACACCAATGCCGGCAAGTCGACGCTGTTCAACCGCATGACGGCGGCGAGCGTGCTGTCCGCCGACATGCTGTTCGCCACGCTCGATCCGACCTTGCGCGCGGTCGATCTGCCGCACGGCAACCGCGTGATCTTGTCCGATACTGTGGGCTTTATCTCCGACCTGCCGACCATGCTGGTGGCCGCTTTCCGCGCCACGCTGGAAGAGGTGATCGAGGCCGACGTCATCCTGCACGTGCGCGACATGTCGCACGCGGACGCCGCCGCGCAGTCGCACGACGTCGAGCAGGTGCTGGGCGAGCTCGGCATCGAGCCGTCCGACCCGCGGCTGATCGAAGTGTGGAACAAGATCGACCGGCTCGACGCGGAAGGACGCATGCGCCTTCTCAATCTCGCCGAGCGCCAGCCGGCCGGCCGCCGGCCGCTGCCGGTGTCGGCCTTGAGCGGCGAGGGGCTCGATAAGCTTGTCGACGCCATCGAAGCGCGGCTGGGCGAGAGCCGGCTGACGCTGTCGCTGTCGCTCGATCCCGCCGACGGCGCCGGACTGAGCTGGCTCTACCGCCATTCGGAAGTGCTGTCGCGCGACATGGGCGAGGACGGCCGGCTCGCCGTCACCGTGCGCGCCGATCCCAAGAACGCCGACATGGTGCGGCGGAAATACGCGGTGACGACGGCAGGATAGCAAACTCGTCATTCCGGGACGGCGCGAAGCGCCGGACCCGGAATCCATACGCCGCAGCGCTGATGATTATGGATTCCGGGCTCGCGGCCTGAAGGCCGCGCCCCGGAATGACGATGACAACTATTGCTGGCCGCCAGCCTTCTCGGCCGCCTTCGCTGCGTCCCAGAGGGCGTCCATCTCGGCCAAGGTCGCTTCCTTGGGCGTTTTCCCGCGCGCGGCCAGCGTGCGCTCGATCGAGGCGAAGCGGCGCTCGAATTTCCGGCTGGCGTCGCGCAGCAGGCCTTCCGGATCGGCGTCAAGATGGCGCGCCAGGTTGACCACGGCGAACAGCAGGTCGCCGACTTCGGTTGCCGCGTGCGCCTCATCCTGGGCGTCGAGCGCGGCCTCGATCTCGTCGGCTTCCTCGCGAATCTTGGCCAGCACGGCGCGGGTGTCGTTCCAGTCGAAGCCGACGTCGCCGGCCTTGTTCTGGAGCTTGAGGGCGCGGGTGAGCGCGGGCAGGGCCACCGGCACCCCGGCGAGCGCGCCCGCCTCAGGGCCGGCGCCGCGCTCGGCGCGCTCCTCGGCCTTGATGCGCTCCCATAGCCCCTTGACGGCTTCGGCGGTGCGGCCCTCGGCGTCGGCGAAGACGTGCGGATGGCGGCGGATGAGCTTGGTGGTGATGGCGTCGACCACGTCGCCGAAATCGAAGACGCCTTGCTCCTGCGCCATGCGGGCGTGGAAGACGACCTGGAGCAGCAGGTCGCCCAGCTCGTCCTTGAGGTGCGCAAGGTCGCCGCGGGCGATGGCGTCGGCGACCTCGTAGGCTTCCTCCAGCGTATAGGGCACGATGCTGTCGAAGGTCTGCTCGAGGTCCCACGGGCAGCCGGTGCCGGGCGTGCGCAGCGCCGCCATAATCTCGATCAGGCGGTTAATATCGCGGGACGGCTTCATCGCTTTGCGTATCCTAGATTCGCATAAGACATATTATGGAATATTTCAAGGCGATGTTTCACTTGACATACCCATTTCGGCTGGCGTATGGTTTAAGTCATGGAGATAAGCCATGGCTAAATCTGTCCTTTCCGATCTGCGTTTTCACAACGAGGAAGCTGCCTTCGACTACGTTGAAAAGCGGCTGTGGCCGAATGGTCCGGTCTGCCCGCATTGCCAAGCTACGGGCGACAAGATCGGTCGCCTGAGCGGCAAAACCACCCGCACCGGGCTGCGCAAGTGCTACGCCTGCCGCAAGCCGTTCACGGTGCGCATTGGCACGATCTTCGAGGATAGCCACCTGCCGCTGCGCCTGTGGCTGCAAGCGATCCACCTGCTTTGTTCGTCCAAGAAAGGCATATCGACCCGCCAACTCCAGCGGACGCTGGGCTGCGGCATGAAAACCGCGTGGCACCTTGGGCACCGCATTCGCTTTGCGATGGCCCCGGACGGCTCGGCTGGGCCGCTGGGCGGCTCTGGCAAGATCGTGGAGGCGGACGAAACCGCGCTCACCACGTCGCGCAAAACCAAAAAGCCCGCTGGGCAGCATCGGCGCAAGCCGCACGCTATCGTGCTGAGCCTTGTAGAGCGTGGCGGGAATACCCGTTCGGTCGTGCTGGATCATCGCGGCGTGTCGCGCCACCTGCGCAAGCTTGTCCACAAGGACAGCACGCTCGTTAGCGACAAGGCGCCGTACTACCTCAAGGCGCCCGTCGCGAAGCGTGAGAGCGTTGACCATTCCAAGTTTGAATGGGCGCGCGGCGAAATCCACGTCAATACGCTCGAAGGCTTTTTCAGCGTCATCAAGCGCGGCCTCGTCGGCGTGTACCAGCACGTCGATAAGAAACACCTTGACCGCTATCTGTCTGAATTCGATTTCCGCCAGAACACCCGCGTTAAGCTCGGCATTGATGATGTGCAGCGCGCCGAAATCGCGCTTAAGGGCTTCGCTGGCAAGCGCCTGACCTATGAAACAATTGATCGCCCCGAAACCTGAGCCGGAGACTTGGGCGCAGTTCGTGGAGCGGTGGCTGGAACGGCTGAGAAACACCTAATGCCCCCGTGCGAGAAGCAGCGCGGCCAAGTGCCGGCAGTCGATTTCTGTCAATGGAAATCGAAGCAGCGTGTCATTCCTGCGAACAATCAACCAAGTCCGCAGGGATTCATGCTCAATTGAGATTTGTTCGATATTCGGCGGAAACCGCGTTAGCCCGCTCTCGGCAGGAGAGAACGCCCATGCGTCTTGTTCAGCCATGACGACACCTGTTGAAGCTAGTTTTGTCGTGAAGGCGCTTAGTGCAACCAAGCGCGGCTTCATCTATGTTTTTGCGGTATGGAAACGCGTTTCTACATTGGAGGCGCGCATCAGCGCCTTGGAGGCGTCCCTCAAAACTCATCCACCCGACGCATGTCCAAGATGCGGCGCGCGTGCTATGAGAGTCGTCAGCAATTCCGGTATCAGAGGCTATATCCCAACACAGGTGAGATACGATGACTGGAAATGCCAAACGTGCGGCTACGAAGAACAGCGCATCGTCCGCTTTTAAATCGGACGATCCCGAGCAATCCAAACGCTTCATCGAAGCGGCCCGTAAGGCTGAGGCGGATGAAACGGAAGATGGTGCAGATCGTGCGTTCAAAAAAGTTGCTCCTGCTAAAGATCGCAAAGGCCGATCATAAAAACGCGGGTTGCTTCTAATACGTCGCGCGCTTGGCCACGCGTGTATGACGATGCAGGGTGCATCGTTTTATTTCGCCAGACCGATCCAACATGATGTAGATTAGCGCGCGCTGCCTCCCAGTTTCCCTTTTTCCGTTTTTGTAGTTCAGTTGCCTCCGGCATTCTTTTGATTTTGTCGTCCATGCTTCCCGTCATCTGACGCCACGTTGTTTGCGGCGTGATCGTTACGCCCAAACGGCGGCTAAGCTGCCGAACCGCAACCTCCATCGCTCGCATAAGATGAAAAACGCAGGCTGTTGACTGCTGTAGCGCTAAACAGTTTCCGGCATTCTGAATATCGATTGTCGCGGCTTTAAACTTTTTCGCGACTTTGTCGCCAAATGGCGCAGCTTGCCCGTAATAACGGACATCCTCGCGATCGACCTGGAAATAATGTTGGCTTTCAAGTTCATCCAAAATTCGATATTTCAAATGCTCGGCACGGGCTCTCGCATCTTCAACACGTATCCCTTGCGGCCAGCCATCCAAGGCGATTTCGAATCGGCCAATTTCCGGCAGAACCTCATCAAGATTGGATAGGATGCAGACACGGCGCAGGTCGGCCAAAATTTGGAGTGTCATTTCCTTTAATTTTGGGCTTTGCGCAAATATGAGTTGCGGGGCATCAATGCGGGTGTGCTCGCAAGTACGCTCAAGACTTGTGAGAGCGCTTACAGAACGTGCCAACTCTAGGGCGGCCTTTTTCAGCATGATCTCCCACAGGCTCCAAAGCCCGTGAGAGGCCAAATTCGGGCGCGACGGGCGGCGCGGGCTGATGTTATCCATCGACCATACCCCCGAAGCCTTGGGTATGGGAAGTGAAACATCGCCTATTTCAATATGTCTCTAATTTATGTCTCTAATTTCAGAGTGTTGACGCAAGCAGCCGCCATATCACTTTAACTTTCGAAGCGCATCCCGTCGAAGGCCGGGCGAATGTGCGGCGGTAGCTCGGCGCACAGCGTCGCGTAGTCCATGTCAGTGTGCAGGTTGGTCAGGATGGCGCGCTTGGGCTTGACCCGGTCGATCCAGTCCAGCGCTTCCTCGAGGTTCAGGTGGCTCGGATGCGGCGCCCGGCGCAGCGCGTCCACGATCCAGACGTCGAGGCCTTGCATTAGCGGCAGGCTTTCGTCCGGCAGGCTCTTGATGTCGGCCGAGTAGGCCACGTTGCCGATCCGGAAGCCCAGCGACGGGATATCGCCGTGGTCCTGCAGGACCGGCATAGGCTCGATATCGCCGCCCTGCCCCGAAATCGTGACCTTGTGGCCCGGCACCAGCCGGTGCTCCTTGGCGATCGGCGGGTATTCGCTGCCGGGCGGCGTCATGAAGCAGTAGCCGAAGCGGGCATGCATGGCGCGCGAGGTCGGCTCGTCGAGATAGACGTCGACCTTGCGGCGCTTGTGCACGAAGAGCGGGCGCAGGTCGTCGATGCCGTGGGTGTGGTCGGCATGCTCGTGGGTGATCAGCACGCCGTCGAGCCAGTCGACATCGGTGTCGAGGAGCTGCATGCGGCAGTCGGGCGTGCAGTCGATCAGAACGCGCGTTCGATGCCCTTGCGCGTTCGCACGTTCAATCAATAAGGCGCAGCGCCGGCGCCGGTTCTTGGGGTTGTTAGGGTCGCAGGAGCCCCAGCCGAGCGCCACGCGCGGCACGCCCATGGACGAGCCGCAGCCGAGGATGGTGAAGGTCAGGCTCATGCGGCATCCGGCTTGTTTGCTGGAGCATGATCTTGTCCGAAAACCGGTTCCCACTTTTCGGGATCATGCTCAGTGCGCGGCACCTTATCGAACAGGCGGAAGAAGTTCTCGGTGGTCTCGCGCGCGATCGCCTCGGGCGAAACGCCGCGCGTCTCGGCCAGCACCTTCGCCGTTTCGACCACATAAGCCGGCTCGCAGCGCTTGCCGCGGTACGGCGTGGGCGCGAGATAAGGCGCATCGGTCTCGACCAGAATGCGGTCGGACGGCAGCGCTTTAGCAATCTCGCGCAAGCTATTGGAGTTCTTGAAGGTCAGGATGCCGGTGAAGCCGATGGAGTGGCCGAGCTCGACCGCCGTCAAGGCGAGGTCGCGGCCGCCCGTGTAGCAATGCAGCACGGCCTTAAAAGGCCCCCGCCCCATTTCCTCCTTCAGCAGCGCCGCCATGTCGGCGTCGGCCTCGCGCGAATGAATTATCAGCGGCAGCCCTGTTTGCCGCGCTGCTTCAATGTGTTGACGGAAGCTCTTCGCCTGAATGTCGCGCGGGCTTTTGTCGTAGTGATAGTCGAGCCCGGCCTCGCCGATGGCGACCACCTTCGGGTGCTTCGCTATGGCGACCAGCGTCGCGGCGTCGATCTCGGGCTCCTCGGCGGCGTGATGCGGATGGGTCCCGACCGAGCAGAAGACGTCGGCGTATTTCTCTGCAATCGCAAGCACCTGAGCGTGTTTCTTCACGCGGGTCGAGATGCTGACCATGCGCCCGATGCCGGCGGCGCGGGCGCGCGCCACCACGGCGTCCAGCTCGGCCGCGAAATCCGGAAAATCGAGGTGGCAATGGCTGTCCACCAGCATAATCAGGCCTTGCCCTTCTGCTGGTCTTTCTTGCCTTTGTCCTTGGGCGGCTGCGGCTCCGCGTCGGGCTCGACATAGCGCGGAAACACCGGCGCCGGCGCTGGCAAGGTCACGCCCGCCTCGATGCGGCGGCCCGGCGCCAGCGCGTCGAAGCCGCGATGATCGGCTGGGACCGCCAGCAGGTCGAGCATCCTCGCCGCCGAGGCCGGCATGAACGGCTGCGCCAGAATCGCCACCTGACGGAGCACCTCGGCGGTGACGTAGAGGATCGTCCCCTGCCGCTTGGGATCGGTCTTGGCTTGCGCCCAGGGCGCCTCGCTCGCGAAATAGCGGTTGGCGTCCGCCACCACGGCCCAGACCGTGTTGAGCACCTGGTGCAGCTGGAGCGTCTTCATCTGCTCGCGCGCGTGGCCGACCATGGCGTCCGCCGCCGCCAGAATGGTCTTGTCGGCCTCGGTCAAGCCGTGCGGCGCCGGCAGCACGCCGCCGAAGGCCTTGCCGATCATCGACAGCGAACGCTGCGCCAGGTTGCCGAGGTCGTTGGCGAGGTCGGCGTTGATGCGGTTGACGATGGCCTCGTGGCTGTAATTGCCGTCCTGCCCGAACGGAATCTCGCGCAAGAAGAAAAAGCGCAGCTGATCGACGCCATAGGCGTCGGCCATGGTGAAGGGATCGACCACGTTGCCGACCGACTTCGACATCTTCTCACCGCGGTTGAACAGGAAGCCGTGCGAGAAGATGCGCTTGGGCACCGCGACCCCGGCCGACATCAGGAAGGCCGGCCAGTAGACCGCGTGGAAGCGCACGATGTCCTTGCCGATCACGTGCAGGTCGGCCGGCCAGTAGCGCTTGAACTTCTCGCTCCGGTCGTCGGGAAAGCCGGCGGCGGTGATGTAATTGGTCAGCGCGTCCACCCACACATACATGATGTGCTTGGGGTTGCCCGGCACCGGGATGCCCCAGTCGAAGGTCGTGCGCGACAGCGACAGATCCTTGAGGCCGCCTTTGACGAAGCTTGCCACCTCGTTCAGTCGCTCCTTCGGCAGCACGAAGTCCGGCACCTTTTCGTAAAGGTCCAGCAGCTTCTGCTGATAGGCCGAGAGCTTGAAGAAATAGCTCTCCTCCTCCACCCACTCGACCGGCGTGCCGGTCTTGGACGACACGCGCATCTTCTGCTCGTTGAGATGCGTCTCGTCCTCGGCGTAATAGGCCTCGTCGCGCACCGAGTACCAGCCGGCATATTTGTCGAGATAGATGTCGCCGTTCTTCTCCATCCGCTGCCAGATGGCCTCGGAGGAACGGTGGTGGCGCTCTTCCGTGGTGTGGATGAAGTCGTCGTTGGAGCAGTCGAGGCGCTCGACCATCTTCTCGAACAGCGGCACGTTCTTGTCGCGCAATTGCCGGGCCGTCAGCCCGAGCTTGGCCGCGGTCTGCTGCATCTTCTGGCCGTGCTCGTCGGTGCCGGTGAGGAAGAAGACGTCGTAGCCGTCCAGCCGCTTGAAGCGGGCGATGGCGTCGGTCGCGATCGCCTCATAGGCGTGGCCGATATGCGGCGCCCCGTTCGGATAGGAGATCGCGGTGGTGATGTAATAGGGCGTTTTGGCCGGCATTTCGCTGTTCGTTCAAAGACATGGATGGCCGGGAAGCCCGGCCATGAGGAGTCGAAAGGTTAGGTAGCAACGGCGGGGGGATGGGGCAAGCGAAGGCCCCTCGCCGTCCGTTCGCGCGCCTCCGGCGCAGCCTACCAGGCCCTGCCCATGTCCGGCATGGCGGCAGCGGCAAAGCGGCCCGTGCCGCGCCGCGGGGCGCGCGCGACCAGCGCCGGCGGCGCGTCGTCGATATGCGCCACCACGACCAGGCGGTCGACCTGGCCGTCCATGAAGGCGTCCAGGAATTTTTGATAGTCCTTGAACGAGACGCAGCCGTTCGACTGCCCGTTGGGGCCGAGCAGGTAGCTGTGCGCCAGCATGCCGTCGCGGCCGAACATCTTTCCTCCGTCGAGCGGCTTGAGGCGGATGGCCTGCACGCCGTGGAACGGCTTCTCGCGCAGCGCGAGATCGTAGACGTTGGGCGGCGTCGGGCCCTGCATGCGCACCTTGATGAAGCGCGGGTCGTCCATCTTGTCGCCGAGCCCGGAATGGGCCTCGAGCGTCTCGCCGTTGGGCAGGTAAACCGAGCGCGCCGAGATGTCGTAGACGGCGGTGCGGGCGTCGCCGCCGGCGAGCGCCAGCGCCTTGCTGCGGACGGATGATTGCGGCGGGACCGGCTTCGGCGCGGGCGGCGGCGCCGCCACGGGCGGCGCAACGGC
>JALHRB010000053.1 GCA_022841665.1 Pseudolabrys sp.
CGGCGCGGGCGGGCCGCTGGGCAGGCCGGCGACCATGTTGGAGATAGCGCCGCGCTGCCAGTAGCCGACGCCGGCGATGGCAAGAAGCACGAGGAGGACGACCGCCATCTTGACGACGCGGCCCCAGTCGCGCGGCGGACGCCCATAGGCCTCGTCTTCATTCTCCGGATGCTCGGCCGGCGGCGGCGGCCAGGCGGCATGCGGCGGCTCCGCCGGCGGCACCGCTTCGGCGCGTTCCGCCTCATGCCCCGCTTCCGGCGGCGGCTCGGTTTCGGGCGGCTCGAAATAATGCGCGGCCGGCTCGCTCTGCGCGGGCGGATGCTCGTCCGGCATGCGTTCATAGGTTTCGCGCGCCGAGCGGCCGGCGACCGCGGCGGCCTCGCCCAGGCCTTCGGCTTCCGCCACCGTCTGATGGAAACTGCGCAAGGCCTGGTCGCGCAGCGAGGGGTGATCCCCTCCCTGCGGCGTGGGCTCTTCCGGCGGCTGCGCGCGCATGACCGCCTCGGTCTCGACCTGGCGGATGGCCTCCTCCAGCGCGAGGCGCTCGCGCGTGATCTCGGATTCCGCCAGCGCGGGCTCGACGCTGCGCAGCTGATTGACCAGCGCGGTGCGCGCGCGCTCGTACAACGCCCGGCGGTTCTCGCCGGTGTTGTGCTCGAGCCCGCCGACCGCGCGGGAAATCAGGGGGAGATAATCAGCCATTGCGCATCATTGTGCTTGAGCGGACGCCTTTGCGAAACACATTATTACAGTCTCTATGCCGGGCCGCCGGTCCTCTTCAACGATCAGGTCTCGAACGGGTTCTTCATCAGGATCGTGTCCTCGCGCTCCGGGCTGGTCGACAAGAGGGCCACCGGGCAGCCGATCAGCTCCTCGACCCGGCGCACGTATTTTATCGCCTGCGCCGGCAGTTGCGCCCAGGAGCGCGCCCGCGCCGTCGGCTCTTTCCATCCCGCGATGGTCTCGTAGATGGGTTCCACCCGCGCCTGCGCCTGCTCGCCCGCCGGCAGGTAATCCATCTCGCGGCCGTCCAGGCGGTAGCCCACGCAGACCTTGATCTCGTCGAAGCCGTCCAGGATGTCGAGCTTGGTGAGCGCGATGCCGTCGATGCCGGAGGTGCGCACGGTCTGGCGCACCAGCACGGCGTCGAACCAGCCGCAGCGGCGGGCGCGGCCGGTGACGGTGCCGAACTCGCGGCCGCGCTCGCCCAGCGTCTTGCCGATGGCGTTGTGCATCTGGTCGGTCGGGAACGGCCCCTCGCCCACCCGCGTGGTGTAGGCCTTGGTGATGCCGAGCACGTAGTCGATGGCGTTCGGTCCGAGCCCCGAGCCGGTCGCCGCCTGCGCCGCCACCGTGTTGGACGAGGTGACGTAAGGATACGTGCCGTGGTCGATGTCGAGCAGCGCGCCCTGCGCGCCTTCGAACAGAATGCGCTTGCCCTCGCGCCGCTTGGTGTCGAGCAGCGACCACACCGTATCCATGTAAGGCAGCACCTTGGGCGCGACCTTGGCCAGGTGATCGCAGACCGTCTGCGGCGCGATCTCCGGCAGGCCGTTGCCGCGGCGCAGCGCGTTGTGATGCGCCAGCAGGCGTTCGACCTTGGGGCCGAGCGCGGGCAAGTCGGCGAGGTCCATCACCCGGATGGCGCGGCGGCCGACTTTGTCCTCGTAGGCCGGGCCGATGCCGCGCTTGGTGGTGCCGATGCGCGCCGAGGAATTCTCGCGGATGGCTTCCAGCTCGCGGTGCAGCGGCAAAATGAGCGTGGCGTTTTCGGCGATGCGCAACGAGTCGGGCGTCACCTTCACGCCCTGCTTCTCGATCTGCGCGATCTCCGCGATCAGCGCTTCCGGGTCGATGACGACGCCGTTGCCGATGATCGACAGCTTGCCCTCGCGCACCGCGCCGGACGGCAGCAGAGAGAGCTTGTAGGTGACGCCGTCGATAACCAGGGTGTGGCCGGCGTTATGGCCGCCCTGGAAGCGGACGACGATGTCGGCCTGTTCGGACAGCCAGTCGACGATCTTGCCTTTGCCTTCGTCGCCCCACTGCGAGCCGACCACCACCACATTCGCCATCAGACTTACCCTGCCTTGCGCCCGGACACGTCAAGCCGGTGCCGCCGGCCAGGTCCGCCCCGGGATAAAGGAAGGAGGCCCCTGAGGCAAGGCAAAGGGCGGTGGCTGGGGAGCGTTTGCGCCCTAGCATAATCCATTGATTTTTATAGAGATTTCTTAAGCGACAGCGCGCCTAGAAAGCCTTCGGGAGGCCGGCTTCTTTGAGGATGCCGTTCGCGGTGAATCGAGACGCGAGCTTACGGTCCACCACAATGGTCACACCGCTATTCCGATTCCACCAGATTTCGTGGTCGCCGCGTCCCTGCCGTTTAACTCGAAGCGTTCTCCCGCAACAGCCGCACCACGTCGCGGTAATAGTCCGCCATCGCTATTCCGCCGCAGGCAGGCGGTCGCTGGCGCGCGCAACGATCTCGATCGAGGCCGGCACATCCGAGATGCCGCCCTCCTCGAGCAGATCGAGCACCATGCCGGGCAGCTTCGCCCGCAGCGCTTCGATCGATTCGGCTTCGGTCACCAGGCCGCGCAGGTCGGGCGTGGTCGCAACCCAGACCGACGCTTCCGGGTCCCAGTCGGCATGGACGATGATCGGTCTAGCCAAGCGTATCTCCCGGCGCCGCTATGTTGTTCATTATAGCCGATTACGCCCCGCACTTACACCCACACCGTCAAAAATGCAGCGGCTTGGCCTGCTGCACCTGCGGCAGCGCGCGCACCTTCTCCAGCACCGCGGCCGGCAGATCGCCGTCGATCTCGATCAGCGCGACGGCCGAGCCGCCCGGCGCTTCGCGGCCGACGTGGAAGGTGGCGATGTTGATGCCGGCTTCCCCCAGCGTGGACGAGAACTTGCCGATGAAGCCCGGCTTGTCGAGGTTGGTGATATAGATCATCGAGGGGCCGAACTCGGCGTCCATGCGGATGCCCTTGATGTTGACGATGCGCGGGCGGCCGTCGGCGAACACCGTGCCGGACACCGCGCGCGATTGCGTCTCGGTCGTCACCGTCACGGTGATCAGGCTCTCATAGTCACCCGCCATCTCGCGCGTCATCTCCTCCACCACGATGCCGCGCTCCTTGGCCACCACCGGCGCGGAGACGACGTTGACGTCGCCCAGCATCGGCCGCAGCAGGCCGGCGAGCGCGGCCGAGGTGAGCGCGCGCGTGTTCATCTGCGACACCGCGCCCTCGTAGGAGATCTGCACCTTGCTGATGCCGGTCTCGGTCAATTGCCCGGCGAAGGAGCCGAGCTTCTCGGCCAGCGCCACGAAAGGCTTGAGCTTGGGCGCTTCCTCGGCGCTGATCGAGGGGAAGTTGACGGCGTTGGAGATGGCGCCGCGCAACAGATAGTCCGCCATCTGCTCGGCCACCTGCAGCGCGACGTTCTCCTGCGCCTCCGTGGTGGAGGCGCCGAGATGCGGCGTGCAGACCACGTTCGGATGGCCGAACAGCGGGTTTTCGGTCGCCGGCTCGGTGACGAAGACGTCGAAGGCGGCGCCCGCCACCTTGCCGGCGTCGAGGGCTGCGCGCAGCGCCACTTCGTCGACCAGCCCGCCGCGCGCGCAGTTGATGATGCGCACGCCCTTTTTCATCTTCTCGATCGCCTTGGCGTCGATGATGTTGCGGGTCTTGTCGGTGAGCGGCGTGTGCAGCGTGATGAAGTCCGCGCGCTTGAGCAATTCGTCCAGTTCGACCTTCTCGACGCCGAGCGACACGGCGCGCTCGGCCGACAAGAACGGATCGAAGGCGATCACCTTCATGTGCAGGCCGAGCGCCCGGTCGGCGACGATGGCGCCGATATTGCCGCAGCCGATGACGCCGAGCGTCTTGCCGGTGATCTCCACGCCCATGAAGCGGTTCTTCTCCCATTTGCCGGCCTGCGTGGAGGCGTCGGCTTGCGGAATCTGGCGTGCCAGCGCCAGCATCAGCGTGATGGCGTGCTCGGCGGTGGTGATGGAATTGCCGAACGGCGTGTTCATCACGATGATGCCCTTGGCCGTCGCCGCCGGGATGTCGACATTGTCGACGCCGATGCCGGCCCGCCCGATCACCTTCAGGTTCTTCGCCCATTCCAGGATCTTCGGCGACACCTTGGTGGCCGAGCGGATGGCGAGCCCGTCATAGTCGCCGATGATGGCGGCGAGCTTGTCCTTGTCCTTGCCGAGCGCCGGCTGGAAATCGACGTCGATGCCGCGATCCTTGAAGATCTGCACGGCGGCGGCGGAAAGGGCGTCGGAGATGAGTACGCGGGGAGTCATGGTGTCTGTCCTTGAAATGTCTGGGTGGATGGAGGCGCGCGGTCAGCGCAGCCAGCGCAGCATGTGGGGAAACGGCGGCACGCCGGTTGCGGCGGCGCGCTTGGCATCGGCCGTCATGCCGTACCATTGCAGCAGCGGCACGCCCGGGCTGCCGCCGGAGCTGAAGGCCTCGATGAGCGCCTGCCCGCCGCCTTTGTAGCCGTGCGGGTGGAAGACCACCGCCGGCTCGAGCGCAAGATGCGTCAGCGCGGCGTAGGACCAGGCGAGCGTCGCCATCTCGTCGCCCGGCGTCGGCGCTAGCGTCGGCGCATGGCGCTCGGCGGAATCGGTCACCGCAAGGTGGCCGGCCTCGTGCAGGATGTCGCCCGGATGCGAGAGCCGTTCCTCGTCAATGAGCACGGCGCCGTCGCGGATGTCGAGGCCCGGCAGGAACGTGCCGTCCGGCAGCGCGGCCGGCCGCACGTCGAGCCCGATCTCGCGGACGAAGCCCGCGAGGCGTTCGGTGAGCGGGTTGCTGAACATCTCACGCCGCCTTGGCGAGCGCGGCCTTGGCTTCGGCGAAGGCCCAGTCGAGCCAGGGCGTCAGCGCCTCGACGTCGGCCTTCTCCACTGTCGCGCCGCACCAGATGCGCAGACCCGCCGGCGCGTCGCGGTAGTGGCCGAGATCGAGGCCGGCGTTTTCCTTCTCCAGCAGCGCGGCGAGCGATTTGGCGAACGCGGTCTGCGCGTCGTCGGAGAGCGACGTCACCGCGGGATCGACCACCTTCAGGCAGACCGAGGTGTTGGAGCGCAACGCCGGCGACGCGGCGAGGAAATCGACCCACGGCGTCTTCGCCACCCAGTCGGCCAGCACCTTGGTGTTGGCGTCGGCGCGCGCGATCAGCGCGTTGAGCCCGCCGATCGATTTCGCCCAGCCGAGCGTGTCGAGATAATCCTCGACGCACAGCATCGACGGCGTGTTGATGGTCTCGCCCGCGAAGATGCCTTCGTTGAGCTTGCCGCCTTTGGTCATGCGGAAGAGCTTGGGCAGCGGCCAGGCCGGCTTGTAAGTCTCCAGCCGCTCGACCGCGCGCGGCGAGAGGATGAGCATGCCGTGCGCGCCCTCCCCGCCCAGCGCCTTCTGCCAGGAGAAGGTGACGACGTCGAGCTTGGCCCAGTCGAGCCTCTGCGCAAATGCCGCCGAGGTGGCGTCGCAGATGGTGAGGCCCTTGCGGTCCGCGGCGATCCAGTCGCCGTTCGGCACGCGCACGCCGGAGGTGGTACCGTTCCAGGTGAACACCACGTCGGAATTGAAATCGACTTTGGAAAGGTCAGGCAGCTCGCCGTAAGGCGCGCGCAGCACCGTCACGTCTTTCAATTTCAATTGCTTCTCGACGTCGGTGACCCAGCCGTCGCCGAAGGACTCCCAGGTCAGCATCGTCACCGGCCGCGCGCCCAGCATCGACCACAGCGCCATTTCCACCGCGCCGGTGTCGGAGGCCGGCACGATGCCGATGCGATAGTCGGCCGGGACTTCCAGCACTTCGCGGGTGAGATCGATGGCGCGCTTGAGCTTCGCCTTGCCGATCTTGGCGCGGTGCGAACGTCCTAAGGCTGCGTCGGTGAGGGCTTGCAGGCTCCAGCCGGGGCGCTTGGCGCAGGGGCCGGACGAAAAGTGCGGAGTTACCGGCCGCACGCCGGGCTTGGTCGCCGTCATAAGTCTATCCTTCCAGATAGAAGCCCCTCGTTGGGGAGGGGTGTCCCACTGGCGGAGATATGCGACCGCGGCGGCGCGGTCAATGCTTATGGTGCGGAAAGTTTGGGCAGGCGGCGCTCGGCGCCGCCGGATCGGCGGCTAAGCCGTTAAAATCGCACGCCGATGCCGACGCGCGCGGTGTTGGTGCTGCTACGGATAACGCCGACCGGCGAGAACACTATGTATTCGTACTCGCCGCGCACGAACACGTTCGGCAGGATGGCCACGTCGAGGCCGAGGCCGGCGGTGAAGCCGCCCGCAAAGGCGCCGTCGCGGCTGCTAGTGGTCACGCCTGTGTCGACCGTGGCGTAGTTCATGCGCCCGACCGCGCCTCCGACGAAGCCGTAGAACAGGAACTGCCCGAAGGCGTAGCCGCCGCGCATGCGGATGGTGCCGTAGTCGACCAGCTTGAGCGTGGCGGAAGACGTGCCGCTGCTGACGCTCGTCTCCAGCGAAGCGGGGCGGTTGTAGGCGCCGTCGATGCCGACGACGAGATTGTCCCACTGGAAATTGTAGCCGATGAAGCCGCCGAAGGCCGTGCTGCTGGTCGAGCTCTCCGCCAGCGACGCGGTCGTGGCGTCGGAGGGATCCATGTTCAGGTTGCTGTAGCCGACATGACCGCCGAGATGCAGGCCGCTCCAGCGCGCATAGCCGAGCGGCTCCTCCATGATCGGGCCGCGCAGATAGTCCTCCGGCATGTCGGCGGCAAAGGCGCGGCCGCCCGCGAGCGCGGCCAGCAGCACGAGCGCCGCGCGTCCGGCTTTAGCGGGAGAACGTAAGGTCATCGAAGCTCCAGCGGAAGCCCACGCGCACTTCGTGCGCCGCGAGATTCTTCAAGGTCATGGAACCGAAGGCGTCGCCGCCGGTCGTCACGTTGCCGAAATTGACGTAACGGTAGCCGACGTCGACCATCATGTTGGGCGCGATCGCGTAGCCGACGCCCGCCATCGCGGCCCAGGTGAACTTCCATTGCGTATGCGCCGCGCCCGAGAACGGCGGCGCCGCCGTGCTGGCATAGTCGAAGACGCGCACCTGCGACACGCCGGCGCCGGCGCCGAGATAGGGCGTCGCGCGGTACCAGGTGCCGAGATCGAGATAGCCGTTGAACAGCGCGGTGACCGCCGTGACCTTGGCGGTAGTGTCGCCGGACGCGACGACCGTGCCCTGGTATTTCATGGGCGCGGTGTAGTCGAGCGTGACATCGGTGCGCAGCCACTCGGATTTCATGCCGGCGCCGATGCCGGCGATGAAATTGTTGCCGAGCTTGTTGTCGCGCGGATCGGTGAAACCGGTGGCGGCGTCCGCGCCGCCGATCGAGCCCCAGGCGTAGCCGAGGTCGCCGCGCAGGTACCATCCCGTGGATAGGCTGATCGTGCGCGGCGGCGCCTGATAGCGCGGCGGCGGCAGGTCGCGGGGCACGTCCGCGGCCACGGCGGGCAAAGCCTGCGCCATCAGCGTGCCGACGAGAAGCAAGCGCCTCAACCAACTCATGACCGCAGTCCCTTCACGTCGCTCCACTCCGTCCGCCCGACCTTGCCGGAGAGAGGTAAAGGGCGGATTAACCAAGAATTTTCACCATAAGCGTTAACCGCCCTGGTCCCGGTCGCGGGGCCGCGCGCCATCAGCCCTTGCTGCGCAGCGGCGGCGTGTAGACCGGCGCCGGCGGGATGTAGACCTGGCGCGGCGGCTCCGGCGTCTCGCAGCAGGTCCAGCGCAGGCCGAGCATGATGTCGTGCGAGGAAAGCTTGTCGAACTTGAAGCTGTCCTGCGCGCAGCCGACGGCGCAGTCCACGGTGTCGGTGATCGAGCCGTAGTTGAGATAGCGGTAGGACAAGTCGACCTTGAAATTCTTGGTGACGTTGTAGGCGACGCCGGCGTGCAGCGCCCAGGCGAAGTGCCATTCGCTCGGGTTGCGGCCGAAGCCATAGCCGGTGTTGGCCTGGCTTGTATCGAAGAAGTCGACGAGCGAATTGCGCGCCATGCCGACGCCGAAGCCGACGAAGGGCGTGAAGCATTCCCAGGTGCCGAGATCGACGAAGGCGTTGGCCATGAAGATCCAGGACTTCAGGTGGCCTTCATAGATATCGCCGAAGTTGCCGACCGGCGGGTTGGTGACATAGGCATAGACGCGCGACTTGGCGCGGTATTCGGCCGACACGTCGAAGCGCAGCCAGTTGTTCCATTCGTAGCCGAGCGCGCCGCCGATAAAATTGGCATCCGACATGGAAAAATGTTGCAGCGAAAACTCGGCGTTTGCAGGCGCCGGCTGGTATTCGAGGTTCGAGTTCGTCATGCCGACGCCGACGTAACCGCGCAGGTACCAGCCTTCGGCGAAGCCCTGCTGTGGCGGCGGCGGCTGGTGATAGATCACCGGCGGCGGCAGCGGCTGCTGATAATAATCGGCGGCGAACGCGGCGGTCGTGCCGAGCGAAGCGAGCGCCGCCATTGTCGAGAGCGTCAGACGCGCAACCATGCCATCGTCCCTTGCGATATCCGCCGTTCGCCCAAAACGGCGGATGAACAGCGTGACGATGGCAGCAAATCCTTAAGTGGCTCTTAACCTTGTTTTTTAACGACGCTTGTTAACCGGGCCTGCGGCGTTGCAACGCGCGAAGCCCGCGGCGCGGGCGTAATATGCGGCGTTAGGTTTCCGTTTACGTTTGCGGGCCGCGCGGCCCGCAAAAAGCAAAACGGCCGGGAAATCCCGGCCGCTCGCGAATCGCATGGAACTTGCGCGGCGCTCAGTCGCCCTCGCCCATCTCGCCGATGTGGTGCTGCGCGTAAAGCTGGACGCCGAGCTTGTCGACCAGGTCGAGCTGGGTCTCGAGGAAGTCGATGTGGTGCTCCTCGTCCTTCATCAGAGACTCGAACAGGTCGCGCGACACGTAGTCCTTCACCGCGTGGCAATGCGTCGCCGCCTCCTGGTAGAGCGCGCGCGCCGCGATCTCGGCGGCGAGGTCGCAGTCCAGCACTTCCTTCACGTTCTGCCCGATGCGCAGCGGGTCGAGCACCTGCAGATTGGGAAAGCCTTCGAGAAACAGGATGCGGTCGACGAACTTGTCGGCGTGCTCCATCTCCTCGATCGATTCCTTGCGCCACTGCTTGGCGAGGTCCTTGTAGCCCCAGTTGTCGAGCATGCGGTAATGCAGCCAGTACTGGTTGATGGCGGTCAGCTCGCTGCGGAGCCCCTTGTTGAGATACTCGATGACTTTGGCGTCGCCTTTCATGGCGGGTCTCCTGAAAATAATGCGGGCGCGAAACAGCGAACCGGCCTCGCTGCCGTCCAGCCCGCTGGTTAGCACAATTCCAAGGAGGGAAAAACGTTCAGCCGCGGCGCGGCAATAAAGCGCGGCGCGCGGTCAGGACTTGTGGCTGGCGCAGGCGCAGCCTGCCGGGCCGGCGCCGGCGAGCGCTTCGTCCATGATCTTGCGGATGGTGCGCGCGCACCGTCCGCACTGGGCCGAGCAGCCCAGGCACCCATAGACCTGGCCGGTCGTGCGCGGGCTCGCCGTCGAGACGGCGTGGCGCACCTCGTGGTCGGAGAGGACGTTGCAGGAACAGACGATCATCGAACGCTAAACCCCGGCTACGGCTTTAAGGGCCGCAGAATGCTCCTTTTCGCTACCGGCTCCGTTGCGCCAAGTCAAAGGAAAACGCAGTTTAAAAACGTTCTAAAGTATTGAAAGATAACGCTTTTTCGTCCCGAACCTGTGTGCAACCAACATTTTCGTGCGGGCAGAATGGGTTAGTTGGCGCCCACGGTCATTCCGGGGCGGCCGAAGGCCGAACCCGGAATCCAGTCGAGAGTTCGGCGTTCGCCGCTGGATTCCGGGTTCGCGCTAAACGCGCGCCCCGGAATGACGGCAAAACCCTACTGCTTGATCTCGGGCTCGACCAGCCGCGCGAGGTTGCGCAGCGACTCCTGCCAGCCGAGGTAGCAGGCTTCCGCCGGAATGAGGTCGGGGATGCCTTCCTGCACGATGGTCACGTCGGTGCCGACCGACACCTGCTTGAGCGTCACCGTTACCGTCATCTCGCCCGGCAAATTCGGATCGTCGAACGTGTCGGTGTAGCGCAGGCGCTCGTTCGGCACGAGTTCCAGAAATTTCCCGCCGAAGGAATGGCTGTGCCCCGTGGTGAAATTGCGGAACGACATCTTGAAGCTGCCCCCAACTTTCCCGTCGAATTGATGCACGGTGCAGGTGAAGCCGTTGGGCGGCAGCCACTTCGCCATCGCGTCCGCTTCGAGGAAGGCGCGATAGACCTTGTCGGGCTTGGTGGCGAGAACGCGGTGCAGGCGGACGGTGCTCGGCATGCTGTTTCTCCCGGCTTGTCGTTTCGACAACGATCTCGTGTTTCGATCCAGCCCTTTGCGCAGGTGCAGCCATGACGAAAACGGCCATTGGTGTCAAAAGCAAGGAAGCCTGCGACTGGCGAAGGCATGCGCGAGCGCATCGAGGATCGCCAGGGCGTCCGCTGTGCCGTCCGCTTCGCCCTTCTCGAAATCCCGGTCGGTCAGACCCATCGTATTCGTGACATGCGCAAGGCAAAGAATCGCCTTGTTACGTTTGCGTGCCAGTGTGTAGAGCGCTGCGGCTTCCATTTCGACGGCGAGCGCGCCTTTGGCGCGCGCCGCCGCGATCGCTGCGGCGGTTTCCCGGAACGGCGCGTCCGTCGTCCAACTCGTCCCGACGTGGACGCGCTGGGCCATATCCTTCAGAGCATCGGTTGCCGTCTTGACGAGAACCGGATCGGCTTCTGCAAAAATTTCGGGCGCCGCGTAATGATAGCTGGTGCCCTCGTCGCGCAGCGCGCGGTCGATCACCACAAAATAGGGCGGATCGCCCACGGCCTCGATCTGCCCGGCCGACGTCAGGCTGACCAGCATGCGGCAGCCGCAGGAAAACAATTCTTCGGCGACCAGAACCGCAAAAGGCGCTCCCACAGCGCACCCGATGATGCCGGCAATCCTGCCTGCAAGAGTAAACTCGTAGAGTTCGGTGTGATAACAGGGCCAGCTTTCGGAAAGCTTCGCCGCGCCGGACGTTTTCAGTCGGCGAACGATATCGCCGTCGGGATCGAGAACACAGAGCGCAGGAACATCGGCGAGCGACAGCCCTTTTTGCCGGCGGGCTTCGCGCAGCAGCGCGGCCGGTTCAAACACCGACACTGCGTCCGGGTCCTTATTGTCAAGGATGGGGGTCGACACCATATTTTGACTCCGACCAGGTTGCCGCGACGAACTCGGGGAAGGGAAAATAGGCGTGAGCACGTCCGAAAGACAGGCCCATTGGCAGAACGTCTATCAGACCAAGGCCGAGCGCGACGTAAGCTGGTTTCAGGAAAGCCCGGCGATGTCGCTGGACCTCATCCGTGCGACGGGCGCGGGCGCAAATGCATCGATCGTCGATATCGGCGGCGGCGCCTCACGCCTGGCCGATGCTCTTGTTGCCGGCGGCTTTCGCTCGGTAACCGTGCTCGACCTTTCCGAACAGGCTCTCGCAACGTCGGGCGCAAGGCTTGGCGCATCGGCCGAACGCGTCAACTGGATCGTCGCGGATGTGACGGCGTGGCAACCGGCCCAAAGCTATGACGTGTGGCACGACCGCGCCGCATTCCATTTCCTGACTGAATCTCGCGACCGCTCGGCTTACGCCGAATGCGTGCGAAAAGCAGTGCGCCCGGGCGGCCATGTCATCATCGGGACCTTCGCGCCGGATGGGCCGGAGCGCTGCAGCGGCTTGCCCGTGGTCCGGCACGATGCCGCGTCGATCGGCGCCGTCCTCGGTCCGTCGTTCAAGCTCATGGAAACCCGGAGCGACGACCACCACACGCCGGGCGGCAATGTTCAGCGCTTCCAGTTCAGCAGGTTTCAGCGCAGTAGTTCTTGAATCGCCGGGGTTCCTGACTCTCGATGCTGTAACCCCTCACCGGCCCGCCTTCGCTGAAGCTTCGGCGGGCGACCTCTCCCTATGGGAGAGGTGAAGAGCGTGCTATACTGCACCCATGACCATCGAAGACCTCGAAAAAGCCGTGGCCAAGCTGCCGCCCGATCAACTCGCGAAATTCCGCGACTGGTTCGAGGCGTTCGATGCCGCACGCTTCGATGAGAAAATCGAACGCGACGCCAAGGCCGGCAAGCTCGACCGCCTCGCCGAACAGGCGCTCGCCGATTTCCTCCAAGGCCGCGCCCGCGAGCTATGAGGCATTTCGCCAACCCGGCGTTCTGGCAGGCAGTGGAGGCAGTAAGGCTTTCAGGCGCGGGCGCCGATCCCACACACTTCGGTAAGCTCAGTAGAATGTGCGCATTAGGTCGATAAACGACTCGGGGTCAGGACGAACTGCGATGTCAAAAGCCCCACCTATTGGCACATTACCACCTAGCGCGCCGTTGGCAGATGGTTTCCACACGCGCCCGCTCAACTCTGGCGATATCGAATTCTCATTTGTCCAAGGCGGCAAGACCCTGATGGCAGGGTCTTGCACACAGAAACAGGCCGGCATTCTCGCCGCGAACTTTTTGCTCGCGGCAAATAATGCATTCCACATTTCGGAAAGGCAGCTAACAGAATGGAATGAAAGGCTATTAGCCCCGTCGCCCGTTACTGTCCAACAGTGGCTCGTTGCAGAAACAAAAATATCTGATCAGAAAGCGATGGTCGCCAGAATTGGAGAGGCTGATATTGCCTTCACGATTTCTGATCGCGAGCTACGCAACATGGCACGAATGCTCGTGGCGGCATCTTGGCAAGCGAAAACATCACTTGGCACGTTTGAACTCTTTAAACTATTGGTGCGTGACTTCATCAAGGATTTCTGTGGCTGGTACGCAGTATTTTGGCAACGGCTTCAAGCGTCATCACGTCGATACGCAATCTTGCTCTCGTCCAAGCTTCTTGGCCGATCGTTGCAAATTTTCCGGACTATTGAAATCACTCCCGGAACTAAGGCTCCCAAATATCGCACCATAAAAAAATGCATATATTGTCATGCGGAAATATATTTGACGAAACCTGGTCTTGAAAACCGAAAGCTCGGAGCCGAACACATTGTTCCGGAAGGGATCGGAGGCACGCTGGAGCTTCCAGAAGCAAGTTGCCAAAAATGCGAAGAAGTAACTGGGGCAGTAGTTGAAGGAAAGATACTCGGACAAACACTGAAGGCTTTGAGGGTGCACTTAAACCTAAAAAAGAGTGGTAGCGGATCGCATCCAAAGACTCTGCCTCTTAATGCCTCAGTTGATGGCGTAGAACAGAAGATCGATTTGCCGGTAGATGACTATCCAATCGTCTTTCTGATGCTCCAGTACACACCCCCGAATGTTTCAAAGATCAATACTGAGCAAGGACGTGCGGTGGTCGGAGCACGGATTGCCCAGCTGAGGTACGACCAAAAAGCTCTTTTCAAAAAATATAGAATAAACGGCTTTTCGAGTGCGATTTGGGACAACCAAATGCTTTGCCGCATGCTTGCAAAAATCGGGCACTCGCTGGCAGTCGCAGAAATTGGTGCCGATAAATTTTCTCCTCGACTTTTAGAGCTTATTGTGTCGGGCAACATTTCCGCAATGAATTTAATTGGCGGCGCACCAGATTCAGAATTTGAGCAGGAATCAAAATCGCTGCATGACCTCGCCCTAGGCTATCAGCGGATCGACAAAAGGACATTTGTTGTGGCGAAGATCAGACTGTTCGCCAGGCACGGCGGACCTGTCTACTACGTGGTAGTAGGAGAATCACTTGAGTCCGGCTGGACAAGGTTTAGAAGGGTCTTTGCTAAACGAATTTCTTGGATGCTCGCTGGATAGATATTCGTGTTCGCCCTTATAGGCTCAACGAACATGACTTGGCTCAACGAAATTTTACACTCAGCTTGCTCCATTTCAGCGGCGAGTATTGCGAAGGCCGAGGCGCTTAACTGTGCAGAATTTTGGATGTACAGATATCAAACATTTCTCACCGGAACGAGCGCCAGCCTTATCGCCTTATTCGCGGCTATTCTCGCTTGGCGCGCTAGCAGGCGTCAGTTAGGCCAAGCTGCCGAGCTCGCGTCTCGCCAACTCAGAGCCTGGGTATCGGCTCAACCGAGTTTCGGAGTTTCATTTAGGCAAGGCGCGGCACCGGGCGCGAGATTTACCATTAGAAATCTAGGAAATGCCGTTGCCACTGAACTTAGATGGCGAGCCGACGTAGTAATTGCCGAACATCCACTTCCACCGAATATAGCTCTTCCAAAATTGGAAGGAGTTCAGTGGACAAGCCCCATCGCTCTGTTCCCGAATGATCCGCTTTTTGGAGAGGTTCGCGGAAGACAGGTGGCGACAGTCGAAGAGATTGCAGCCATTCGCGCGCGAACCAAGGCGATCTATATTTATGGGGAACTCTTTTACAACGATGGATATCAAATGGAACCGCGAGAAACTCACTTTTGCTCGTTTATCAGCGGAAAAACAGATCAACTTCGACATTTAACAAATAACTACAAAGCCGAAGATCTCAAGCTAACGTTCACCAAAGTCTCAGACAAAAACTTCGCTACCTAGATAAGTCTCTCTTTGCCTCTTTGAGATCTGGGTTTCGTCCTTTGAGAAAGCTTCGGCTTTATGTACCGTTTCTAGCCCCCCTACGCCGCCGCCTGCGTCAGCGCGGCAATCACGTCATCCACCGCCGCTTCCACCACCGCCTTGTCGTCACCCTCGCCCATCACGCGGATCACCGGCTCGGTGCCGGAGGGGCGCACCAGCAGGCGCCCGCCCTTGCCGAGCTTCTGCTCGGCCGAGGCGATGGCGGTCTTCACGCCGGCGTTCTCCAGCGGCTTGCCGGCCTTGAAGCGCACGTTCTTGAGCACCTGCGGCAGCGGCTCGAAGCGGTGGCACACTTCCGACACCGGCTTGTTGCGGCGCTTGACCACGGCCAGCACCTGCAGCGCGGCCACCAGGCCGTCGCCGGTCGTCGTGTAGTCGGAGAGAATGATGTGGCCGGATTGCTCGCCGCCGATGTTGTAGCCGTCGGCGCGCATGCGCTCGAGCACGTAGCGGTCGCCGACCGGCGTGCGGATCAGGTCGAGGCCGAGGCCGGCGAGGTGGCGCTCCAGCCCGAGATTCGACATCACGGTGGAGACGACGCCCGGCTTGGCGAGGCGGCCGTCCTCCTGGAAGCTCTCGGCGATGACGGCGAGCAGCTGGTCGCCGTCCACCACGTGGCCGCGCTCGTCCACGATCATCACGCGGTCGGCGTCGCCGTCGAGCGCGATGCCAATGTCGGCGCGCATCTCGCGCACCTTGCGCTGAAGCTGCGCGAGGTCGGTGGAGCCGCAGTCCTTGTTGATGTTGAAGCCGTCGGGCGTCACGCCGATCTCGATCACGTCGGCGCCCATTTCCCACAGCGCGCCGGGCGCCACCTTGTAGGCGGCGCCGTTGGCGCAGTCGACCACCACGCGCAGGCCCTCGAGCGAGAGGTGGCGCGGCAGCGTCAGCTTGGCGAATTCGATGTAGCGGTCCTGCACGCCGTCGATGCGGCGGGCGCGGCCGAGGTCGCTCGCCTCGGCGAGCTGCGTGGCGAGGTCCGAATCGAGCAGCGTCTCGATCTTCTTTTCGACGTCGTCGGAAAGCTTGAAGCCGTCCGGCCCGAACAGCTTGATGCCATTGTCGTCGAACGGATTGTGCGAGGCCGAAATCATGACGCCCAAGTCGGCGCGCATCGAGCGCGCCAGCATGCCGACGGCCGGCGTCGGGATCGGGCCGGTCAGCAGCACGTCCATGCCGACCGAGGTGAAGCCCGCGACCAGCGCGTTCTCGATCATGTAGCCGGACAGCCGCGTGTCCTTGCCGATCAGCACGCGGTGGCGGTGCTCGCCATTCTTGAAGATGAGGCCGGCCGCCTGGCCCACTTTGAGCGCCAGTTCCGGCGTGATGACGCGGTTGGCCCGCCCGCGGATACCGTCGGTGCCGAAATAGCGACGAACCATGAAAACCCCGAAAAGCCCGCTTGCGAAGGCTTCAAGCCCCTGAGTGACCGTTTTTTGGCGGGCGGCGGCCGTGTCATCCGGCGCTTGCCCGCAAGGCCTTATAATACGGCCAAGGCGGTGATTTTACTTCAAGAATTATGAGGAATCATTACCGAGCGCCGTTAACCGTCGATGACCGGCCGCGTTATCCCCGCCGAACTGCGCCCGCAGGCGGCCTTTCCGGGCCGTCCGGCCCTGTGCTACCCGATAGACGTCACGACGCCAGAAACGGCCCCCATGAAGCACATGACCTGTATCGAGGACCTGCGCATCGCCGCGCGCCGCCGGGTCCCGCGCGCCTTCTTCGACTACGCCGACTCCGGCTCCTACAGCGAGGAGACCTTCCGCGCCAACCGCGAAGACCTCGCGCATATCAAGCTGCGCCAGCGCGTGCTGGTCGACGTGTCGGGCCGCTCGACCGCCACCACCATCCTCGGGCAGAAAGTATCGGCGCCGTTCGCGCTGGCGCCCATCGGCCTCGCCGGCATGCAGCACGGCGACGGCGAGATCCTCGCCGCCAAGGCCGCCAACGAAGCCGGCATCCCCTTCACGCTCTCCACCATGTCGATCTGCTCGATCGAGGACGTGGCGGCGGCGACCAGGAAGCCGTTCTGGTTCCAGCTCTACGTCATCAAGGACCGCGGCTTCTCCAAGGACATCCTCTCGCGCGCGGCGGAAGCCAAGTGCAGCGCGCTGGTGCTCACCGTCGACCTGCAGGTGCTCGGCCAGCGCCACCGCGACATCAAGAACGGCATGACGGTGCCGCCCGAGATCAAGCTGTCGAACATCATCGACGTCGCCACCAAGCCGGCCTGGGCCTGGAGCATCCTCAAGGGCAAGCGCAAGACCTTCGGCAACCTCGCCGGGCATGTGAAGGGCATGGAGAACGTGAATTCGCTCGCCGCCTGGATCGGCGGCCAGTTCGATCCCGCGCTGTCCTGGAAGGACGTCGAGTGGATCAAGAACATCTGGCCCGGCAAGCTGATCATCAAGGGCATCCTCGACGAGGAAGACGCCAAGACCGCGGTCAAGTTAGGGGCCGACGCCATCGTGGTGTCGAACCACGGCGGCCGCCAGCTCGACGGCGCGCCGTCCTCGATCTCGGCGCTGCCGCGCGTGGCGCAGGCCGTCGGCTCCGACACCGAAGTTTTGTTCGACGGCGGCATCCGCACCGGCGCCGACATCATGCGCGCGCTGGCGCTCGGCGCGCGCTCCTGCCTGATCGGCCGTGCTTACATCTACGGGCTGGGCGCCGGCGGCCAGGCCGGCGTTGCCAAGGCCATCGACATCCTCAAGAAGGAGTTCGACGTCACCATGGCGCTCACCGGCGTCAACAAGGTGTCGGAGATCGGCCCGCAGGTGCTGGTCGGCGGCGCGGCGAAGAAGAAGGCGGCGGCGGTGAAAAGGAAGAAGGCCGCGGAGTAGCGCAGCAACTGTCGTCCCCGCGAAAGCGGGGACCCATACGCCGTGCCCTATCGAGGGACTGCGGCGTATGGGTCCCGGGCCTCGCTGGCGCTCGCCCGGGACGACAGGATTGTCACCGCCAGCCCAATCCCGGCGCGACGTGCTTGAGGATCGCCTCGATCACATGCGCGTTGTAGTCGACGCCGAGCTGGTTCGGCACCGTCAAGAGAATCGTGTCGGCCTCCGCGATCGCCTCGTCGCCCTTCAGCGCGTCGATGAGCTTGTCCGGCTCGGCCGCGTAGCTCTTGCCGAAAATGGCGCGCTCGGTCTCGCTCAGCATGCCGACCTGGTCCTCGCTCTCGTCGCGGCCGAAATACATCCGGTCCTGGTCGCTCACCAGCGCGAAGATCGAGCGCGACACCGACACGCGCGGCGTGCGCGTATGCCCGGCCGCCTGCCACGCTTCCTTATACAAGCGGATCTGCTCCGCCTGCTGCACGTGGAACGGCTTGCCGCTCTCGTCGATCTTCAGCGTCGACGACTGCAAGTTCATGCCGAGCTTGGCCGCCCACTCCGCCGTGGCGTTGGTGCCGGCGCCCCACCAGATGCGCTCGCGCAGGCCCGGCGAATACGGCTCCAGCCGCAACAGCCCCGGCGGGTTGGGAAACATCGGCCGCGGGTTCGGCCGCGCGAAGCCCTCGCCCTTGAGCACCTCCAGGAAAATCTCGGCATTGGTGCGCGCCATGTCGGCGTCGGTCTTGCCCTCCTGCGGCGCGTAGCCGAAGTAGCGCCAGCCGTCGATCACCTGCTCGGGCGAGCCGCGCGAGATGCCGAGCTGCAGCCGCCCGCCGGAAATCAGGTCCGCCGCGCCGGCGTCCTCCGCCATGTAGAGCGGGTTCTCGTAGCGCATGTCGATGACGGCGGTGCCGAGCTCGATCTTTTTGGTGCGCGCGCCGCAGGCGGCGAGCAGCGGGAACGGCGAGCCGAGCTGGCGCGCGAAGTGGTGCACGCGGAAATAAGCCCCGTCGGCGCCGAGCGCCTCCGCCGCCACCGCGAGCTCGATCGATTGCAGCAGCGCGTCGGCGGCCGTGCGCACCTGCGACTGCGGCGACGGGGTCCAGTGGCCGAAGGAGAGGAAGCCGATGTGTTTCATGGGGGGCCTTCCGTTGCGCACTCTATTTAACGCGAAATCCGCAGGAGAACAGGCCTGGCGCTTTCTTCACCCTCCCCCTTGCGGGGAGGGTCGCTCACCGAACGCAGTGAGGTGAGCGGGGTGGGGGTGATGGCGATCGCGCAGACCCCCACCCCGGCTCGCGACGACGTCGCTCGCCGACCCTCCCCGCAAGGGGGAGGGTAAGAAGAGGGCCTTGCCCCATCCTCTCCCTAGGCCTATATTCCTCGCCATGCCTCCCCGCCCCGCCACAGCTCTCCGCCTTGCCACGCTCGACGGCGACGCCGCGCCCGGCGCGCGCCCGAAAGGCTCGCGCCGCCCGCACCGCAACGAGACGGTGGCGCGCGTGCGCAAGCTGATCGAGACCACGCCCATGACCTACGAGGAGATTTCCAACCTCACCGGCGTGGGGCGCGCCTCGATCTGCCGCTGGACGCGCGACGGCGGATGGCAGCGCCATTTGTTCGCGCCGCGCGCGACCGACACGGTGCCGCGCGAGCGCGCCGGCGCGCAGCTTCGCATGCGCACGCTGTTTGCGCGCCTGGCCGCGCTCGCCGACCGATACCTGCGCGAGCTGGAGGAAACGCCGGGCGTCGACCT
>JALHRB010000054.1 GCA_022841665.1 Pseudolabrys sp.
ACGCCGGCGCCGCCGCTGGCCGGCCCGCCGGTGCCCGCGCCGCTGCAACCGGGCGACGCCTTCGGCGAAGAGGTGATGCTGCCGGAGCGCACGATGATCTACATCAAGGGGCACACCAACTGGGACGCCGCCTTCGACACGCTGGTCGACGCGTTCAAGTCGCTGCACGACTACTTCAACAAGCAGGGCCTCAAGGCCAGCGGCCTGGCGATGACGGTCTACACCGACACCGACGACACGGGCTTCCAGTTCCAGGCCGCGCTGCCGGTGGCAGAGACGCCGACGGACACGCCCAAGGGAGACATCGCGGTCGGCCCCGCACCGTCCGGCAAGGCGCTCAAGTTCGTGCACCGCGGCTCCTACGACGCGATGGATTCCACTTACGAGGCGATCACCAATTTCCTCGACGAAAAGCGGCTGGAGGCCAAGGACCTGTTCATCGAGGAATATGCTACCGATCCGACGGTGGCGAACGCGGACAAGCTGGTGGTGAACGTGTTCGTGCCGGTGAAATAACGAAAAAGGAGAAACGACGTGCGCATCCTGCTCAGTGTTTTTGTGGCGGCCGCGCTCGCAACCTTGCCGGCGCAGGCGGCCGAGCGGCTGGTCACCGTCACCGGCGAAGCGACGGTGTCGGTCGCACCCGACTCGGCCGTGATCCGCATCGGCGTCAGCAGCCTGGGCAAAACCGCGCGCGAGGCGAGCGACGCCAATGCCAAGAAGATGACGGCCGTGCTTGCCGCCATCAAGGAGAGCGGCATCGCCGAGCGCGACGTGCAGACTTCGCGGCTGTCGCTGCAGCCGCAATACGATCCGAGCAAGGCCGGGCCGGCGCGGCTGCTCGGCTTCCAGGTCACCAACCAGGTGACGGTGAAGATTCGCGACATCGACAAGCTGGCGGCGATCCTCGACCACGCCATCGGCGCCGGCGCCAACGAGATGTCGGGCATCGAATTCGTGGTGTCGGAGCAGTCCAAGCTCCTCGACCAGGCGCGCGACGAGGCGATCGCCGACGCCCAGCGCAAGGCGAAACTTTATGTGCAGGCGGCCGGCGGCAAGCTCGGCAAGGTGGTGTCGATCACCGAGGAAGGCGCCAGCGGCCCGCCGCGCCCGGTCGCGCAACTGCGCGCGGCCTCGGTTCCCGTCGCCCCCGGTGAGCGCGAACTGCGGGCGGTGGTGTCGGTGAGCTACGAGCTTGCTCAATAGTCATTCCGGCGCCGCGCAGCGGCAAACCCGGAATCCAGAGCCAAGTGCCGTGCGCCCCCTGGATTCCGGGTTCGCGGGCTTCGCCCGCGCCCCGGAATGACGGAATGGGCCCTCGCCTTGACTCCGCCATACCCGGCCCCTAGTTTCCGCCCGACTTCGCTAAAGACGTGAAAATCCAGTCCCGCCGCCCGGTCCCAAGAGGCCGGAGGCAACCGCCCGACAGCGCCATGCGCCCTCGGGCGCGTTTTTCGTTTCCCTCTCCCCGCTAGCGGGGAGAGGGAACAAGGAAGAATGATGTTCGACTCACTGTCGGAAAAACTGGGCGGCATTCTCGACCGCCTCACCCGCCGCGGCGCGCTGTCGGAAGCCGACGTCGACGCTGCCTTGCGCGAGGTGCGCCGCGCGCTGCTGGAAGCCGACGTCGCGCTCGACGTGGCGCGCGACTTCACCGACCGGGTGAAGAAGGACGCCATCGGCGTCTCGGTGATGAAGTCGGTCACGCCCGGCCAGATGGTCGTGAAGATCGTGCACGACGAGCTGGTCAAGACGCTCGGCGCCGACAGTCAGACCATCGACCTCAACGCCGCCCCGCCGGTGCCGATCATGATGGTCGGCTTGCAGGGTTCCGGCAAAACCACCACCACCGCCAAGATCGCCAAGCGCCTCACCGACCGCGAAAAGCGCAAAGTCCTGATGGCCTCGCTGGACGTTCGCCGTCCCGCGGCCATGGAGCAATTGGCCGTGCTCGGCCGCGACGCGGGCATCGACACGCTGCCGGTGGTCGCCGGCCAGACCCCGCCGCAGATCGCCAAGCGCGCGCTCGAGGCGGCCCGCCTCGGCGGCTACGACGTGGTGCTGCTCGACACCGCCGGCCGCACCACGCTCGACGACGAGATGATGAACGAGGCCGCCGAGGTCAAGCGCGCGGCCAATCCGCACGAAGTGCTGCTGGTCGCCGATGCGCTGACCGGCCAGGACGCGGTCAACCTAGCGCGGGCTTTCGACGAGAAGGTGGGCTTGACCGGCATCGTGCTCACGCGCGTGGACGGCGACGGCCGCGGCGGCGCCGCGCTGTCGATGCGCGCCGTCACGCAGAAGCCGATTAAGCTGATCGGCGTCGGCGAAAAGCTCGACGCGCTCGAGGAGTTCGACCCCGCGCGCATCGCCGGCCGCATCCTCGGCATGGGCGACATCGTCGCGCTGGTCGAGAAGGCCGCCGCGAATATCGACGCTGAGAAAGCCGCGCGCGCCGCAGAGAAGATGCGCAAGGGTCAGTTCGACCTGTCCGACTTGCGTGAGCAGCTTCAGCAGATGCAGGCCATGGGCGGCATGGGTGGCCTGCTCGGCATGATGCCGGGCGTCGCCAAGATGAAGAACCAGATCGCCAATGCCGGCCTCGACGACAAACTGCTCAAGCGCCAGGTGGCGATCATCGATTCGATGACGCCGCAGGAGCGGCGCAATCCCGACATCCTCAAGGCCAGCCGCAAAAAGCGCATCGCCGCCGGCTCCGGCACCTCGCCGGAGGCGATCAACAAGCTTTTGAAAATGCACCGCGGCATGGCCGACATGATGAAGATGATGGGCTCGGGCAAGCGCGGCCCGCTCGCGGGCCTGGGCCAGATGATGGGCTTCGGCGGCGGCGCGCCCTCGCCCGAACAGATGGCGGAGCTCGCCAAGAAGATGCCGGGCGGCATGCCCGGCGCCGGCGGGCTGCCGCCGGGAATGCCGAAATTGCCGCCGAACATGCCGGGGCTGCCTGGCCTTGGCGGCGGAAAATTCCCCGGACTGCCGGGCCTGCCCGGCGGAGGGAAGAAGAAATGAGGTTTGGTATCCCGGGCGTAGCGCAGCAGGCAGTGGTGCGCTGCAGACCCGGGATCCAGAAGTGAACGTAACCGAATGGGTCCCGGATCTGCGGAGCACCGCTCGCGCGCTGCACCGCGTCCGGGACACGAAGTTAGCAAGAAAGGAAAACTGAAATGTCTCTCGTCATCCGCATGGCCCGCGCCGGCACCAAGAAGCGCCCGGTCTATCACATCGTCGTCGCCGACTCGCGCGCCCCACGCGACGGCCGATTCATCGAGCGGCTCGGCTATTTCAATCCGCTGCTGCCGAAGGAAAAGGCCGAGCGCCTCAAGCTCGATCTCGACAAGGTGCAGGCGTGGATGAAGAAAGGCGCGCAGCCGTCCGACCGCGTGTCGCGCTTCCTCGACGCCGCCGGCATCATGAAGCGCGAGAAGCGCAACAATCCGGAGAAGGCGATCCCGCGCAAGGAGCGCAAGGCCAAGGCCGAAGAGGCCACCAAGGCCAAGGAAGCCGGCGACGCAGCGGCCAAGACCAAGGCGGCCGAGGCCAAGGCGGCTGAGGCGGCGGCGAGCTGATCGCTCAAGCCGTGGCGCGCAAACCTCGCAGCGGCGGCAAACCGGCCTCTCCGCCCGGAGAGGACAGCAACAAAGTGCGCGTCGCCCGCATCGGGGCGGCGCACGGGGTGCGCGGCGAGGTCAAGTTCTGGCCGTTCACCGAGGACCCCGAAGCGGCGCTCGACTACGGGCCGCTGGAAACCGAGGATGGCACCCGCAGCGTCGAAGTGGAGAGCATGCGCCCGGCGAAGGACTTCTTCGTCGCGCGCATCAAGGGCGTCGAAGACCGTACGGCGGCCGAGAAGCTGACCAACGTCGAATTGTTCGTGCCGCGCGACCGGCTGCCGGCGATCGAGGACGACGATACCTGGTACACCGCCGACCTTGTCGGGCTGGCGGCAGTGACGCCGCAGGGCGGCGCGCTCGGCACTGTGCTGGCAATCCATAATTTCGGCGCCGGCGACATCGTCGAAATCCAGCCCGCCGGCGGCGGCAAGACCCTGATGGTGCCATTTACCGAAAGCGCGGTGCCGGAGGTCGACGTGAAGAACAAGCGCATCGTCGTCGTCGTCCCCCCGGAATCCGAGTAGCGACCATGTGGCGCGCATCGGTGCTGACCATTTTCCCCGAGATGTTTCCAGGCCCGCTCGGCGTGAGCCTGGCCGGCAAGGCGCTGGCGGCGAACGTCTGGTCGCTCGACACGCACGACATCCGCAACGCCGCCACCGACAAGCACCGCACCGTCGACGACACGCCGGCGGGCGGCGGGCCCGGCATGGTGATGAAGGCCGACGTGCTCGCGCGCGCGCTCGACGGGGTGCCGCACGACACGCGCCCGCGCCTGCTGATGAGCCCGCGCGGCCGGCCGCTGACGCAAGCGCGCGCGGCAGAATTGGCGCGCGGCCTCGGCGTGGTGATCTTGTGCGCGCGCTTCGAGGGCGTCGACGAGCGGCTGATCAAGGCGCGCAAGCTCGAGGAAGTCTCCCTCGGCGATTTCGTCCTCTCGGGCGGCGAACCGGCGGCCATCGCCTTGCTCGACGCCTGCGTGCGGCTGCTGCCCGGGGTCATGGGCAAGGAGGCTTCCGCTGCCGAGGAGAGCTTCGCCGACGGCCTCCTGGAATACCCGCAATACACGAGGCCCCCGGTCTTCGAGGGCGAGCCGATCCCGGAGGTCTTGACCGGGGGCGACCACGCCAAGGTGGCCCAATGGCGCCGAGAACAGGCCGAAAAGCTCACCCGGGAGCGCCGTCCGGACCTCTGGGCGGCCTATTTGGCGAGGAAACGGCCCAATTAGCCGTCATTCCGGGACGTCGCGAAGCGGCGGGCCCGGAATCCATACGCCGCAGCGCCGGGGCTATGGATTCCGGGCTCGCGGCCTACCGGCCGCGCCTCGGAATGACGCGTCTAAGGCGTGACAAGCCGCCATCTTTGGTCTAAAAGCCCGGCCGACCCATTCAGGAATAGACCTAGGAACCGCGCGCCGGTTGCTGGCGCTGCCGACGGAGATTTAGTCATGAACATCATTCAGACGCTGGAGAAAGAGCAGATCGAGAAGCTCTCGGCGGGCAAGACCATCCCGGATTTCGGCCCGGGCGACACCGTGCTCGTCAACGTGAAGGTCGTCGAAGGCGACAAGAGCCGCGTGCAGGCCTACGAGGGCGTGTGCATCGGCCGCGCGGGCGGCGGGCTCCACCAGAACTTCACCGTGCGCAAGATCTCCTACGGCGAAGGCGTCGAGCGCGTGTTCCCGCTCTACTCGCCGATGATCGACTCGATCAAGGTCGTGCGCCGCGGCAAGGTGCGCCGCGCCAAGCTCTATTACCTGCGCGGCCTGCGCGGCAAGAAGGCCCGCATCACCGAGGCCGCCGGCGCCGCCGGCCCCGAGGCCACCGCGGAGTAAGGCTCACGTCGACCGCGATACCGAAAGGGGCCGCTGGACGGCCCCTTTTTGCTGAATGGGGCTTCGTTGTCGGCGGCGGAGCGAAAGGCTATATAGAGCCCATGATCTTCCACGTGCACCGCATCGTTCTCGCCGACCACGCGCGCCTGCCCTGGCGGTTCTTCGGCCGGCTGACGGCCGTGCAATCCGGCCTCTGACGGCCGCCGCCGGCCAAGCGCCGGCTTGTCGCGAAGCCGCACCTCAAATTCCTTCGAAGCCAAGGTTCACGTCATGAAACCGCGTACGCTGTACGACAAAATCTGGGAAGACCATCTGGTCGACGAGCAGCCGGACGGCACCTGCCTCATCTACATCGACCGCCATCTCGTGCACGAGGTGACCAGCCCGCAGGCCTTCGAGGGCCTGCGCGCGGCCGGGCGCAAGGTGCACGCGCCGGAGAAGACGCTGGCGGTGGTCGACCACAACGTGCCGACCTCGAACCGCAAGCTGCCCAATCCCGATCCGGAGAGCGCCGAGCAGATCGCCGTGCTGGCGCAGAACGTGAAGGACTTCGGCATCGAGTACTACAACGAGTTCGACAAGCGCCAAGGCATCGTTCACATCATCGGTCCCGAGCAGGGCTTTACGCTGCCGGGCACGACCATCGTGTGCGGCGACAGCCACACGGCGACGCACGGCGCCTTCGGCGCGCTCGCCTACGGCATCGGCACCTCGGAAGTCGAGCATGTGCTGGCGACGCAGACGCTGATCCAGAAGAAGTCGAAGAACATGCGCGCGGTGGTCGACGGCCAATTGCCGCCGGGCGTCACGGCGAAGGACATCATCCTCGCCATCATCGGCGAGATCGGCACCGCCGGCGGCACCGGCTATGCGCTCGAATATGCCGGCGAGGCGATCCGCGCTTTGTCGATGGAAGGGCGCATGACCGTCTGCAACATGTCGGTGGAAGGCGGCGCGAAGGCCGGCTTCGTCGCGCCGGACGAGAAGGCCTTCAGCTATCTCAAGGACAAGCCGAAGGCGCCCAAGGGCAAAGCCTGGGACGACGCCATGCGCTACTGGGAAACGCTGTATTCCGACGAGGGCGCGCATTTCGACCGCGAGATAAGGCTCGACGCCGCCAAGCTGCCGCCGATCGTGACCTGGGGCACCAGCCCGGAGCAGGTCGTCTCCATCGCCGGCCGCGTGCCGGTGCCGTCCGAGATTCATGACGAGAACAAACGCAAGGCCGCCGAGCGCTCGCTCGATTACATGGGCCTGAAGGGCGGCGAGAAGATCACCGACATCAAGCTCGACCGCGTGTTCATCGGCTCCTGCACCAACGCCCGCATCGAGGACCTGCGCGCGGTGGCGCGGGTCGTCAGCGGCAAGACGGTCAACGCCAACGTCAACGCCATGATCGTGCCGGGCTCGGGCCTGGTGAAGGAGCAGGCGGAAGCGGAAGGCCTCGACAAGATCTTCAAGGCCGCCGGCTTCGACTGGCGCGAGCCGGGCTGCTCGATGTGCCTCGCCATGAACCCGGACAAGCTGGCGCCGGGCGAGCGCTGCGCCTCGACCTCGAACCGCAACTTCGAAGGCCGCCAGGGCTACAAGGGCCGCACACACCTCGTGTCGCCCGCGATGGCGGCAGCGGCGGCGATCGCCGGGCATTTCGTGGACGTGCGGGAGTGGCGCTGAGCGCGGCGCGCTTCACACGCGTACAGAAAGGCCCGCCTTGATGTGGCGGGCCTTTCGCATTTCGGGCGGTTACCAGTAGCCGCCGAAGCCGAACCAGAGCGGCGCCGGGCGGCGATAGGGCCGCTCGTAATAGGTCGGGCCGTAATAGCCGTAGTAGCGCGGCGGCTCGTAGTAGCGCACGACGCGGCGATGCGTGTGGCGATACCGCCGCCGGTGCGCGCTGAGATCGGTCGTCGTCGCGTTGCTAATGCCATCGACGCTGCGGGGCGCGGCATCGGCCGGCGCCGTCAGCCAGAATACGCCGGCGAATGCGGCGGCTGCGAGCAGGAGCTTGGTCATTGGGTGTTGCCTCCGGTGGAGTGACCGGACTCAACACTTTGCCGTGAACCCGGTTCCTGTCACCAGCAGCGCCAGGCGCGCCGCACCACCCAATGTCCGCGCCGCCAGACGCGATGGCGCACCCATCCGCACTCCGGGCCGGGCCTGTAGTAGTAGCTGGGACCGTAATAAGGCGCGTAGGGGCGGGCGTAATAGGGATAGCCGAAGCCCCAGGTGAAGCCCCAGGCCGGACCCCAGCCGCCGGAATAGCCATAGCGATAATGGCGGCGATAATGCGCGTCGGCGTCGCCAATGCTGGCGGCGATGCCGCCGCCGATCAGGACGACCGCGAGCAGAATCTTGACGAGCTTCGACATCGCTGCACCTCCGATGCCCCCAGCGGCCGAATTATAATCGAAAAATGCGTTGGTGGAACGCTACTGCCACCAGCACTGCTGGCGCGGCACGATCACGGTGCCGCTGACGCGGTATTCCTTGGCCAGCCAGGCGCGGCAATGGCGCTTGGCGTTCGGGCCCGGACCGGTCTGGCGCGGGTAGACGGTGATGCGCGGGCGCGTGCTTTGCGCGGCGAACTCATGGGTGACGCGGGAGCCGGCGCGGTAGGTCTGCGTGCGCGCGGCCGACGGGCTGCCGGTATAGGTGGCTAGCACCTTGCCCTTCTTGTTGTCGTTGCAGCCGAAGAACTCGGCCGACGCAGGCGCAGCCACAGCGAGCACGGCCGCCAGCGCCAGAACTGCCGTCACGACTTTGCGCATATCGCTCCCCAGCGCTCTCGCCATAATGGTTAACGGTCGCCTATTTCGTTTGTTCCGTCAACCGCTTGGTGAATCCCGCGGGCTCGCTTAAACAGGAGCCATGACCGGCCGGAATAACCCTCCCTTGGCCTTGCGTGGGGCTTTGGCGCCGTCTTTGGCCGACATCGAGGCCCTGGCGGAGGACGCCTATGCCCGCCTGCCGGAGCATTTCCGCCAGCTCTGCGAGGGCCTGGTGATCCGGGTCGAGGACTTCCCCACCGAGGAGGTGCTCAGGACCATGGGCATCGAGAGCGAATTCGACCTGCTCGGGCTGTTTCAGGGGGTCGGCCTGCCCTTCCGCTCGCCGAGCGCACCGGAGCAGATGCCCAACATGGTCTGGCTGTACCGGCGGCCGATCCTCGACTACTGGGCCGAGCACGAGGAAGCGCTGGACGCCATCGTCACCCATGTCCTGGTGCACGAGATCGGCCACCATTTCGGCCTCTCGGACGACGACATGGAGGCGATCGAGGCGGCCGCCGACTGAGCCGCCGCCCCGGGACGCATGGCAGGGCCGGTGCCAACCGCTATTGACCCCGGCACCGCAGGCCTTAGAAATCCAACCAAAGCCGAGGACATCATGCAGAAGTTCACCAAGCTCGAAGGCGTCGCCGCGCCGCTGCGCATGATCAATGTCGACACCGACATGATCATCCCCAAGCAGTACCTGAAGACGATCAAGCGCACCGGGCTCGGCAAGGGCCTGTTCTCCGAGCTGCGCTATCTCGATGACGGCAGCGAGAACCCGAACTTCGTGCTCAACAAGCCGGCCTATCGCAACGCCAAGGTTCTCATCGCCGACGACAATTTCGGCTGCGGCTCGAGCCGCGAGCACGCCCCCTGGGCGCTGATGGACTTCGGCATCCGCTGCGTAATCTCGACCTCGTTCGGCGACATCTTCTACAACAACTGCTTCAAGAACGGCGTGCTGCCGATCCGCGTCTCGCCGGAAGACCTCGAGAAGCTGTTCGACGATGCCGACCGCGGCGCCAACGCGACGCTCACCATCGACCTGGAGGCGCAGGAAATCCGCGGCCCCGACGGCGGCGTGGTGAAGTTCGACATCGATCCGTTCCGCAAGCATTGCATGCTCAACGGGCTCGACGACATCGGCCTGACCAAGCAGAAGCAGAGCAAGATCGAAAGCTTCGAGCAGAAGGCCCAGGCCGCGCGGCCCTGGGCCTGACGCCCGCGCGCGGCCGCTTCGCTCAGACCAGCGCCAGCAGACGCGCCGGCCCGCCGGTCGCGTCCTTCACCTTGGCCACGCCGACCACCAGCGTCGCGCCTGCCGCCGGCACCTTGTCGAGATTGGCGGCGTTCTCGATGCCCCAGCGCCCAGCCGGCAGCCACTGCGTGTGCGCCTTGAAATCCTTGGACGCGCCGTAGTCGAGCGACAGAGTATCCACCGCAAGTCCCGCGACGCGGCGCTCCTTGAGCAGCCAGGCGACCGCGTCCGGATGGAAGCCGGGGAAATGGAAAGTGCCGGCGCTGTCCTTGCCGGTGAACTTGGCCGCGTCGGTCACGTAACGTCCCCAGCCCGAATGCATGGCGACGCAGCATCCTTGCGGCAGCTTGCCGTGCCTCTTCTCCCAGGCGGCGAGGTCGGCCTGGCTGAGCTGGTAGTCGGCGTTTTGCGCGGCCTTCGCCGCCACGTCGATCACCGCGAGCGGCACCACCAGTTGGTCGGCGCCGATCTTCTCGACGGTGGCGCCGTTTTCCGAAAAATGGATCGGCGCGTCGAGATGCGTGCCGGCGTGCTCGATGATTTTCCACCAGTTCAGATTGAAGCCGTCCTTCTTGATATCAAACTTCTTCTCCAGCTCGATGCCGGGCACGCCGAAGAAGGTCGGGAAAGCGGGCGACATCGTGTGGGTGAGGTCGACGACCTTGGTGAAGCGGCGGGACGCCGCCTCGGCCGGCGCGACCGGCGCAACCGAGGTGGCGGCGAAGGCCGCGGCGGCCGTGCCGGCGCCCTTGAAGAAATTGCGCCGCGACAACGCGGCATGCAGCGCTTCCGCGCATCCTGGAACGCACATGGGCCCCTCCTTGAATGAGGCCTCAACGATGACCGACGCCGCCCGGCGGCGTCAATGCCGCCTCAGTCCGCAACCGACGGCGTCCAGGCGCCGGCCGGCGTGACCTCGATGCCGACGATGCCGCTGCAGGTTACGACGTCGCGCAAAAAGCCGCCGACGCGCTATTTCTCCTCGACCATCACCACGTCATAGATGCAGGGCTCGGCGTCCTTGATCAACTCGCCGAAGCGCGGCCATTTCTCGCGGAATTCGGGCGCGTGGTGGGCGGCCACGAGTTGTTCGCGGCTCCGCCACTGGACATAGTTGACGATGTGATTCTTGTCGGCGCTGCTGTGCAGGCTGATCGAGACGAAACCGGGCTGCGTCGCCATGAAGCGGGCGCGCTCCTTCATCAGCTCCAGAGCTTCGGCCTGGTTCTTCGGGTCGACGTCGACCGTGGTGATCTGGGTGACGACGCCGTTGCTTCGATGGATGTCGGGCATGACGGAACTCCTTGCTGCGGATGCAACAAGCGTCAACGCGGCAGCGGTGCGGCGGGTTTCGTGCGGCTTAAAGGACGATCTTGCTGTAGATCGTGACGTTGAGGCCGATCTTCTCGCTCGACAGGGCGACCGCGGCGGTGATCGGCTCGTGCAATTCCAGCTTGCCGCTGGCCACCGCATTGCGGACCACCTTCTCGATTTCTTTCTGCGCGGTGAAGCTGACGGTGCGCAGGAATTGATCGACCGCAGTCTTCAAAACCTTGTCGTTCATCGTGCGTCCCATGACAGACCCTATTCTTTAACCGGCACGCATCGCCCGACCTAGACGGCACCGCCAGCATCCTGCAATTTTAGTTAATTGCCTAGCGGCACGTGGAAACGTCGTCGGTCTGTCACGGACACCGGCAGCACGAGATACCTCTCCGCCGTTATCGATATTTTCGAGTTTTCCCTCCCCGGAGCCCGAATTCGTAATAACATTGACGGTGCGCGTCCGTTCGCGACAGCGGCGCGCACAATCAAGCCAACGTAAATCGGGGGATATGTCACGTGAGTTACTTTCAAGCGAAGGGGACCAGCAAACCGTCAAGCGCCGGCACGCCTGAGCCGCGGCTCGAGAGCATCGCGGCGCCCAGCAAGTCGACCCCGGAAGTCGTGTCCACGCTCGGGCCCGGCATGCTGGTGACCGGCAACATCGTCTGCACCGGCGCGGTGCAGATTTTCGGGCGCGTCTCCGGCGACATCCATGCCGCCCGGCTGGTCATCTGCGAAGGCGCCCAGGTCGAGGGCAAGGTCATCGCGCAGGAAGCGGTGATCGACGGCACCTTCAAGGGCACCATCCACGGCAACAGCGTCAAGCTGCAGGCGACCGCGGTGGTCGACGGCGAAATCTACAACAAGTCGCTGACCATCGAGCAGAACGCGCTGTTCGAAGGCGTCGCGCGCCGGCTCGACAAGGCGGTCGAGGCGCCCTCCACGATCCAGACCGACGCGCCGGCGCTCGCGCCCGCTCCGACGGTCGAGGCAACGCCCGCGCAGCATCACAACGGCAACGGCGCTGAGCGTCCAGGCTACGTGAGCTGAGCCTCTTCCCGTCACCCTGAGGTGCGCCGATGAACGCGCCTCAAAGGGTGGCGGTTTTCTAAAACCCCCACCCGGTCGCCTTCGGCGACCGACCTCCCCCCTTTCAGGGGGAGGTAGAAGATGATTCGATCGCCTCGGCGATCGCCACCGTGCGGCGCGCCATGTCGGCGTGCAGCCGCTCGACCATGCGCCCGTCGATCGACACCACGCCCTTGCTCCTGTTCTCCGGCAAGTCGAAAGCGGCGATCATCTTGCGCGCCTGCGCCACCTCCTCCGCGCCCGGCGAGAAGGCCCTGTTGCACGGCTCGATCTGGTTGGGATGGATGAGCGTCTTGCCGTCGAAGCCGAGCTCGACGCCCTGCTGGCACTCCATGTAGAAGCCGTCGGCGTTGCCGATGTCGTTGTAGACGCCGTCGAGGATGTCGATGCCGTGGATGCGCGCGGCGGCAAGGCACGTCGTCAGCCACGGCAGCATCGGCGCGCGCCCCGGCACCAGCCGCGCGCGCGTATCCTTGGCGAGGTCGTTGGTGCCCATGACGAAGCCTGACAGCCGCGCTTCGGAATCGCGCGCCTGCGCGGCGATGGCGAGGATATTGAAGAGCGCGAGCGGCGTCTCGATCATGGCCCAGATGCGCGTCTTGTGGTTGGTGCCCATGTCGAGCAGGCGGCGGCCGATCAGTTCCAGCGTTTCCGGCGTCGAGACTTTCGGAATGAGGATGGCGTCGGGCGCGGCATGCGCGGCGGCGGCGAGATCGTCGGCGTGCCAGGGCGTATCGACGCCGTTGACGCGGATGAAGACTTCGCGGCGGCCGAAGCCGCCGGCCTTCACCGCGGCGCAGACCTGATCGCGGGCGCTTTCCTTGGCGTCGGGCGCGACCGAATCCTCCAGGTCGAGGATGACGCCGTCGGCGGGCAGCGTCTTGGCCTTTTCCAGCGCGCGGGCATTGGAGCCCGGCATGTAGAGCACGCTGCGCCGCGGACGGATGGTCATCGTCAATTCCCCAGTTGAATGCCGGCCAAGCCTACAGTCGGAGCAACGGCCGTGCCACTCTCGCGGGCGATGGGTAAGCCTGACGATAACGTATGGCTCGCCGGGGTGGACGGCTGTCCAGACGGGTTGCCAATGGCGATCCGGGCATGACAAAGCTATAGCCGAAGCACGGAGTTTCGCATGGATTTCCCGCAACGCCTCATCGACGGCTACACCACGTTCCTGCGCGCGCGGCTGCCGGTCGAGCAGAACCGCTACCGCGAGCTGTCGGAGAGCGGGCAGAGCCCGGAAATCCTGGTCATCGGCTGCTGCGACTCGCGCGTGTCGCCCGAGGTCATCTTCGACGCCAGGCCGGGCGAGCTGTTCGTCATCCGCAACGTCGCCAACCTGGTGCCGCCCTACACGCCGGACGGCGCGCAGCGCGCGGTGTCGGCCGCGCTCGAATTCGCCGTGCAGGCGCTCAAGGTAAAGCACATCGTGGTGCTCGGGCATGCGCAATGCGGCGGCATTCGCGCCTATGCCGAGGAGCAGGCGCCGCTGTCGCCCGGCGATTTCATCGGCAACTGGATGGCGATGATTGCGCCGGCCGCCAAGATGGTCGGCCCGCGCGGCGACCGGCCGCTCGGCGCCTATCTCACCGCGCTCGAGCAGGCCTCGACCGTCAAGACGCTCGACAACCTGATGACGTTCCCGTGCGTGAAGATCCTGGTCGAGCGCGGCAAGCTGGCGCTGCACGCGGCTTACTTCGGCGTCGCCACCGGCACGCTTTCGGTCTTCGACCGGGCCAGCGGCACGTTCCGCGAGGCGGCGCCGGAGGCCGCGGAAAGAGCTTTCGGTACGCCCCGGTTCTAGCGCGTTAACCGCGCGTTAACTGCGTAGCGGCGCCGTCCGAAAAGTTCCATCGTCCTCGATAGGGACAATGCGCGGACCGCGCATAAGACGATGGTAACGCCCTGACGGTACACGTGGTTACGGTCATCCCCGGGGTCCAGCCGCGTGACAGCCGAGCATTCGCTCCTCGCAGAAATCGAAGGCACATTCTCGAACGGGTCGCCCGACAAGCAGGCGGAAATCCTGCGCCGGGTCACCGACCTGTTTCTTGCCGGCTCCAGCCAGTACTCCGACGAACAGATCGACCTGTTCGACGGCGTCATCGCGCGCCTCGCCGAGCGCATCGAGACCCAGGCCCGCGCCGAACTCGCCCAACGCCTGGCGCCGGTCGACAACGCGCCGGCGACGACCGTGCGCGCGCTCGCGCTCGACGATTCGATCGACGTTGCCGGGCCCATCTTGGCGCAGTCGCGGCGGCTGTCCGAGGAAGACCTGCTGGCGGTCGCCGAGAACAACAGGCAGGACCGGCTGCTCGCCATCTCCAAGCGCAAGGCGCTGAGCGAGAACATCAGCGACGTGCTGGTGACGCGCGGCAATCGCGACGTCGTGCTCTCGGTGTCGCGTAACGAAGGCGCGCGCTTTTCCGACGCCGGCTACGGCCGGCTGGTCGCGCGCTCGATCGACGACGAGGTGCTCGCCATCTGTGTCGGCCTGCGCAAGGACATTCCGCGCCAGCATTTCCAGGCGCTCATCGCGAAAGCCTCCGAAGTGGTGCTGGAGAAGCTCGCCGCCGACCATCCGCTCAAGGCGGCCGAGGTGCAGAAGGTGCTCACCGGCATCACCGGCCAGCAGGTGACGGCAAAGAAGAAAGACGACAGCAAGGTGGCGGCCACCTTCGACGCCGCGCGGCTGTCCGGCCAGTCGCCGGACGCGGTGGTCTACGCGTTCGCCTCGACCGGCAAGTTCGCCGAGACGGTGGCGGCGCTGTCGGCGCTGTCGCGCACGCCGCGCGAGCTGGTGGAAAGCGTCATGAGCGACCGCCGCGGCGACAACGACTTCGCGCTGCTCTTGGCGAAGGCCGCCGGCCTGTCGTGGCCGACCGCGCTGCAGATCTGCATCCTGCGGCGCGGGCCGGGCGGCCTGCCGCCGCTCGCCATCGAGGCAGCGCGGCGCAATTTCGAGAAGCTGCAAACCGAAACCGCGCAGCGCGTGGTCAGCTTCTACAACCAGCGCCGCGCGGCGGTGTCGAACTTCGAGAATCTCGAGCAGAACATCGGCACGGCGGTCGCGGGTGCTTGAGCTTACGCCGCCTTCTTCTTGGCGCTGATCAGCTTGCGGTTGATCAACGATTCCGCGATCTGGATGGCGTTGAGCGCGGCGCCCTTGCGCAGGTTGTCGGACACCACCCACATCTCCAGCCCGTTATCGACGGTCGGATCGGTGCGGATGCGGCTGATGTAGGTCGCGTCCTCGCCGACGCATTCGTACGGCGTGGCGTAGCCGCCGGGCTCGCGCTTGTCGATGACCAGGCAGCCGGGCGCCTTGCGCAGGATGTCGCGCGCCTCGGTCTCGCTGATCGGGCTCTCGAACTCGATGTTCACCGCTTCCGAATGGCCGACGAACACGGGCACGCGCACGCACGTGGCGGTCAGCTTGATTTTGGGATCAAGAATCTTCTTGGTCTCCATCATCATCTTCCACTCTTCCTTGGTGTAGCCATCCTCCATGAAGACGTCGATGTGCGGGATCACGTTGAACGCGATCCGCTTCGGGAACTTTCCCTCCTTCACCTCCTCAAGCGTGAACACCGCCTTGGTCTGCGAGAACAATTCGTCCATCGCATCCTTGCCGGCGCCCGACACCGACTGATAGGTCGCCACCACCACGCGCTTGATCTTGGCGCGGTCGTGCAGCGGCTTGAGCGCGACGACGAGCTGCGCCGTCGAGCAGTTCGGGTTGGCGATGATGTTCTTCTTGCTGAAGCCCGCGAGCGCGTCGGCGTTCACCTCCGGCACGACCAGCGGCACGTCCGGGTCCATGCGCCAGGCCGACGAGTTGTCGATCACCACCGCGCCCTGCGCGCCGATCTTGGGCGACCACTCCTTCGACACCGAGCCGCCGGCCGACATCAGGCAGATGTCGACGTCGGAGAAGTCGTAGTGGTCAAGCGCCTTCACTTTCAGGGTCTTGTCGCCGAACGAGCACTCCTGGCCCACGCTCTTGCGCGAGGCCAGCGCCACGACTTCATCGGCGGGGAAATTGCGTTCGGCCAGAATGGCGAGCATCTCGCGCCCGACATTGCCGGTGGCACCCACCACGGCGACCTTGTAACCCATTGTTAACTCTCCAGAAAAATTAGCCGGCGCGAACTGCGACACTGCAACCGGACGGCAGCGCTTCTAAGCGAGAACTAGGCCCAAGACAACGGCGTTTCCCGCTTGGCGGAGCGTTTAGTCGATGCACCCGGCTTTGCATTCCTGGCGTGAGGAGCTGCCCGCCACCCTGGTACGCCTGCTGGCCTATCTGGGGGCAGCGGGCGTGCTGTCCATAGGCGCGGCGCAATTCTTTCAATCTGCGCCGGTGAAGGAAGCCGTCAAGCCGGTGCAGCGCTCGGACTGGATCGAGATCCAGCGGCCCTTCCCCGCCTTCGCCCTCTCCATTCCGGAGGCCGTCGACGTGCCGGCCGGCTACGCCATCCGCCGCCATGCCACCGGCAACGGGCGCAAGGACATCCTCACGCTCGGCGAGCGCGACACCGCCGCACCGTTCCTGCAAGTGGAGATTTACCGGCCGGGCTCCGAGATCGCGGCCTTCGCCGACGCGACGGCGACCATCGCCGGCAATGCCGCCGGCATGGAGCCCGTCAACCTGCAACGCGAGGATGAGCCACTTGCCAGCAAGTTCGGCCCGCTCGCGATTCTCACCTTCGAGGCCGCCAAGGGCACGCCGCGCCGTTGCCTCGCCTTCGTGCGCGAGTTCGACGAGCCGCGCCTGCAGCTCTCGGGCTGGTTTTGCCAGGGCGACGCCTTCATCGAGCGCTCGACGCTCGGCTGTGCGCTCGACCGGCTGACGCTGCTCGCCGCCGGCAGCGAGCCGAAGACGGGCGCGCTGTTCGCGCAGGCCGAACTGCACCGCAGCTATTGCGGCCAGCGCGACACCATTCTGGCGCCGACGCCGAAATATCACCTGCTGTGGAAGGCGCTCGAAAACCGCCGCGAGCCGCGCCGCATCGGGCGGTAGCGCGTCAGCGATTGAGGAACGGGTTCTGCCAGCCGCCGCGTTCCTGCGCGCGCTGCGGATAGGCGGCCTCGAGATAGTTCAGCACCGTCTCGCGCTCCTTGGCTTCCAGCTTTGGCATGCCGTGCTTTTCGTTCATCAGATCGATGATCTCGTCCCATTGACGGCGGTTCATGCCCTGCTGCGCGACCAGCTTGAAGTTGTGGCAGGCCGTGCAGGTGTAGAAGGTGTCGTCGCGGCCGGGACCGGCGACAAACTCCTCCGGACTTTCGTCGCGCGGGGTGAAGGTCTTCGGCTGGGCGACAACCGAAGCAGCAAAGACCGCCAGGAATGCAGCCCCTAGAACAAGCGAGATTAGGCGAGGCATATCGAAACGTATCCTTGGATTGAATTTTGAAAACGCCGGACGGATTTTCCCGCCCGGCGTTTCTGTTTCACCGCCCACGACGGCGGAATCGTGACAGACTTATCCGATCAACACCGCGACACGGTGCATCGGATTGCCGCCGTAGCCCGACGGATTCCAGTTCGGCGCCACATGCGGCTGCATGTGGCCGTTGGAGTCCATCGCGCGCGACCAGATCTCATAATAGCCGTCGCGCGGCAGCTTCACCGATGCCGTCCAGCGCTGCCAGTCGTATTTGTTCTTTGCCTTCTCGAGCTTGGCCGGCTGCCAGGTCACCCCGTAGTCGGTCGACACGTCGACGCGGCGCACGGTGAGATCGCCGGCCCAGGAGGCGCCGCGCAGCTTCACTTCCTTGGTGCCGGCCGGCAGCTTGGTGCCGTTGCCCGGGCTGGTGATGATCGCGCGCACGGGCATCGATTCAAGGATCTTGAAGTTCTTCGGGTCGGCCTTGGCGCCCGGCACCATCGGCTTGATGGTCAGGCGGTAGGACGTGCCGGTCATGCCCGGACCGTCATGCTCCTTGTCGCGGATCACGATCTTGGTGAGCCACTTCTGCGAAGCCGAGCCGGCCCAGCCGGGATAGAGCAGCCGCACCGGCCCGCCGTGGATGTTCGGCAGCGGTTGGCCGTTCATCGCCCAGACGATCATGGAGTCCGGGTCCATCGCCTTGGCGATGCGCACGCCGCGCGACAGCGTCGGCTTCGAGGCGTCGCCCGACAGATGCAGGTCGGCCGCGTAGTGCGCCGTGTAGATGCCGGACGGCTTCACGCCGGCCGCCTTGAGCACGTCGGCCAGCCGCACGCCGGTCCATTCGGCGCAACCGGCGCCGCCATTGGTCCACTGGTTGCCGCTCGCTTTCGGCGAGAAGAACGAGCGCCCGTTGCCGCCGCACTCCAGCACCATGCGGCGAGTCTGCGCCTTGTATTTCGACTTGAGCTCGCCGAGCGTCAGCTCGAGCTTCTTGTTCACCTCGCCCTCAACGGTGAACTTCCACTTGTCCGGCTCCTTGTTCTCTTCCGGAATCTGGCCGTTGTTGCGAATGTAGAACTTCTCGATCGGCGTGGTGTCGTCGTCGAGCAGATGCTCCGGCGTCTCAGCCACCAGCGGGCGCTCGCCGATCACCACCAGACCTTTGTTCTTGCCCGGGAAGTCGAGAAGGATCGGCCCCTTCGGCGCGGCCGGCGCGGGTGCCGTTCCTTGCGCCATGGCGGCCGGGATCAGGCCGCCCGGCATGTTGGCGGCGAAAGGAATGGCGCCGCCTACCGCTGCGCTCATCGCAGCCAGGCCGGCGCCGCCCAGGAAGCCGCGGCGGCTCGTATCGGTGACGCGCCCGAAGATTTCGGCGTCGGCGCGTTCGGGATCGTTTTGGTACAGCTCCTCGATCGAGCGTTCGATTTTGTCGGTCATTTTTAGTTTCCTCCAATGCCGCTCGCGGCGGCTCTCCCCGGGGTCATGGCCCTCGCCATGCCTCGTTGAGGAGGAAACGGATGACGCGCGCGATTTATTCCACGCTCAGCCGGTGCAGGGCGGCGCCTGCAGGCTGGCCTCGCGCAGGCGCCGGTCGGCGTCCTTCGGCAGCGGGCCGCGGGTGGCGGCGGCGGCGGCGGCGGCGACGGCGGCAAAGCGGTGTGAGGGCATGCCAAACGCAACCAGTTCGTAGGCGAGGTCGCCGGCTATCCAGGCCTGGCGGCTGGTGCCGACGGTCGGCGCGACTTCCGCGCCGGCCG
>JALHRB010000055.1 GCA_022841665.1 Pseudolabrys sp.
TCCGAGTGGCGCGGCGGGCAAAACGGACTTCGACAAGCCTCGATGTCGCGAGGCGTCGAGGCCCGCGGGTCCTCCGGGGCCCATCGGCGTCCCGCGCGCCCTCGCGCTTTCTTTCGAGGCGCAGCGGCTTGTGGGAATGCGGCTTACCCGGGGCCGCCAAAGAATACGGGCGGCGGAGCCATGCGCGGCGAAGCGAAGCATTCCCTTACCCCGGATTGCGCTAGGCCCTTGCGAATAGCATGATGGCTGCGAGCAACGGCCATCCGGCCGGAACTTTCTCGATATCACGGCACGTTAGCGACAAGGAGCAGCAGTATGCCGGCTTACAACATTCTTCTCATGGGAGCGTCCTACGGATCGCTGCTCGCTTCCAAGCTCTTGTTCGGCGGCCACAAGATTCATCTGGTCTGCCTGCCGGCGGAAGCGGAGCTGATCAATGCGGAAGGCTTCAAGGTCACGCTGCCGATCCGCGGCCGCAAGGACCCGGTGCTGCTCGAATCGCGCAAGCTGCCGGGCAAGGTAACCGCCGGGCCCGCCACCGGCGTCAACCCGTCCGAGTACGATCTCGTCGGCCTCTGCATGCAGGAGCCGCAATACCGCTCCGACGGCGTTCGCCAGTTGCTGGATGCGGTCGGCAAGTCGCGCGTGCCGTGCATGTCCATCATGAACATGCCGCCCCTGCCGTACATCAAGCGCATCCCCGGCCTCGACTACAAAGCGCTGGAAGCGGCCTACACCGACCCGCGCGTCTGGGACAATGTCGATCCGAAGAAGATCACGCTCAACAGCCCCGACCCGCAGGCCATCCGCCCGCCCGACGGCAAGGCCAACGAATTGCTGGTCACGCTGCCGACCAATTTCAAGTGCGCGCGCTTCGACGATCCGAACGACACCGCGATCATCAAGCAGCTCGAGAAGGACGTCGACGCCGCGCGCTTCGACACGCCGGAAGGCAAGATCGAATTGCCGGTGAAGCTCAAGGCCTATGATTCGATCTGGGTGCCGCTGGCGAAATGGTCGATGCTGCTCGCCGGCAACTACCGCTGCATCACCAAGGACGGCATGCGCACCGCGCAGGAAGCCGTGCATTCCAACATCGAGGAATCGCGCTCGGTCTACAATTTCGTGTTCGACCTGTGCGTGAAGCTCGGCGCCAATCCGAACGACCTGGTGCCGTTCGAGAAATACGCCGCCGCGGCGCAATCGCTGTCGCGTCCGGCGTCGGCGGCGCGCGCATTGCAGAACGGCGCGCCCAATATCGAGCGCGCCGACAAGCTTGTGCAGTTGATCGCCAAGCAGAAGGGCATGAGCCATCCGGCGATCGACGCGCAGGTCGCGCTGGTGGATGCGCGGCTCGAGGCCAATCGCAAGAAGGCGGCGGCGTAAGAACTTTTCACAGCGGAACGACCGGCGCCGGCCGGGGCAATTTGCCCCGCCGGCGGCGGTATTTTTAAACGGATAAATTTGCCCTATCGCTGCTGTCACACATGAGAAAATGTTCGTTTTCAAACGGTTGCGACGGACAAAGATGTGACATCGGCGCCACACCCTACTGGAATTTATCGGAATCCTGTCGATAGATGGCCTAAACGCCTAAAAAGGCAGCAATTGCTGCTGTTTTCACCTTGCTGCGGCGGGCCGCCACAGGTGTAGATTTTCCCGTAATGCACGTCCTGTTGCGTACGGGTCGATCGCAGCCGGGTTGGGTTCGCCGGGTTAGTACGCAAGAGAGATGGGCGATTTGTATCGGCTGGAAGTCGATCGAACCGAAAGGGGCAGGCTAAGATGAAGAAAATTGTTTTGTCAGTTGTTGCGGCGCTCGCGGCGATGTCCGCGCCCGCACTCGCGGCGGACATGCCGGTGAAGGGCAAGAAGCTCGTTCCCGTCGCCGCGCCGTCCCCGTGGGACATCGCCTTCGGCGCCAGCGGCACCAATAACTACGTGTTCCGCGGCATCAGCCAGTCCGACAATGGTCCGTCGGTGAGCGCATACTTCGAACCGCGCTACAACATCTCGCCGAATTTCCAGCTCTACGCCGGCATCGCCGGTTCGAGCGTGCGCCTGGCCACCACGCCGAGCGCGGAAGTCGACTTCTACGCCGGCGTGCGTCCGACCTTCGGCAACCTCGCCCTCGATCTCGGGTTCATCTACTACTGGTACCCGCACGAGACGCAGTACGGCGTCGGCGGCAACGTCTACGGCAACGGCGCGACCACGCTCGCCAACACCGACTTCTGGGAAGTCTACGGCAAGGCGACTTACCAGGTCACCGAGCCCTTCTCGGTCGGCGCCAACATCTACTACTCGCCGAGCTTCCTCGGCACGAAGGCGGACGGCACCTACGCGTCGGGCACCGCCAAGTACGTGCTGCCGGCCCTCGGCTTCCTGTCGAAGGACATCGGCTGGTTCATCTCGGGTGAGTTCGGCCACTACTGGCTGACCACCGCGGCGGCCGACGGCATCCTCTTCGCCGCGCCGTACGATCTGCCGGACTACTCGACCTGGAACATCGGTCTGGCCTTCACGTACAAGGTCTTCACGCTCGACCTGCGCTACTCGGACACCGACCTGACCAAGGAAGAGTGCTTCGCGCTCACCTCCGATCCGGGCGCTTCGCCGGGCGGCGCGGGCATCCCGGTCGGCAACCCGGCCGGCCTGAAGTCGAGCTGGTGCAACCCGACCTTCATGGCGCGCCTGTCGGCTGACCTCACGCTCGGCGCGCTGAAGTAATCGACCGAGCAATCCTGCCCTGGGCGGCGGCCGTCAATGGCCGCCGCCCTTTCTATTGGCGGGTGGCTTGTTTCTTGCGAGTCCTTCGCCGTGATGCTTGCGAAGCTCGATCGTCGTACTTGCCTTGCCGTACTGGCCGGCGCCGCCGGCGGCGCCATCGCCATCGGCGCGATGGAAGTCTTCGCCGCCCGCAGTTCCATGCCGGTGATGGCGATCCCCTTCGCCACCTCGATCGTGCTGGTGCTGGGCTCGCCGGAAGCCGAAGCCGCGCAGCCGCGCGCGCTGATCGGCGGCCACATCATCGCCTCCGCGGTTGGCCTCCTCGTGCTCACCCTGGTCGGCCCGCAGCCTTGGGCGGCGGCCTTCGCGGTCGGCCTGTCGATGGTGGCGATGCACGCCGCGCGCGCCTTTCACCCGCCGGCCGGCATCGACCCGCTGCTGATCGTGGTCAACGCCATGCCGTGGAGCTTCCTGCTCATGCCGGTGGCCGTAGGCGCGGTGGCGCTCGCGCTCTTCGCCTTCTTCTGGCACATGGCGGTGCGCCGCTTCGACTGGCCGGCGCGCTGGTGGTGATTTTTACGTCGCCGGCGACAGCGCGCCCTCGCGCAGCGCGTACCGGTCGCCTTCGCGCATGAAGGCGAGTCGGCGGCGGTGGAAGGCGGTCAGCGTCGCGCGGTGGCCGATCGACACGATGGTCGCGCGCGGCAGCCGCTCCGCCAAAAGCTTGTAGAGCGCGGCCTCCGAGGGCTCGTCGAGCGAGGCGGTGGCCTCGTCCAGGAACAGATAGTCCGGCGCGTGCAGCAGCGCGCGCGCAAGCCCCAGCCGCTGCTGCTCGCCGAGCGACAGCATCCGGTTCCAGTGCGCCTCTTCCTCGATGCGCGCGGCGAGCGCCGGCAGCCCGACCGCGGCGATCAGATCGGCCACCTTGGCCGCGTCGAACGTGCCGGGCTCGGCCGGATAGGCGACCGCGGCGGAAAGCGGCGCGATCGGGAAATAAGGCCGCTGCGGCAGCATCATCACCTTGGCCCCCTTCGGCACGGCAATGGTGCCCTGGCCGAACGGCCAGACGCCGGCGAGGGCGCGGAACAAGGTCGACTTGCCGGCGCCGGACGGCCCGCTCACCAGCACATGCTCGCCGGGCGCGATCGACACGCCGTCGGCGTCGACCAGCGGCGCGCCGTTCGGCAGCTTGACCGTCAAGCTCTTGAACGACACGGCGTCGGCGGTGCCTTCGGCGACCTCGATCACCGGCGGCGTGTGCGCCGCCGCCTGCGCTGCGGCGACCGAACGGTCGAAGCCGTCGAGCCGCTCGATCACCGCGCGCCATTCCGCCAGCCGCCGGTAGGTGTCGACGAAGAAGGACAGCGCGCCTTGCACGCTGCCGAAGGCCGACGCGGTCTGCGTCAGCCCGCCGAGCTGCACCAGTCCGGCGAAATAGGCCGGGCTGATCACGACGATCGGAAACACCGAGGCGATCTGGCCGTAGCCCGCGGTCAGGAACGTCAGCTTCTTCGTGCGCGTCATGATCGCCATCCAGTTGGCGGCGAGGCGGCCGAAGCGGTCGAGCAACTGGTCGCGCTCCGCCGCCTCGCCCTCGAGCAGGGCGATCTGTTCGGCATTCTCGCGCACGCGCACCAGGCTGAAGCGGAAGTCGGCCTCGTAGCGCTGCTGCTGGAAGTTCAGCGCGATCAGCGGCCGGCCGACCAGATGGGCCAGCGCGGTACCGGCGACAGCGTAGAGCAGGGCGGCCCAGAACAGGTAGCCCGGGATGTTCCAGGTCGCGCCGAACAAAGTGAGCGGCGCGGCCGCCGACAGGCTCCACAGGATCACGCTGAAGGAGGCCAGCGTGACCACCGAATTCAGCAGGCCGAGGCCGATCGGCAGGATGCCGATGCCGTTCGCGCCGCCGTCGATGAACTGCTTGACGTCCTCCGCGATACGCTGGTCGGGGTTGTCGGCGGCGTCGCCCAGAAGCTGCATGCGGTAGTGGTTGGAGCCGGCGAGCCAGCGGTCGAGATAGTGGCTTGTCATCCAGCGCCGCCAGCGGATCTGGAGCCACTGGTTGAGGTAGAGCTGGTAGACGGCCAGCAGGATAAAGATGGCGGCGAGGACGCAGAAATAGAGCAGCTCGTAGGTGAAGGCGTCCCAGTTGCGGTCCTGCAGCGCGTTGTAGAAGCGCGCGTTCCATTGATTGATCAGCACCGTGATGCCGACGATGGCCAGCTCGATCGTGACAATGGCCCCGAGCAGCAGGCGGCCGGGCCAGCGGTCCTGCGACCGGAAATAGGGGTTGGCGATCCGCCAGATGGTGGCGAGCGTCGAGGTGATGCCTTGCACGGCAGTCTCCTTTCGGGGGCGGAGGAACGGCGCCTTATCGGCCATCAATACCGGCTACTGGCCGGTGGTGTGTCCCTTTCGGAAGGATTTGAGGGTTTTGAGCATAAAAACTGCATATGAACGACGTCCCAAGTCCTGCCCAATGTTGCGTCCGGTCGCCGCAACCCGTACGATTGTGTCCTAAGGGTTGCCAAATCCGGGCTAAAAGTCGGGTTGTGGAATAAGACCCGACAATAAGCGTTCATGGGTAGGAAACGATCCAAGGGAGGGATTGAGAATGGCTAACGAAAAACAGACTTCGACCCGCCGTAAGTTTCTCGGCGGCGCTGCCGTGGCGGGCGTTGCGACGGTTGCCATGCCGCAAGTATCGCGCGCGCAGACCGTCACGCTCAAAATGCAGACGTCCTGGCCTGCCACCGACATCTTCACCGAGATGGCCAATCAATACATCACCCGCGTCAACGAGATGGCGGGCGGCCGGCTCAAGATCGACCTCTTGCACGGCGGCGCCGTGGTGCACCCCTTCCAAGTGCTGGACGGCGTGCATGGCGGGCAGATCGACGCCGCCCATACCGTGACCGTGTACTGGTACGGCAAGCATAAGGCTGCTTCGCTGTTCGGCACCGGCCCGGTGTTCGGCTTCAACGCCAACGAAGGCCTCGGCTGGATCTACGCCGGCGGCGGCAAGGAGCTGTTCGACGAACTGCAGACGCAGATCATGAAGCTCAACGTCAAGAGCTTCTTCTCGATGCCGATGCCGACCCAGCCGCTCGGCTGGTTCAAGAAGCCGGTGACCAAGGCCGAGGACCTGAAGGGTCTCAAGTACCGCACCGTCGGTCTCGCGGCTGACCTGTTCCAGGCGATGGGCACCTCGGTCGCTCAGCTGCCGGGCGGCGAAATCGTGCCGGCGATGGAGCGCGGTGTCATCGACGCCTTCGAGTTCAACAACCCGACCTCGGACCGCCGCTTCGGCGCGCAGAACGTGGCCAAGAACTACATGCTCGGCAGCCACCATCAGGCCACCGAGTATTTCGAGATCATGTTCAACCGCACGAAGTTCAACAGCCTGCCAAAGGAGCACCAGGCGGTGCTGCAATACGCCGCCGAAGCTGCGTCCTCCGCGAGCGAATGGCTGGGCATGAACCAGTATTCGAAGGACCTGCAGGAGCTGATGGACAGGGAAAAGGTCAACGTGTTGCGCACGCCGCAAAGCGTGTTCGACGCCCAGATCAAGGCCTGGGACGGCCTGATCGAAGGGCTGGCCAAGGATCCCTTCATGAAGAAGGTGATGGACTCGCAGAAGGCGTGGGTGCGTCGCGTCGTGTTCTACAACATGATGAACGCGACCGACTATAAGGGCGCCTACAACCATCACTTCCCGAACACGCTGAAGCTCTAAATCGCGCATCGCGCATCAAGATCGGGGCGGGCGGTGCACATGCGCCGCCCATCCCGCTTCGGGGGGCAGGACCGGACGCCGCCGGCGTTAGGTCGCGACAATAGCTGGCGGACTCTTCGCACATGGATCGATTTCTGTTTTTCATCGACTTGCTCAGCGCGTGGGTGGGCAAGGCGTTCGCTTGGTTGATTCTCGTGCTGACGCTCGGCGTCAGCTACGAGGTTTTCGTCCGTTACGTCCTGAGCGCTCCGACGACCTGGGCGTTCGACTTCAGCTACATCACCTACGGCGCCATGTTCCTGATGGCGGGCGCCTATACGCTGTCGCGCAACGGGCATGTGCGCGGCGACGTCCTCTATCGCCTGTGGAAGCCGCGCACGCAGGCGACGATGGATCTCGTCCTCTACATCCTCTTCTTCCTGCCGGCCGTGCTGGCGTTGATCTATTCCGGCTGGAACTACGCCCAAATGTCCATCCGCTTCCGCGAGGTCAGCATCTTCAGCCCCGCCGGCGTGCCGGTTTTCCCGCTCAAGACGCTGGTGCCGATCACCGGCGTGCTTTTGCTGCTGCAGGGAACCGCCGAGATCATCCGTTGCATCCTCTGCATCCGCACCGGCGTGTGGCCGCAGCGGCTGCACGACGTCGAGGAAACGGAAAGCCTGATTCTGCAAGAACAACGGATCCACGCCGGCGAGCAAGGCGAACAGCCGCAAGCGGGTCGTTAAGGGGGACTGGGCATGACTGACCCGCAAGTCGGCATGTTGATGCTGGGGCTTTTCATCTTCATCATCATGCTGGGATTTCCGATCGCCTTCACGTTGATGGCGATGGGCGTGGGCTTTGGCTACTACGCCTATTTTACGGCCGGCCAGGAGTTCTTTCAGAACCGCATCTTCACCTTGCTGGTGCAGAAGGCGTTCGAGGTGATGTCGAGCGACGTGCTTGTCGCGGTGCCGTTATTTCTCTTCATGGGCTATCTGGTCGAGCGTGCCAACATCCTCGACCGGCTGTTCGGCGCGCTGCAACTCTCGATGAAGAACGTTCCGGGCTCGCTCGCCGTGGCGACCATGATCACCTGCGCGATGTTCGCGACCGCGACCGGCATCGTCGGCGCGGTGGTCACGCTGATGGGGCTGCTCGCGTTCCCGGCGATGCTGCGCGCGGGCTACGACGTCAAGCTGTCGGCCGGCGTAGTGTGCGCCGGCGGCTGCCTCGGCATCCTCATTCCGCCCAGCATCCTGCTGATCGTCTACGCGGCGACGGCGGGCGTGTCGGCCGTCAAGCTCTACGCCGCGGCGTTCTTCCCGGGCTTCCTGCTCGCAGGCCTGTACGTCATCTACATCATCGCTCGAGCGATGATAAATCCGGCGCTTTGCCCCAAGCTGCCGCCGGAGAAGACGAATGTGCCGACTAGCACCGTGATATGGGCGCTGCTGACGTCGTTCCTGCCGCTGGCGCTGCTGATCGTCTCGGTGCTCGGCGCCATTCTGTTCGGGCTTGCAACACCGTCCGAAGCCGCCGGCGCGGGTGCGCTCGCGAGCCTGGTGCTGGCCGGCGCCTACGGGGCGCTCAACTACACCATGCTCCGGGATTCCGTGTATCTGACGGTGCGCGCGACCGCGATGGTCTGCTATCTGTTCATCGGCTCGTGGACGTTCTCCGCCGTGTTCGCCGTGCTAGGCGGGCAGTCGGTGGTCGAGCAATTCTTTCTCTCGCTCAACCTGTCGACGACGGGCTTCCTGCTGTTGACCCAGTTCATCATCTTCCTGCTGGGCTGGCCGCTGGAGTGGACGGAGATCATCATCATCTTCGTGCCGATCTTCCTGCCGTTGCTCGACGATTTCCACGTCAACCCGCTCTTCTTCGGCATCCTGGTGGCGCTCAATACGCAGACCGCGTTCAACACGCCGCCGGTGGCGATGGCCGCGTTCTATCTCAAGGGTGTCGCGCCGCCGCATGTGAAGCTGACCGATATCTTCAGCGGGGCCTTGCCGTTCGTGTTCATGGTGTTCCTCACCATGGCGCTGGTCTACATCTTCCCGGGGCTGGCCCTTTGGCTGCCGGAATACCTCTATTCGCCGCGATGATTTGTCGTCTCGAAGGATCGCGCGGATGAGTCTGTGTGCGCTCGGCCTGAGCGAAGCCGCTGCCGAGGTTCGCGAGGGCCGGATAACCTCCGCCGAGCTGGTGCGCGCCTGCCTCGACCGTGTCGACGAGGTCGACGCCAATGTGCAGGCCTGGGCATTCCTCGACCGCGACCACGCGATGCGGCAGGCGGAGGCGCTCGACGAGCACCGCCGGCACGGCCGCGCGCTCGGGCCGCTGCACGGCGTGCCGGTCGGCATCAAGGACATTTTCGACACCGGCGACATGCCGACTGAATTCGGCTCGCCGATATGGGCGGGCCGGACGCCGCGCCGCGATGCCACGGCGGTCGCGTCGCTGCGGGCCGCCGGCGCGGTCATCCTCGGCAAGACCGTGACCACCGAATACGCCTATTTTCATCCGGGCAAGACCCGCAATCCGCACGATCCTGAGCGCACGCCCGGCGGGTCGTCGTCGGGCTCGGCGGCCGCCGTCGCCGCCCTGATGGTGCCGGGCGCGATCGGCACGCAGACCAACGGCTCGGTGATTCGTCCGGCGGCCTATTGCGGCGTGGTCGGCTTCAAGCCCACCCATGGCCTTATTCCGCGCAGCGGGGCCTTGCTGCTCTCGCGCGCGCTCGATCATGTCGGCGTCTTTGCGCGCTCGGTCGAGGACGCCGCGCTCATGGCCGAAACCATGGTCGGCTTCGACGCGGAAGACACCGACACCCGGCCGGTCGCACGTCCGCCGTTCGCGGCGGTGGCCGCGAGCGAGCCGCCGCTGCCGCCACGCTTCGCGTTCGTGAAATCGCCGGCCTGGCCGCATGCCGACGCGACGACCCAGGCCGCCTTCGCGGAATTGGTCGAGCACCTCGGCGAGGCGGCTTCGGAAGTGGAGCTCGGCCCGAGCTTCGATCGTGCCATCGACTTCCATCGCGTCGTCATGGAGGTCGAGATGGCGCACAACCTCCATCGCGACTACGAGCAGGGCGCCGCGCAACTCAGCGCGCCGCTGCGCGGCCTCATCGAGCGCGGCCGGGCGCAGCCCGCGGTCGCCTATACCGCCGCGCTCGCCGGCAGCGCGCCGCTCAATGCGACGCTCGACAGCGTATTCGACGAATACGACGCCATCCTCACGCCGGCGGCCCCGGGCGAGGCGCCGCGCGGCCTGGACGCGACGGGAAATCCGGTTTTTTGCACCATCTGGACCTATCTCGGCACGCCGGCTGTCACCGTGCCGGTGATGCATTCGGAGGCCGGCCTGCCGCTCGGCCTTCAACTGGTAGGGCGGCGCGGCAACGACGCGCGGCTCTTGCGCAGCGCGCGCTGGCTTGTCAAAACGTTGAGCAAGGGATCCCGCGGAGGCCGGCAGCGCAAACCCGCTGGTGCCGCGAGCAGAGGAAAGGGAGGAGCGCCATGATAGTGCACCTGATCACCGGACTCATCGCCTTTGCCATGGTGAGCGGTTTCCTTGCCTTCATGGTCACGTGGGTTCCGGCGCTGCCGCTGATCGTCATCGTCGTCGGCGTCATGCTTCTCCTGGCCTATGACGTTGTTCAGACAGTGCGGCTGGGCGAACATTATGCGGAGCGGCGCAAGTGACTGGTCGCGCCACTGTCGGCCAGGCGGCCGATGGCCGCTCACGATCTCGGCGTCGGCCCGAGATATTCGCGGAAGAATGACAGCCTGCGCTCCCACGCGAGGTCGGCCGCCTTTTTGTTGTAGCGCGCCACGACGGTCATCGATCATTCCGCCAATTTCACGCAGGGCGGCATGAGCCGCCGCAGATTTCTCGACCGGCGATAGCCGGTTCCAGCGCCGCCTGCGATCGCAGGTCTCCCGGCCTGTGCTGTGGAGAAAAATATCGGGCGCGCCGCCGCCTTCTCAAAACCGCTTGACCCGGGCGACGTCGGACTGCATTTCCAGCGTCTTTGGGCGTCGCGGCCGCGGCAGCCAAACCGGAGTGATCGATGACCCTGTTTCGTCCGGCCGCGGGCCGGTTAGTTGTATTGTGCTGCACGCTCGCGGGTTCGTTGTCTCTGGCGGCACCCGCCGCCGCGCAACCGAACGGCGAATTCCCCTTCGACCGCGAAATGCTGCTCGACGTGGCGCCAATGCGTCCGGTCAAGCGCGTGCCGATCCTCGCGGTCGCGCCTGACGGCGCTGCCGTCGTCGACCTGTGGTGCAAGACCGTGAATGCGCGGGTCACGATCGCCGGCGATTCGCTGCGTATCGAGCCCGGCCCGCTGCCGGACGCGCTGCCCGCGATGATGGTCGCCGGCCAATGCTCGCCCGAGCGCATTCAGGCCGACGCCGGCATGCTCGCCGATCTGGCGCAGGTGGAAAGCTGGAAACGGCAGGGCGAGAAGGTGACCCTGAACGGCGCTAAAACCCTGCGGTTTCGCCTCTCAAGCCACTGAGCAGCCGCGCGCGGCGGCGGCGCGGGCGGCCGGGTAGGGGGCCGTCTGGCCGTACGGTTTCCGTTGATGCCGGGTTCCCCAATGGCGTTTTTGGAGGCAGACGCCTTAATACTGTGCAAGACTGTTCCCTGTTAAGGCACCGGGCGGTGGGGAATCAACCGACCGCCCAAGGATTCACAGGTTTGGCCTGCGACTTGCTTTTAGCGACGGGCCGGATGTGACCGTGGAGGGAACGCAATGCGTCGTCGTGATTTTGCAAAGTTAGCCTTGGCTGGCACTGTCGGTACGGTTGCCGCGCCGGCGGTGGTCCGAGCGCAGACCACCTTCAACTGGAAAATGACGAGCTTCTACGGCCCCAACGCCGCGTTCTATTCGACCGGGCCGGGCAGCGCGAAGGATCTCTGCAAGCGCATCGACGACATGTCGGGCGGGCGGCTGAAGATCCAGTTCTACGGCGCGGGCGAGTTGATCCCCGCGGCGGAAGGCTTCGACGCGGTGTCGTCGGGCACCGTCGAGATGAACTACGCCAACTCCTATTTCTGGACCGGCAAGAGCTTCGCCGCGCAGTATTTCACCGCCGTGCCTTTCGGCCTCAACTTCCAGGGCTTCAACGGCTGGTACTACGACGGCGGTGGCAAGGAGCTGTGGCGCGAGGTCTATGACCGGTTCAATCTGGTGCCGTTCGCCTGCGGCAACACCGGCGTGCAGATGACGGGCTGGTTCCGCAAGGAGATCAAGACCGTCGATGACCTCAAGGGCATCAAGATGCGCATCCCCGGTCTCGCGGGACGCGTCTACAAGGAACTGGGCGTCGACTCGCGCCTCATCGCGCCGGGCGAAATCTTCCCCAATCTCGAGCGCGGCGTGATCGACGCCGCCGAATTCGTCGGCCCCTATCTCGACCGCCAGCTCGGCCTGCACAAGGTCGCCAAGTATTACTACACGACCGGCTGGCACGAGATGGCGACCACCAGCGAACTCACCATCAACAAGGCCAAATGGGCAAGCCTGCCGCCGGACCTCCAGGCCATCGTCGAGAACGCCTGTTCGGCCTGCAACGTGATCAGCGAGGCCTGGTGCCAGAAGAACAACGCCGAGGCTTATGAAGACCTGGTCAAGAACCAGGGCGTCATCGCGCAGCCGCTGCCCGACGACATCGTCAAGGCGTTGAAGGCGGCGACGACGAAAATTCTTGCCGAAGCGGTGGCCAAGGACCCGGTCACCAAGAAGGTCCACGACTCCTATTTCGCCTACAAGGCCAAGTACGACGACTGGGCCGACAAGAGCGAGCTCGTCTATCACACCAAGATTCGGCGGGCGACCTAAGTGACGCCAATGGTGCGGCTGGCCGGCGCGATCGACGCTGTCGTCGATCTCGTCGGCCGCACGACCGCGTGGCTGACGCTCGGCCTTGCGCTGGTAATGGGCGCAAACGTGCTGATGCGCTACGGCTTCTCGATCGGCTCGATCTGGATGCAGGAGTTCGAGTGGCACATCCTGGTGCCGATCTGCGTGTTTGGAATGTCTTATGCCCTCCTGCACGGCGAGCATGTGCGCGTCGACGTCCTGTTCCAGTATTTCAGCGGCAAGAACAAGCATCTGATCGAGGTGGCCACGGCGATACTCGGCATGCTGTTGTGCGCGGTCGTGATCAAGCTCTGCATTCCTTACGTCTATCAGTCGTGGAGCATTAACGAGGGCACCGCCAATCCCGGCGGCATCGATCACCGCTACATCGTCAAAGGCCTGATCCCCCTCGGCTTCGCCTTGTTCTTCCTGCAGTCGCTCTCGGAAGCGATCAAAAGCTGGCTCGCTTATCGGAGAGCATGATGTCGTTGGAAGTTCTCGCCATCTTGATGCTGGCGTCGTTCTTCGTCCTGCTGCTGGCCGGCATTCCGGTCGCCATGACGCTGGCGATATCCGGCTTCGTGTTCGGCTATCTCGGCTTCGGGATGACGCTGTTCAACCTGCTGCCGCACCGCCTGTTCGGCGTGGTGACGAATTCGACGCTGCTGGCCATCCCGCTGTTCGTCTTCATGGGCATGATGCTGGAGAGATCCAAGCTCGCCGAAGACCTGATGGACGTGATCGGGCATCTGGCCGGCTCGCTGCGCGGCGGGCTCGGCATCGGCATCGTGCTGGTCGGCGTCCTGATGGGCGCCACCACCGGCATCGTCGGCGCCACCGTGGTGACGCTCGGCCTGCTCACGCTGCCCGGCATGCTGCGGCGCGGCTACAACAAGGGGCTGGCCTGCGGCGTCATCTGCGCTTCCGGCACGCTCGGGCAGATCATCCCGCCGAGCCTGATCCTCATCCTGCTCGCCGACATCCTCAACGAGTCGGTCGGCACGCTGTTTGCGGCTGCGATGATGCCCGGCCTGATGCTGGCCGGTATCTATTGTGCCTATGTCCTCTTACTCGGCGTCGTGCGGCCGCAGGCGGTGCCGGCGATCCCGGCCGACGAGCGCGCGCTGCTTTCCGGCGGCCAGCTCGCGCTCAAGCTGTTGAAGGTCGTGGCGCCGCCGGTCGGCCTGGTCGGCGCGGTGCTTGGCTCGATCATCGCCGGCATCGCCGCGCCTTCGGAAGCCGCCTCAATGGGCGCGCTCGGCTCGATTCTGATCACGGCCGTCACCGGCCGCCTCAGCTGGAAAGTGCTGCGCGAAACCTGTCAGGCGACGGTTAAGATCACCGCCATGATGATGTTCATCCTCATGTGCGCGCAGATCTTCGCCCTGGCCTTCCGCGGCCTGCAAGGCGAGAAGCTGGTGCACGACCTGTTCGCGTTCCTGCCCGGCGGCATCAACGCGGACATCTGGTTCCTGATGTTCATCATCTTCGTGCTCGGCTTCTTCATCGAGTGGATCGAGATTTCCTACATCGCCGTGCCGCTGTTCCTGCCGGTGTTCGCCGCCGCGAACGTGGACATGGTGTGGCTGGCGACGCTGATCTGCGTGAACTTGCAGACCTCGTTCCTGACGCCGCCGTTCGGCTGGGCGCTGTTCTTCCTGCGCGGCGTGGCGCCGCCGGAGGTCACCACCGGCGACATCTATCGCGGGGTCATTCCGTTTGTGGGGATGCAGGTGCTGGCGCTGGTGCTGGTGTTCGCCTTCCCGGGGCTGGCCACCTGGCTGCCGAAGGCGATCGGCTGGTAGCGCAAACGAAAAGGGCGTGGCCGGAGCCGCGCCCTTGGATCGTCGATGCGTGAGGCGAAGGGCTAGAAGCCAATCGAAGTCGGACTTGTCCGACTTCGATCACTTTAAGCGATGGGCTTCTTTTAGAAGCCCATGCCGCCCATGCCGCCGCCCGGCGGCATCGCCGGACCGGCCGAAGCTTCCTTCGGCATTTCGGCGACCATGGCCTCGGTGGTAATCAGCAGGCCGGCGACCGAGCCGGCGTCCTGCAGCGCGGTGCGCACGACCTTGGCCGGGTCGATGATGCCCTTCTCGACCATGTCGACGTACTCTTCCTTCTGCGCGTCGAAGCCGAAGGTCTCCGACTTCTCGTCGAGGATCTTGCCGACCACGATCGAGCCTTCGACGCCGGAGTTTTCCGCGATCTGGCGGATCGGGGCTTCCAGCGCCTTGAGCACGATGTTGATGCCGGCCTGCACGTCGGCGTTCTCGTTCGACAGCTTGCCGACCGCCTTCTTGGCGCGCAGCAGGCAGACGCCGCCGCCCGGCACGATGCCTTCCTCGACCGCGGCGCGGGTGGCGTTGAGCGCGTCCTCGACGCGGTCCTTCTTCTCCTTCACCTCGATTTCGGTGGCGCCGCCGACGCGGATGACCGCAACGCCGCCCGCCAGCTTGGCCAGCCGCTCCTGCAGCTTCTCCTTGTCGTAGTCCGAGGTGGTTTCCTCGATCTGCGCCTTGATCTGCGCCACGCGCGCCTCGATGTCGGCCTTCTTGCCGGCGCCGTTGACGATGGTGGTCTTTTCCTTCTCGATGATCACCTTCTTGGCGCGGCCGAGCATGGCGAGCGTGACGCTCTCCAGCTTCATGCCGAGATCGTCGGAGATGAGCTGGCCGCCGGTGAGGATCGCGATGTCCTCGAGCATGGCCTTGCGGCGGTCGCCGAAGCCCGGCGCCTTGACGGCCGCCACTTTAAGGCCGCCGCGCAGCTTGTTGACGACCAGCGTGGCGATCGCCTCGCCCTCGACGTCTTCCGCGATGATGACGAGCGGCTTGCCCGACTGCACCACCGCTTCCAGCACGGGGAGCATCGACTGCAGGCCCGAGAGCTTCTTTTCGTGCAGGAGGATGTAGGCGTCCTCCAGCTCGGCCAGCATCTTCTCGGCATTCGTGACGAAGTAGGGGGAAATGTAGCCGCGGTCGAACTGCATGCCCTCGACGATCTCGACCTCGGTCTCCATCGCCTTGGCTTCTTCGACCGTGATCACGCCCTCGTTGCCGACCTTCTGCATCGCCTGCGCGATCATCTTGCCGATCGTGGCGTCGCCGTTCGACGAGATGGTGCCGACCTGGGCGACTTCCGCCGAGGAGCCGACCTTCTTGGCGCGCTTCTCGATGTCCTTGACGACCGCGTGCACGGCGATGTCGATGCCGCGCTTGAGGTCCATCGGGTTCATGCCGGCGGCAACCGACTTGGCGCCTTCCCGGATGATCGCCTGGGCGAGCACGGTGGCGGTGGTGGTGCCGTCGCCGGCGACGTCGTTGGTCTTCGACGCCACCTCGCGCACCATCTGCGCGCCCATGTTCTCGAACTTGTCCTCGAGCTCGATGTCCTTGGCGACCGTCACACCGTCCTTGGTGATGCGGGGCGCGCCGAACGACTTGTCGAGCACGACGTTGCGGCCCTTCGGGCCGAGGGTCACCTTCACCGCGTTGGCGAGGGTGTCGACGCCGCGCAGCATGCGCTCGCGCGCATCGCCGGCAAATTTCACGTCCTTGGCAGCCATTTCAAATACTCCGATGGATTTGCTGATGCGCCTTCCTCTCGTTTGTCATCGCCGGGCTTGTCACCACAAGTCGGGTTTACCCGACTTGTGCCGATTAACCCCCAGAACTCGGGCAAGCCCGAGTTCTGGTGCGATCTCGCTTAGGCGGGCACGGTGCCCTCCTTATCGGGATGGCCGGGACAAGCCCGGCCATGACAGCGGAGGCGTTAGGCGATTTGTTTCTAGCGTCAGGCGATCACGCCCATGATGTCGCTCTCCTTCATGATCAGGAGATCCTCGCCGTCGAGCTTGACCTCGGTGCCCGACCACTTGCCGAACAGGACGCGGTCGCCGGTCTTGACGCCGATCGGGGTGAGCTTGCCGTTCTCGTCGCGGCCGCCCGGGCCGACGGCGATGACTTCGCCTTCCGACGGCTTTTCCTGGGCGCTGTCGGGAATGATGATGCCGCCCTTGGTCTTCTCCAGGGCGGTGATGCGGCGGACGACCACGCGGTCGTGCAGGGGACGGAACTTGGTCTTGGCCATGGGCTCCTCGTCGGCGCTAGCGCGCGTCTCGTTACCGGAAAGTCTCGATTTATGAGGCCGTTAGCACTCACCTAAACGGAGTGCCAAAAGGCTGCCCGGGAGATATTGACTTGCGCGGAGGGTGTCAAGCGGACCGCAACCGGAACGGCCTCAAAAACGGGCCGATCGCACGCGAAAGCGGGACCGGCAAAGCCTTTTGCGCGTTGCACTGCAGCTTGCGCTCGCCCCCGATGCCTTTCAAAGTCCCCCTCCCGTTTGCAGGAGCCCCAATGAGCCTTCTTCGTCTCCGCGTGTCGTCATGGCTGGCGGTAGCCACCCTCGGCCTGGCGCTGACCGGCTGCGCGAGTTTGCAGCCGCCGGCGCCGGCGGAGCCGCCACCGCCGCCGGTGGTGCCGACGCTGCCGCCGGCCTTCCCGCCGCAGGACATTGTGGGCCGCTGGGGGCTCGCCGCCTACCACAAGGACGAGGACCGGCCGCGCACCGAGGCCGCCGCCGCCAACCAGTGCCGGCAGCCTTACATCATCGCGCTGGGCACGGCCGGCGGCGTCATGATGCATCTGGCCGACCAGCCGACCCCGACCGAGCTGCGCCTGAAGGGCGCGCCGGGCGGCAAGACTTATATCGGCCCCGACGGCGACCCGCCGGGCAGCATCCAGGACCGCGAGGTGGTCCAGTTCGACGGCCGCGTGCTCGTCATGCGCTGGATGGACCCCGAAGTGCAGGGCCGCTACGGCACCATGGTCTACGTCCGCTGCGCGCCCGAAGGCGCCAAGCGCCCGCCCGCGCGCAAGCCGGCGGCCAAGCCTGCGGCCTTGCCTG
>JALHRB010000056.1 GCA_022841665.1 Pseudolabrys sp.
GCGCGATCCGCGCAGGCGGTGCCTCGGCGCCGTCCGCCGCGCCCGCCAGCCTCGCCCACTCGACCTCAGCACGCGTGCGGGCGCGTGACAGCTGCGGCGGGGAGGACGCCGCTTGTTTCACGGCCCGCACGCGCGCGCCCGCCAGCAGCGGGAACGTGACGATGGAGATCTCCCACAGATCGACCGCGTGCAGCGCGCGCACGCGCGTCTTCGGGTCGATGCGCGCCTTGGCCGTGCGGAAGCCGATCGACAGCCCGTCGATGGCGCCGGCCCTTAAGAGAGAAAGCAGCTCGCGCCCGCGCGCCACTTCCGGGATCAGCCGCCCGCGCGCGTAGAGCCCGCGGTGGTCCTCGCGCAGCTCCAGCCACACGCCGACCGGCTCGGCCGGATCGTGCTGAAACAGCATCGGCACGCGCCGCACACTGCGCAGCCGCAGCGTCTCGGCGAAGGCGCCGCGCATCATCATGTCGCGCGCCGCGTCGATCTCGCCGAACAGCGAGGCATAGCCCTCCACCGTGCCGTCGGCGTCGATGGTGGTGCGCGGCGCGAACACGGAGGCCACGGTGGGTTCGGAAGTGAGTGCGAGCATGAGGCGACCGCCGAAATGCGTGTCCCGGGCGCGGTGCAGCGTGAAACGCTGCGCCGCAGACCCGGGACCCCGGTTACGATGATGAAGCTGGGTCCCGGATCAGCGCTGCACCGCTTGCGCGCTGCATCGCGTCCGGGACACGACGCCGCTAGCGCTTGCCGCCCTTCCGCCCCCGGCCCCTCGCGCTCTTCACCGTGCGCGGCGGATTGCGCCGCCGGCTGGCGCGGTCGAGGTGGTCGAGAAATTCGCGGAACACGTCGAGATGGTCGCGCCGCGCTTTCGTTTCGCCGCGGATCGAGCGCAATACGGTGTGCAAGCTATCCATCGTCAGCCTCTCAGGTTCGTCGGATCAAAACGTGTCGTTGAAGCGCGCCAGCTCGCGCACGAAGTCGTCAAAGCGTCGGCTCGCCGCCGCCACTTCGCGCAGCGCAAACCAGGCCAGCGCGCTCGCCGATAGCGCCCACAGCAGCAGCGCCACGTGCGCGAGGTCGCCGCGCGCGGCGAAGGTTTCGATGATGTCGGGCATGGTGAGTCTCGTGCCCCGGACGCAGTGCAGCACGCAGCGCAGCGAAGTGATGCACTGCTGATCCGGGGCCCCGCTTTCGGAAAATAACCGGGGTCCCGGGTCAGCAGCGCAACATTTCATGTTGCGCAGCGCCCGGGACACCGCTCAGAACACATCCCCACCCTCCACCGCCCCGTAGCCGGTGGCGGCGCGCTTCTCGTTGACGGTGAGGAACGGCGCCTTGGTCACGCGCTCCCATAGCGCGGCGCGGTCCGGGCTAAGCGCCTCGATCCTGTCGGCGTCGACCGCGAGCGTGAGGGCGCCGCCGAAAGCCGGCGCCAGCCACTGCGTCAGCGCGGCGCCGATGCGCGCGGCGAGCGGCAGCACGGTCTGCCGCACCAGCGCGCGGTTGGCTTCCTGGTAATTCGAATAGGTGTTGTCGCCGGGGATCGCCAGCAGCATCGGCGGCACCCCGAACGCAAGAGCGATCTCGCGCGCCGCCGAATGCTTGGCTTCCATGAAGTCCATGTCCTTGGGCGTGAACGACATCGGCTTCCAGTCGAGCCCGCCCTCGAGCAGCAGCGGGCGCCCGGCATTGGCCGTGCCCTGGTATTGCTTCTCCAGTTCGCGCTTGAGCCGCTCGAACTGGTTGTCGGCAAGCACACCGCCCTCGGCGCCGTCGAACACCAGCGCGCCGGAAGGCCGCGCCGCGTTGTCGAGCAGCGCCTTGTTCCAGGCCGCCGCGGCGTTGTGCGTGTCGACCGCGGTCGCCGCCGCTTCCAGCGGGGACAGGCCGTAATAATCGTCGAGCGGATTGAACAGCGTGAGATGCAGGATCGGCGGCAGCGGCGCCGCCTGGTCGAAGCGCACGGTCGCGCCCGCCACCGTGTAGTCGAAGCCTTGCGGCCAGCCGTCGGGGCCCGGCACCACCTTCATGCGGTCGGGCCGCAGCGCGTAGAGCTCGCGCACGCCCGCGCCCGCGCTCACCGCCTCGACATAGGCGTTGCCGGCGAGCAGCAGATGCGAGGTCAAGCTTTCGAGAAACGCCGCGCCGTCCTGGCGCGGGTTCGGCCGCGCGATAAGGTCAATGAGCGGATGCGCGTTAAGCTCGGCCGCACCCTCATAGAGCACGAAGGCGACCGAGCCGACGCTTTCGGCGACCAGCCGCACCGCGCGGTAGACGATGGCGTTCTGCGCATAGCCCTCGCGCGCCAGCGCCGCATAGTCGCGCGGCGTCCAGCGCGGCCGCCCGCCCGATTCGAGCGCGATGACGCGGGCCGCGCGGGAGGATTTGTACTCGGGAGAGCGGAGAAAGGATCGAATGAATTGCAGCATGCTATGACCTCGTGTCCCGGGCGCGATGCGCGACTGCCTCGTGCCCCGGGCGCGGCGCAGCACGACAGTGGTGCGCCGCAGACCCGGGGCCCCGGTTTCTTTTCAGCAGCGCCGCATTTGAATTGCTAAAATCACACAACCGGCAAGCGTCATGAGCGAGCGCTTCTACGTCTACATCCTCGCCAGCCGTTATCGCGGCACGATGTACGTTGGCGTAACGAACGACCTCAGCCGCCGCGTCAGCGAACACAAGGCCGGCAGCGTTTCCGGCTTTACCAAGACCTATAAGGTCCGCTCTCTGGTCTATGCCGAGCCGTATCCTTCGATCTCAGACGCTCGCGCCCGCGAGCGCACCTTGAAGCGCTGGCGCCGGGAGTGGAAGTTCAAGCTGATCGAATCCGAAAATCCCGACTGGCGCGATCTGAGCGACACACTCTGACCCGTACCCCGGACGCAGTGCAGCACGCAGCGCAGCGGAGTGATGCACTGCTGATCCGGGGCTCCGATTTCTTGATCATGACATGCACCGAAGCCACCAACCGGGGTCCCGGGTCAGCAGCGCAACATTGCATGTTGCGCAGCACCCGGGACACGCAAAGCCTCTGTGCTGTACCGTGTCCCGGGCGCGGCGCAGCACGCAGTGATGCACCGCAGACCCGGGACCCCGGTTGCGGGTGATTTCACAACCTTCTGATCCTCGGCCCCGCCCCGGCCCCGTGGCTCAGCGCCGTGATCGCCCAGACCAGCGCGTCCAGCCGGTCGGGCGACTTGCCCGACGACAGCCCGTCGAGCCCGAAATCCACCATCTCATCCTCAAGCGCCGGGAAGACGCCGGCGTGCTTCACCCGGCCCTGCTCGTAGAGCTGCGCCACCGGCTCCGCCCGCACGTATTTGCCGCGCGTGGCGTGCACCAGCCGCACCGGCACGCTGTTGTCGGCCGCCGCGATCACGGCGCGCACCATGTCGGCGCCGAAGTTCGCCTCCGCCACTAGGCAGTCGGCCGAGAGCCTGCGCCACAGCGCGATCGCCTTCATCGCCCAGGCCTGCGGCGTGAGGCCACCCGCGCTGTCGTCGGCCAGCACATAATAGGTGCCGTTCTCGGCGCGGCCCGCCGCCACCAGTCCGCAGGCGTCGGAGCCCTGCCGCGCCGAGCCCGGCGGATCGACCGCCACCACGATGCGCGCGAGCGGAGGCGCCGCCGCCACGCGCGCTGCCTCGATTTGCGCGCGCGTCCACAGCGCGTCGGGCCGGTCCTCCAGGATCTCGCCGTCGATCTCCTGCCGCCCCAGCCGCGTGCCGGCGTAGCGCGCGAGCACCGCGTCGAGAAAGGTCGGCGCCAGGAAGCGCGCGTTGGCGGCCGTGCCGGCATGCGTCACCGCCGTGCGCGGGTCGGCGATCAGCTTCTTGAGCAAAGGGGTCGGCCGCGGCGTGGTGGTCACCACCTGCCGCGGCCGCTCGCCAAGGCGCAGCCCGAACTGCAGCATGTCGAAAGTTGCTTCGGCATGACGCCACTTGGCGATCTCGTCGCACCAGGCCGCGGAAAACTGCGGCCCGCGCAGGCTTTCGGGCTCCGTCGCCGAAAAAATTTGAGCGATCGCGCCGTTGGGCCAGCGCAATCGCCGGCGCGACACTTTCCAGACCGGCCGCTCCCTGGTCGGATGCACGGCCAGCACGCCCGACACGCCTTCCACCATGACATCGCGCGCCTCTCGGTCGGTCTCGCCGATGAGCGCGATGCGCGCCTTGGGATCGCCGGCGGCGACGCTGCGCACCCATTCGGCGCCGGCGCGCGTCTTGCCAGCGCCGCGCCCGCCGAGGATCAGCCAGGTCGTCCAGTCGGCCCCGCTGTTGGCGCGGTCGGGCGGCAGCTGGTGCGCGAGCGCGGTATTGAGAAAATCGTCAAAGAAGAGAGGTTCCTCGCACCGGTCGATTTCGCCTTCAAGCTCGGCCGGCAGCGCCCTCCTCTGCTCCTTGTTGAGCTCTGACAAAAGCTTCAATGCGCTCCGCAAGCGCGTTCCTGAAGGTGTCAATATCGCGGGGTATGGTGTCGTCTTCGGCTTCATCGGAATTCGTTCTGGGCTCGGGCAACAGAAGACGCGCGGCTTCGTGCAGGCTGCGGATCATTTCGGCGGCTGTGCGGGCCGCGCGCTCGGCCTCTCCCCCTTCGGCGGGGCCGAGCTGCTCCGCGATTTTCGCTTGCACGCCGATTGCGCTTTCGAGCGCGGCCATGAGCTTGAATGCGACCGCTACCCGGTATTCGTCGAGCGCCAGGCGGCGCGCGGCAAGTCGCGTGCGGCGTTCAGCCGCCGTGCCGTGTTCCGGTTCGGGCATGATGAACGGCTCCGCGGTTGCTGCGATCAAGGCGCGGGCGAAAACGAATTCACGCTTCTTCGCGCGCCGCCTTTTCCATTTTCCTTCGTAAACCCGTTTGTAGAAGTTCGACCGCGACAGGCCGAGCATCGCGACCAGGTCGCCGACCGGCGTGACCGTGTTCTCATAGAGGTATCGGACACGGGCCAGGATTTCGGGCGGATGCACCACTTTCCTCATATGCGCGCCCCAATAAAAAAGCGCCGGCTCGAGGCCGGCGCTCAGCTTGCGATTCTAAAGATACGATCCGGTCGCGCCCGTCAGGACCCGAAGAACGACAGGTAGACGATCGCGAACAGCACGATCACCCCGGCCGTGCCCGCGAACAGCACGTAGCGGACATTGTGGCCGGTGGCGCCGGCGCGCGCCTCGGTCGGCGTCTCGGTAATATGGTTGTTCTCGACTTGCGGCATTGCGGCCCCTCGTTCTCGAAACTGTCGGGGTCAACGCGAGCGGGCCGCCGCTGTTCCCGTCCGGAACCGCGACCGGCCGACCCGGGCGCAACTGTGGAGCATGTGGACTTTATACCTGACCAGCGTCACGCTGTCAATACAGTCCTAGGACTATTTTGAAAGAATTTTTAGAGCCGCCGTCCGGGCGAAAAACCGTTTGCCGTCAAAAACTTGCCGCGCGCAAGCGCGCCGCCCGGGCCAAAAAGGGATGGAAACGCCCGCGCCGGCATCGAAAAAATATTTTTCCGGGTGCCCGATCGGACCGGGGATTCAGCGCGGCGCCGCGTCGCTCTGGCAGGACCGCGGCCCCTCGTTCCAGATCCAGCCGCACTTGCTGCAGCCGCCGAGCGCGAGGCCGGCGAGCAGCAGACAGAAGATGGCGGCGATCCGCTGAGTCATGGGCGGCACTATAGCCGGCGGACAGGCCGCCGACGAGGCCCGCACCCTGTGCTAGCGCGACGGAGCTCGCTGCCGCGCCGGCGCTGCGATCTCGGGCAGCGGCCGGGATTTGAGGTCGAAGCCGACCATGAACACCGGCTTTCCGCCGGCGTCCGCCACGGTCATGGTCCAGCCGGACAGGTCCACGATATGCGGATCGCACATCGCCGCCTTCAGCTCGCGCACATGCGCGGTGGCGTGTGCGCGCGCGGCGCTCAGCCCGCTCAACTCGTGACCGGCGCTGTCGGTGAACTGCCGCTTCCCGTCGGAGAAGTGAAAAAAGTAACGCGGCACGCGGACTGCCCTTCTAATCGGGGTCCCAGCGCAGCTAGCAGAGCCGAATGACACGCGTGCAACTAGCTATCGGAGATTGTAGAACGGCAGGCACACTCGCACACGAATGCACGCGCGCCGGCGTGAAAAGCCCTTCGAAACCGGCCGCCGTTCAGCGTGCGGCGGCGCGTCCCGAACTCTTCTCCGACGCATCGAACTTGCGCCGCGCCTGTTCCAGCGCGGGCCGGTTGCGCAGCACCCAGTCGCTCAAACCCTTGACCGGCTCGAGCAGCGAGCCGCCGAGCGTGGTCAAGGCATAGTCCACGCGCGGCGGGATGGTCGGGTAGACGGTGCGCGTCACCAGCCCGTCGCGTTCGAGCGCGCGCAGCGTCAGCGTCAGCATGCGCTGCGAGATCGAACCGAGCGCCCGCCGCAGCTCGTTGAAGCGCTTCGGCCCGCCGCCCAGCGCCGACACCACCAGCACCGTCCATTTGTCGCCGACGCGCGCCAGCACTTCGCTGATGGCGCGGCAGTCGCCGGCCTCATTCAGGTTACCCGGTAACAAAGTTGTGCCTTCTTGCGGTTTCTTGCGGGTCATTTATCTAGCCTAGGTAACAAATGAATACCAAGGAGATAGAGATTCCCATGGCAAAACTCAAGCTCGGCGTCCTCGTCGGTTCCAACCGCCGCGACTCCATCAACCGCAAGCTGGCAGAGGCGCTGGCCAAGCTGGGCGCCGCCGCCTTCGAGGCCAAATTCATCCAGATCGACGACCTGCCCATGTACAACCAGGACAATGAGCAGCCCGTCCCCGCCGCGGTCGCCCGCTTCAAGGCCGAGGTCGAGGGCTCAGACGCCCTGCTGTTCGTGACGCCGGAGCACAGCCGCTCGATTCCCGCCGTGCTGAAGAACGCCATCGACTGGGGGGCGCGGCCCTGGGGCAAGACCTCTTGGCCGAACAAGCCCGCCGCCGTCACCGGCACGTCGCCCGGCCTGATCTCGACCGCGGTCGCCCAGCAGCACCTGCGCGCCGTGCTCGGCAATCAGGGCCTGCATCTGATGGGCGGCGAAGCCTATATTCAGTTCAAAACCGATCTGGTGGATGCGCAAGGCAGTGTCGCCGACGAGAGCGCGCGCACGTTCCTGAAGGCATTCATCGACCAGTTCGCGGCTTTCGCCGGCAGGTTCGTGGCGGCCGAGAAGCGTCAAGCCGCTTAACGAGAGCGGCGCATAACGAAGTCGACGACCATGTCCATTCGTCCCGTCAAACGCATCGTGCAATCGAAACCGACAATGGAAGGCGCCGGCGTCAAGCTGCGCCGCGCCTTCGGCTTCGGCGAAACCGCCGAGACCGATCCCTTCCTGCTGTTCGACGATTTCCGCAATGACCGCCCGGACGACTATCTCGCCGGCTTTCCGTGGCATCCGCACCGCGGCATCGAGACGATCACCTACGTGCTTGCCGGCGAAGTTTCCCACGGCGATTCACTTGGAAACCGCGGCACGCTGGGCGCCGGCGACGTGCAATGGATGACCGCGGGCCGCGGCATCATGCATCAGGAGATGCCGCAGGGCGACACGCTCGGCCGCATGCACGGCTTCCAGCTTTGGGCCAACCTGCCCTCGTCGCTGAAGATGACGGCGCCGCGCTATCAAGACGTCAAAGCCGACGCGATCCCCGAGATCGTCGACGATGACGGCACGCGCGTGCGCGTCGTGTGCGGCGAGTTCTGGGGCAAAAAGGGCCCGGTCGACGGCGTCGCCGCCGATCCGCGCTATCTCGACGTCTTCGTGCCCGCGGGCAAACGCAAGACGCTCAAGGTCGACGTCGAGCGCCACGCTTTCGCCTACGTGTTCGAGGGTGACGGGAGGTTCGCCTCTGCTTCGACGCCGCAAGGCGTGCTGACCGAAAAGCAGGTCGACGGCGAGGAGATCGTGTTCCGCGAGCCGGCCGGCGACCGCTCGCTGGTGCTCTTCGACTCGGGCGACGAAGTCACCGTGCAGGCCGGCGACAAGGGCATCCGCTTCCTGCTCGTCTCCGGCAAGCCGATCCAGGAGCCGGTAGCTTGGTATGGTCCTATCGTGATGAATACACAGGCCGAATTGCAGCAGGCGGTCAGCGAACTGCGCAGCGGCACGTTCATTAAAAGCTGACAGAACGCATTAACATAACGATGGGGGCTCGCGCTCCCATCGTTTGCGTCCGCCGTATTAGCTCGACTTTGCGCGATTAAAGGCGCATGGTTTATTTATATGACGCATTACAAGCGTCCCGGCGCTCGCGCCGACCCACTGAACAATTCGCGCTGCCTGTCCGTGCCCGAAAGCCGGATGAAAGGTCCATATGCTCGCTTCGGCGCAGTCGAAGGACGCCCCGTTTGTCGATGTTCATGATGGCATAACGCTCGCGCACGCCATCGTCGACACGGTCCGCGATCCCCTCATCGTGCTCGATCAGGATTCGCGCGTCATCGCCGCCAGCCGCTCCTTCTACAAGACCTTCCGGCTGGTGAGAGAAGATGTTCGCGGCCTCCTGCTTTACGAAATTGACGGCGGCCGATGGAACATTCCGGAGTTGCGCACGCTCCTTGAAACGATCGGCAAGAACAGCGAGCCGATCGAGGGATACGAGGTCGACCGGGAATTTCCCGCCATCGGCCATCGCATCATGCTCCTGAACGCGCGCAAGGTCTTCTACGAGAAGGGCAAGCACACCACCGTGCTGCTGGCCTTCGAGGATGTCACCAGCCGCCGCGATGTCGAGCGCCAGGTTCACGACCTGCTGCGTGAGAAAGACATGCTGCTCGAGGAGATGCAGCACCGCGTCGCCAACAGCCTGCAGATCATCGCCAGCATCCTGCTCATCAAGGCGCGCACCGTGCAGTCGGAGGAGACGCGCCTGCAATTGCAGGATGCCCATCAGCGCGTTTTGTCGGTTGCCGCCGTGCAGAGGCATTTGCAGGTCGGCGGCCGCAACGAGCCGATCGAGATGGCCGGCTATTTGACCAAGCTTTGCCAGACACTGGCGGAATCGATGATCGGCGACAGCCGGCCGATTGCGCTCACAGTTGACGCCGATTCCGGCAAAATCATATCCCATCAGGCCGTCAGTATCGGATTGATCGTCACCGAATCGGTGATGAATGCCCTGAAGCACGCTTTTCCCACCGAAAGGGCCGACGCTGCAATCGTCGTCCACTTCAAGACCGCGCGTCCGAACTGGACCCTGACGATTTCCGACAATGGCATCGGCAAGACAGCTCCGGCGCCCGTCGGGAGCAAGGGCGGCCTGGGCACCAGCCTCATCCAGGCGCTCGCGAAGCAGCTCGACGCGCGCGTGGACAATGTGAGCGGCGCCGGCGGCACCGCCGTTTCCATCACGCACGCGGTGCCGTCCGAACTGGCGCCGCTTCAACCGGCCGAACATACGGCAGTGAGATGACCATGTGGCCTTGGCAACGAACCAGCGCGCCTGCGGGCGGCAACGCCTCCCTGACGTTTCCCAATCAAAGCCGCAGCTACGATGCGACGCGGCAGGCCGTCCGCTTCTGGGGCTACGACCGCTCCATGGAAGCATCGTTCTATCTGGCCGCCGACGCGCTCCAGCGCATCCAGCCGAACCTGAACCCGGACGTGCCGGGCCTGCTGCGCGCCTTCGACCTGAACCGCAATCTCATTTACGGGATCGCCGCCAAGGTCTACGCCCGCGGCCGGCGTGGGTCCTACGACCTCAACATCGCGGATATCTGACGATCCAGGTTTGCGACGCCCGCGCCGCTCACGCCGGGCTTGCAAGCGCCGCCGCCGGTGCCGGAACGTCGCTCTCCAGACGCCCGTCGCGCAGGTGGAAGATATGATCGAAGCGGTCGAGGATCATCTCGTCGTGCGTCACCACGATGATCGCCGCGCTTTGCTCCACCGCGATCCGGCGCAGCAAATCCATGACGATGCGAGCACGCGCCGAATCGAGCGGCGCGGTCGGTTCGTCGGCGAGGATGATGCGCGGCTTGTTGGCGAGCGCCCGCGCGATCGCGACGCGCTGCGCCTCGCCGCCGGAGAGCTGCCTGGGCAAGGCATGCTTGCGGTGGCCGACCTCGAGATAGTTCAGCAATTCGATCGCGCGCGCGCGCGCCGGCCCCGCACGCATGCCGGCCAGATGCATCGCCACCGCGACATTGTCGCTGCCGTCGAGGAACGGCAGCAGATTGGGGTATTGGAAGATGAAGCCGATCTTGTCGAGCCGCAGCCGGCGCAGGTCGGCCTTCAGCCAACGCTGGTCATAGACTATGTCGCCATCGAGCGTCACGCGGCCGCTGCTCGGCTCCAGGATGCAGGCGATGCAATGCAGCAGCGTCGTCTTGCCGGAACCGCTCGGGCCCATCAACCCGACCACCTGGCCGGGGTAGACCTCCATATCGATGTCGATCAGCGCGTCGACGCGCGCCGTGCCTTGCCCGAATGTCTTCGAGAGGTGCTCGACGCGAACGACGGGTTGTTTTCCAGGCGCATCCATGACGTCAGCCCGAACTCGCCAGCGCCTCAGCCGGATCGACCTTCAGCGCCAGGCGGATGCCGAGCGTGCTGGCCAGCAGGCACACGACGATGGTGATGAGAAAGACGACGCTGACGGACTCGACATCGAGCACCAGACGGCGCGGAAAATACGGCCTGAAGACGAGAACCAAAGCCAGGCCGGTGAAGTAGCCGAAGACGCCCATCGACAGCGCCTGCTGCACGATCATGCCGACGATGGTGCGATCGGGCGCGCCGACGAATTTGAGCGTGGCGATGGAGCGCACCTTGTCCATGGTCAGCGTGTAGATGATCAAGGCGATGATCACGGCCGACACGATCACCAGCAGCACCATGATCAGGCCCTGCTGCTTGCGCGCGCGCTCGATGACGTATTTGCTGAGCAGCGTTTCCTGCTGGTCTTGCGTGAGCGCGGTGAGGTGTTTCCAGCGCGACAGCGCGGCCGCCGCCTCGTCTGCGGGCACGCTGGGCGACACTTTGGCGATCACCGCGTTGATCTGGTCGTTGCCTTCGCTTTGCGAACCGCGCGCCTTTTCGCGCCGCGAGGCCGGCGGCGCCAGTTCGAACTGCAATTGCTGCGCGTCGCGCAGCGTGATGTAGCCGACCGGGTCGCCCGAGGAGGTAACCTCGTTCTGCATCAGGCCCACTACCGTGAACGTGTGGCCGCGCGTGCCAAGCGCCACATCCTGCCCCAGTGCCAACCCGGTCGAGCGGTCGGCAATTAACTCGTAGTGGCTTCGCAATATTTCCCGTCCGGCCACGAGCCGGCGCGGCCCGCCCGGGCGGCCGGGCTCGAAGCCCACAAGGTACATGCGCAGCGGCCGGCCATTGATCTCGGTCTGCACCGATTGATAAGTGACAGATCCTGCCCGTTCGATCCCGTAGACGCGGCTGACGATTTCCCGCGTGTCGCCGGGGATGCGCGAGGATTCCGCGAACGGACCGTTAGTGCCGGCTTCGACCACCCAGAGATCGGCGCCGGCGGCGCGCGCCTGGCGCAGCGCGTCGTCGATCAACCCGCCATAGACGCCGGTGATCATGATCACAATGCCGAGCAGGAGGCTCAGGCCGAAATTGGTCAGCACGAAGCGCAGCAGGTTGTGCCTGATATCGCGATAGGCGAGGTTCATCGCGGCTTGCCTTCGGTCACTTTGGCGGCACGTCCGGCCCGCAAGCCGCCGAGCGGCGCCGTCACCACGGCGGCGCCTGCCGGCACGCCGGACTTGATCTCGTAGCGCCCGTCAAGCAGGCGGTGGCCGAGCGTCACGCTGTGCTGGCGCAGATGTCCATCCTCCACCGTCCAAACGGTGCCCTGGCCGCGGCCGAGGCCGCTAATCGCCGCCTCCGGCACCAGAACCGCGTTTGCCAGATGCACCGTCGTGATGACGACCTCGGCTTGTTCGCCGAGGTTGAAGTTCTCCGGAATCGTCGCGAACGACACCGCGACCCGACGCTCCTCGTTGACGCGGTCGCTTTCCGGCTCGATGCGGGCAACCTTGCCGGCGATACGGCGGGACGGCTGCGAGCGCAACACGATCTCGGCCGGCTGGCCGACGGCGATCTCGCCCGCTTTGCTCTCATCGATATAGGCGAGCACCCACACGGTCTTGGGATCGATCAGCGTGAACACCGCCTCCCCCGCGCCGAGCGCCGAGCCGAGTTCCTTCGAACGCACAGTCACCATGGCGTCGTAGGGCGCCGCGAGCGTGTGGAAATCGAGCAGCGCTTCTTCCTGCTGGAGTTGCGCCGTTGCGTCGCCGATGGCGGCGCGCGCCACCGCAATGTCGCTGGTGGTCAGATTGACGTCGGCGAATGCGGCGTCCTGAACCGCCTTGGCGGTGTCGGCTTGCTCGATGGAGCCGGAGTTGCTCTGCAACAACTTCTGGCGGCGTTCGTTGATGGTCTTGGCGTTGGCGTAATTCGCCGTCGCTTTTTCAAGACCGGCGGTTGCTTTCGCCAGATTGGCGTGCGTCTGCGCCACCGCCGCCGTCGCCCGCGCCACGCGCGCGCGCTGTTCGCGGTCGTCGAGCCGGGCGAGAAGCGCGCCCTTCGGCACGCGCTCACCCACGTCGGCGCGCACGTCGACGACGACGCCCGCCACCTTGAACCCGACTTTCGAGGCGACACGCGCCTCGACGGTGCCGAGTCCGAACACCTGCACCGCCACGTCGCGCTGCGGCTGCGCCACCTGCACGTTGACGGCGCTGAAATAGAGCGCCCAGCCTGCAAACAGCAGGCCAATGCCGGCCACGAGCGCCACGCCCAGCCAGATCGTCCTTTTCATGGTCGGCATCCCGGTCCAACGGAGACTTCAGCGTGGAAAATAGCCGCGGCGGTATTCCGGGCATTGACGGGGATCAATCGGACCCCCCTGACGAGAATGCGGATTCCAATGGGCTTTCCGCCCATTCCGGCCGGAAGCGTGGCCTCACGCGCGATGCCTCATTTTCCCGTCTGCCAAAGGGAGATCGCTTCGCTCGGATGAATGAGCTGAATGATGTTGAGCGTGAGGTTGTCGCGGATCAGATAACCGAGGGTCAATTCTACCGCGAGCACCAGCACGATATTTGACCAAACCGGCAACAGACGCGCGAGCAGGAACCCGAACGCGGCCGCCAGACTGTCGCCGATGGAGTTGATGATGCTGTCGCCGAAATAGCCCTGCGCGAGCGCGGATTGGCGATAGCGGTCGATGACGAACGGCGTGTTCTCCAGGACTTCCCAGCCCGCCTCGATCCCTACCGCCAGCGCGAAACGCAGGCCGATCGGCGATCGCGGGATGATCAGCCACAGCAGCGCATAATAGACGAGCCCGTGAATGACGTGCGTGTAGGTGTACCAGTCGGTCAGTTGCTGCGAAGTTTCCGGACCGGAGACAATTCCGCCCCAAAGTCTTACGGTGCCGCAGGTGCAGATCGGCGGTTGTCCCATCACGAACAGAATGAGCGCCTGAAGGCCGACAACCGCGGTGGCGATGCAAAGCCAAGCCGAGAGCGGGCGCTGAGCCGCTCCTGTCACTTGATCGAGACCCCCAGTCGGCATTTCCCGGGCTTGTGCCTATTTCGCGGAGGACAGGAAAATATGAGGCAGGACGACCGAGATCGCATAGTAAACCCAGTGCACGATGTATGAGTACGCAAATCCGTTCGGCACCCGCAAAATGAGATAGGGAAAGAGCAAGCCGAACGCCGCGGCCGACAGCATGAACCTGATGACGTAGCCGGTCGGCACGCCGCCGAATATCAGGAGCGCGTGCGCCGCGCCGAATACAACGGCGCAATAAATGGAAATCTTTCGAAGACTGTAGTTCTGCACCGCCAGCGCCAATACGAGCGCAACGATGAGAAGCTGCTGAAACAGGATGTCGATCGACTTCGGCAGAAAGTACAGTGGCGTGGCGACCACCATGTCGGGCGGGTCCCACGACTCCTTCCAGTGTATCGTCGGCAGTGACGGCAGCACGTAGGCCGCAAAGAGCAGGCACCCTACGAAAGAAAACGACCACACGAGATAGCTGGTCAGTCTGTTGCCGAATGTCGTCCAATTGCCGTATTGCGGCCAGCGCGCATAGACCGGCCAGAAGGTGATCACCGCGATTCCGATCCAGAACACGTAATAGAGCGTCACCTCGACCGCGCCGGCATTGTAATTCGGCTTCACGCCGAGCGCGGGCAGCAGATAGTAATAGCCGACATCCGAAGCGGCCCAAATCGCCGCGATTTGCGCAATCGTCCCCAGCAGCGCGGAATTTCTTGCGCCGATGATGCCGAGGGAAAATCGGTTGGGCGGGTGCTTGTCCTGAAGTGCCATCGGCCTGGAGCCTGGGGACAGAAGGGTTGGCGGGCCAAGCGCGCCCGCATTTAAGCACTATACGCCTCTTTTCGCTCCGGCGCGCTGCCTTCAGCCTTGCGGGATCGGCGTCGCCGGCGCGGTCGGCGCTTCGGCCGCGGCGCTCGGCGGCCCTTTCAGCGGCCGCTCTTCCATGCCGATCAGGAAGGCCATGCCGAAGGCGAGCGTGAGCGCGCAGGCGAGATAGACGAAGCGGAAGGCGACCGCCAGTTCGTGCGCCGAGGCCGCGCGCGCCAGCATCTCGAGCGACATGCCGGACACGCCGCCCAAGCCCCCGAGCACGATCGCGCCCAAGAGCGCCACCACCAGCGCCGAGATGAGCGAGCGGAAGAAATTGGCGGCGCCCGTCGCCACGCCCATCTGCGAGCGCGGCACCGCGTTCTGCAGGCACACGGTCGAGACCGGAAACACGGTGCCGAGCCCGGAGCCGATCGCGGTCAGCAGCAGCAGCACCAGCCAGATCGGCAATTCCGCCGGCCAGATCGCCAGCGGCGCCAGCGCCACGATCGCCAGCGTTAAGCCCACCAGCGGCACGCGCTTGTAATGCTCCATGTGCATCATCAGCCGGCCGGTGATGGTCGACCAAAAAACGGTCGCGCCCATCAGCGGGATCAGCGCCAGGCCCGACTGGCTCGCGGTCAGGTGCAGCACCACCTCGAAGTAGAGCGGCACGAAGATGGTCATGCCGACCAGCACGCCCATGTTGCAGGCGCCGGCGAGCGCGGCCGTGCGCACCAGCGGATTGCCCAGCACGTTGAGCGGCAGGAACGGCTCTTTCGCCGTCGCCAGCCGCCAGGCGAACAGCCCCCACAGCAGCCCCGACACGGCCAGCATCGCGCCGATCTCGCGCGACAGCCACGCATAACGCCGCCCGCCCCACGACAGCGCCAGCAGCAGCACCACCGCCGCCAGCATCAAGAGCGCCGCCCCGATCAGGTCGAGCTTGTGCTGGCGCGGCGTGAACGGCACCAGCTTGAGCACGTTCGCCGTCATCGCCAGCGCCGCGATGCCGAGCGGCAGGTTGATCCAGAAGATGAGCGACCAGTCGAGATGCTCGGTCAGAAACCCGCCGAGCACCGGCCCGCCCACCGACGACGCCGCGAACACCGCGCCGATATAGCCCTGGTAGCGCCCGCGCTCGCGTGGGCTCACGATGTCGGCGATGATGGTCTGCGCCAGCGCCATCAGCCCGCCGCCGCCGAGGCCCTGCAATCCGCGCGCCAGCACCAGCGCGGTCATCGACGGCGCCAGCGCGCAGGCGACCGAGCCGGCGATGAACAGCGCGATCGCGATCAGCATCATCACGCGCCGGCCGTGAATGTCGGAGAGCTTGCCGTAGAGCGGCGTCACCGCCGTGCCGGTCAACAGATACGCCGTCACCACCCAGGACAGGTCGCCGAGGTCGCCGAAGTGGCGGCCGATGGTCGGCAGCGCGGTGGCGACGATGGTCTGGTCGAGCGCGCCCAAAAACATCGCCAGCGTAATGCCGAGCACGATGGCGCGGATCTCGGGGTGCGTGAGGGCTTGGCGGGAGCTCATGACGGGCGGGCGCTCATGCGGGGGGCAACCGCTCCATGCACCGCCGGTTCCGGTAATACAATAGGCACCGCGCGCGCGGCGGCTATGCTTCCCCGGCGCGCTCCGTCGCCGGCAACGACACCCTCACCACCACCCCTTGGCCCTCATCTCCTCTCTGAGCGTGTCCAGCCAGGCCATGGCCTCCTCCACCGCCAGCGCGAGGACGCGCTCCTTTTCCGCGTCCTGCGCCTCCGTCGTGGCGACATAGGGCCGGTGATACGGATCGCCGACCCAGTCCGCCGCGCGCCGGCGCTCGCTGCGGCGCTCGCGGCATTCCTGACGGAACACCCGCAGCTTGTGTACGGCTTTCAGCGACGCTTTGAGCGCGCGCGTGCGCGCGGCGCCTAAAAGGATGTGCTCCGCGACGCCCTGCGCGATGTCCGCCGGCGGCTCCGCCGCCGCCGCGGCCACGAGCGCGTGCGCCAGCCCTTCCGGATCGTTCGCCTTCAGCCCCGCGGCAAAGCGCTTGCCTTTGTCGGCGCGCGCGATGAAGCGCCCGCCCGCGCCCTTCACCGGCGCGAAGCGCGCGGCGTGCTTGCGGCG
>JALHRB010000057.1 GCA_022841665.1 Pseudolabrys sp.
GCGCCAACAGCGTCGCTTGCTGCACCGCCTCGCGCGCGGCACCGGCGTCGCCATGCGCCGGCGCCAGCGGACCGAGCAGCCCTTCCATCAGCGCGCCGACAATGGCCGGCGCCGACACGCGCGCGTCCTGCTCGGGCAGGAGCTTGCGCGTCACCGCGGCGTCGATGCGGGCCGAAAGCTCGGCGGCGAGCGCGCGCCGGACGGCGAGGCGCAGAGCATCGACATCGGCATCGACCGGCTCGGCCATCACCGCGAATGTGAGGCGGCGCGCATGAAACGCGCGCGCGGCGAAGGTGGCGATGCCGGCGGCGAGCGCCGACAGCGGCCCGGGCGCGGCGTCGGCGGCTACGCGCATGGCGGCAAGCTCGCGGCCGGTGACCGACGTCACCAACTCGGCAATGAGACCGGTCTTGCCCGGGAAATAGCGATAGACGGTGCCGGCGGCGATGCCGGCGCGTGTCGCAACCGCGGCGATCTGCACCGCCGCCATGCCGCCCTCGCCCGCGAGCGCGGCCGCGGCGTCGAGGATGGAATCCTCGCGCTCGGCCATGCGGCGGATGACGTTTTCAGTGCGGCGATAGGCCATGCCGAACGAGTGAACGACGATTCACCCGCTTCGGGCAAGCCTGCGCTCAGGCGCTGAGCGAACGAAGGAGCGCGGCGGCACCCGCAATGACTGTTTGAATGACGGCCAGGATGACGGCCGCCATCTTTCCGGCGGTCAGCCCCCGCAGCAAAACGTTCGTCGCCGCCGCGACCGGCATCCATCCCTTAATCAGCATGACGAGCAAGCTGTCTTCCGCCAGATCGAAGGCGAGATAGGCCAGCGGCAGGATCAGATAGTAACCGGCGGAACCGCCAAGCCCGGGCGGCCCCCATGTCACCGACGCCCAGGCGAGCGCGCCGGACAGCGACAGCATGACGACGAGATCGAGCGGCACCAGAACCGGCCAGACATATTTGCCGGACGGATCGGTCAACGTGTCGCCGATGCGATAAAATATTTGCCTCTCAACGCTGCGGTCGATGTCCCAGGCCGTGGCGTAGCGTCCGACGCACCAAAAGATGACGCCGGCCGCGGCCAAAGCCGCGATCACGGCCAGATGCTTGAGCATGCCCCCCTCCCGCATAGCGTGTATTCGTAGTGAAACGCATCCAGGCGGGAGAGTCCATGGGGATTGCTAGCGTCGCTGGCCGAGCGCCTTGTCGCGGATGGCGGTGAGCGACTGGCCGGGCGTGATCGCTTCCGGGTCGACCATCAACTGGATGATCGCGGGCTTGCGGGACTTCTTCGCCGCTTCGAAGGCGGCGGGGAAATCGGATGTTTTCTCCACGCGCACGCCGAAGCCGCCGAACACCTGCGCGTAGCCGGCGAAGTCCGGGTTCTTGAGATGCGTCGCCACCACGCGCGCCGGGTACTCGCGCTCCTGATGCATGCGGATGGTGCCGTAGAGGCCGTTGTCGGACACGACGACAATCACCGGCAATTCGTATTGCACGGCGGTGGCGAAGTCCTGGCCGGTCATCAGGAAGTCGCCGTCGCCGGCGATGCAGACGACCGTGCGTTTGGGAAAAAGCGTCTGCATGCCGAGCGCGGCGGGAAAGCCGTAGCCCATCGAGCCGGAGGTCGGGCCGACCAGGCCGCCATATTTGCGCACGCGGTAGAAGCGGTGGATCCAGGCGGCGAAGTTGCCGGCCCCGTTGGTGAGGATGGCGTCGGCGGGCAGATGGTCGCGCAGCCACACCATCACCTCACCGAGATTGACGGCGCCCGGCTGCGGCGTCGCCTTGTCGGACCAGGCGAGATAGTCGGCGTGCGCGGTGTCGCTTTCGCCTTTCCAGGCGATCTCGTTCGGCGGCTGCAGGCCTTCCAGCGCCGAGCAGAAGGCGGTCGGCGAGGCATTGATGGCGAGCGCGGGGTGATAGACGCGGCCGAGTTCCTCCGCGCCCGGATGCACGTGCACCAGCTTCATCTGCGGCTCGGGAATGTCGAACAGCGTGTAGCTCTGCGACGGCATCTCGCTCATGCGCGTGCCGATCATCAGCACGAGGTCGGCCGCTTTCACGCGCGCCAGCAATTTCGGATTCGGCCCGATGCCGAAGTCGCCGGCAAAGCAGGGATGCAGCGCATCGAACAGATGGCCGCGGCGGAAAGTGGTAGCGACCGGCAGCGCGAAACGCTCGGCAAAGCGCATCAGCGCGGCGACGGCCGCTTCCGACCAGCGGCTGCCGCCGACCAGCGCGACCGGCTTCTTCGCGGCCCATAGCAGCTTCTGCAACCGGCTCATGTCGGTGAGGCCGGGCCAGGTCTCCACCGGCTCGAAGGCATGCGCGTCCGGCACCGACACACGGTCGGTGAGCATGTCCTCCGGCAGCGCGATCACCACCGGGCCGGGGCGGCCGTTGCAGGCGGTGTGGAAGGCGCGCGAGACGATCTCGGGGATGCGCGCGGCATCGTCGATTTCGGTCGCCCATTTCGCCATGGTGCCGAAGACGGCGCGGTAGTCGAGTTCCTGGAAAGCCTCGCGGTCGCGCATCGCGCGGCCGACCTGGCCGACGAAGACGATCATCGGCGAGGAATCCTGCTTGGCGATGTGGATGCCGGCCGACGCATTGGTGGCGCCGGGGCCGCGCGTGACGAAGCAGATGCCGGGGCGGCCGGTGACCTTGCCGACCGCTTCCGCCGCCATGGCGGCGGCGCTCTCGTGGCGGCAGACGGTGAGCTTGATGGCGCTGTCGTGGAAGGCGTCGAGCGCAGCGAGATAGCTCTCGCCCGGCACGCAGAACACGTGGTGCACGCCGTGGACAGCGAGCTGGTCGACGAGAATCTGGCCGCCGGTGCGCGTGCCGTCATTCGAGCGCATGAAAGAAACTCCTAGGGCAGTTCATGCGAAGCTATAGATGAACTCTTTCGTCGCCGCGAGACCGAAACCTCGTGCCCCGGACGCGGCGCAACACGCAGTGGTGCGCCGCTGATCCGGGGCCGTGCAGGCGTATGATTTTGTGACGGTCCCGGGTCTGCAACGCACCACTGCGTGCTGCGTTGCGCCCGGGACAAGTGCTCATTCACTTATGAATCTTTGGCTTGGCCGGCTGCGGCGCCCAGGGGACCTGTGTCATGAGGCAGTTGTCCTGCGACAGCAGATAGCCGCCCTTGACGTTCTCGGCCAGGTAGACGGCCCAGTCCGGATCCTTGGCCATGGCGGCGCGCTTCTGCTCGCGGTCGGCCGCGCTTTCGTAGACCCAGATATGGGTGAAGGTGTTGAGCTCGCCGCTTTCGGCGACCGCGTAGCAGAGCGGCTCGCCCATGTAGCGCAGCTGCACCGGATAGCCGTACTTCTTGTAGATCTCGAGCTGGGCCGGGACACAGCCCGGTTTGCACTTGTAGGTGCGGACGTCCAAAAGCACGCGTGCCTCCCTTGTCTTGCCGCCGCGGACGGCGGGAGGCGCACTCTTCCCGGCGCGGACGGCGCCGGTCAATAGACGTCAGGGCATGGGGGACGCGCGCGGGCGGGACCGACGACGTGGCAGACATCGGGTAAACCCGACGTCTGCGCCTCAAGTAGCGGGCTCGACCGAGGCGACCACGAAGGTGTGCATCTCGCCATCCTCGTCGCGGATGGAGACGTATTCGCCCAGGCGGAAGGCGTGGGCGCCGAAGCGGTAGCCGCTCTCGTCGTCGGTCTCCGCGGTCTGGTCGTAGTCGAACACCCAGCGGCCGTGCTCGGGGCCGCCCGGCTTGTGCACCACCTGGCCGATCTGGTCGTCCTCGCCCTCCCAGAAGCGGCGCACGCGGCAATTGGCGCGATGCGCCTTCCACTGCGCGGCGTCGATGTGGCCGTTGGCGTCGAGCGGGACGACGAACTCGTAACCATGCTTGGCCGAGCCGTTCGGGAACTCCTTGGAACGGGCCAGATTGAGCCTGATGCGCTTGAACGTATGCGGCAGCGTGGTCACGGGCGGGGTCTCCGGCTTGGGGATCGTCGAAACCATAACGCAATATGGCGGTATTCCGCCATGGCGCGTATTGATCTGGATCAGATGGCGGGCGGCCTCTCGATTGTCATGCCCGGCCTTGTGCCGGGCATCCCGGTCAAGATGGCACCGGTTTGCCTTTCTAAGCGGGGTGACCGGGACGAGCCCGGCCACGACAGGACGTGCGTGGTGCGATGACCGACGATACGCAGCAGGCGGTTTTCGACTTTCTCGCCCGCGCCGGCAACGGGCCGGTGACGCGGATCGACACCCATGCGGCGGCGGTGTTTCTGAGCGCCAAGCGCGTGCTCAAGGTCAAGCGCGCGGTGCGTTTTCCGTTCCTCGATTACTCCACGCTGGAAAAGCGCAAGGCGGCCTGCGAGGCCGAGCTTAACGTGAACCGGCCTTACGCGCCGTCGCTCTACCGGCGCGTGGTGGCGATCGCGCGCGAGGCCAATGGCCGGCTCGAAGTGGGCGGCGCGGGCGAACCGATCGAGTGGGCCGTGGAAATGGCGCGCTTCGACGAGACGCAGACGCTCGATCATCTCGCCACGGCGGACAGGATCGACGCGCGGCTGGCCGACGCGCTCGGCCGCGCGGTGGCGAAGGCGCATGCGCAGGCGCAGGCCGTGACGGACTTCGGCTTCGCCGGCGTGCTGGCCGACATCGCCACACAGAACGAAGCGGAGCTGGCCGCCGAGCCGGCGCTGTTTGCGGCCGACGCGGTGCGCGAGCTAAGCGCGAAGACGCGGGGCACGCTCACGCGCCTGCGGCCGCTGTTCGAATCGCGCGAGGCCGAGGGGCTTGTGCGGCGCTGCCACGGCGACCTGCATCTCGGCAACATCGTGCTGATCGACGGCACGCCGACGTTGTTCGACGCCATCGAGTTCGACGACCGCATCGCCACCGGCGACGTGTTCTACGACCTCGCCTTCCTGCTGATGGACCTGATCGAGCGCAAGCGCGCGCCCCTCGCCGCCGTCGTGCTCAACCGTTATCTCGCCGAAACGCGCCGCATGGGCGACCTCGACGCGCTGGCCGCGCTGCCGCTGTTCATGTCGGTGCGCGCGGCGATCCGCGCCAAGGTGACGGCGGCGCGGCGCCAGCATGCGGCCGATTCCGCAGAAGCCGCGCAGAGCGCGCGCGATTATTTCGCGCTCGCCGGCCAACTGCTTTCGCCGCCGGCGCCGCAACTGGTCGCGGTCGGCGGATTGTCGGGCACCGGCAAGTCGGCGCTGTCGCGCGCGCTCATCCCGCACATCCGGCCCCTGCCGGGCGCGGTGTGGCTGCGCAGCGACGTCGAGCGCAAGGCGCTGTTCGGCACGGCCGAGACCGAGCGGCTGCCGCAGCAAGCCTATAGGCGTGAGGTGACGGCGAGGGTCTACGCGACATTGGTCGAGAAGGCGCGGCGCGTGCTGGCGGCCGGGCATTCGGCGGTGGTCGATGCGGTGTTTGCCCAACCGAACGAGCGCCAGGCGATCGCGGCAGCGGCGGGCGGCGCGCCCTTCCACGGCCTCTTCCTCACCGCCGACCTCGACACGCGCATCAAGCGCGTGGGCACGCGCGTGCACGATGCTTCCGACGCCGACGCCGCCGTCGCGCGCAGCCAGGAGCATTACGACCTCGGCGCGCTCGACTGGACGCGGGTGGATGCCGCCGGCACGCCGGAGGACACGCTCCGGCGGGCACGCTCCCTGCTCCCTTCCCCTCTCCCCGCAGGCGGGGGGAGGTCGGGTGAGGGGGCGTCACAATAACGCTCAGAATCGCGGTGCAGCCCCCCTCACCCCGACCCTCTCCCCGCACGCGGGGAGAGGGAGCGCAGGCGCCCGGCCATGACAAAGGAGGGTGGCTGCCAGCCGTCCCATCCCCTTACGCCATGCGCCAAAGCAAGGCATAGCTTACCGGCCCTCACCCGCCCGCCGGTTCCCGACCCGATGACGCCAAGCCGCCGGAATTCCCTTGCGATCCGGCTCTGCGCCGGACTCGCCGGCTATTGCTGCTTCATCAACCTCTACTCGCCGCAGGCGATCCTGCCGCTGCTGGCGCTGGAATTCGGCGCCACCGCCGCCGGCATCGCCACCATCATGACGGCGAGCACGCTGGCCGTGGCGCTGATCGCGCCGTTTTCCGGCACGGTCGCCGACGTGCTCGGCCGCAAGCGCGTGATCGTGGCGGCGATGGTCGTGCTGGCCATTCCCACGGTGATGTCGGCGCTGGCGCCGACGCTGCCCGAGCTGGTGTTTTGGCGCTTCGTGCAGGGCTTGACGCTGCCGCCGATCTTCGCCGTCGCCATCGCCTATATCGGCGAGGAATTGCCGCCGCACGAAGCGACCGCGGTCGCCGGCGTCTACACCTCGGGCGCCAGCATCGGCGGCTTCAGCGGGCGTTTCGTCACCGGCATCCTCGCCGACCTGATCGGCTGGCGTAACGCGTTCCTCGTGCTGGCCGTGGTGGCGCTCGCCTGCGCGGTTGCCGTGGCGGCGCTGCTGCCGAAGGAGCGCAAGTTCGTGCGCTCGGAAGGGCTGATCGCGTCAAGCAAGCAGATGCTCGCCCACTTCCGCAACCCGCAACTCATCGCCACCTACGCGGTCGGCTTCGGCGTGCTGTTCAACTTCATCGCCACCTTCACCTACATCAGCTTCCGCCTGGCCGGGGAGCCCTACAATCTGTCGGCGACCATGCTGGGCGCGATCTTCGTCGTCTACCTGGTGGGCTCGGCGCTGACGCCGCTGATCGGCAGGGCGGTCGGCCGTTTCGGGCGCCGGCATTTCATGATCGGCGTGCTGGCGGTGTGGGCGGCGGGCATGGTGCTGACCCTGTTCGAGCCGCTGTGGCTGATCGTGCTCGGGCTCACCTTGGCCGCCGCCTGCGGGCTTCTGTGCCAGGCGGTGTCGACCGGCTACGTCACCATCACCGCCAAGGCCGGGCGCTCGTCGGCGGTGGGGCTCTATGTGACGAGCTTCTATCTCGGCGGCAGCTTCGGCGCGGCGCTCGGCGGCGTCGCCTGGACGCTCGGCGGCTGGCCGGCCTGCGCGGCCATGACGCTGGCGATGCTGGCGATGATCGCGGCGATCGTGTTCTTCGCCTGGACGCGCGGCGGCAGTGCGCCGGCGGCGACGCCGGTCGAGCCGGCGTAGCCACTCGTGCCCCGGACGCGGCGCAGCACAAAGCGCTAGCGAAGTGATGCGCCGCTGAGCCGGGGCCTTAACGACTTCCGGAGCTTGGTGCGATCCCGGGTCTGCAGCGCACCACTTCGTGCTGCGCTGCGCCCGGGACAGGTCAGCAGCGCGCTTCCGCCCAGGCCGGCTTGCGGATCGCCAGCAGCGGACCGAATAGCAGCAGGAAGGCGATGAAGCCCGCGATCCACAGGAAGCCGGAGATCTGAATAAGCGTCATCGAGCCGGTGAAGGCGGCCGCGACGCGTAAGAGCGCCGACGCCAGGATGCAGCCGTAGATCGCCTGCGTGCCGCCGCGCGCCTGCAAGGGCTGGCCGGTGTGCCCGAGCGTGGCGCGCGTCATCACCCCGACCGTCATCAGGCCGACGGCGCCGGCGGTCCAGGCGTGGATGCCGGCGCTCGCGGGCACGCCGGCGCTGAACACCGACGCGCCGAGCAGCAGGAAGCCGAGCGGCACGAAGGCGTAGCCGACATGCAGCACCAGCACGAGCCGGTCGGCGAAGGTGCGGTCGCCGGCCCAGCGCGCAAGCCGCACGGCGTGCAGCACGCCGGCGATCAGCATCAGCGCGCCGCTGACGGCGTGCGAGGGCGCCGCGATCCAGGCGACCAGCGCCATCGCGGCGGCGGCCAGCGCGGCGACGTCGAAGCGTCCGAAGGGCACCGGCAGGCGGCCGGGGTTGCTGCGGGTGAGCCAGTTGTTGGTGAAGCTCGGCACGATGCGGCCGCCGATCAGGGCGATCAGCAGGATGACGGCGGCGATTGCGATGCGGACGCCGTATTCGGCCTGGCCTTTGAGCAGCACTTCGGCGTGGAAGACGATATTGCCGGCCGCGAGCAGCCCGAGCACGAGCAGCACGCGCAGGTTCCGCCAGTTCTTGCCGGCGACGATCTCGCGCCCGGCGACGCCGGCGAGCGTGAGCAGGAAGCTCACGTCGATGAGCGCGGCGGTGACCCCGCCGATCGCACTGGAGGCGATCATGGCGGCGCGGCCGGCGAACCAGAGCAGCGCCAGCGCGCCGAGCGGCCAGCCGGACACCGGCAGGCGGCCGGTCCAGTTCGGGATGGCGGTGAGCAGAAAGCCGGCGACGCTAGCGGCGACGTAGCCGTACAGCATCTCATGGATGTGCCAGTCGAGCGGCGAGAACACGCTGCGCAGCGCCACCTCGCCTTTGTAGAGCTGGAGCCAGAACAGGATGCCGAGCGCGGCCCAGGCGCCGGCCGCGAGGAAGAAGGGACGGAAGCCGTAGGACAACAAGGCCGGACCGGCATAGACGCGGCGGCGTTCGAGGGCGGCGGTCATCGCGAAGTCTCCGGCGAACGGCCCGGGTTCAAGGCCCGGACAGGATTTCGGATGCGCCACCCTCGCACCGGAAGACCCGGCCGGCTTGATTAATGTCAATCAATTGGCCTGGCAGGCGGCAAACTCGTACCTCCTATGCGCGATGCGGATGCCAGAGCGGCCGGTAGCCGGCGGAAAGCACGCGCAGAATCGACGGCGGCGTGAGGATTTCCGACTCGATGCCGCGCGGGCGTCTTTGCGGCGCGCCGTAGCCTTCAGGGCTCCAGGGCAGCAGGCTGCTGCCGCGCACGGCGAAGGCTTTGCCGTCGCGTGCGATCATGGCGCCGTCGGGCAGCGTGTCGAGCGGGCGCGCGTGCGTGCGTTTGACTTTGCCGGCGAGGCGCTCGGCGTGCAGCAGCTTGTCCATGGCGGCGGCGGTGGCGCGCTGCTTCCGGCCGGAGAAGAGCGCGGCAAACCGCTCGGCATCCTTGCGGCGGCATTCGAAGCACGGCCGGTGGCCGGCGGCCAAGGCCGTCACCTCGTCGAGAAAGAACAATTCGGTGTAGCCGTCGCCCCACACATTGCGGTGGCGATCGTTGAAGGCGAGCTTGCAGCAGATCCACTGCTTGCTGGCCCAGCGCCGCGCGCCGAGCTTGCGCGCGCCGTCGTGCAGGCGGCCGCCGCGGTTGCCCATCAGCGTCCCGCGCGCGAGCGACGCGAACACGTCGCCGAAGGGTGAAACGCGGGATGGAAGGGGCATGGCGTTTCCGCCCAATGCGCTTTATGGATTTCGCTCTTCGCGCCCGTGGAAAACCCGCAAGATGACCAGCCGCTCGCCGTCAACGCGATACTGAAACACGTAGGCCGCGTTCAGGACGCGCAAGACGACTTGGCGATACTCCTCCCGACCGGCAATTGGATGACCGAGCAGCGGATTTTCGCGCAGCACGTTGGCTTTTTCGAGCAGGGTGCGGGCCACGATCCTCGCCATCGCGGGGAAACGATCATGCAGAAATTCGGCAAAGCGATCGAGGTCGGCGACTGCAGCGGCCGACCATTCGACCTTCATCGATTATTCCATGGCCTGAATTCGGCGGTGCCCCAGGTCTTTAGCCACCTTTCCACATCGGCGTGCGGCACGGTCTCTTCGCCGCGTTCGATCGCCGCCCAGCGGCGGTCGAGTTCGGCAATCGCCGCATCACCGGCCGCGAGCGGCACGAGCTCTGCGACAAGCTGCGAGACGCTCACGCCGCGCTCGGCCGCACGCTCTTTCAAGGCGGCGGCGGTGGCGCGATCGAGTTCGACCGATTCAGTCTTGGGGCTCATGCATTCAGCCTAAACTTTTCCGGTCAATGCGGCAACGCCAGCGCAGTCTAGAACCCCCCTGCCCGCACCAGCGCGGCGACGGCGACGCCGGCAATCACGGCGGCGAAGTCGTTGCGCACGATCCACATGGTGAGACCGGCGGCGCCGACCGCGAGCAGCGCGCTCGGCCCGCCTTTGAGCGCGAGCGGCACCACGGTGGCGGCGATCACCGCGCCGGGCAGCGCGTCGAGCATGCGGCGCAGGCGCGGGCCGATGGGGACGCGGCCGATCAGCCAGTAGCCGCCGGCCCGCATGAGATAGGCGACGAGGCCCATCACGACGATGACGGCGATGAAGCCGGCGGGATCGCTCTCACTCATCGGCGAAGAGCCCTCCCGCCACCGCGCCGGCGACCGCGCCGGTAAACACGAACCACACGCCGCCGACGGTGAGGTCGGTGACGAGGGCGACCGCGCCGGCGACAATCCAGCCGAGGGCGCGGCGGCTGCCGCGCCAGAGCGGGATCAGCATCGCCGTGAAAAAGGCGGGCATGACCAGATCGAGCCCGAACTTCGCCGGGTCGGCGACCGAGGAGCCGAGCCAGTAGCCCGGCAGCGGCGCGACCACCCAGGCGAACCAGACGATGACGCCGCTGCCGAGCAGGAAAGCGGGATCGGAGCCGCCCTCGGCGCGGTAGCGCAGCGTGCGGATCCAGTTCGGCTCGGTGAGCAGATAAAGCGTCGGATAGACGCGTGCCGCCGGCTCGGACCCGAGCCAGGGCCGCAAGGATGCGCCGATCAAAAGAAACCGCAGGCAGACCATCGCGGTGATCAGCGCGACGGCGGCGATGGCGGACGGCGTCAGGCGCTCGGGCCAGCTCTCCAGCACGATCATCTGCGCCATGCCGGCATAGACGGTGGCGTTCATCACCACAGTCTCAGTGAGCGTGAAGCCCTTGCGCGCGGCGACCGTGCCGAAGGCCATGCCGAAGGCGGTCAGCCCCGGCAACAGCGGCAGCATGCCGAGCGCGCCCGCGCGGAAGGCTTGCATGGTCCAGCGCGGGGCCGGTTGATCGGGGGATTGGGTGCTCATGGGACGGTCGATGCGCGAGCCTTAGCCTGCGCCGCCGCGACGGGAAAGATATAAATCGCATAGCACCAACGCGCCAGGCCAGCCCCGAAACGCCAGTATCCGACCAAGCTAATACGAGACCAGCCCCTTGCTGACGCTAACAGTCCCTATTTCGCTCGCAGCAAGTGCGCGGCGGCACGGAATTTCCCAGCCGCCTCTTCCAGGCCTGACAGATTGGCGGATTCACTCTTGCCCGGCCGAGCGGAGTCCAAAAGCTTGGCTGCCAATTCGCGTATTGAATTCGCCGAGTGGAGATTGGCAACCAGCGCGGTGGCACGCTTTTCGGGTATTACGCCTTTCAAGCGCTCGCCTAACTCTTCCGCGTATTCGGAAAGCTTCGCACACGCATCGTATGGAATTTGGCGTTTTCGAAGTCGGGCGGAAGTTTCAGACAACGTATCGCTGATTTGCTCCAGCAACACTGCCAGGCGCTCCCGCCGAGCGCGCGTCAAGGTCGACGCACCAGTCGCGAGATCGACGACGATTTTGGCTGCGGTCAAAATGTCTTTGATGAGACTGATCATGTTCCCATCATCGACAAGCTGCAGGGCCTATCCCTGCGGCTGCGGGGCGACGTCGCCGGTGGGCGCGTCGGGCCGCGGGCGCGGCTTGCCGGCGGGCGGCACGGCCGAGGAACGCGGGCCGGTCGGCTCGATCACGGCCTCGCGCACCGGGCGCTTGCCTTGCAGCAGGTCCTTGATTTCGTCGCCGCTCAGCGTCTCGAACTCCAGCAGGCCCTTGGCGAGCGTCTCGAGATCGGCGCGCTTCTCGGTGAGGATGCGGGTCGCCTCGGCGAGACCTTCCTCGACGAGCTTGCGCACCTCGGCGTCGATCTTGCGCGAGGTCTCTTCCGAGATGTTCTGCTGGCGCGACACCTGATAGCCGAGGAAGACTTCGTCCTGGTTCTCGCCGTAGGCGACCGGTCCGAGCGTCTCGGACAGGCCCCAGCGCGTCACCATCAGGCGGGCGAGCTTGGTCGCCTGCTCGATGTCCGACGCGGCGCCCGAGGTCACCTTCTCGCGGCCGAACACCATGTCCTCGGCGACGCGGCCGGCCATGATGATGGCGAGGCGCGAGGTCATCTGCTCGAGCGACATCGACAGCTTGTCGCGCTCGGGCAGCTGCATGACCATGCCGAGGGCACGGCCGCGCGGAATGATGGTGGCCTTGTGCACCGGATCGGTGGCCTTGACGTTGAGCGCGACCAGCGCGTGGCCGCCTTCGTGATAGGCGGTGAGGAGCTTTTCCTCGTCCGTCATCACCAGCGACTTGCGCTCGGCGCCCATCATCACCTTGTCCTTGGCGTCCTCGAACTCGGCCTGGGTGACCATGCGCTTGTTGCGGCGCGCGGCCATCAAGGCGGCTTCGTTGACGAGGTTGGCGAGGTCGGCGCCGGAGAAGCCGGGCGTGCCGCGCGCAACCGTCTTGAGGTTCACGTCGGGCGCCAGCGGCACCTTGCGCACGTGCACCTTCAGGATCGACTCGCGGCCGACGACGTCCGGGTTCGGCACCACGACCTGGCGGTCGAAGCGGCCGGGGCGCAAGAGCGCGGGATCGAGCACGTCGGGACGGTTGGTGGCGGCGATCAGAATGATGCCTTCGTTGGCTTCGAAGCCGTCCATCTCGACCAGCAACTGGTTGAGCGTCTGCTCGCGCTCGTCATTGCCGCCGCCGAGGCCGGCGCCGCGATGGCGGCCGACCGCGTCGATTTCGTCGATGAAGATGATGCAGGGCGCGTTCTTCTTGGCCTGCTCGAACATGTCGCGCACGCGGCTGGCGCCGACGCCGACGAACATCTCGACGAAGTCGGAGCCGGAGATGGTGAAGAACGGCACGTTGGCTTCGCCGGCGACCGCGCGCGCGATCAGCGTCTTGCCGGTGCCCGGCGGGCCGACCAGCAGCACGCCGCGCGGGATCTTGCCGCCGAGGCGCTGGAATTTTCCGGGATCGCGCAGGAATTCGACGATCTCCTGCAGGTCCTGCTTGGCCTCCTCGACGCCGGCGACGTCCTCGAAGGTGATGCGGCCGTGCGCTTCGGCCAAGAGCTTGGCGCGCGACTTGCCGAAGCCCATCGCCTTGCCGGCGCCGCCCTGCATCTGGCGCGACAGGAAGATCCACACGCCGATGAGCGCGATGAACGGCAGCCACGACACCAGCAGCGAGACGAACCACGGGACGTTGTCCTGCGGCGGCCGCGCGGTGATCGAGACGCCCTTGGAATAAAGCTTCTGCACCAGCGTCGGGTCGCTCGGCGCGTAGGTCTGGAAGGCGGTGCCGTTGGCGAAGGTGCCGTGGATTTCCGGCCCCTGGATGACGACGTCGCGCACGCGGCCCTGGTCGACCTCGGAGAGAAGCTGCGAGAACGAGATGTCCTGCGAGGTGGTGCGCTGGCCCGGATTCTGGAAGAGCGTGAACAGCGCCAGCAGCAGGAGGACGATGATTACCCAGAGGGCGAAATTACGGAGATTGGCGTTCATCAGGCGTCCTTACCCGCCGCGCGCATGGGGGCCGCGGCCTCGTTTTTATGGCGTATATTCGTGGCGACTTCACGTCATCCCAATGTAGGCAGCACGGCCCGGCATGGAAAGGGTCCGATTTCAGTTATTCTAGCGCGCTTTGCGGGCCTTGGCGGGGCGGCGTCGGGCCTTGGTTAAGGCCTTGGTTAGGGGCTTGGTTAGGGCCTTGCCGCGGCGCGGCGGGGCCGGCTCGACCGTCAATTTCCCGGCCGAAAGCGTCACAATTGCGCCGGCGAGGCTGCGGCGGAAACGCGCGCTGCCGCTTTTGCGGGCGGTATCGAGGGCTTCCTGGAGGGCCTCCAGCTTGGCGAGCTCGACCGGACCTTCGGTACCGACGGATGCAATGGCCCGGCCGAGCAGCCGCAGGGCGATTTCGTCCGGGAGAGCGGCGAAATCGGCGGCTTCAATCGTGAGCGCGGCTAGTCCGCTCGGCACTGCGGGCTCCCTCTCCCCTGTGGGGAGAGGGCTGGGGTGAGGGGGTTCATAGCTCTCGACTTTGCAACCCCTCACCCGCCGCGCTTCGCGCGTCGACCTCTCCCACCCGAACTCGGGTTTACCCGAGTTCGGGCATTCTAAGTGGTCGAAGTCGGATAAATCCGACTTCGACTGGGAGAGGTGAAGAAAAGCGCTTGCAGCCTGGTCGGTGGCCATTTCCAGCGCGGCGTCCGCCCGCTTCAGCCGGCGGGCGAGCAGCGCCAGCCGCGCGGCGGAGAGCCCCTCCTCCGCCAAGATCGGCGCGAGGCCTCGCAGGCGGGCGCGAGTGAAGCGCGGATCGCGGTTGGAGGGGTCGTCGGCGCAGGGGATTTTCGCCGCCTCGAGAGTGGCGATGAGCCGCACCTTCGGCAGGCCGAGCAGCGGGCGCACCAGCATGAGCTTTTCCGCGCCGGGCACGGGCGATTGCCGCGCCATGGCGCCGAGCCCGGTGAGCCCGCTGCCGCGGCTCATGCGGAGAAGTACGGTTTCGGCCTGATCGTCGAGGGTATGCGCGGTGAGGATATGCGCGGCGTGCGCCGTGCGCGCGGCCTGCGCCAGCAGGCGATAGCGGGCGGCGCGCGCGGCCTGCTGCAATCCCGTCTTCGGCTTCCTGCCGGTCCAGCGCAGCGTGCGGTGCGCGATCTTCAGCTTGCGCGCGAGCTTGGCGACCGCCGCCGCCTCGCGCTTGGACTCCTGGCGCAGGCCGTGGTCGACGGTGAGCGCGATCAGCTTGGGCGCTTTACCGCGCGCGTCGCGCCAGCGCGCGGCGAGCAGCATCAGCGCGGTGGAGTCCGGCCCGCCGGAAACGGCGAGCGCCAGGACGGGAAATTTTTCGAGACCGGAAAATAAAGAATCGAGCTCAGCGCCGAGGACTTCCGCGGTCTCAGCAGTGGACACGCTTCTGCTCCGCCGCCACCGAGCGCTTCACGCCGGCGGAGGCCTTCGGATATTTGCGCTCGACTTCGGCCAAGGTGGCGCAGGCCGCTTCCTTCTTCTGCATCGCCGCGAGCGACTGGCCGAGGCGCAGCAGCGCGTCCGGCGCCTTGCCGGAGCGCTCGTGCTTGGTGGAGACGGCGAGGAAGGATTCGGCGGCGTCGCGGTAGCGCTGCTGCTGGTAGAGGCTTTCGCCCAGCCAGTATTGCGCGTCCGGCACCAGGCGCTCGCTTGGATGCTTGCGCAGGAAGTCGCGGAAGGTCTGCTCGGCCAGCGCATAGTCCTTGCGCAGCACGTAGCCGTAAGCGAGGTCGTATTCGTCCTGCGGCTTGGCCGAGGGCGGCAAGGTCGCCATCTGCGGACCCGGCGCGTTCACCTGGCGCGGGGCTTGCGCAGGCACCTGCGCCGGCGCGCCCGACGTCGCCGGCGGCGGCAAGGCGGCGGCATTGCCGGAGAGCGAATTGAGATCGAGCGGCGCGCCGGCTTCGCGGCCGCCGGGAGCGCCGACCGGCGTGTCGTTCACGATCGGCGCGGCGGAGGCGGTCTGGTTGCCGAGCGCGCGCGGCGCGCCAGGCGCGTTCGGCTGCTGCGCCGGATCGAACACGTCGCCACGGCGGCCGGGC
>JALHRB010000058.1 GCA_022841665.1 Pseudolabrys sp.
CCAGAACCAGCGCGGCGAGCGCCAGGACCGCGGCCCGCGCCGCGACCGGCCGCGCCGGGACCGCGATGCGAGCGTCGACCGCGCCGAGCGCGAGAAATATTACGCCAAGCCAGGTGGCGGCGACCGCGACCGCCGCGACAAGCAGCCGGATCCGAATTCACCTTTCGCCAAGCTCGCCGCCCTCAAGCAGCAGCTCGAGCAAGGCGGCAAAGAGTCGTCTTGAGAGCGCCGCCGGGAGGGACTGGCCGGCAACGCATCGACAAATGGCTCTGGCACGCCCGCATGGTGCGCACGCGCTCCGACGCGGCGGCACTGGTGGAAGCCGGCCATGTCCGGCTCAACGGCAAGCGCGTGGCGGCGTCCAGCCAGCTTGTGCGCCTCGGTGACGTGATCACGGTGGCGCTCGACCGTTCGGTGCGGGTGGTGGCGGTCACGGGCTTTTGCGAGAAGCGCGGCTCGGCGCCGGCCGCGCAGGCGCTTTTCCGCGAAATGGCAGGCCATTCCTCATAGCTGCCGTGCCTTGCGGGTCCCGTCCCGTTAAGCTAGCTAGCCGTCACGAGCGCACGTCCGGAGCCCTTTGATGACTTACGTCGTCGTCGAAAACTGCATCAAGTGCAAGTACATGGATTGCGTGGAGGTATGTCCGGTCGACTGCTTCTACGAGGGCGAGAACATGCTCGTCATCCATCCCGACGAGTGCATCGACTGCGGCGTCTGCGAGCCTGAATGCCCGGCCGAGGCGATCAAGCCCGACACCGAGCCCGGCCTGGAGAAATGGCTGGAGGTGAACGCCGAATACGCCAAGACCTGGCCCAACATCACGGTCAAGCGCGAGGGGCCGGCCGACGGCAAGGAATTCGACGGCAAGCCGGGCAAGTTCGAGAAATTCTTTTCGCCCAATCCTGGCGAGGGCGACTGACCCCTTTTATTGGGCCAAACCTGCACCTATCTCGGGAGCGTGGTGGAACCGGCGGTATCCGGCACCTGTTAACCGATTCGGCAAAATTGCAGGTCTGTGACGCCGGAATTGCGTGTTTGCGACGCCATAAGGCTTTGATTTTGGCCAAAAATGTGCTATATAAGTCAAAATCCGATGAAAACGAACACCGCCGCTTGTGCCATGCGCTCCCCCTCCGGGAGCCTTATTTTTCGCGGCGTGTCCCTAAGTCTGGATCAGAGGGCGTGAAACCCACGCGCGTGAGCAAGTGGCCGGAAAATCGCGTCAGAAATCGAAGAAAGGTTCTGCCGGCATGAGCCGGGGGACGAAAAAGTCTGCCGTTGCCCGGCGGACCTCGCAGGTCTCGCGCGGCGCCGCCCGCGGGGCTCCCGCAGCCAAGGTGACCGGCGCCCGCAAAGGGGCCGGTGAAGGAGTTGTGCCCGGAATGCCGACCAATAAGAAAACGACCCAGCGACAGGGCTTCAAGACCGGCGAATTTATCGTCTATCCGGCCCACGGCGTGGGCCAGATCGTCGCCATCGAGGAGCAGGAAATCGCGGGCGCCAAGCTCGAACTGTTCGTCATCAACTTCATCAAGGACAAGATGACCCTGCGGGTCCCGACCGCCAAGATCGTGTCGGTCGGCATGCGCAAGCTGGCCGAGCCGCCGCTGGTCAAGCGCGCGCTCGAGACGCTCAAGGGTCGCGCGCGCATCAAGCGCACCATGTGGTCGCGCCGGGCGCAGGAATACGAAGCCAAGATCAATTCGGGCGACATCGTCGCCATCGCCGAGGTGGTGCGCGACCTGTACCGGTCCGACACCCAGCCGGAGCAGTCCTATTCCGAGCGGCAGCTCTACGAAGCCGCGCTCGACCGCCTGTCGCGCGAGATCGCGGCGGTGCAGAAGATCACCGAGACCGAGGCCATCAAGGAAATCGAGGCGGCGCTCGCCAAGGGCCCTCGCCGCGGGCCGAAGCCAGCCGATGAGGCCGGCCCCGAGGAAGGCGTTGAGGAAGAGGCGGCCTGAAAGGCAGCCGAACCGAACGGATAAGAAAAGCCCGGCAGCGATGCCGGGCTTTTTCGTTGGATGACGGCGATGCGCACGCGTCGTAGTTCTGCTCGGCGCCAACGCGTCCCGGTTGCCGCGGCCCGGATCGCCTCAGGGACTGCCGCAATCTTTTCTGCCTGCGTCTCGCCGCCTGACGGGTTCTGCAACCGCGAAATTCTTTTCGCCCGTTAACCATTCCGTTGGTTCGGCGCTCCGCCGTCTTGCCTTCCTGTCACATAAGACGGGAAAAGAAATGATCGGACGGGAACTCGGGCAGGCGTTGAATGCTCAAACGGCCGACGTGTGGGGGAAGGCATGCGTGCATTTGCGTCGATGGTCGCCGTCGCGGCTTGTTGTGTATTCATTGTCACGGCGGCGGGCGTATCGCCCGCCATGTCCAAGGGATTGAAGATACACGTCCATATTAAGAGCCCGGCGCACATCGTCAGGTCGGTCAGCAGAAGCGTGCGGCACACGACCCGGAGCGTCACGAGAAGCGTGACGCGCACAACCAGAAGCGTGACGAGAACCGCGCGACACGCGACACGGACGGTCACAAGGGACACGAGAAGGGCCGCTGGCGCCGTCCGGAGGACGACGGACCGGGTCGCGCACACGGTGGACCGGGTTGCGCATACGGCCGAGAGGGGCGTGGTGCACGTGGCCGACAAGGTCGGCACGCCCGCCGTGAAGGTCGCCGAGCGGACGACGAGGACCGTAATCCACGCCGTCGAGCATCCGAGGGAGACGATTGTGTCGCTCGAAAAGGCCGCCGTCGATCTCGGGCGTTATGCCACGATGGACGTCTCGGACATCATGCACGGCAACATCAGGAAACTGATGCGCGACACCGCTCGTCAGCAGAGCGTCGTCAATCGCGGCATCTCCAGGGAGACCGGCGTCTCGGTCGGCGTCTTGAAGGTGATCGAGGACATGGAAGGCGCGGCGCTGGCGAAGGCCGCCGCGCGTGTCGCGGAAAATCCGCGGGCGGCGCTCAATCAGCTCAAGAAGGACGCGCGGTCGGTCGCCAGTGCGGCGCGGACCCTTGCCGCCGACATCAAGAGCGGCAACGCCGCGAAGCTGCTCAGAGATGTCACGAAAGAACAGAACGCCCTGCTCAGCGCAGGGCTCAAGGCGGAGATCCAGCTGTCCGGCCTGCCCGTGCCCAAGTCGATGATGCAGGCCGGCCTCGCCTATCAGGAAACGATGAACAAGATGCTGAGCGGTCAGGGCGCGGCCGAAATCATCGAAGCGCTCGCGCGCGGCAAGACCAATGTCGCGCTGCTCATCGCGGCGAGGGACGCAAACACCCTCCAGGGCACCGGTCTCACCAACGCCGCCAACTCGGAGCTCCACAAGCTGACCGGCATATCGACCGCGGTCCTGAACACGGGCGAGCAGATTGCAAGCCTGTTCGTCGGTGGCGGTCAGGAAGCGATCGTTCAGGACACCGCCAAGGTCGTCGCCGAACAGTCGGTCAAGGCGGCGTCGGAGGACGCGGTCAAGGCAGGGGTGAAGGCCGCGGCCGACGATGCGGCCCGGCAGGCCACGCAGACCGGGACGCGACAGGCGACCAGGACCGCCGAGCGTCAGGCGACCGAAACCGCCACCCGCCAGACGACGCGGGAGGCGGGCCGGGAAGTCACGCGCGAGGCGACGCAGGAGGTGACCCAGCAGGCGACGAGACAGGCGACGAGAGAAGCGACCAGGGAGACCGTCGACACCGGCGCAAGGGTCGGAACGCGGGAGGTCACCAGCCCCGGCGCGAGAGAGGCGGTCGAGGTCATTCCGCAGGGCATCGTCCGGGATCGCGTCCGATATTTCGAGAGCCTTTCGCGGCCGGGCGTCCGGACCGCCGTCGAAGACGGCGCCAGAACCGGCACAAGGACGGCCGTCGAGGAGGGCGCGAGAACCGGAACGAGGACCGCGGTCGAGGAAGCCACCAGACCCGGCGCGGAGACGGCCGTCGAGGATGTCGGCCGCACCGGCGCAAGGACTGCCACCGGAGACGCGGTCCAGGTCGCCGGCAAGGGCGGGTACGATGACATGGTCAAGTCGAGGTTGATCGCGGCGGCTGAAGACGCCGCCAGGGAAGCCACGCGCAACGGCCTCAATCCGGTCCAGGTCGAGCAGTTCACGCGCGGCGCCGTCCGCAAGGCAGGCGAGGAGATCGCCAGCGACTCGGCGAATTATGCGCGCTACGCGATGCTCGCCGCCAAAGGAAAGGGTGCCGTGCAGGTGTGGCAGGCGGCCGCCACGGATGCGGCCACCGAGGCTCTCGTCAAGGCGTCGCCAAACGCCGCCAAAGAATATATGGCGCGCTGGGCGGCAGCCGACGGCGCCCATATCGCGGAATTGGCCACCAAGGTGAGCGCCAGCAAGCTCATGCGGGACCCCGTGTGGATCGCCAGCAGCCTCGCTTATTTCGCCGTCACGTCACCGACCGTCCTCAAGGCCGGTGTCCGGCTGGGCGAGATTGCGGTCGACAACAACCAGAATTGACAGAAAGCGCCGTGCTTAGAACTCCAATCTCGCACTCAGGAATCCGACGAAGCCGTCCAACTTGCTGAACGGAAGACCTTCTAGCCCGTCCGCATTGATTTTGGCGTGCACCCACCCGATTTCCGCGCCGAGGCGAAGATGGTCAATCGGGCGCCAGTAGATGTTGGCTGCAAGTCGGGTGCTCCGCGCCGAAGGTTTTGCGTGCGGGGCATCCACGTCCACGGCGACATAGCTTACGAACGCGTTCGATTCCAGCGTCGCGGTCCATGGGTGGTTGATGGACGCCACAATGTCCCAACCGCGGGTCGGGCCAATGGCGTATTGCTCAGCCTGCCTAATGTCGGCGGCGGTGCCGAGGGTTTGCACGGCGTTGACCGCATAGTCGAACTGCACGCTGAATGTGTCGTTGCCGAACATGCGAAACGGTGCGGAAACGCCGATGTTTGTCGCCCAGCCGGTTTTACTGTAGGCGGGCGATGCGTGGGTCGCCGGAAAATCAGCGCGCCGCAACAAACCAGACAGATGCAGCGTTGCGCCGGAGTCATGGTAATAACGAAGCCGGGCGGTCGCATCGGGCGAAGTCGTGTCGAGGCCCTGTATGCCCTTTGCGGATTGACTCGCCGACGGCAAGCCGGACTCCGCCGCTACAGCAAGTTTCACATTATCCAGGATCGCATGCTCGTATGAAACAAGGCCGACCGATTCACTGGACGTGGTTGCAAGAAATTGAAAATCGCCGCCCCAAAAATCGATGAGCGAATTGGTATAGCCGACGGTTACCCCCGCCAGCGATCCATATAGACTCTGTACTGTGGCGTTGCCGTTTTGAGTGCCGTCGTTGGTGGATTTCTGCCACTGCAGCATGGTGTTAGTCGTCAGCGTGCCGAGTGAAGTCTTTCTGCTGGTATCCAGGTTCGCTTTCGCGGTCGCGGTGTAGGTGCTGGTGGGATTATTCGACGTCCCGTCGGTGATGTTTACGGCAAGATCGTTTTGATAGGTGTTGTCAAGCGAGCCCGTCACGCGGGCACAGGCGCCCGCCAGATCGAAACGAAAGCCTCTGAGCTTGGCAGCGGCGTTGTTCGGATCCTCATCATAGAAGAAAACTTTGGCGCAACTTGCGGGCGCCTTCGAAGCTGTCTTGGCGGGTGCTTTCACGGGCGGCGGCGAAGCAACCTGGGCTGCTGCCGATGCATTGAAGAAGAGCGGCAGTGGGCCCAACATGAGCCATGCCAATCCGATATTCCCCGCGCGCGCGCGCGCCGTCGCGATACGTGCCATTATCGGTCACCCTCTCGCGGTCCTTTGGCCGCGCTCTCGAGTGCGCCGAGAATTCTCCCCATAGCCGTCCCCCCTAATCGGCGTGACGCCTCTCGCCGATTGGCAGGCGGACACGCTCCGTCAGCGCCGAGTTCCGCAAGTGCCGTGCCATCAGAAGACGTATGAATTTCAATTGCTTAGAAGAAACGGCGGCCCACGGGGCCGCCGTTTTTGCGGATATATTTGCCGCGTTGGTGGAAACTTTTGCCGGGTGAAGACGTGAGTTGATCCCGTGGGCGGTGCCCACAAACCCGCCGAACCTTCGCTTACCCTTTCGTTCGGCCGCGGTTGCCGCGCACGCGCAGAAGGCTAGAATGCCGGCCAAATCTTCGGATCAGGAATTAGGGAGTTCACGATGACCGCGATTACGGGTCATGTTGCAGCGACCGCCAAGGAAGGCGATCTCGGCGTCCACTCGCTCGACCAGTTTGTGCTGCAGGTGCCGGACGCCAGCGTCGCGCAGGACTTCTACGGCAATTTCGGTCTCGACGTTCAGCGCGACGGCAATGCCCTGGCGATCAAGACCTTCGGCCACGAGCACCGCTGGGGCTCGGTGGTGGAGGGCGCCAGGCAAAAGGCGCTGCACCATCTTTCCTTCGGCTGCTACGCCGAGGATCTGCCGCGCCTGAAGGCGCGCATCGAGGAGCAAGGCATCAAGCTCATCGACCCGCCGCCGGGCTTCGAATCGAACGGCATCTGGTTCCGTAACCACGAAGGCATACTGATCGAAGTGAAGGTCGGTCCGAAAGTCACGCCCGACCAGAAGGCGGTGAGCGAATGGCCGACGGTCGGTCCCGGCGTCGCCGCCGCCACCACGCGCCAGGCCGCGCCGCCGGTGCGCCCGCGCCGCCTGTCGCATGTGTTGATCTTCACCGCCGACATCGACGCCTCGATCAAGTTCTATGAGCGCACCATCGGCCTGCGGCTGTCCGACCGCGCCTCCGACATCGTCGCCTTCATGCACGGCATTCACGGCAGCGACCATCACCTGCTGGCGCTGGTGAAGTCGAGCGGCCCGGGCTTCCATCATTGCAGCTGGGATACCGCCAGCATCCAGGACATCGGGCTCGGCGCCATGCGCATGCACGACAAAGGCTGGCAGAAGGGCTGGGGCCTCGGCCGCCACGTGCTCGGCTCCAACTACTTCCACTACATCATGGATCCGTGGGGCAGCTTCGCGGAATATTCCTGCGACATCGACTACATCCCGAAGGAAGAGCGCTGGCCCGCCGCCGACCACAAGCCGGAAGACTCGTTCTATCTGTGGGGCCCGGACGTCCCGCGCGAGTTTACGGTCAACCGCGAAGCGGGCGAGAACTGAGCGAACGTCGTCCTGAAGCGCGCGTTCCGCGCCTCGAAGGACCTGTGACTCAGAGACCCTTCGAGGCTCGCATGCGTCAGCATGCGAGCACCTCAGGGTGACGGCACAAGTCAATCCACCACGATCTTCACTTTGTCGCCGGCTTTCAGCTTGTCGCTCGCGGCAAGGCCGTTGATCACGCGGAACACGTTGAGCTTGTTGTCGCTCACCGCCATGCGCCGCGCCAGCTTTTCCTGCGTGTCGTGCGGGCCGACGGTGACGATCTTCAAATGCAGCGGGTGGATTTCGCTGCTCTCCTTCAGACTCATGCGGCGGAAGCTCATCACCGAATCGCGGAAGGCGCGGTCGGTCTGCGCGCTTTTGCTCCGGGCCGCGAAGATGAAGCGGTAGACGTCGCTGCCGAAGCGCACCACGTAAAGCCGGAACGACCAGCTTTCGCCGCTGGCGGTGGCGGTCGCCGCCGGGAAACCGTTGATGGTGACCTGCTCGACGCTCGCCGCGTCGACGTTATCCATCCAGCCCGACTTCAGGTAGTCGGCCAGCGACTGCTCGGCCGGCACGCTCACCACGTCGAGGCGCAGCGCCTCGCCGCCGCCGTCTTTCAAACCCAGCACCGCCTGCGCGGTATTGTCGAGCGTGAAGCCGGGCGGCGCCGAGAAGGTGAACGACAGCTTGGGATGCAGGAAGCGGCGCCCGCGCACGAAACCTTCGCTCGGGTCTTCGCCGTAGACCAGGCCGTCGAGCGCGGCGAGATAAGTGTCGCGGTCGCGCTCGCCGGCGCCGGGCCCGCTGAACTGGCGCGCGTTGGCGAGCGCGTTCTGCACGCGCTCGGGCGTAGCCGGATGGCTGGACAGAAAATCGAGCGAGCGCGGGTCGGAGTTGGCGGCTTTCAGCTCGGCATTGCGCTGCATGTCCGTCAGAAAGCGCGCGGCGCCGAAGGGGTCGAAGCCGGCGCGCGCGGAGATGCCGACGCCGATGCCATCGGCTTCGAATTCCTGCGCGCGCGAGAAGCTCGCCAGCGCGAGCTTCGACTTGGCCAGCGCCAGCGCGCCCATGTTGGGATCGCTGAGCACGTCGTTGACCACGTGCGAGATGATGAGCGCCTGGCGCGCCTGCTCCTCGCGGATGGCGGCGTGGCGCGCGATCACGTGGCCCATCTCGTGCGCCAGCACGGAGGCGAGCTCGGCTTTGTCGTTGGCAAGCGCGAGCAGCCCGCGTGTCATGTAGAGGTCGCCGTTCGGCAGCGCGAAGGCATTGATCGCCGGCGAATTGAGAATGGTGACCTTGTATTTGAGGTCCGGCCGCTCGGAGGCGGCGACCAGCCGGTCGACCGTCTGCTCGACCATCGCCTGCAGCTTCGGATTGTCGTACTGGCCGCCATAGGAGGCGAGGATGCGCGCATTCTCGCGCTGGGCCGCCGTCGGCCGCGCCGGCTGCGTCGGCTGCGCCACCGGCAGCGAGATCTGCTGGCCGGTCGGCGTGGCGGCGCAGGCGGCGAGCAGCAAAGCGAGCGCGATCGCGCCGCCCTTCGCACTCAATGCCGCTATCGTCTTCCGCGCCATGCGCTACTCGCTGTCACTCACTCGGCGAACTCGATCTGCTCCGGTGCCGAAACGTCCACGATCGGCCCGGCGCGTTGCTCCAGCCAGCCGCGTATCCGGACGCGGCGGCCTTCGAGCGCCTTCGGCTCCAGGCCGGCCGCCGTGAAGGCGCCCTTGAGCCGCCGCGCAATTGTAGCCGAAAAGTCCCGGGTCCATCGCCGCCCGAAATTCACATATATTGTGGCCCCGCTCTCGCGCACCGACAATACTTTGCCCTCGACCAGCACGAAACGGCCCCGCTCGGCGCTCAATCGGGTCAAATTCTCGGCCGCCAAAGGGGCGAAATTTGGATCGGCCCACAGCCCCTTGCGGCCGGCGCGGGCCGCGCGTTCCAGCGCCAGCAGGCCGTCCGCGCAGGCTTTGTTGCCGACGCGCGCCGACACCCTTGCCTGGCCCTGCTCCAGCAAGGCCTCCTGCAGGGACCGTTTGGCGTCGCCGGCAAAGGCGAAGGCGACGATGCGGCCGTAGCGGTCCTCACCGGGACCGAGCCGTTCCAGCCGTAGCGTTTGCCTGCCGGCCAAAGCCTGAAGGGCGGCGCGGCTTTCCTCGCCCGCTTCGATGGCGGCCAGCCGCAGTTCGCGGCCGTCGCTGAGCGCCAGCGTCCGCCCGTCGCGCACGGCGGCGACCGGGGCGGCGCCAAGCGGCGTCAGCTTGCACGCGATTTCCGCGAAAGCGGCAGGGGCGGCCAACGCGAAGGCCGCCGCAAATGACGCAATGCCGATCATGCAGGCGGGGCCGCGCATGAGGGATACTCGGAACCCGCGGGCCATTTCGTCAATACGGGGGGTAGCCGCCGGGCGGACGGACGCTAAGATGCCGGTCCGACAAAAGCTGCCGTCATTGTGACCGCGGGGGAGGGGATCAATGTCAACGCGCCGGACGTCGCTTAATCGCCGCACCTTCATGACGTCGGCCGCCGCCGCGGGCGTGCTGGTCGCCACCGCCGCGCGCGGACAGTCGGGCTGGCCCGACCATAACGTCAAGATCATCATTCCCTATCCGGCCGGCGGCTCCACCGACGTGCTGTCGCGCATCCTGGCCGAGCGCCTGAAGGACATGTTGGGCCAGAACTTCGTGATCGAGAACCGGCCCGGGGCGGGCGGCAATATCGGCATCGCCGCCGTCGCCGCCGCCGCCGCCGACGGTTACACCGTCGGCGCCGCCACCATCGGCCACTTCGCCATCAACCAGTTCCTCTACAGCAAGATGCCGTTCGACGCCGAACGCGACATCGTGCCGGCCTCGCTGACCTGGGAATTGCCGAATGCTTTCGTGGTCGCCACCGACCACGTCCCGGTCAAGACGGTGGCGGAGTTCGTGGCCTGGGCGAAACAGAAGGGCAAGGTCAACTTCGGCTCGCCCGGCGTCGGCACCTCGCCGCATCTTTCGGGCGTTCTGTTTGCCAAGCGCGCCGGCATCGATGCCGTGCATGTGCCGTTCCGCGGCGCCGCGCAAACGATCCCGGCCATGCTCGCCGGCGACGTCAACTTCGCCATCGACAACCTGACGTCCTATGTCTCGACCATCGACTCCGGCAAGCTGCGCGCGCTGGCGATCACGTCGGGACAGCGCTGGCCGACCATGCCGAACGTGCCGACCATGGCCGAGGCGGGGGTCAAGGACTTCGTCGTCACCTCATGGGCGGCCTTCGTTTTCCCGAACGGCACGCCGCGCCCGATTATCGACAAACTGTCCGCAGCGCTACGCGAGATCGCCAAGGACGAGGCGATCCAGAAGCGGTTCCAGGCGGTCGGCGCCCGCGCCATCGGCTCGACGCCGGAGGAGGCGCTTGCCTACGCCGCCCGCGAGCGGGCGATGTGGAAGGACGTGGTGGCGTTGTCGGGCGCGAAGGCGGACTAACGGAAACCGGACGGTGCGTACGCGGCAGCCGCGCCTGCCATCGGCGCGGTGCAGCGAGCATTGTGACTCAGGAGCTGATTGAATGAGCATCACCACCGCGATGACGGGCGTGCCGAAGGCAGCGCCGGCGCTGATCGAGGCCTTCAGGAACGCGCCGACATCGATCATCAGCGACAATCTCGCGCGGCTGCCGGGCGCCGTGGGTCTGCGCCCCTTCCACCGCGCCGGCAAACTGGTGGGAACCGCCTTCACCGTGCGCACGCGGCCCGGGGACAATCTCGCCATCCACCGGGCTCTTGAACTGGTGGGGCCGGGCGACGTGATCGTTGTGGACGGCGGCGGCGACGAGACGCGGGCGCTTGTCGGCGAGATCATGAAGACGATTGCCGAGCACAGGGGCGCGGCGGGTTACGTGATCGACGGCGCGATCCGCGACGTCGCTTCGTTCGCCGCCGGCGACTTTCCCTGCTTTGCCCGGGCGGCCATCCACCGCGGGCCCTACAAGAATGGGCCGGGGGAGATCAACGTGCCGGTCTCTATCGGGGGCTCGGTCGTCGCGCCCGGGGATATCGTGGTCGGCGATGAGGACGGCGTCGTGTCCTTTGCGCAGTCGGTTGCGCCCGCTCTGCTGGAGGCCGTCAAGGCGCAGATCGCGCGCGAAGAGGAAACGATCATCGCTATCCGCGAGGGCCGCTATAAGGGCAGTTACGGAAAATAAGGGGGAGACGGTGGGTCAAGAAAGCGAATTCCATAACCTGGAAAATCCCGAAGACGGGCTGTTTCGCGAGCTCGCTCCCGGGCTGACGACGCGCATTTTTGCCGGCGAGCACGCCATGCTTTCGGTGGTGACGCTGGCCCCGCATTCGGAAGGGGTCATGCATCATCATCCCGAAGAGCAGTGGGGCGTGTTGCTCGATGGCTCGGCCGTCAGGTTCCAGGGCGGCGAGGAGTTTGCCGTGAAGAAAGGCGACTTCTGGCGCACGCCGGGCAACGTGCCGCACACCATGCGGGCAGGCCCGGAGGGCGCGCGCGTGCTGGATATCTTCAGCCCGCCGCGGCCGGAATACAAAAAGCCGGGCTCGGGCTTTGGGAGCGCCTAGCGGCTCGGACGAACGTCGGGCGGGCCGTGATGCGCGGCGCGCCCGCCTATGCTAAATCCTGCGCGCCGGTCCCGTAGCTCAGCTGGATAGAGCAGCGGTTTCCTAAACCGAAGGTCGGAGGTTCGAATCCTCTCGGGACCGCCAGCCCTGCGGGGCGGCTTTCTATTTTTTCAAATTTCCGGTTGCGCGACGTCGCGGCGATGAAGTTTGAATCCGCCCCGCGCTTGAAAGCGCGAGCGCATGCGCTGTGCGTTCTCGATAAACTGCGGAGTATGGATCCCGGCCCGCGCTCGTTGCGCTCACTTGGCCGGGACGACAGCGCCTTTTTCCTTCCGCCTGCGTTACGCGCCGCACGCATCTTCTGTCAAATTGTTATTCCAGTTTATTCTTCTGTCTCTACGTAAAAGAAGAACATCGTATCCGACGAAGTTTGGTTCAAGCGATTAACCAATCCGCAAGCGCGCGCATCCACTTTCGATGCCGGCGAACACACAAGTTTGCGCCTTCGCGGCTACGAAATTTACGGAGCGGGTTAGCACAACATGAGCGAGCCAGTCATCGCGACGTCAACCCTTGGCGGAGGCCAGGGCAACATGGAAGCGGGCGCCGAAAGCGCCTCGGCAATTCCGACGCAACTCATCAGCTTTGCCATCGGCGACGACCAGTACGGCGTCGACATCATGGCGGTGCGCGAAATCAAGGGCTGGACCGACATCACGCCTTTGCCGCGGCAATCCGAGTACGTGCGCGGCGTCCTGAACCTGCGCGGCGTCATCGTGCCGATTGTCGACCTACGCTGCCGCTTCGGCCAGGGACTCACCAAGGCGACGCCGCTGCACATCGTCATCATCGTGCAGATTGCTGCGAAGCCGATCGGCCTGCTGGCGGACCGCGTGCTGGACATCGTTTCGCTCGACGAGACCCAGATCAAGCCGGTCCCCCGGGTCGCGCAATCCAATCGTATCAGCTTCCTGTCCGGTCTCGTCACCACCGACGCCGGCATGATCGCGCTGATCGACCTGCCTAACCTGCTGTCCGGCCAGCTCGGCGAAGAGGAAGCGGCCGCGAAATCCGCCGCCTGAGGCGTGAGAGGCTGACAGTTCCGGACGGCTCCGGGAAACGTCATCACCTCACCGCTGCTTGAGTTGTCTGAGCATACTCAAATCCAGATACATCTTCGGAGATAATTGCAATGCTCAAGATCTCAAACATCCGCATCGGCGTTAAGCTGATGGCCATGTCGGGAATCGGCATTCTGCTGGTTGGCGTCATGCTCTTCAGTCAGATAACCGCCGGGAATTCGATCAGGGAGGCCAACAAAAACGCTATCAATCAGCGGACCATCTCCTTGGAAATGGTCAACGTCAAAGCCTCCGTGCGCGGCATGCAGATGGGCGTGCGCGACATGCAACTCGCCGGTAACCAGGCGGATCTCGAGAAAGCGGCCAAGTATCTCGACACGCGATTCGCATCGGTGAACAGGGCAATTACCGCCATGCTGCCGCTTTTCCGATCGGCGGAGAACCGCGAACGCGTCGAAAAAATGCGGTCGCTTTCCGAGTCGTATCATAAGGGCGGCAAGGAAATTCAGGCCAACCGCACGGCATTTCTCGCGCTCCAGGCGCGCGCCGATGAGGCGGCGCGCGTCAAGGCCTTGAACGACCAGTTTGTCACGCTGCGCGATCGCACGTCGGCGCTGGCGGCCGAGATTGAATCGATTTCGAACAAGGGTGACGAGGTCGCCGCGGAAACGACGGGCAAAACGCAGGCACTTGCCGAGCAGGAAATGGCAAGCGCCGATCACTTCGCCTTGATCCTCGGCGGTATCGTCATTCTCGTGCTGATCGGCTCTGCCGTCTTCGGCATTGTGTCCATCGCCAGGCCGCTCTCCGCCCTTGTGAAGCCGATCAATGAGCTCGCGGAAGGCAACTTCAACGTCCAGGTCAGCGGCGTCGGCCGCAAGGACGAAGTCGGCCAGATCGCAACCGCCGTCAGCGCGATGGCGGCCAAGGTCAAGGGTACGATCTCCGAGATCAAGCAGTCGGCGATGGAGGTCAACAGCGCGTCGGGCGAGATTTCGACCTCGACGACCGACTTGTCGCAGCGCACCGAAGAGCAGGCCGCCAGCCTGGAAGAGACCACGGCGGCCATGGAAGAAATTTCCGCGGCCGTGAAAAAGAGCGCCGAGAACGCCGACCAGGCCAACAAGTCGGCCGGCCAGGCCCGCGAGGTCGCCGATCAGGGCGGCCAAGTCGTGGCCAAGGCGGTCGACGCGATGGCCAAGATCGAGGACTCCTCGCGCAAGATCTCCGACATCATCGGCGTCATCGACGAGATCGCGCGCCAGACCAACCTGCTCGCGCTGAACGCCGCGGTGGAAGCCGCGCGCGCCGGCGAGGCGGGCCGCGGCTTTGCGGTGGTCGCGTCTGAAGTGCGCAGCCTGGCCCAGCGCTCGTCGCAGGCGGCCAAGGACATCAAGGAGCTGATCACCAACTCGAACGGCCAAGTGCAGGAAGGTGTCGAGCTGGTCAATCACGCCGGCGAGGCGCTGAGCAAGATCGTCGAGTCGGTCAAGGACGTCGCCGAGCTGGTCTCCGATATCGCGCGAGCCTCGACCGAGCAGGCCACGGGCCTCGAGCAGATCAACAAGGCGCTGATGCAGATGGACGAGGTCACGCAGCAGAACGCCGCGCTGGTCGAGGAGAATGCCGCCACCGCCAAGGCACTGGAGACGCAGGCGCAGTCGATGGACGAGCAGGTCTCCTTCTTCAAGCTCGACGATAGCGCCGACGCTAGACCTGCGAAGGCCCCGGCCAAGCAGGTTGCGGCCGCGGCCGAGCCGGCGCCGAAAGCGCCCGCGCCGAGGGAAGCTGACGCCAAGCCG
>JALHRB010000059.1:0-5770 GCA_022841665.1 Pseudolabrys sp.
TCGTGAACGTCACCGACTCCAGCCGCACGGTCATGACCGACCTCCCCCATTGTGATGAACAGGCCGACACAACCGCGCCGCATGCTGCCACGTCATACTCATGCTCTTGCGGACCGCGAGCGCATGAACCCTGCTTCGCCGCACGATCATGGTTCTCATTGCCGGGAGCGCGTCACTCAAGGCGGAGTAATCTCCGCCGGCGTGGCGCGCTCCCGGCAAATGACCACTACTCTGCCGCCTGTTTCAGCGGATCGCCGCCCGGCGGATTGTTCGACGGGCGCCAGCGCAGCACCGGCTTGCGCGCCGCCAGCGTCTCGTCCAATCGCCGGCGCGGGGCGAGTCGCGGGGCTGCCTTGAAGGCCTCGGCCTCGGTGCCGCTCTTCGCCCGCTCGGCGAGCGAGCGCAGGGCGGCGATGAAGAGGTCGAGATCCTCCTTGGCCTGGCTTTCGGTCGGCTCGATCAGCAGGGCCCCGTGAACGACCAGCGGAAAATACATCGTCATCGGATGGTAGCCCTCGTCGATCATCGCCTTGGCGAAGTCGAGCGTGCTGACGCCGGTGTCCTTGAGGAAGCCGTCGTCGAACAGTGCCTCGTGCATGCACGGGCCGTCGAACGCCGGCGTCATCACGTCCTGCAGCCGCGCCTTCACGTAATTGGCCGACAGCACCGCGTCCTCGGCGACCTGGCGCAAGCCGTCGGCGCCGTGGCTCATCATGTAGGCCAGCGCGCGGGTGAACATGCCCATCTGCCCGTGGAACGCTTTCAGCCGCCCGAGCGGCGTTGCCGCCTTCTCCGAGCCGAGCGTGGCGCTTCCTTCCTCGGCGATGCGCCAGCCGCTGCCGTCCCTGACGATCCACGGATAGGGCGCGAAGGGCGCCAGCGCCTCCGACAGCACCACCGGCCCCGCCCCCGGCCCGCCGCCGCCGTGCGGCGTCGAGAACGTCTTGTGCAGGTTGATGTGCATGCAGTCGACGCCGAGATCGCCCGGCCGCACGCGGCCGACGATGGCGTTGAAGTTGGCGCCGTCGCAGTAGAAGAACGCACCGGCCGCGTGCACGGCCTCGGCGATCTCGATGATCTCGCTCTCGAACAGCCCGCAGGTGTTGGGGTTGGTCAGCATGATCGCCGCCACGTCGGGACCGAGCGCCGCGGTGAGCGCGGCGAGATCGACGCGGCCGCGATCGTTGGCCGGGATCGGCTTCACCGTGAAGCCGAGCGCCGCCGCCGTCGCCGGGTTGGTGCCGTGCGCCGACTCGGGCGCCAGCACCACGGTACGCTGCCTGCGCTCGCCGCGCGCCTCGAGCGCGGCGGCGATCGCCATCATGCCGCACATCTCGCCATGCGCGCCGGCCGCCGGCGACATCGCCACCGCCGCCATGCCGGTCAGGGTCTTCAGCCAGTGCGCCAGCTGGTCGATCAGCTCGAGCGCGCCCTGCACGGTCGAGACCGGCTGCAGCGGATGCAGGTCGCCGATGCCGGGCAGGCGCGCCACCTTCTCGTTGATCCTGGGATTGTGCTTCATGGTGCACGAGCCCAGCGGATAGACGCCCATGTCGATGGCGTAGTTCTTCTGGCTGAGCCGCGTGTAGTGCTGCACGACCTGCGGCTCGCTGAGGCCCGGCAGGCCGATCTCGCCGATGCGGCGCAGGCCGTTCAGGCGATCCTTCACCTTGGGCGGCTCCGGCAGATCGACGCCGGTGCGGCCGGGCTGGCCCTGCTCGAAGATCAGCTTCTCCTCGATCTGCAGCGCGCGATTGCCGGTGAATGTGGCAGGAGCGTCCGGCGGCGCAGCAACGGCGGCGCCGCTGCGGCCCTGCGAGCGGTCGAGCGACTGGACCATCACAGCACCTCCTTCAGGCCGGCGATCAGCGGTCCCATGCCGGCCTCGGTCGCCGTCTCGGTCGCCGCCAGCAGCAGCAGGTCGTCGACCGACGGATCGTCGGGGATCAGGCGCGACACCGGCACGCCGGCCAGGATGCGCCTCGCCGCCAGCGCCTCGACCACGGGTGCGGCCGGCCCGGGCAGGCGCACGGTGAACTCGTTGAAGAAGCTCTCGTTCAGCAAGCTCACGCCGGGCAGCGCGGCGACGCGCTCGGCGAGCTCGCACGCCTTGGCATGGTTGAGCTCGGCCAGGCGGCGCAAGCCCGCCTCGCCCAGCAGGCTGAGATGGATCGTGAAAGCCAGCGCACACAGGCCCGCGTTGGTGCAGATGTTCGACGTCGCCTTCTCGCGCCTGATGTGCTGCTCGCGCGTGCTGAGGGTCAGCACGAAGCCGCGCTTGCCGTCGGCATCGACGGTCTCGCCGACCAGCCGGCCCGGCATCTGGCGCACGTATCTCTCGCGCGTCGCGAACAGGCCGACATAGGGGCCGCCGAAGCCCAGGCCGTTGCCGATCGACTGGCCTTCGCAGACCACGATGTCGGCGCCCATGGTGCCCGGCGCCTCGATCAGGCCGAGCGAGACGATCTCGGTCACCACCACGATCAGCAGCGCGCCCGCGGCCTGGCAGGCCGAGGCCAGCCGCGAGAAATCGCGCACGTGGCCGAAGAAGCTCGGGTTCTGCACGACCACGCAGGAGGTCTGCTTGTCGATCCTGTCGATCAGCGTCTCGAGGCCTGCGGCGTCCGGCGGGGCGCAGTCGGCTGAGAACCCTTCCCAGCGGGCCGCCGTCTCGATGATGCCGCGATACTGCGGATGCAGCCCGCCCGAGATCACCGCCCGGCTGCGGCGGGTGATGCGGTTGGCCATGCGCACCGCCTCGGCCGCCGCCGTCGAGCCGTCGTACATCGAGGCGTTGGCCACCTCCATGCCGGTGAGCATCGCCACCTGGGTCTGGAACTCGAAAAGGTATTGCAGCGTGCCCTGGGTGATCTCGGGCTGGTACGGGGTGTAGGAGGTCAGGAACTCGCCGCGCTGGATCATGTAGTCGACGGTGGCCGGCACGTGATGGCGATAGGCGCCGGCGCCGATGAAGAACGGCGCGCTCGACGGCGGGACGTTGCGCGCGGCAAAGGCCTGGAAGGCGCGCTCGACCTCGAGCTCGCCCTGATGATCGGGCAGGCCGGCGATCTTGCCGGCGAGCCGTGCCGATTGCGGCACGTCCTCGAACAGCGCGTCGATGGAGCGCGCGCCGATCGCCGCCAGCATGTCGCGGCGGTCCGCTTCGGTGAGGGGGAGATAGCGCATGGCCGGCCCGTCAGCCCAGGCTCTTCACGAAGGCGTCGTACGCCGCCTCGTCCATCAGCCCGTCGAGCTGCGCCTGGTCGGCGATCCTGAGCTTGAAGAACCAGCCCTTGCCCATCGGCTCGGCATTGATGTCGCCCGGCGAGTCGGCGAGCGCGGCATTGGCCTCGACCACCTCGCCGGAGACCGGCGCGAAGATGTCGGACGCGGCCTTGACTGATTCGACCACGGCGACCGATTCGCCCTTCTCGACCTTGCGGCCGACCTGCGGCACCTCGACGAACACCACGTCGCCCAGCTGCTGCTGGGCGTAGTCGGTGATGCCGATGGTGGCGACGTCGCCGTCGAGGCGAACCCACTCGTGCTCTTCGCTGTATCTGACGCTGGCCATCGGGAGACTCCTAACCGCGGTAGTAGGCGTGCTTGACGAAAGGCATGGGCACGATCTCGGCGGCGACCGGCTTGCCGCGCACCATGAGATCGACCTTGGTTCCAGTGGCGGCGTGGGCCCGCTCGACGTAGCCCATGGCGACGGCGCGCCCGAGCGTCGGCGCGAAGCCGCCTGACGTGACCTTGCCGACGATGGCACCGGACACGACGATCTCCGCGCCCTCGCGCGCGATCGCCTTGCCGTCCGACAACAGACCGACCCGCCGGCGCGGCGCGCCCTCGGCGATCTGGCGCTGGACGATCGCGGCACCCGGGAAGCCGCCCTGCTCGCGCCGCCGCTTGGCGATGCTCCACAGCAGGCCGGCCTCGTTCGGCGTCGTCGTCGTGTCCATGTCGTGGCCGTAGAGGCAAAGGCCGGCCTCGAGGCGCAGCGAGTCGCGCGCGCCGAGGCCGATCGGCTTGACCTCGGGCTCGGCCAGGAGCTTGCGCGCAATCGCGGCTGCGGCGTCGGCCGGGGTCGAGATCTCGAAGCCGTCGCCGCCAGTGTAGCCCGAGCGCGTGACGTAGCAGCGCGCGCCGTCGATGATCACGAAGGCGCCGGTCATGAACTTCATCGTCGCGACCTGCGGCGCCAGGCGCGCCAGCACGGCGGAGGCAAGCGGTCCCTGCAGCGCGAGCAGGCCGCGCGCGAACATCGGCTCGATCTCGCAACTCGCCGCGAGGCTCTGCCGCAGATGCGCGAGGTCGGCGTGCTTGCAGGCCGCATTGACCACCAGCAGCAGGTGATCGCCGGTGCTGGTCACCATCAGGTCGTCGGTGATGCCGGCCTCAGCGGTGGTGAACTGGGTGTAGCGCTGCTGCCCCGGCTCGAGGCCGAGGATATCGCCCGGCACGATCGCCTCGAGCGCGCGCGCCGCGTCATGGCCGGGCTTCGCGGTCAGCCGCACCTGGCCCATGTGCGAGACGTCGAACAGGCCGGCGGCGGTCCGCGTGTGCGCATGCTCGGCCAGGATGCCGGTCGGGTACTGGACCGGCATTTCGTAGCCGGCGAACGGCACCAGGCGGGCGCCCAGCTCGCGGTGCAGGTCGTAGAGCGGCGTGCGCTCGAGGGGGCCGGTGGGACTGTCGCTCAATCGAGGTCTCCGTCAGTGTCGCTCGCGCGACCAGTCGCGTTGCACGACGCAAGAGCTGCGCCGATCGCGACCCCCTCTGTCCGGAGACCTGAAAGATTCGCCGGCGGCTGCCGGCTTACTTCGTCGGTGGGCGGCCGGCTTGGCGGCCGGTTGCCACTTTCCAGAGACCCATCCTCCTGCGGTCCGTTTGCCTGAGAGTTTCCGGGGCCGGTTGCTCCTTCGGCGCCGCCCGCGAACGGACGGTCTCTCCCACAGGTATCGACTGGGTGTGAGGACCATAGGTGGCCGATCGGGCGGCGTCCACGGAGAAATCGGATGGCTTTCCAAGCGGACCTACCCGTGGGGCATTCGCATACCTGATTGCCCCGATCGCAGCTAAGCGGGAAATCAGGTTCGCATATGGCCAAAGATTCCGTCATCCCGAGCGAAGCCGCCCGATCAGGCGCTGATTACAGCGCCCTTGGCGGCGCAGTGGAGGGACCTTTCTTGCTGAAGCAACAAGAAAGGTCCCTCCACTACGCCTCGCTTCGCTCGGCTCCGGTCGGGATGACGGGATATTTTACCGTATCCGAACGACGCAGCGTCGTTTCGTCGTTCACCCACGCCAAGATGATGACCCTTGCGCTGGTGCCGTAGCGGAAGAAGATTCCGTCATCCCGAGCGAAGCCGCCCGATCAGGCGCTGATTACAGCGCCATTGGTGGCGCAGTCGAGGGACCTTTCCGGCTGAGCTGCAACAGGAAAGGTCCCTCCACTACGCCGCGCTTCGCTCGGCTCCGGTCGGGATGACGGGACATTTTGCCGTATCCGAACGACGCAGCGTCGTTTCGTCGTTCACCCACGCCAAGATGATGACCCTTGCGCTGGTGCCGTAGCGGAAGAAGATTCCGTCATCCCGAGCGAAGCCGCCCGATCAGGCGCTGATTACAGCGCCATTGGTGGCGCAGTCGAGGGACCTTTCCGGCTGAGCTGCAACAGGAAAGGTCCCTCCACTACGCCGCGCTTCGCTCGGCTCCGGTCGGGATGACGGGACATTTTGCCGTATCCGAACGACGCAGCGTCGTT
>JALHRB010000059.1:5780-10652 GCA_022841665.1 Pseudolabrys sp.
GTCGAGGGACCTTTCCGGCTGAGCTGCAACAGGAAAGGTCCCTCCACTACGCCGCGCTTCGCTCGGCTCCGGTCGGGATGACGGGACATTTTGCCGTATCCGAACGACGCAGCGTCGTTCCGTCGTTCACCCATGCCAAGATGATGACCCTGGCGCTGGTGCTGTAGCGGAAGAAGATTCCGTCATCCCGAGCGAAGCCACCCGATCAGGCGCTGATTACAGCGCCATTGGTGGCGCAGTCGAGGGACCTTTCCGGCTGAAGCAACAGGAGAGGTCCCTCCACTACGCCGCGCGCAGCGCGGCTCCGGTCGGGATGACGGCATTGTTCTATGTGCGAATGCCTCGCTGCCATCGGGGAACCCGGCTCGTCTTCGCCATGATCGACCGTGATCGCGCCACTGGAGCGGCACGCCCGAGCGCATTTTCATCGGCGGAAGCGGCGACCTCTTGAAATTGAGTGTTCGCTCACTTATGTTGTGAGCGCTCACTCACTTTGGAGAGCCGTCATGTTCATCCGTCATGCCTTCACCACCTTCCTCGAGGTCGAGAGCGAAGCCCTCGCCCCGGTGTCCGCGCCGGTCGATTGGACGATCGACTGGCGCTGGTTCAGCGAGCCCGCGCCCGATGACACCTTGCCCGATGGCATCTTGCCCAATGGCATCTTGCAAAGTGAGGGCTCCCTCATAAACTGGCCGTCATGGGCAAGGCTGACGACACCAAGGCACGCGTAGAACGCGCCGCGCTGACGCTGTTCGTCGCCCGCGGCGTCGCCGAGACGACGACGCGGGAGATCGCGATGGCGGCGTCGATCGCCGAGGGGACGATCTACCGCTATTTCCCGAGCAAGGAGAAGCTGGCGCTGGACCTCTTCCTGCGCCACCACCGCGCCCTCGCCGAGGCGCTGGTCGAGGCGCACAGGCCGGCCACGAGCCTGCGCGCCAAGATCGATGCCATCGTCGGCTGCTACTGCGAGTGGGCCGACCGCGACTGGACCCTGTTCGCCTACCACCTGCTGACCCAGCACCTGTTCCTGGCGATGGTGCCGGAGGACACGCCCAACCCGGTGAATGTCGTGCGCGATGTCATCGTCCAGGCGATGCGGGCGGGCGACATCCCGCGGCGCAACGCCGACCTGGCGGCGGCGGCGAGCATCGGCGTGGTGATGCAGCCCGCCACCTACAAGGTCTACGGCCGCTTCACCGGTCCGCTGTCGGCCCACGTCCGCTTCTTCTCCGATGCCGCCTGGGCGGTGCTAGCGACCAAGGAGCGGTAAGCGCGGGGCGAGCGCTCGAGCTCGTGCAATACCAAACACCTCATGCGAGAGGATGTGACTTTGTCGGACGTAGTCGCCCTTCTCTTGTCATCCTGAGCGCAGCGAAGGATCTCATCGCCAGAAGTTCCAGAGTACACTCGTACCAAGCGGCGATGAGGTCCTTCGCTTCGCTCAGGACGACAGAAAAGTTCGCCGTGGCGAACTCATCTACCGCCAAAGAACGACGATCGAGAAAGTCACACGCTCTGAGGAGGCCGCCCCTCGAATTCCTCGGGATAAACTCCGCGGCCGTCTCGAAGCATGGGCAACAAGCACCACGTCTGAAGCCCATCCTTCGAGACGCGCCCTTCGGGCGCTCCTCAGGATGAGGATTGTGTTGGCAGCGCAGCCCCGGCCCCCCGTGCCAATGAAACCTGCGCCACTACGCTCACCCTCCCCTACGCTCAGCCCTCCCGGGCCAGCGCCGTGAAGGCCTGCTGGAAGGCCTCGCGCGGGCCGCCGAGGCCGGTCTCGTTGAAGATGTCGGCGGTCAGCGACTGCACCGAGGCCTCGTCGATGCGCACGCCGTTGTTGGCGAGGAAGGCGCGGGCGGCGCCGACCGCCTCGTCCATCGCGCCGCCGCGCTTGTAGAGCTGGTAGTAGTCGGGATGGCCGCCGCGGCCCAGCGCCTCGGCCAGGATGTCGGTGAAGTTCACCACGCGCAGCGGATGGATCGCCTCGGCGCCGGAGAGCGCGCGATGGCAGGAATGGTACATGGTGACGATGGTGTCGGCGCCGGCCGCCACCGCGCCCTGCACCAGCCCGCGATGGATCGCCTGCTCGCGCTCCTTGAACTTCGCCGCCTGGCCGCCGCAGGCGTAGGAGAAACCGGAATCCTGCGGAAGCTCGATCAGCTCCAGGTTGGGCACCGCGCGCATCAGCCGGGCGATGCTCGCAACCGTCGCGCCGATGCCCTGATGCTCGTGGACCACCACGCGCCGCTTCGGCTGATCGGCAACGAACCGCGCCTCGAGCGCGGGCAGGTTGGCGGCGAGGAACTCGCTGACATGGCCGAGGTCGAAGCCCGGCGCCTCGACGTCCTTCTCCAGCTCGTCGAAGTTCTTGGTGCAGGTCGGGCACCAGGTCAGCACCTTCGACGCGCCCGACTGGCCGAAGCGCTGGAAGGTGCGATGGCCGATGCGCTCGTAGGTCGGCAGGTCGGCTTCCTGGAACTGGTAGACGCCGCAGCAATGCGCGGTGCCGCCGACGACGTCGAAGTCGAGCTCGAGGGCGTCGAGGATGTCCATCACGTTCAGCACGATGTGCGGCGTGCGCAGCACGTTGCAGCCGGTATAGAAAAGCACGTCCGCGGTGCGCCGCTCGGCCGGCGCCAGGATGCGGCGCAGCGTCTCCGAGGGCAGCTGCATGCTGGCGAGCAGCCGCACCGCCTGCGCCATGTGGCGGAAGCGGCCGGCGGCGTTGGTCGCCCCGACCTCGCGCGGCCGGCCGGCCTCCAGCGCCTTCAGCTTGGCGATGGTGACCCACTGGCGGACGTTGATGTCCTCGGGGCAGGCGGCGCTGCACCGCGCGCTGCCGTCGCAGGCGCCGAGCCACTGCGAGAGGCCTTGCGCCGCCGGGCCGCCGGCGCGCGTCAGCGCCAGCAGCTCGGCCACGCGCTCGCGCGCGCCGCCCACATCCATCCCGGCCTCGCGCGCCGTCGGGCAGGCCTCGAAGCACTTGCCGCACGACGTGCAGCGATCGGCCGCCGCGGCGGCGAGAGACTCCAAGCGTTCGGCGTAAGAGCTCACGTCGTTTCTCCGAAGATCGACTATTGGCATGCGATGGAGCGTCGAGGCCGGACAGCTGTCAAGCCTGAGCCGCCGCTTGCGCCAATTGCCGGCGTATTTGTCGTCATCTCGGCAAGCGATAATTCGAGGGCCAGGGGCGCGGGAGCGGGCCAGGAAACTCCCCAGCTTCGCTGCTACGGAGTGGACACAACTCATGTTCCTCTCCGCCCGCGAAGCGGGGGGAGAGGCCAGGAGAGGTGGGTCATAGGGTAGGTGTCCGCGAGGCGATCAATCTCCATCCAGGCATCGATGGTGTCGCAACCACCCACCTCTCCTCCCCCACGCTTCGCGCGGGGCCCCTTCCTCTCCCCCCGCCTACGCGGGCGGAGAGGACTCATGAACGTCTTCTCCCAATTCGGAGAGCCCGAACCTGAGATGTGCCCACTCCGTAGCAGCTTCGCTGGGGAGGAGAGTGGATACGATTACGCTGGGCGGAGCGGGTCTCATGCGACTCCGGAAGCGACAGTACCGCCCTGGCCGAAGCACTGGCCGCGGCGAGCGCGTTAGCGTGGCGCCCGTTCAGCCTGGAGGCCCACCATGACCGTCACCTGCGCCATCCGCTACGTCCTCGACCCGTTCAAGCGCGACGCCTTCGAGACCTATGCGCGCAACTGGCTCATCATCATTCCCGCCTGCGGCGGCAACCTCGTCGGCTACTTCATGCCGCACGAAGGCACCAACAACATCGCCCACGCGCTGATCTCGTTCGACAGCCTCGCCGCGTACGAGGCCTATCGAGCGCGCCTCCGGGCCGATCCGTCGGCAATGGCCAATTTCCGCTACGCCGAGGAGCAGCGCTGCATCCTGGTCGAGGAACGGACCTGGCTGCGGCCGGTCGAGCCGGGTGCTCCGTGACGCTCGGCGCGATGCACAGCGCCGCAGGCGCGCTCGACACGCCGCGCCGCAGGCGGCCTCGACATGCCCCGTCGAAGCCGTGCCCGACACGCCGCGCCACCGGCACGCCTGGCCCAGCGCAGGCGCGCTCGACTTGCCGCGCCGCGGGATGGTAAGCGAGCCTGACATCCTGTCGAGGCTGACCGCGTGAACCCAGTCGAACGACGCATCTCGCTCGCGCATCTCACCGTCATCGACGCCGGCCCGATCGCGCTGATCGAGGCGGCGGTCGCCGGCGGCTTCGATGCGATCGGCCTGCGCATCGTGGCGCCGACGGCATCCGACACCATCGTGCCGGTGATCGGCGTCGAGCCGATGCTGCGCGACATCGAGCGCCGGCTGGCCGACAGCGCGCTCTCGATCCTCGACATCGAGGCGATCTGGCTGGCGCCGCACACCGATGCCGGCACCTTCGGCGCGATCGTCGAGACCGGGGCGCGGCTCGGCGCCGGCTTCGTGCTCGCCATCGGCAACGATCCCGAGCCGGCGCGCCAGCGCGACAACTTCGCCCGGCTGGCCGAGAGCGCCCACGCGGTCGGCCTGCGCGCCGTGATGGAGTTCATTCCCTACTGCCGGATCGCGACCCTCGCCCAGGCGCGCGCGCTGGTGCGCGAGGCCGCCGTGCCCGGCGCGGCCGTCGTGGTCGATGCCCTGCATCTCGTCCGCTCCGGCGGCTCCATCGCCGATCTCGCCGGCCTGACGGCGGACGATGTGCCCTACCTTCAGCTCTGCGATGCCCGCGCCGCGGCGCCGCCGGCCGAGGGCCTGCGCGCCGAGGCACGCGGCGAGCGGCTCTATCCCGGCGACGGCGCGCTCGACGTCCAGGGCCTGCTGCGCGCCCTGCCGGCCTCGCTGCCGATCAGCGTCGAGGCGCCGTGC
>JALHRB010000060.1 GCA_022841665.1 Pseudolabrys sp.
GCAGCCGCCGATGGTGGCGGACGAACTGCGCCGGCAGGCCGACATCTTCGTCGACATCGTCACGCTGCAGGGCAAGATCGGCCGCGACCCGGCCGAGCGCGCCGCGCGCGAAGCCCGCTGGCCGCGCGACGACCGCGAGCCCGGCCAGCATACGCCGCAGTTCCTGCAACGCCCGCCGACCGCGCCGCAGCGCGCCGGCGCGCCGGCCGGCGCCGCTGACGACGAATTCGACGACGAGTAGCCGGAGCTTGACGCATGCCAGAGGCGGGCAAGCCGGGGCACGATTGCCCGCGCTGCCCGCGTCTGGTGGCGTTCCGAAAGTCATGGCGCGACAAAGAACCGGCCTGGTTCAACGCGCCTGTCCCCTCCTTTGGGCCGCTTGACGCGCGCGTGCTGATCGTCGGGCTGGCGCCCGGTCTGCAAGGCGCCAACCGCACGGGCCGTCCCTTCACCGGCGACTATGCCGGCGTGCTGCTCTACGATACCCTGCTCAAATTCAAGTTCGCGCGCGGCAACTACGCGGCGCACCCCGACGACGGGCTCGAACTCGTCGATTGCCGCATCACCAATGCGGTGCGCTGCGTGCCGCCGGAGAACAAACCGACTCCCGCGGAGATCAATACCTGCCGCGATTTCTTGAAAGCCACCATCGCCGAGATGCCACGCCTGCGCGCACTGGTCGCGCTCGGACAGATCGCCCATAACAGCGTCGTGACGACGTTCGGCGCCAAGAAGTCGGCGACGCCGTTCAAACACGGCGGCAAACACACGATCGGCGCGCTGACGCTTTTTTCGAGCTATCACTGCTCGCGCTACAACACCAATACCGGCGTGCTGACGCCGGAGATGTTCCGTCAGGTGTTTGCCGCGTTGCGCGCCTATCTCGACGACAAGTCCTGAACCTCCGAGATCAGCAACGTCGCGCCGCCGCTGGCGAAATTGGCGATATCGGCGGCCGCGGCCTGGCCCTCTTGCGAGCCGAGGCTTTGCTGCATCTGCTCGGCGCTATCGAAGTAAAGATCGGCGATGCGGTAATAGGGCGACGGGCTGCCATCAGCGGTGCCCACCACCTTGGCGATCTCGAACCGCCGTACGCCTTTGACCTTCAGCGCCAGCGCTGTGTGGGTATTGAGATAGTAGTGCTCGAATGCGGCCGGGTCTTTCGGCTGACCGTAAAGCACGGTGAGTTTGATCATGATGCACCTCTATTGCGTGGCCCTGGTCCAGGCGATCACGTCCGCTGCGCTCCGGTCGGGCGGGAACACCGGATAGAATACTTTCGTGATCGCATCGCCGTCGACCACCAACACCATACGCTTGAGCAGCGTCATGCCGGCGGCCGTGAAGGTCGGCAGCTTTAGCGCCTTGGTTAGTTCAAGCTTCTTATCTGACAGCAGCGGAAATGGCAGATGCAGGCGCGTTGCCGCTTCCTGCTGGTAGGCGTTGTCCTGCGTCGAGAGCCCGAACACGTGCGCGACGCCGAGCGCTTTGAGCTCGGCGAAGTGGTCGCGGAAGCCGCAGGACTGCGGCGTGCAGCCGCGCGCGCCCGGGATCATATCCCAGCCGTCGGGCGGATCGACACCGGGCACGCCGGTGCGCGGATAAATGTAGACGACGGTACGGCCCTTCAGCTTCGACACGTTGACCTGCGTCCCGTCAGTCGCCGGCAACGCGAGATCCGGCAGCGTCATGCCGGCGAGATGGCGCGCGGCGCCGTCGTCCTGCGGCACCGGAATGCCCGGCGGCAGATTGAGCGGATTATGCGTGCCCGGTGCTTCGGCCATCGTGCCACCTCCCTTTTTCTCGTCATTCCGGGGCGCGGGCTTCAGCCCGCGAACCCGGAATCCAGACACGCAGCATTGATGCCGGGTTCTGGATTCCGGCTCTCGCCGCTCACGCGGCTCGGCCGGAATGACAACTAAGAATACGACATGAATTCCATCAGCGAACCGTCGGGGTCGCGGAAATAGACGCTCGTCCCCGGCCCCTTGGCGCCGAACCGCTGCATCGGCCCGCGCTCGACGGCGATGCCCTGCGCGGTGAGATGGGCGATGGCGCCCTCGATCGGGCCCGCCCATTCGAAGCACAGATCGCTGTTGCCGGGCTGCACCGGCAGCCGCGCCACTTCGGCCGGCTGCACGCCGGGGCCGTGCACGTTGAGCTGCTTGTCGCCAAAACGGTAGGCCCATCCGGCTGGCCGCTGGACCAGCTCGGCGCCCATAACGTCGGCGTAAAACTTGTTGGACCGCGCCCAGTCGGACACGTGGATGACGCAGTGGTCGAGTTTCGTCGGCACCATGTGGGCATTCCCGCGTTAACAGGGTCACAGCAACGTGAATGCAGCCGGTCGTCAAGTCGGCAGCCGCCAGTGACGCGTGAGACTATGGTTTCACAAACAAATCCAGGGAGCGAACCATGACCCAGAATTCAGCCCGCCTCGGCCTGATCGCGGCGGCGTTTCTTGCCGCTGCGGCGGTGCCGGTTGCCGCCCAAACCGCTTCGGCACCGCTGAAGAACGGCGAAGGCAAGGAGGTCGGCTCGGTCAACCTGACGCAGACCGCGCAGGGCGTGCTGCTCAATGTCTCGGTCAAGGGCCTGCCGCCCGGCGAGCATGCCTTCCACGTGCACGCGGTCGGCAAATGCGAGCCGCCCTTCACCTCGGCCGGCGGCCACTTCAACCCCGGCGGCAAGAAGCACGGCATGCTCTCGCCCGAAGGTCAGCACGCCGGCGACATGCCAAACCTGCACATCCCGCAAAGCGGCGACCTCGCGGTCGAGGTGCTCAACGTCAACATTACGCTGGAGAAGGGCAAGCCGAACTCGGTGTTCGACACCGATGGCTCCGCCGTCATCATCCATGCCGGCAGCGACGACTACAAAACCGATCCGACCGGCGATGCCGGCGGCCGCATCGCCTGCGGGGTGATCCAGTAGCGCATGATCCCGAAAAGTGGGAACCGGTTTTCGGACAAGATCATGCGCAACTAAAGATGCTCACGGGGCGGTGCCGAGCTTGCGGCCCACGCGGGTCGCGACCGCGCGCCGCTCTTCGTTCAGCTTGGCGAGCCGCGATCTCAGTGCGGCCAGCGTTTCCGGCGTGGCCGTCTTCGGCGAGCCGGAGTCGAAGGGCGGATCGGGGTCGTATTCGATCTGCAACTGGATCTCGCGCGCCACCGCCTCCCCCTCCAGGATGGCGGCGAGCCTGAGCGCAAAATCGATGCCGGAAGCAACGCCGGCGCCGGTGACGACGTTGCCGTCGACGACGACCCGTTCGCGCACCGGAATAGCACCCAGCAGCGCCAGGTGATCGATCGCCGCCCAGTGGCAGGTGGCGCGCTTGCCTTTAAGCAGGCCGGCGGCCGCAAGCACCAAAGAGCCGGTGCAGACCGACGTGACGTATTGCGCCGTCACCGCCTGCTTGCGCAGGAAGCCAAGCGCCTCCTCGTCCTCCATCAGGTCCTGCTGGCCGGGCCCGCCCGGCACCATCACCACGTCGAGCGGCAGACAGGTCGCGTAGGTGACGGTCGGCACGATGGTCATGCCGCGGTCGGTCTTGACCGGATCGAGCGTGCGCGAAACCAGATCGACCGTGCTGTTGGGAAGCCGCGCCAGCACCTCGTAGGGGCCGGTCAGATCGAGCTGGGTGAGCCGCGGAAACAACAGCATGCCGATGCGTCGAGTCGCGGCCAAGATCGTTACCCCTTCAGCCGCATCAGGCGGCCCTTCTCGCGCTCCCAGGAGCGCTTCTTCTCGGTCTCGCGCTTGTCGTGCAGCTTCTTGCCGCGCGCCAGCGCCAGCTCGACCTTGGCGCGGCCGCGCTCGTTGAAATAGAGCTTGAGCGGCACGATGGTCATGCCCTCGCGCTCGACCGCGCCGGCGAGCTTGTTGATCTCGCGCTCGTGCAGCAGCAGCTTGCGCGGACGCTTGGGCGTGTGATTGAAGCGCGCGGCCTGCAGATATTCCGGGATGTTGGCGTTGACCAGCCAGAGCTCGCCGTCTCTGCTGTCGGCGTAGGATTCGGCGATTGTCGCCTTGCCCGAGCGCAGCGACTTCACCTCGCTGCCGGTCAGCACGATGCCGGCCTCGAAGGTCTCGCCGATCTCGTAGTTGAATCGCGCCCGGCGGTTCTCGGCCACCACCTTGAACCGGCGCTCTGTCTTTGCGGCCATGAGTGCCTATCGCGGTTCTGCGCGCGACTTCAGGAGATCGCGGATTTCGGCCAGCAGCAGTTCCTGCTTCGATACCGGCGGGGCCTTTTCGGCTTCCTTTTTCATGAGCCGGCCAAGCGCGCGGATCGCCAAGAACAGCACGAAAGCGATGATGATGAAGTTAAGCGTGATCGTTAGAAAATTACCGTAAGCCAATACAGCGCCTTGCTTTTTTGCCTCGACAAGGGTGTCGGCAGTGACCTTGGGCGAGAGCGGGATGAAGTAGTTCGAAAAATCCAGCCCGCCGGTGACCGCCCCGATCACCGGCATGATGACGTCGGCGACCAGCGACGAGACGATATTGCCGAAGGCCGCGCCGATGATCACGCCGATGGCGAGATCGACGACGTTGCCGCGCAGGGCAAATTTCTTGAATTCATCGAGCATGCGCCGCCTTTAGTTGATGAGGCCGGCATGCACCATCGCGTTGCGCACCACCGCCTTCGACTTGTCCGACAGCGGCACCATCGGCAGGCGCACGGCGTCGTCGCACTTGCCGAGCACCGAGAGGGCGTACTTGGCCGGCGCCGGATTGGTCTCGATGAACAGGTTGCTGTGCAGCGGCATCAGCTTGTCCTGCAATGCCAGCGCAGCCGCGAAGTCGCCCTTCAGGCAGGCGCGCTGAAACTCGGCGCACAGCCGCGGCGCCACGTTCGACGTTACCGAGATGCAGCCGTGCCCGCCGTGCGCCATGAACCCGAGGCAGGTGGCGTCCTCGCCGGAGAGCTGGTTGAAATCCGGGCCCATCGCGGCGCGCTGCTGCGACACGCGCACGACATTGGCGGTGGCGTCCTTTACGCCGGCGATGTTCTTGCACTCGAACAACCGCGCCATGGTGTCGACCGACATGTCGATCACCGAGCGCGCCGGGATGTTGTAGATGATGATCGGAATGCCGATGGCGTCGTTGATCGCCTTGAAGTGCTGGTAGAGCCCTTCCTGCGTCGGCTTGTTGTAATAGGGCGTCACGATGAGCACCGCGTCGGCGCCCGCCTTCTCGGCGTGCCTGGAGAAGTCGATCGCCTCGGCGGTCGAATTCGAGCCGGCGCCGGCGATCACGGGCACGCGGCCCTTGGCCTGATCGACGCACCACTCGACCACGCGCTTGTGCTCGTCGTGCGACAGTGTCGGGCTTTCGCCGGTGGTGCCGACCGGCACCAGGCCGTTGGTGCCCTCGGCGATCTGCCAGTCCACCAAGGCGCGGAACGCCTTCTCGTCGACCGACCCGTTTTTGAACGGCGTCACGAGGGCGGTGAACGATCCCCGAAAACGCGTCTTGGCGGTCATGGCATTGGCTCCGGCTGAATTGGCCCCATTGATATCGGGTCAGGGCTGGCGATGAAAGCCCTCCCCGGGTAGCCAGATATGGCGATCCCGCCCCGGTTTTGCCGCGCTCGCGGACTAACCATAACGGCGGGCATTTTCCGGGTAGTCCTTCGTCAATGATATTGGCCTAATGGGGCGATCCACCCTTGAGTCGGAACGGCCGGGAACCGAGGGCAAAGGGCTGAATGGACGGGACTAATCGCACCCTGCGGGATTGGACGATGGCGCTGCTCGGCGCCGGTGCGCTATGCGCCGGGACGGTCGCGGCCGCAGCCCAGCAAGTTCCAACGCCGGCCGCCAAATCTGCGGGGCAGGCAGCGGTCAAGCCGGCGGCATCGAAGCCGCCCCCCAAGGCAGGTTCCGCAAAGCCCGTAGCGCCCAAGGCGGCCGCCAAGCCCGCTTCACCGAAGGCGGCCCAGGCCCCCGCTGCGAAATCCAAGGCGCCCAAAGCCGTCCCGGCCCCGGCTGCCAAGGCGGCGGCGCAGGCGGTCGCCGTGACCACCCCCCTGCCCCGCCCGCGGCCACAGGCCGGCGCGGCCTTGGGTTCCTTCGCGCAGGTCAATGTCGGGCTGCGCGGCGGCCTGCATACGCCGGTTGCCGCGTTCAAGCCGCTGGTACGGCCCGCTGCCGGTCCCTTCGCTTTGGCGTCCGGCGGCCCCGCCTCGGCCGCGGACATTGCCGCGATCAAGCGGGTGATCGAGGCCGCGCGCAAAGGCAAGGAAGCCGACGCCGCCGCGGCCGAGAAGACGATCGCAGACCCGGTCGCCCGCAAGCTCGCCGAATGGATCCTGCTGCGCTCCGACAACACCCAGCCGAGCTTCCAGCGCTACGCCGCCTTCATCGAAGCCAATCCGGCTTGGCCGCATTCGCCGCTGTTCCGCCGCCGCGCCGAGAACGCGCTGTGGAACGACAAGCTCGACGACGCCACCGTGCGCGCCTTCTATGCGCACCGCCAGCCGACCACGGCCAAGGGCCGCTATATGCTGGCGCGCGCCCTGCTGGCGCAGGGCGACCGCGAAGGCGCGGCTGCCCTGGTGCGCTACGCCTGGCGGCACGAGGACTGCAGCGCCGAAGTCGAGAAAAAGGTCCTCGAGATGTTCGGCGACCTGCTCACGCGCGCCGACCACAAGACGCGCATGGAGCAGCGTTTCTATTCCGACGACGTCGAAGCCGGGATGCGCGCCGCCGAGCGGCTCGGCGGCAACGACCTGATCATCGCACGCGCCCGCGCCGCGGTGGTCAAGCGCGCCGGCAACGCCAAGGCGCTGCTCGACGCGGTGCCGGCCTCCGCCCGCGGCGACGCCGGCTACATCTTCAGCCGCGCGCAGTGGCTGCGCAAGCAGGACAAGCCGGAGGAAGCGGGCAAGCTCATCCTCACCGCTCCGCGCGACCGCGAGGCTGTCGTCGATCCCGACCAATGGTGGGTCGAGCGGCGGCTATTGGTGCGCAAGCTGCTCGACGAGAAGGACGCCCAGACCGCCTATCGCGTCGCGCGCGACGCGGTCCCGCCCGTCAAAGGCAACTACCGCGTCGACTATCACTTCACGGCCGGCTGGATCGCGTTGCGCTATTTGAATGACGCGGCAACCGCCGCCCAGCATTTCGCCCACATCAACCAGGGCACGGACAATCCGCACGCGCTCGGACGCGGCGGCTACTGGCAGGGCCGCGCCGCCGAGGCCATGGGCCAGCGCGCGCAGGCCAAGGCGTTCTACGAAACCGCCGCCCAGCACAGCGCGACCTATTACGGCCAGCTCGCACGCGCGCGCCTCGGCCTGCCCGAGCTGGGGCTGCGTCCCCCGCCCAAGTTTTCGGCGCAAGAGCTCGCCGTCCTCAACAACCTCGAAATCGTGCGCGCGGCGCAAATCCTGTACGCCCTGGACGAGCGCGACATGCTGGCGTCGATCTTCGCCGAGCTCGGCGAAAGCGCGACCGACCTTGCCGGCATGGCAATGCTGGGCGAACTCGCCGACAAGCACAATGACGGCCGCGCCATGCTGCTGCTCGGCAAGGCGGCGCACGGCCGCAACCTGCCGATGGACTATTACGCTTACCCCGTGGTCGGACTGCCGGATTACACGCCGATCGCGCCGCCGGTCGACTGGGCCGTCGTCTATTCGATCGCGCGCCAGGAAAGCCACTTCAACCAGAAGGTCGTCTCGAGCGCCAACGCCATGGGGCTGATGCAGGTGACCCCGATAGCCGCGCAAGACACTTCCAAGCGGTTCAAGGCGCCCTACAACAAGGCCCGCCTGCTCAGCGACCCCGTCTACAACATGCAGATGGGCGCGGCCGAGCTGGCGATGCTGCTGTCGACCTATGACGGCTCCTACATCATGACCTTCGCCGGCTACAACGCCGGGCGTGGCCGCGTGCGCCAGTGGGTCGCCGCCTATGGCGACCCGCGCGATCCCAAGGTCGATCCGGTCGACTGGGTCGAGCGCATCCCGATCGCGGAGACGCGCAATTACGTGCAGCGGATCATGGAGAATTTGCAGGTCTACCGCTACCGTTTCGGCGGCGGCAGCAAACTCTTGATCGAGGCGGACATTCGGCGCGGCAAGATGAACTGATCGCATCTTTCCGTCCACGCGCCCCTGCCCTAGTCTGGCGCGGCACGCGAGAAGTCCGCCGATGTCCGAGCCCGAAAGTCTCTTCGTCTCCGCCCCCGATGGCCTGCGCCTGCATGCGCGCTGCTATGGCGCGCGCAGCGCGCCGGGCGTGCCGGTGGTCTGCCTGCCGGGGCTTGCCCGCACCGCCGCCGATTTCGAGCCGCTCGCGGACGCGCTGGCGAACGATGCGGACGACCCGCGCCGGGTGATCGCACTCGATTACCGCGGACGGGGATTGTCGGACTACGACCGCGATCCGGCCAACTACAATTTCCACACCGAGCTGGCCGACGTGCTCGCCGTCATCGCCGCGCTCGACTGCGCGCGGGCGGTCTTCGTCGGCACCTCGCGCGGCGGCATCCTGGCGATGCTGCTCGCCGCCGTGCGGCCGACGGCCATCGCCGGCGTGGTGCTCAACGACATCGGTCCGGTGATCGAGCCGAAGGGGCTGATGCGCATCAAAGGCTATGTCGGCAAGCTGCCGCAGCCGCGCAGCTTCGAAGAAGGCGCCGAGATCCTGCGCCGGCTGTTCGACGCGCAGTTTCCCAAGCTCACGCATGATGACTGGCTGGCCGCGGCGCGGCGCAACTTCAAACAGGAGAAAGGCGCGCTGGTGCCGGCCTACGACGTCAATCTTGCCAAGACGATGGAGGGCGTCGATTTCGAGCGCCCGCTGCCGCCGCTCTGGAAGGAGTTCGACGCGCTCGGCCACGTGCCGCTGATGGTGATCCGCGGCGAGCATTCGGACATTCTTTCCGCCGCCACGGTCGAGGCCATGCGTGCACGCCGCGCCACGCTCGAAAGTCTCGACGTCGCCGATCAGGGGCATGCGCCCTTGCTGGCGGAGCCCGATACGATCGCGCGCATCGCCGGCTTTGCCAAGAGCTGCGCGCCCGCGCGTAACCGCTAGCCCTCACCGCATTCCGCGCACGGCGCGCCAAAAGAAAATCCCCGGCGGTTTCCCGCCGAGGATTCCTTATCCTAAATCGCTATCAAGCGATCAGGGATAGAAGTTGCGCTGGATGCGGAGGTGACCGACCCAGGCGTCCATATCGTTCGTCGTAAGAGCGACGCCCGTGTTTCTGCCGTTCAGGTTGGTGTACAGGACATCGATACCGACATCCAGGTTCGGCACCGGGTTCCACTGCGTCCGCGTACCGACCTGCCAGGTCGAGAAGTCGGAGCTGCAGCCCGTCGCGATAGTGCCGGCAGCGCAGATCAGCAAATCGGCAGCATCGCTGTAGTTGTACTGGGCATAGCCGCCGTAGATCGACGTCTTCCACTGACGGTTCCAGTTGTGCTCGAACGACGCACCGGCCGACCACGAGGTCGTCAGCTCAACGTCGCCGGTCGTGCCGTACACGCCGTCGGTGATGATGCCGCTACCCGTCGACGCACCTTCGGTCGAGCTGTAGCTGGTACCGGCCGACGTATAGCGCGACGCGCCCTTGGCGTAGTTGATTTGGGCCTGGAAGTAGTCGCCCGCCCCGATCATCGGCGCATTCAGGCGAAGACCGGCACCGACCGCCCAGCCCAGCCGGTCACCCGGATGGCCCGCCAACGTGCTGGTGTAGTACAGCGCGCTGGCATCGTGCACCGCACCCATGATCTGCGCGCTGCCCCAGGCCTGGTCGATGCGGAGGTTGCCCACCACATCCGGGAACTTGTTGCCGTTCTGACCCGAAGTCGCACTGGCAGGGGTAGCCGTGCCGGCCGTGGCGTACTGGACCACGCCAGCGTTACGCGGCTCTTCGACCGAGATCGAGGCCGAGAAGCCGTTGCCGAACTGCGCGGTGTAGGCCAGAACTTGGTGGCCGCCGTCGCCGGTGTCGGCGCCCGCCGGGGTCCAGACCGCACCGCCATTGTACGACACGGCCGCGTAGTTCATGAAGTCGTAGAACGACTGCGCGCGACCGGCGGTGAAGCCGGCGAACTGGATGAAGGCACGGTTGGCGCTGAAGGCCGAGCTAGTTCCAAGGCCTGCCGTGATGCTCGTACC
>JALHRB010000061.1 GCA_022841665.1 Pseudolabrys sp.
ACGGGGCGCGCGGCGCCGCCGCCGGGGCGACGCGACACGCGCGGGGCTTCGTCCTCTTCCACCTCGAGCGCCAGGCGGCCGGGAGCCTTCTTGGCTTCCTCTTCGCCGCCGAGACGCTTCTTGGCGACCTCGCCGGCCTTGCGCTTGGATTCCTCTTCGCGCTTGTGGCGATCTTCTTCCTCGCGTTTGCGCGCTTCGGCGGCCTCGCGCTCGGTACGATCGACCACTTCGCGGCTTTGGCGGCGGCGCGCTTCTTCCTCGGCGATCTTGCGTTCTTCGGCCTCGCGCACGCGCGAGTCGGCAAGCGCCACCGCGCGCGCGGCGCGCTCTTCCTCGGTCAAGGTGCGCAGCACGACGCCGGATTTCGGCTTGGGCGCTTCCGGTGCGGCCGGTGCGCGCGCCGCGGGGGCGGCGGCCTTCTTCGGCTCGGCCGCCGGCGCCTCGGCCTTGGCGGGGGCGCCACCGATGCTGCGGCGCTTCACCGTCTCGACCACGACCTGCTTGCTGCGGCCGTGGCTGAAGCTCTGCCGCACGACGCCCGTCTCCGTGCGCGGCTTCAGCGTAAGCTTGGGACCGCCCACGCTCAGTTTCTTTTCGCCAGGGTTCTTGCTCTCAGTCATTCCGTACTTTCATCCTTGTGCGCTGTCTTGTGCGCCGTCCATCGGCGCCTGCGCAGAAACTGCATCGGGCGTTTTTCCGGTCCGAAAGCGCGCCAAGCGCGACACACGGGCGAGAAAAGTCTCGCTCCCGGGCCCGGGAAGCAGGGCTGCATGTACCACATTTGGGCGGTTCAATGCCAAATCCAATTGTTCGCCGGAAAACGCGTCGATAACCGCGATTTCCCGCTCGTTCTCCTCCTTTTTGCGGCGCAGGACCGCGTCCAGCTTGCGGCGGCCGTCGGCCGCCCCGTCGCGGGCGTGCAGCAAGGCCAGGGCCTCGCCGTTGACCGCGGCCTCCGCCTTGGCGAAGCCGGCCGCGACCAGGCCGGCCTTGGCGGCAATCGCCAGCGCGTCGAGCGCGGCGCGCTCCAGCATCCGCTCGGTCTGCGCGGCCAGGTCGGCGGCCGTGCGGACGTTGCGCTTGAAGCTGCGGGCAAAGACGTTGCGCTTGATCGCCTCCTCGATCGTTCCGCGGGAGGCGGCGATCCAGACGCCGCGGCCGGGCAGCTTGCGCTTCACGTCGGCGATCACGTCGCCGTCTGGCCCGACCACGAAGCGGACCATGTCGGAGACCGGCAGCAGCGCGCGGGTGAGCGCGCAGGTGCGCTGCGTCCCCGGAGCGACGGACGCCGCCCCGCGGTCGAGTTCACTGTCTGCCTGCGCGATCGCCAGCATGCGTTCGTGTCGTCTCCCTTAGGCCTGCGCTTCGGCTTCCTCAGCCGGCTCTTCCGCCGCCGGCGGATTGAGATCGGCTTCGGTGATCCAGCCGGCCTTCACGCGGGCCTGCATGATCAGCGCCTCGGCGTCTTCGCGCGAGATGTCGATGCCGTCGAGGAAGCCCGGTTCGTGCTTGGCCTCGCCGTCCTTGCGTTCGGTCCAGCCGGTGAGGTCGTCGGTGGCGCAGCCGGCCAGGTCTTCGACCGTCTTCACGCCGTTCTCGCCGAGCGCGACCAGCATCTTGGTGGTGATGCCGGGCACTTCCTTGAGCGCGTCCTCCACGCCCAGCTCCTTGCGCTTGGCGTCGAGCTCGGCTTCCTGCCGGTCGAGATACTCGCGCGCGCGCTCCTGCAGCTCGCGCGCGGTGTCGGCGTCGAAGCCCTCGATGCCGGCGATTTCCTTCTCGTCCACCAGCGCGAGCTCTTCGATCGAGCCGAAGCCTTCCGAGGCGAGCAACTGGCCGACCACTTCGTCCAGGTTCAGCGCCTCGACAAAAACCTTGGTGCGGTTCTCGAACTCGGCCTGGCGGCGCTCCGATTCTTCCTGTTCGGTGAGGATGTCGATGTCCCAGCCGGTGAGCTGCGAGGCCAGACGCACGTTCTGGCCGCGGCGGCCGATCGCCAGCGACAGCTGTTGGTCCGGCACCACGACTTCGATGCGCTCCTTGTCCTCGTCGAGCACGACCTTGGCGACTTCCGCCGGCGCCAGCGCGTTCACCACGAAGGTGGCGATGTCCGGCGACCACGGAATGATGTCGATCTTCTCGCCCTGCAATTCGTTCACCACCGCCTGCACGCGCGAGCCGCGCATGCCGACGCAGGCGCCGACCGGGTCGACGGATGAATCGCGCGAAATCACGGCGATCTTGGCGCGCGAGCCCGGATCGCGGGCGACCGCTTTCACCTCGACGATGCCGTCGTAGATTTCCGGCACTTCCTGCGCGAACAGCTTGGCGGTGAATTGCGGATGCGTGCGTGAGAGGAAAATCTGCGGGCCGCGCGGCTCGCGGCGCACGTCGTAGATATAGGCGCGGATGCGGTCGCCGTTGCGGAACACCTCGCGCGGCAGCAGCTCGTCGCGCCGCACGATGGCCTCGCCGCGGCCGAGATCGACCACCACGTTGCCGTATTCGACGCGCTTGACGATGCCGTTGACGATGTCGCCGATGCGGTCCTTGTACTCGGCATATTGCCGGTCGCGCTCGGCCTCGCGCACCTTCTGCACGATCACCTGCTTGGCGGACTGCGCGGCGATGCGGCCGTATTCCAGCGGCGGCAACGGATCGGCGATAGTGTCGCCGACCTGGGCTGCCGGGTGGCGCTTGCGCGCGTCCTCGATGGTGATCTGGTTGGACGGGTTCTCCACCGCCTCGACCACCAGCATGTGGCGGGTCAACCGCAGATCGCCGGTCTTCGGCTCGATCTCGGCGTGCACGTCGGTCTCAGCGCCGTAGCGCGAGCGCGCCGCCTTGGCGATGGCGTCTTCCATCGCGGCAATGACGATGCCGCGGTCGATCGCCTTCTCGCGGGCTACCGCGTCGGCGATCTGCAACAGTTCGAGCCTATTGGCGCTGACAGCCATAGCTCACTCTCCTCCTTTGGCGGCAGGCCGTTGCGGCCGTTGCCGTGAATGTCTCGTTACTCGTCTCTCTTCGCGTTTCGCCGCGCGCGCTACGCGCTTGGCGGCCTTTTCGCGCCGCAAGGCGTCGGTCACCAGATCGTCGGTGAGCACGAGCTTTGCTTCGCTCATATCCTCGATCGTGAGCAGCACGTCCGCTTCTTCGCCGTCGGCGGCATCGTCGCGGGTGAGCCGTACGCTGTCGCCTTGCGTGCCGGCGAGCGCGCCGCGGAACCTTTTGCGGCCGGCGACCGGCACTTCCATCTCGATCTTGACCAGATGGCCGGTGTAGCGCTCGAAATCGGACTTGCGCACCAGCGGCCGGTCGAGCCCGGGCGAGGAAATCTCCAGCCGGTAGGCGCGGTCGACCGGGTCGGCCACGTCGAGCACCGGGGAGAGCGCGCGCGACACCGCCTCGCAGTCCTCCACCGTCATGCTGCCGTCCGGGCGCTCCGCCATGATCTGCACGGTGCAACCTTCCGCGCCGGAAACCTTCACCCGCACGAGGCGGTAGCCGAGCTGCTCGATCACGGGTTCCGCGACCGCCGCGACGCGCGCTGGCAGGCCCGGCTCGACGATGAGTCGGGGTTCGCTGGTGGCGCTCGGCGCCGTGGTTGCGTGGTGCTCTTGGCTTCCGGCCATTCTGTAACGAAAAAGAGCGGGCCCCCGGGGGGACCCACTCTCAAAACCTGATTTGGTTGTGAGGGTGTCTTACGTACAGGCGGAATATAGCGAATATCGCGCCTTTTGCAAGGGTAAGCGGCGGTTTCGAGGGCTAACTCTTCGTTCAGATTATGCCCTTAAGTTTGCGTAAAGCTGCCGAAGGGCGGATTTAACAGGCGTTTTGTGTGAGTTTTCGAATGGGTGCCCCCGCCTCGCTGCTTCCTGAACTGGAAGATGTCGTTCAGCACGGTTCCGCCGAGAAGCGGGCCGAGACCTTACGGCGCATTACCACACTTTTTCTCGACGGCGCGCCTCAATTCAACGATGACCATGTTGCGCTGTTCGACGACGTCATCGGCTGCCTGATCGTTGAGATCGAGGCCAAGGCGCTGGCCGAGCTCGCGCGCCGCATCGCCCCGGTCCCCAATGCGCCGGCCGGCGTCGTGAGCAAGCTCGCCAAGAACGACGACATTGCCGTGGCCGGTCCGGTGCTGCAGCAGGCGCGGCTCGAGGATCCCGATCTTCTGCAGATCGCCGAAACCAAGAGCCAGGCGCATCTGCTCGCGCTCTCGATGCGCAAGGGCATCAGCGAGGCGGTGTCGGACATTCTCGTTTCGCGCGGCGATCGCGACGTCGCGCGCTCGGTCGCTACCAATCAGGACGCGCGCCTGTCGGAATCGGGCTTCACCACTTTGGTGAAGCGCGCCGAGCAGGACGGCGTGCTGGCCGAAAAGGTGGGCATGCGCACCGACATTCCGCCGCGCCTGTTCCGCCAGCTACTGATGCAGGCAAGCGACGTGGTGCAGAAGCGACTCTTGGCGCAGGCCAAGCCGGCGACGCAGGCCGAGATCCGCAAGGTGCTCGCCAAGGTGACCGACGAGGTCGCCGCCAAGGCGGCGCCGCGCAACTACACCACCGCGCTCGCCGCCGTGCGCGCGCTGCACAAGGAGCGCAAGCTCACCGAGGCCGACATCGTCGAATACGCCAATTCCGGCCGCTACGAGGAAACCATCGCCGCGCTCGCCACCTTGTGCGCGGTGCCGGTCGAGGTGGTCGACCGGCTGATGAGCGGCGAGCGCGCCGACCCGGTGCTGATTCTCGCCCGCGCGGCCGGCTTCGGCTGGCCGACGGTCAAGGCGATCATGTGCGCGCGGCCGGGCGGCAAGCCGTCGGCGCAGATGCTCGACGATTCGTTTGCGAATTTCGAGCGGCTGACCGCCGCCACCGCCCAGCGCGTCGTGCGCTTCTGGCAAGTGCGGCAGGGCACGGGGGAGTAAGGCCGCGCGGTGGCGCGGTTGCCCCTAAGGCCTGCAAGCCTTAGAATATTGGGATGAAGCCGTCTCCGATATCGTGCGACCCTGAAGTCATGGGCGGCGCGCCGGTGTTCACCGGCACGCGCCGTGCCGGTGCAGACGTTGCTCGACTATCTGGAAGCGGGCGACACGATCGATGAATTCCTTGGCGGCTTTCCTTCGGTCAAGCGCGAACAGGTCGTCGCCTTTCTCGAGGATGCGAAGGACCGGCTCGTCGAATCGGTTTCGTGAAGATATTTCTCGACGAATGCGTCGATTGGCGCTTATCGCGCGACATCACCGGCCATGACGTCAGAACGGCCCGCCAGATGGGCTGGACGGCAATTACGAACGGCGAATTGCTGGCGCTCGCAGCGAACAGTTTCGATGTGTTCGGACGGTCGACCGCAATCTTGCGTTTCAACAAAGCATCAGCGGGCTGGAGATTGCCGTCGTCGTTCTGCGCGCGAAGAGCAATCGCTTGAGCGATCTCCAGCCGCTTGTCCCAAAGCTGCTGGCAATGTTCGACACGGTGGGGTCGGGGCGGGTAGTCGAAACCCAAGTGGCCGAATGACTACTTTCTGTGGAAAATAAAATACGCCGGCGTGCGGCCTTCGCGGATGGCCTTGGCCTCGTAGCGCGTGCGCACGAAGCCTGGCCAGGCCTTACGCCAGTCATCGGCGGTCTGCGCGGTCCAGGTGAAATCGCCCGAGCGCAAAATGCGCATCAGCACATAATCGGCATAGCCGGGAATGTCGGTGGCGAAGCGGAATTCGCCGCCGCTCTTCAAGAGACGCGCGAGCCGCTTCAGGCTCTCGTCCTGCACGAAGCGGCGCTTCCAGTGCCGCCGCTTCGGCCATGGGTCGGGATACAGGAGATCGATGCGCGCCAGCGCGCCCGCGGGCAGCCAGTCGAGCAGTTCGCTGGCATCGCCGTGAAAGAGGCGGATGTTCGTGAGCTTGGCCGCGTCGATGGCGGCGAGCGCTTTGGCGACGCCATTGATGAAGGCGTCGGTGCCGATGAAGCCGACGTTCGGAAAAGCCTGCGCCTGCGCGATCAGATGCTCGCCGCCGCCGAAGCCGATCTCCAGCCGCAGTTCGCCGGCCGGCGAAGGAAACAACGTGTGCAGGTCGGCGGGCGCGGGGGTAGCGAGATCGAGCCCGATCTTCGGCAGCAGCGTCTCGAACAGCGCAGCCTGGCGCGGCTTGAGCGCATGGCCTTTGCGCCGCCCGAAGAAGGCGCGCTGCGATGCTGAGGAGTCGAAATGCATCAAATCGTCATGGCCGGGCTTGTCCCGGCCATCCACGCCTTGGTTCGTGCAACAATGTAAGACGTGGATGCCCGGCACAAGGCCGGGCATGACGCGGAAGTTCCTGGCTGGATCCCCGCTTTCGCGGGGATGACCGGCTAGCAGCCGGTCACTTCAACGCGCTCTTGATCTGCGCCGCGAGATCCGTCTTCTCCCAGGAGAAGCCGCCGTCCTTATCCGGCGCGCGGCCGAAATGACCATAGGCCGCGGTACGGCGGTAGATCGGCCGGTTCAGCTTGAGCGTACGGCGGATGTTGGTCGGGGTGAGACGGAACAGCTCGGGCAGGAGCTTCTCGAGCTTCTTCTCCTCGACCTTGCCGGTGCCGTGCGTGTCGACCAGCACCGACATCGGATCGGCGACGCCGATCGCATAAGCCACCTGGATGGTGCACTTGTCGGCGACGCCGGCGGCGACCACGTTCTTGGCCAGATAGCGCGCGGCATAGGCGGCCGAGCGGTCGACCTTGGTCGGATCCTTGCCCGAGAAGGCGCCGCCGCCGTGCGGGGCGTAGCCGCCGTAGGTGTCGACGATGATCTTGCGGCCGGTGAGGCCGCAGTCGCCGTCGGGCCCGCCGATCACGAAGTTGCCGGTCGGGTTGACCAGGAAGTCGGACGGCTTCTGCGGCATCCAGCCCTTCGGCAGCGCCGATTCCACCGCTGCCGAGATCATCTCCTTGACCAGGCCCGGCGTGTACTTCTTGCCGTTGCGGCTCTGCGCATTGTGCTGGGTCGAGACCACCACCTTGGTGCAGCCGACCGGCTTGCCGTTCACGTATTTGACGGTGACCTGGCTCTTGGCGTCGGGCTGCAAATCGAACAGCTGGCCGTTGCGGCGCTTGTCGGAGAGCACCTTCAGGATCTTGTGCGCGAAATAGATCGGCGCCGGCATGAAGGAGTTCTTCTCGTAGACCTCGCTTTCGGTGCAGGCGAAGCCGAACATCATGCCCTGGTCGCCGGCGCCTTCTTCCTCGCCGCCCTTGCGCTTCTTGGCGTTGACGCCCATGGCGATGTCGGGCGACTGGCCGTGCAGCAGCACTTCCACGTCGGCGCCGTAATAGGAGAAGCCGTCCTGGTCGTAGCCGATGTCCTTGACGACATCGCGCGCGATTTTGGTGATCAGTTCGCGGTCGACCACGGCCTTGTCGCCGTGCTTGTGGAAGAACGGCGCCTGGCCGCGGCCTTCGCCGGCGATGACGATCTTGTTGGTGGTGGTGAGGGTTTCGCAGCCGAGCCGCGTGTTCACCAGGCTGTCATCCGCGATGCCGAGCTTGATGTCGTTCTCGAGAAACGCATCGAGCACGGCGTCGGAGATCTGGTCGCAGACCTTGTCCGGATGGCCTTCGGAAACCGATTCGCTCGTGAAAAGGAAATTCGTGTGAGCCACTGCTGAAACTCCTCCCGAAGCGCCGGCTGAGCGCCGCGCCGTGTGTGATCGGGGGTGTTTCTTGCAGTGCCCGGAAGCAAGGTCAAGATGCGGGCAGAATGGGCAATCGCCACGATTGCCCGGTGGGAAGCGGCTTTTTAGTGCCTCACTCCTCGCCCGCGATCTGCTCGACGAGATCGACGATGCGGCGGCGCAGCTTGCTGTTCTTGATCTTCATGAACGACTTGGTCAGCGACAGGCCGTCGGAGGTGGCAAGGAAGTCCGACACGTAAGCCGGCGAGGGCGCTTCGCCCATGCCGCTGCCGTGGCCCGAATGCGGCGCGCCTTCGAAGAAAAACGAAACCGGCACTTGCAGAATGTGCGCAATCTGCTGGAGGCGGCTGGCGCCGATGCGGTTGGTGCCTTTCTCGTATTTCTGAACTTGCTGGAACGTCAGGCCAAGGGCGTCGCCAAGCTTCTCTTGACTCATGCTCAGCATCATCCGGCGCATACGCACGCGCGAGCCCACGTGCTTGTCGATCGGATTCGGTGCCTTCTTAGCCATAAATTTCTCCTATGCCACTATTCTGGATCGTAATGTCACAAATATCGGCACCGATGCAATGCTTGTGTTCCCGCCTAGTGTTAATCACAGGTAGCCCTAGGGAACTTGCCGCGCTCTTTCCAAATCGCCTCAAATTTTACGAGCCAGGGTTGTATTGCCCGGTCGCAACGTTTTTTTATTGTAAAATCAGGACGTTGAAAGGCTTTGCGGCGGCTTTCAATCTACGGACGCAAGCGCCGCCGACTAATCGCTATCAAACTTACTACCATAAATAGAATCAAGATGTAGTCACCGAATTTTGTGTGCATGGTCCCGTCGAGCGCCGTCGGCAATGGCGCGTCGAGAACGCCTTCGGTGCCGAGCGGTAGCCAACTGATGACGCGCCCGACCGGATCGATCACCGCCGAGATGCCGGTGTTGGCTGCGCGCACCAGCGGCAGCCCTTCGGCGATCGCCAGCACGCGCGCTTGCTGGAAGTGCTGGTACGGCCCCGAGCTGATCCCGAACCAGCCGTCATTGGTGATGTTGACCAGCCAGCCCGGACGCTCGCCGCGCGGTACCGCGGCACCCGGGAAGATCGCCTCATAGCAGATCAGCGGCAACATCTTCGGCGCGCCGGCGACGTCCATCGCGCGGCGGCGGTCGCCGGAAAGAAAGCCGCCGACCTGCTTGGTGAGCTGGCGCAGGCCGAAGCTTTCGAGCAGGTTCTGGAACGGCAGATATTCGCCGAACGGCACCAGGTGCACCTTGTCGTAGATGCCGCGGATCGAGCCGTCCGGGTCGATCACATAGACCGAGTTGTAGGCGCGGGTGACGCGCTGGCCTTCCGCGGCCGGCGCCGCGCGCACCGCGCCGACGATGAGCTCTGTCGACGGCGCCAGCAGCGCCGCGATCTGCGCCAGCGCGTCCGGCTCGCGCGTTAGGAAAAACGGAAAGGCCGATTCCGGCCAGATCAAGTGGGTGGCGTCGCGCACGCCATTCGACTGCGGGCCGGTGGCGCGGTCGGACAGGCGCAGATAGCGCGCCATCACCTGCTCCTTGGCGGCGTAGTTGAACTTCACGTCCTGCTGCAGATTGGGCTGCATGATGCGCAGCTTGACGCCTTTGACGGTGCCGGTCGGGTGCGTAGCCAGCCTTGCTGCGCCGTAGCCGGCGAAGGCGGCGAGGATGACGAGGCCGATCAGCGGCGCGCGGTACGGGCGCGGCGTGTCGGTGCGCTCGTCGGCGAGCACCGCGGGGCTGGCGCAGATCGCGATGGCGAGGAACGTCAGTCCCCAGACGCCGACCAGCGACACGCCCTGCGCCAACACCAGCGGCTGCGTCAGCGCGTAGCCGAACGTGTTCCAGGGAAAGCCGCTGAGCAGGTGGCCGCGCAGCCACTCGGCGGCCGTCAGCGTCACCGCCAGCGCCAGGATGCGCTCCGGCCCGCGCACCCAGATCAAGCGCGCGGCCGCGAGCCCGAGCGCCGTGTAGATGGCGAGATAGGCGGGCAGCCCCGCCACCGCGACCGGCAAGAGCCAGCCGAAAGTCTTGGCGTCGACCAGGAAAGCGTAGCCGATCCAATAGAGCCCGGCGAGGAAGTAGCCGAAGCCGAAGCACCAGCCGGCGATCGCGGCGGACATGGCGCCGCTGCGCCGGCCCGAGGCCGAGCCGTCCACCAGCCAGACCAGCACCGGCAGCGTCACGAACAGGATCGGCCAGGCGTTGACCGGCGCCATCGCCAGCGCCGAGGCCGCGCCGGCGACGAAGGCGATGATCGCGCGCCGCCAGCCGAAGGCGAGCACGACTGCATGCGCGGCGGACGTGGCGATGCGGATGGGCGTCACGGGCGCTTTTGCGGCGAACCGGCAGGCGCGCCCGGCTCTTCGAGGTTGAGCGCCGGCGGCGCGG
>JALHRB010000062.1 GCA_022841665.1 Pseudolabrys sp.
TATACGAATAATACTACTTATACGTGTTATTGCGCGAATCGCCCGACCGATGATAGTCGCCGGACCATGTTCCTAACGCTCAAGTCCTTCGCCCCGCAGCGCGGCGGCGCACTGGTGCTGGCAGCGGCCTGCTTCGCCGCCGGGCTGACCGTCGGCGCGCTGGTTGGGCCGATGGAGACCGGACGCGCGGCCGCGCCGGAGCCGCAGCGCGAGCGCACGTCTGCGGCCGCCGCCGGCGGCCTACGCGGCGGCCATCCGGCCGAAGTGCTGCGCGTGTTCGACGGTGACACCTTCGAGGCGCGCGTGCGCATCTGGCCGGGGATGGACGTTACCACCAAGGTGCGCCTGCGCGGCATCGATACGCCGGAAATGAACGCGCGCTGCGACGACGAGCGGGTCAAGGCAGTCGCCGCGCGCGACGCGCTCGCGCGCATGCTGGCGGAAGGCGGCGTCGGCGTCTCGCGCATCGGCCAGGACAAATATGGCGGCCGCGTCGATGCGGATGTGTCGACGCAGCGCACGGCGGACGTCGGCGAGGCGCTGATCGCGCGCGGCCTGGCGCGCCGCTACGACGGCGGCCGGCGCGAAGGCTGGTGCGGCTAGTCTTTCTTCGCCTCTCCCCGCAAGCGGGGAGGAAATCAACGCAGCACGTAGACCGGCGTGCCGACGCCGACGCGGCCGTAGAGGTCAAGCACATCCGCGTTGTGCATGCGGATGCAGCCGTGCGAGACGAAGCGGCCGACCGAGGACGGTTCGTTGGTGCCGTGGATGGCGTAGTTGCCGCGCGTCAGGCCCATCGCGGCGGCGCCCATCGGATTGCGCGGGCTCCCGCCCGGAATGAGCAGCGGAATGTTCGGGTTGCGCAGCGCGATGTCGGCGGGCGGGCCCCAGGCTGGGCTCAGCGACTTCTGCGCGATATGCGCCTGCCCGCTCCAAGCCATGCCGGCGCGGCCGACGCCGACCGGATAGCGCAGCGCCCGGCCGCCGCCCATCACGTAGAACAGCTGGCGCTGATTCGTGACGATGACGATGGAGCCCGCCGGATAGCCGCCGAAGGCGACGACCTCGCGCGCAGAGGCGGGCTGCGCGCAGACGAGCGCGGCGGCGGTTAGAACGTAGGCGAAGAAACGACGCGTGAGCGTCATTGCACGACGATCACCGGCGTGCCGACCGGCACCAGCGCGTAGAGTTCGCGGATGTCGCGGTTGTGCATGCGGATGCAGCCGTTGGAGACGAAGCCGCCGATCGACTGCGGGCGATTGGTGCCGTGGATGGCGTATTCGCCGCCGCGCAAGGTGAGCGCGGCTTCGCCCATCGGATTGTTCGGCGCGCCGCCGGGAATGACCGGCCCGCCGCCGAGCTCCGGCGGCGCCTGCCATGCGGGGCGCACATATTTGCCTTCGACGCGCGCGTGGCCGGTCCAGGCCTTGCCGGCGCGGCCGACGCCGACCGGGAAGCGCAGCGCACGATATTGATCGAGCACGAAGTAGAGACGGCGTTCGCTCGTCTTCACCACGATGGTGCCGGGGGCAAAGCCGGAGAAGCTCACGATGTCGCGCGGGGCAGAATGCGCGACCGCCGCCGCCACCAGCGCCCAGGTGAGGACGATGGCGACGAACAGCACCGTGCGCGTGAAGATTCTTACGCTGAAAATCCGAGTCATGACGCCCGCCCGCAATTCGCGACGGCGGCATCATAATGCGGCTCGGCGAGGGCTAATGAGGAAGTGCGAAGTAACGTAAATGGCGACTAAAACTGGGGGTATTTACCCTCTCCCCGCGACGGGGGAGAGGCCGATTTCCGCGTGCGAAAGCCTATGCCCCCGCCTTCGCCGCCTTCTTGTTCTGGCGGTTGTTCACCAGGTCGTCGACCACGGCCGGGTCGGCCAGCGTCGTGGTGTCGCCGAGATTGCCGAAGTCGTCCTCGGCGATCTTGCGCAGAATTCTCCGCATGATCTTGCCCGAGCGCGTCTTCGGCAGGCCGGGCGAGAACTGGATCAGGTCGGGCGAGGCGATCGGGCCGATCTCCTTGCGCACCCAAGCGACCAGCTCCTTGCGCAGCTCTTCGGTCGGCGTCTCGCCCGCCATGAGGGTCACGTAGGCGTAGATGCCCTGGCCCTTGATGTCGTGCGGATAGCCGACCACGGCGGCCTCCGACACCTTGGCGTGCGCCACCAGCGCGCTCTCCACCTCGGCGGTGCCGAGGCGGTGGCCGGCGACGTTGATGACGTCGTCGACACGGCCGGTGATCCAGTAATAGCCGTCCTCGTCGCGGCGGCAGCCGTCGCCGGTGAAGTACTTGCCGGGGTAGGTCTTGAAGTAGGTGTCGATGAAGCGCTGGTGGTCGCCATAGACCGTGCGCATCTGGCCCGGCCATGAATCGGCGATGCAGAGATTGCCGCTGGCGGCGCCGGTGAGCTCCTTGCCTTCGGCGTCGACCAATTGCGGGATGACGCCGAAGAACGGCCGCGTGGCCGAGCCCGGCTTGAGCCGGGTAGCGCCGGGCAGCGGCGTAATGAGAATGCCGCCGGTCTCGGTCTGCCACCAGGTGTCGACGATCGGGCAGCGGCCCTCACCAACCACGTGGTAATACCACTCCCAGGCTTCCGGATTGATCGGCTCGCCGACCGTGCCGAGCAGGCGCAGGCTCTTGCGCGAGGTCTTCTTCACCGGCGCGTCGCCGCCCTGCATCAGCGCGCGGATGGCGGTCGGCGCGGTGTAGATGATGTTAACCTGGTGCTTGTCGCAGACTTCCCAGAAGCGCGACGTGGTCGGGTAGTTCGGCACACCTTCGAACATCAGCGAGATGGCGCCGTTCGAGAGCGGCCCGTAGATGATGTAGCTGTGGCCGGTGACCCAGCCGACGTCGGCAGTGCACCAGTAGATGTCGCCGTCGTGATAGTCGAACACGTATTGGTGCGTGATCGAGGTGTACACGAGATAGCCGCCGGTGGTGTGCAGCACGCCCTTCGGCTTGCCGGTGGAGCCGGAGGTGTAGAGGATGAACAGCGGATCCTCCGCCTTCATCTCCTCGCACGGGCAGTCGGCCGGCACGGTCTTGGCGATGTCGTCGTAGTAGACGTCGCGGCCCTTCTCCATGTTGACGGCGGCGTTGGTGCGCTTGACCACGATGACGGAGGTGACGCCGGAAACCTTCTTGCAGGCCTCGTCGACATTGGCCTTGAGCGGGATCTTGCGACCGCCGCGCAGGCCCTCGTCGGCGGTGACGATGACGGTCGACTTGCAGTCCTCGACGCGGCCGGCGATCGAGTCCGGCGAGAAGCCGCCGAAGATCACCGAGTGCACGGCACCGATGCGCGCGCAGGCGAGGATCGAGATCGCCGCCTCCGGGATCATCGGCATGTAGATGGTGACGCGGTCGCCCTTTTTGACGCCGCGCGCCTTCAGGACGTTGGCGAACTTCTGCACCTCGGCGTGCAGCTGCTTGTAGGTGAGCTTCTTGTCGTCCTTAGGGTCGTCGCCTTCCCACAGGATGGCGGTCTGGTCGCCGCGCTTGCCGACGTGGCGGTCGACGCAGTTGTAGCAGGCGTTGAGCGTGCCATCCTCGAACCATTTGATCGAGACGTTGTGCGGGTCGTAGGTGGTGTTCTTCACCTTGCTGAAGGGCTTGATCCAGTCGACGCGCTTGGCCTGCTCGGCCCAGAACCCGTTCGGATCCTTGATCGAGCGCGCATACATTTCCTGGTACTTGGCGTCGTCGATATAGGCGCGCTTCCGCCACTCGCCCGGAACGTCATAGATCTTGTCGGACATCGAATTCCTCCCGCCCCTCGCGGCCGGCCCGCGCGGATTATTGCCGTCTGTTGGAGGCATTATGCGACGGCGCTTGTCGGGGGGACAAGGCGCGGGATGTCCCACTTTGGCAGGGGTTTACGCTTGATCTGGGTCATGGCCGGGCCCGCCGCCCGGTGGCAGGGCTCAGAGCCCGCCCATCTTGCAGACCAGCTTCCACTCGGCGTCGGTGACCGGTTGCACCGACAGGCGCGTGTTGTTGACCAGCACCATGGCCTTGAGTTTCGGCTCGGCCTTGATGGCGTCCAGAGTGACGGGCTTGCGCAGCGGCTCGACCGCCTTGACGTCCACCACCACCCAGGGCTCGCCCGGCTTGGCTTCCGGGTCGGGATAAGCCTCGCGGACGATCTCGACGATGCCGACCGCCGCCTTGCCGACGTTGGAGTGATAGAAGAAGGCGCGGTCGCCCTTCTTCATCTTCATCAGATTGAGCTTGGCCTGATGGTTGCGCACGCCGGTCCAGGCGGTGCCTTTGGCGCCGGTCTTCACCTGCTGGTCCCAGGACCAGGCGTCGGGCTCGGATTTCATCAGCCAGTAGGGCATTTCGCTATTCCGACTTGAGGGGCCTTGTCAGCAGTGACTCGATGGCGGCGTCGACGCTGAGCTTGCCGGCGAGCACGGCGGCGACAGCCTCGGAGATCGGCATTTCGATGTTCTTCTCGCGCGCCATCTCCAGCAGCACCGGCGCGGTGAACACGCCTTCCGCCAGCTTGCCGTGCGCGGCGGTATCGGCCGCCTCGCCTTTGCCGAGCGCGACGCCGCAGGAGAAGTTGCGCGACTGCGGCGTCGAGCAAGTGAGGATGAGGTCGCCGAGGCCGGAGAGGCCCATCATGGTCTCGGTCTTGGCGCCGAAGGCCTTGCCGAAGCGCACCAGTTCGGCGAAGCCGCGCGTGGTCATGGCGGCGAGCGCGCTGGCCCCTAAGCCGCGTCCGCTGACGATGCCGGCGGCGATCGCCAGCACGTTCTTGGTGGCGCCGCCGAGCTCGACCCCGCGCACGTCGCCCGAGTGATAAGGCCGGAAGGTGCCGGTGTTCATCGCCTGCGCCAGCGCTTGAGCAATCGATGCGTCGGCCGCCGCAATGGTCACCGCCGTCGGCAACCCCCGCGCGACGTCGGCGGCGAAGCTCGGGCCGGAGAGAATGCCGGCCACCGCCTTGGGCGCGCAGTCGGCGACGATCTCGGTCATGAATTTGTGCGTGCCGCGCTCGATGCCCTTGGCGCAGGCGATGAGCGGCGTGCCGGCGCCGACCGTCTGCGCCAGCGACGTGACGACCGAGCGCATGGCCTGCGCCGGCACCACCAGCAGGATGGCGTCGGCGCGCGCGGCTTCCGCCAGCGCGCGCGTGACCTTGATGCCGTCGTCGAGCGTCACGCCCGGCAGGAAGCGGCTCTCGCGCTTGTCGGAAAGATGCGCGGCGTTGCCGGCGTCGAACTCCCACAGCGTCACTTGACGTCCGGCGCGCGCGCAGGTCTGCGCCAGCGCCGTTCCCCAGGCGCCGCCGCCGAGGACGGAAATGCGGTCCATGCTCATTTATACGCCGCCGTGCGTTGTGCCGCGCCCTTGGCGGCGGCGATTTCGTCGAGCGGCCAGCGCGCGCGCGGCGCCGCGTCGAGCCCGTCCGACAGGCCGAGCGCCAGCCGCTCGGCGCCGGCCCAGGCGATCATGGCGCCGTTGTCGGTGCATAGCTCCAAGGGCGGCGCTACCAGCACGGTGCCGCTCTCGAAGGCGAGGCGGTGCAGCACCTTGCGGATGGCCTGGTTGGCGGCGACGCCGCCGGCGGCGACCAGCGCGGTCGGCGCGCCGTAGCGGCTCTTGAAGATGCGCAAGCCGGCGCGCAGCCGGTCGAACACCACCTCCACAACCGCCTGCTGGAACGAGGCGCACAAGTCGGCCACGTCCTGGTCGGACAGCGGCGCGATCTTCTCGGCCTCGATGCGCAGCGCGGTCTTGAGGCCGGAAAGCGAGAAGTCGGCGTCCTTGCGGAATTGCATCGGGCGCGGCAGCGCGAAGCGCTGCGCGTTGCCGCTCTCGGCTTCCTTCTCCACCTGCGGGCCGCCGGGATAGCCGAGCCCCAAAAGCTTCGCGGTCTTGTCGAAGGCCTCGCCGATGGCGTCGTCATGCGTGGTGCCGAGCCGCACGTAATCGCCGACGCCGCGCACGGCCACGATCTGCGTGTGGCCGCCGGAAGCGAGGAACAGGCAATAGGGAAACGGCGTGCCATCGGTCAGCCGCGCGGTGAGCGCATGCGCCTCCAGGTGATTGATGGCGACCAGCGGCTTGTTCTTCACCAGCGCGATGGCCTTTGCCATCGTCAGGCCGACGATGACGCCGCCGATGAGGCCGGGGCCGGCAGCGACGGCAATACCGTCGATCCGATCGAAATCGACGCGGGCCTCGCCCATCGCCTTGGCGATGATGGCGTCGAGCACCTCGACATGCGCGCGCGCGGCAATCTCGGGCACCACGCCGCCGAAGGCCGCGTGCTCGCTGACCTGGCTGAGCACGATGTTGGACAGGATCTTGCCGCGGCCGTCCTCGGCGCGCTCGACCACCGCCGCCGCGGTCTCGTCGCAGGTCGTCTCGATGCCGAGAACGCGCATCTGGCCCGGGCTCCTTTGCCCTCCCCTTTCGGGGGAGGGTGAACTAAAAGGTGGCCTAACATTGAGAGGTCTTATGGCGCAATCCACAGCCCCGTTGCGCATCGGCACGCGCGGCAGCCCGCTCGCTTTGGTGCAGGCGCGCGCCGTGCGGGCGCGGCTGGCGGCGGCGCTGGGCGTGGCGGAGGAGGCGATCGAGCTCACCGTCATCCGCACCACCGGCGACGCCATCCAGGACCGGCCGCTGGCCGAGGTCGGCGGCAAGGGCCTGTTCACCAAGGAGATCGAGGAGGCGCTGCTCGACGGCCGCGTCGACCTGGCGGTGCATTCCTCCAAGGACATGCCGACCTTTTCGCAAGCCGGCCTGATGCTGGCGGCGTGCATGGAGCGCGAAGACCCGCGCGACGTCTTCATCAGCCGCAAGGCGCGCGCGCTTCAAGACCTGCCGCAGGGCGCCACGCTCGGCACGGCCTCGCTGCGGCGGCAGGCCATCGCCAAACGGCTGCGGCCGGACCTCAAGGTCGTGCCGCTGCGTGGCAACGTCGAAACGCGGCTGCGCAAGCTGGAGGCCGGCGAAGTGGACGCCACGCTGCTGGCGCTCGCCGGCTTGCGACGGCTCGGGTTGGAGCAGCACGCGACCAAGGTCATGAGCGCCGACGAGTTCCTGCCGGCGGTCGGCCAGGGCGCCATCGGCATCGAAGCGCGCGAGAACGACACGCGCGTGCGCGACATGCTCGCGCAAATCAATCACGCCGACACCTTCGACGCGGTGGCGTGCGAGCGGGCCTTCCTCGCCGAGCTCGACGGCTCGTGCAAGACGCCGATCGCCGGCCACGCGGTTGTCACGGGATCGACGGTGCAGTTCCGCGGCTTGATCGCGCGGCCGGACGGCGCGGCCGCGCACGACATCGCCGGCACCGGCGACCGCAGGGACGCCGCCACCATCGGCGCCGATTGCGGACGCGAATTGAAGCATCGGTCGGGTCCAGGGTTCTTCGATTAAAATCATGCGTATCGCCATTACCCGCCCGCAGGCCGACGCCGAACGCACGGCGGCGGCGCTGCGCGCGCGCGGGCATGAGGTGATGGTGGCGCCCTTGATGCGGGTGGAGCCGGTTGCGGCCGATCTCGCCGGCGCGTGGCGCGCGGTGGTCGTCACCAGCGCCAATGCGCCGAGGGTGGGCAAAGACAACAAGGCGCTCAAGGCGCTGCCGCTGTTCGCGGTCGGCCACCGCAGCGCCGACGCGGCGCGCGACGCCGGCTTCACCGATGTGACCTCGGCCGGCGGCGACCTGCGCGCCCTGGTGCAGCTCATCGCCGAGCGGCGAGTGCCCTCGCCCTTGCTTTATCTCGCGGGCGAGGATCGTGCCGCCGACCTGGTCGCCGAGCTGGCGGCGCACGGCATCACGGCGGAGCTGCGCGTGGTCTATCGCGCGGTGACCGCGCCGCTGCCGCCCGCACTCATCGCGGCGCTGCAAGCGGGCGAGATCGATGCGGTGCTGCACTACTCCCGCCGCAGCGCAGAGAATTATGTTGCGGGGGCGCGCGGGGCCGGAGTCGTCGATGTCGCTCTGAAGCCGCGCCATATCTGCCTGGCCGACACGGCGGCCGCCCCACTGGTCGCGGCGGGCGCGGCCGCCGTCGCCATCGCGCGCCACCCGGACGAGGCGGCCTTGTTTGAACTTCTTGGGCTGTCGCGGGGTTGACGTGGCGCCTGTGCGCCGATTGCGTTATTGCGTTGCGGGGTGGGCCGATTCGGGGAGACGCGCATGGCAGACAAGCGCAAAACACCGCCAGTGCCCGAAGCACGCCGCAAGCGCGTGCCGCCGACCATCGATCTGTCCGCGACCGAGGTGACGCCGCCACCGGCCGGGAAAGCCTCCGGCCCGCGCGATCCGCAGCCGGTGCGGGAGCCGCCACCCGACTCGCCGCCGCCGCGCTCGCCGGAACGGGAGCCGCCCCCGCCAGTGGAAGAACCTCCGCCGGCGCAGGACGAACCGGCCGAAAAGAAAGCGTCCGAGCCGCCGCGCCGCGGCGGCAACGCCTTCGGCGCACTGGCGGCGGGACTTGCGGGCGGTGCGCTCGTCGCGCTCGCGGCCGGTGCGCTCTGGTATGCGAACGCACCGGGCCCGGCGCGCGACAATGGCGAGCAGCTCGCGGCGCTGCAGAAGCAGATCCAGGACTTGCAGAGCCGTCCCGCCCCCACCGCGCCGCCGGTCGACACCAGGGCCGTCGATGCGCTGGCGCAGCGTGTTGCGCGCATGGAAAGCACGCTCACGAATTTGCCGAAGGGCGATACGGCGATGACCGAGCGGCTTGCCGCCGCCGAGAACGCCATGAAGGCGCTCGGCGTCGCGCTCACCGCGCTCAACCAGCGCAGCGACGATGCGGCGAGCAACGCCGCGCGCGCGCGCGAGCAGGCCGAGGCCGCCGAGCGAACAGTGACGCAGTTGCGCGGCAGCGTGCAGGAGGCCGCCAAGGATGCTTCCGCCGCGGTCGCCCCGGCGCAGCTCGATGCCTTGCAGCAGCGGCTCGCCGCGCTGGAGCAGGCAGCCAAGTCCGCGCGCGAAGAAATCGGCAAGACCGCCACCGCCGACGTCGCGACGCGGCTGGCGCTCAGCGCATCGGCGCTGCGCAATGTTGTGACGAGCGGTGCGCCCTTTGCTGCCGAACTCGCGCAAGCGAAAGCGCTCGGGGCAAGCGACGCACAGCTTGCGCCGCTGACGCCCTTCGCGGCGGGCGGCGTGCCCTCTGCGCCGACGCTGGCGCAGGAATTGCGCGCGGCGCTTCCCGCCATGATGCAGGCGTCCGGCGCGCAGGCGTCGCCGGGCGGCTTCCTCGACAAGCTGCAGGCCAATGCCGGCAGGCTGGTGCGCGTGCAGCCGGTGGACGCGCCGCCGGGCGACGATGCTTCCGCCGTGCTGGCGCGCATCGAGATCGCCGCCGCGCGCGCCGACATCGCGGCCGCGCTCGCCGATCTGAACAAGCTGCCGGAGTCTACGCGCGCACCGGCGCAAGGCTTCATGCAGAAAGCGAGAGGCCGGCAAGCCGCGCTCGCCGCCGCCAACGCGCTCGCCGCCGACACGGCGCGCGCGCTCGGATCGAAGTGAGGGGCTGAATGATCCGGGTCGTCTTCTTCCTGCTGGCGGTTGCGGTCGTCGCGGCGGGCTTTGCCTGGATCGCCGACCGGCCGGGCGACGTCGTCGTCACCTGGCTCGGCTATCGCGTTGAAACCTCGTTCATGGTGGCGGCGCTGGCGCTGCTGGTGCTGCTGGTCGCAGCGATCATGGCGTGGTCGCTACTGCGCGGCCTCTGGCGCACGCCCGGCAACGTCTCGCTGTTCTTCCGCCATCGCCGCGCGATGAAAGGCTATCACGCCATCTCGCGCGGGCTGATCGCCATCGGCGCGGGCGACATGAAGCTCGCGCGCAAGGCGGCCGACGACGCGCGCGCGCTGGCGCCGGGCGATCCGCTCACGCTGTTGCTGGCGGCGCAATCGGCGCAGATGGCCGGCGACCGCGTCTCGGCCGAAGGCGCCTTCCGCGACATGACGCGGCGCGACGAAACCAAGCTGTTCGGCCTGCACGGGCTCTACATCGAAGCGCGGCGGCGCGGCGATGCGGCGGCGGCGCGGCGGGTCGCCGAGGAAG
>JALHRB010000063.1 GCA_022841665.1 Pseudolabrys sp.
ACCCTAAGGCCTTCATCATCCACGCGGCATGGCTGGATCAGGCTTGCGCCCATTGTCCAATATTCCCCACTGCTGCCTCCCGTAGGAGTCTGGGCCGTGTCTCAGTCCCAGTGAGGCTGGTCATCCTCTCAGACCAGCTACGGATCGTCGCCTTGGTGAGCCATTACCTCACCAACTAGCTAATCCGACGCGGGCCGTTCCTTCGGCGATAAATCTTTCCCCGTTAGGGCGTATCCGGTATTAGCTCAAGTTTCCCTGAGTTATTCCGAACCGAAGGGCGCGTTCCCACGTGTTACTCTCCCGTCTGCCGCTGATGTATTGCTACATCCGCTCGACTTGCATGTGTTAAGCCTGCCGCCAGCGTTCGCTCTGAGCCAGGATCAAACTCTCAAGTTGGATGAGATTTTGTTCCGGCTTTAGTCACAACGTTTGACGAGGTCCACCCACTGAACAATTGCTTGCTCAGCGATGTACCTTGAAACGTCAGACCGCCGAAGTCTCTTCCAAAACCGCTCTCTCCGAAGAATTGCTTCTTCATCGAGGCGCGGTCCGCAAGGACTCCGCCGCCTGCGTTTCTCTTTCTTCCTATTCACTTGTCAAACAGCCCGGGTCCCATGGCGGTCCCCACCCTCCGGTACCCCGGAGAGCCGTCGAAGCCCGGCCCTCCGAGAACTGTCGGATGCCGTTTCACTGTTCCAGTGAGGAGCTTCAGAGGCGCGCCATCGCGGCGTAACGCGGCCGGCGCGCCGTTGGGTCGTATATAGGCTCCGGCTTATCGGCTTGTCAACCGCGAAGATCGCAGTTTTTTGACACCGGCCGCCCTCTTTATGGCGGCGCCTTCAGGCCCGTATCTTAAGGCTTTTTTCAATTATGCGCCGCACTCAGGCCATATTCGGGAGGCCCCCTGCTGCGGCAGTGTCGAGGGATGGAATCGCTAACCGGGGGCAGTTCCGCTGCCGTCCTCCAAGCCATGAACGAGCGTCCGCTAGCCGTTATTGACGGGTCTGGGGTCAAGCGGCATCGTGCCGTGTGATTCAATGACTTTAGGTTTGGGCTTGGCCGGCGGGCCTTGTGGTTTTGCGGCTTCCATCTTCGATCGCAGCGCAGGGGACGGTGAGCTTGGACCAAACAAGGTCGCGCGGCGCATATCGATCGAGGCATGCCGAGGTTATCGAACTCGGCAACGAACCGCCGCTGTCGGTCGACGGCGACAATAGCGGATTCGTCGATCGCCGCCGCGTCTCCGTGCAGTGGTTTGCCGGCACGATCCTGACCGCTTTGTGCGGCGCTGCCCTCATGGGCGGCGCCGTTTTCACATCGCTCGACGGCGAGGCGAATTTCGCGGCGCTGCCGGAGCGCGTCGAGGTTGCGCTGCGCGGCGCGCTCGGCGTCGGCAGCGATCGCACCGGCGCGCGCAAGAGCGACCGCCTGCCGGCGGCGGAAGAGCCGAGCTTCGCCCGCCAGGTGATCCGCGTCTCCACCATCAACCGCGTCGGCAATCACGAGGTGGTGCGCGTGCGCCCCTTCGTGCGCATCGCCGGCAACCTCTCGCTCACCACGTCCGACCTGTCCGCCAACATCCCGCCGTTCAACCCGCAGCGCATGCTCGCCGAAGCCGCGCCCGGCACCACGCCGGACGAGGCGCCGACGGCCGAGCCCGACGCCGAAGTCGCCTTCATGATGCGCGATCTGGCGCCGATGATGCCGCGCCTGAAGATCGCGCTGAACACGTCCGGCGACGAAGTGCTGGCGCGCGTGCGCGAGGCCGCCGACTGGAGCCAGAAAGGCCCGGGCCAGGTCGCCGCCGAAGACAGCATCACCGGCATCAAGCTCGCTTACGCCGGCCAGCCCAGTGTCGACCCCTATGCCGGCTTCGAGGCGCGCATCGTGCCCGAAAACGTCACGCTGCTGCCGAAAACCACCAGCCAGACCACCGGCGGCAACGCCTTCAACGAGCGCGTGATCCTTGCCAAGAAGGGCGACACCATCGCCACGGTGCTGCGCGATCAGGGCGCCACGCCCGAGGACATCGGCGCCATAACCAAGGTGCTCGGCCCGCGCGGCCGCGACGGCGGCATCAAGGAAGGCCAGAAGCTGCGCGTGCTGATGGCGCCGGTGCCGGGCGGCCAGCGGCTGCAGCCGATCCGCGTGATCATCGCCGGCGATACTTCGATCGACGCCGTGGTCGCGCTCTCCGACCTCGGCAAATACGTTTCGGTCGACGTGCGCAACGTCGACACCGAAGTGGCGGAGAACACCGACGAAGGCAGCGACGACGGCTCGGGCGTGCGCCTCTATCAGAGCGTCTACGAGACCGCGCTGCGCAACCAGATCCCCAAGCCGATCATCGAAGACCTGATCCGCATCTACTCCTACGACGTCGACTTCCAGCGCAAGGTGCAGCCCGGCGATTCCTTCGAGGTGCTCTACGCCGGCGAAGACGAGACGCCGGTCGCCGACAGCCGCAACGACGTGCTGTTCGCCGCGCTCACGGTCGGCGGCGAGACCAAGCGCTTCTACCGCTTCCAGTCGCCGGACGACGGCCTGGTCGATTACTACGACGAGAGCGGCAAGAGCGCGAAGAAGTTCCTGGTGCGCAAGCCGCTGGCCGCCGGCACCATGCGCTCGGGCTTCGGCCTGCGCCGCCATCCGATCCTCGGCTACACCAAGATGCACACCGGCGTGGACTGGGCGGCGGGCAGCGGCACGCCGATCTACGCCGCCGGCAACGGCACGGTCGAGAAGATGGGCTGGGAATCCGGCTACGGCAAATACATCCGCATCCGCCACAACAACGGCTACGAGACCGCCTACGGCCACATGAGCGCCTATGCGCGCAATGTCGACGAAGGCAAGCGCGTGCGCCAGGGCCAGGTGATCGGCTTCGTCGGCTCGACCGGCCTGTCGACCGGCGCGCACGTGCACTACGAGATCATGGTCAACGGCCGCTTCGTCGATCCGATGCGCATCAAGCTGCCGCGCGGCCGCGAGCTGACCGGCTCGATGCTCGCCAGCTTCGAGCAGGAGCGCGAGCGGCTCGACGGCATCATGGCGCGCAAGCCATCGCGCGTGGCGTCGACGCGCTGAGCGGGCGCCGATCTCTTCCGATTAATTGCAGTTCTGCCGCGACCAGCTTCAAGCCGGAGCGCGCCGCCACGTCCAAAAACGTCGGGCGGAGGCCTTGCACGGCGGAGCCCCGACGGAAACAATGCCTGGCGCAATGGACGCGACAACGGCGGCGGCGATGTTTCCAATCCGCACATCCGTTCCGAACCGCTACCCCGCCCTTGTCACGTGGGCCGTGATTGCGATCAATTGCGCGGTCTTCCTCTTCCAAAACAGTCTGAGTCCACCCGGGCTGGACGTGTTCCTGGTCGATTTCGCGCTGATTCCGGCACGCTATTTCATTCCATACGCTCTCGGCATCGATGCGCCGGCCCTGCCCGAATATCTGCCGTTCTTTACCAACATGTTCCTGCACGGCGGCTGGCTGCATCTGATCTTGAACATGTGGACGCTGTGGCTGTTCGGTCCCGCGATCGAGGACCGTCTTGGGCACGGCCGCTATCTGTTGTTTTATTTGGCCTGCGGCGTGCTGGCGTCGGTCACCCATGCGGCGTTCAACCCGACGTCGGTCATTCCGGCGCTCGGCGCTTCCGGCGCCATCGCCGGCGTGATCGGCTGCTACCTGCGTCTGTTCCCCTATTCGCGGGTCATTGTGCTGGTGCCAATCCTTTTTCTGCCCTTGTTCTTCGAACTCTATGCATTCGTCTTCGCCGGAATTTGGATCGCGATCCAGGTACTGCAGGGCGTGGCCGATCTCTTCTCGCCGCCGGACATGGGCGGCGTCGCTTGGTGGGCGCATATCGGCGGATTTGTCGCCGGTCTCCTGTTCGCCGGCCTGATGTCGGCGCCGCGATCGCGCTACCGCGCTTACTATGCCGACGAAGGCGTCCTTGGATTTACACCGAGGGGAACGCGCTGATCCGACCAACAGGAGACCGCCATGTCGATCAACGATCTGTTCTGGCTGTTCTTCATGTTTTCCGCGCTGCAGCCGCTGCTTCGGCAGCGGCTGCTGGAGGCTATGCGAGCGCGCAAGATCGCGCAAATCGAGCGGCAACGAAGCTCCAGGGTGATCCTGCTGATCCACCGGCAGGAGACGATGCGGCTACTCGGATTCCCGCTCGCTCGCTACATCGACATCAACGATTCGGAAGAGGTGCTGCGCGCGATTCAAATGACCGACGACGAGATTCCGCTCGACATCGTTCTGCACACGCCGGGCGGGCTGGTGCTGGCAGCCACGCAAATCGCGCGCGCCGTCAGCCGCCACAAGGGCAAGGTGACGGTCTATGTGCCGCACTATGCGATGTCGGGCGGCACGTTGATTGCGCTGGCGGCGAACGAAATCGTCATGTGCGAGCATTCGGTGCTCGGTCCGGTCGATCCGCAGCTTGGCCAGTCGCCGGCCGCCTCGCTCATCAAGGTGGTAGAGCAGAAGCCGATCGCGGAGATTGACGACCAAACGCTGGTGCTGGCCGATATCGGCCGTAAAGCCGTCGCCCAAATCAAGCAGACGGCGACCGAGCTGCTGACACACCGAATGCCGGCGGACAAGGCGCAGGCGCTGGCCGAAAAGCTCTCGACCGGCACATGGACACACGACTACCCGATCTTCGCCGACATCGCCCAGGAGCTTGGCCTCCCGGTTTCAACCAAGATGCCGAACGACATCCTCGAACTGATGACGCTGTACCCGCAACCGGTGCGCTCGCAAGGCGGCGGCGTCGAGTATCTGCCGGCGCCGCGCCAGCGGGACCTCGCACGCCGCGCGCCCTGAGCGGTTACGCCGCCTGCGCGACCTGGCCGTTGAAGGTCAGGCCGAGCTTGTCGCCGGAAATGACGACATGCTCGCCGTCCTTGATCTTGCCGGCGAGGATCATCTCGGCGAGCGGGTCCTGCACCGACTTCTGGATCACGCGCTTCAAGGGGCGCGCGCCATAGGCCGGGTCCCAGCCCTTCTCGGCAAGCCAGTCGCGCGCGCTCGGCTCGAGCGTAATGGTGATCTTGCGGTCGTCGAGCAGCTTCTGCAGCCGCGTCATCTGGATGTCGACGATCCGGCCCATCTCGTTCTTCTTCAGCCGGTGGAACAGGATGATCTCGTCCACGCGGTTGAGGAATTCGGGGCGGAACGCCGCCCGCACCACCGCCATGACCTGATCGCGCACCGCGTCGGTGTCCTGGCCTTCCGGCTGATTAACCAGGAAGTCGGCGCCGAGGTTCGACGTCATGATGATGAGCGTGTTGCGGAAGTCGACGGTGTGCCCCTGCCCGTCGGTCAGCCGGCCGTCGTCGAGCACCTGCAGGAGGACGTTGAACACGTCCGGATGCGCCTTCTCGATCTCGTCGAACAGCACGACCTGGTAGGGCCGGCGCCGCACCGCTTCGGTGAGCGCGCCGCCCTCCTCGTAGCCGACATAGCCCGGAGGCGCGCCGATCAGCCGCGCGACCGCGTGCTTCTCCATGTATTCCGACATGTCGACACGCAGCAGCGCGTTCTCGTCGTCGAACAGATATTCCGCCAGGGCTTTCGTGAGCTCGGTCTTGCCGACGCCGGTCGGCCCCAGGAACATGAACGAGCCGATCGGCCGGTGCGGATCCTGCAAGCCGGCACGCGCGCGCCGCACCGCGGTCGCAACCGCGCGCACGGCCTCCTGCTGGCCGATGACGCGCTTGGCCAGCTCGTCCTCCATGCGCAGCAGCTTTTCCTTCTCGCCCTCGAGCATCTTGTCGACCGGCACGCCGGTCCAGCGCGAGACGACGCCGGCGATGTGGTCGGCGGTCACGGTCTCCTCGACCATGGCGCCGCGCTGCGCTTCGGCGGCTTCGATCTCCTTCAGCTTCTTCTCCAACTCGGGAATGCGGCCATAAGCCAGTTCGCCGGCTTTCTGGTACTCGCCCTTGCGCTGCGCGTTGGCGAGCTCGGCACGCAGGCCGTCGAGCTCGGTCTTGAGCTTCTGCGCTTCGGAGAGCTTCTCCTTCTCGGATTTCCAGCGGCTGGTGAGGTCGGCGGACTGCTTCTCCAGTTCCTTGAGCTCGGCTTCCAGGCGTTGCAGGCGATCCTTCGAGCCGGGGTCGCTTTCCTTCTTGAGCGCCTCCTGCTCGATCTTCAACCGCACGATCTCGCGGTCGATCAGGTCGAGCTCTTCCGGCTTGGAATCGACCTGCATCTTCAGCCGCGCGGCGGCCTCGTCGATCAGGTCGATGGCCTTGTCGGGCAGGAAGCGGTCGGTGATGTAGCGGTTGGACAAGGTCGCGGCGCCGACGATCGCCGAATCGGCGATGCGCACGCCGTGGTGCTGCTCGTACTTGTCCTTGAGGCCGCGCAGGATCGAGATGGTGTCCTCGACGGTCGGCTCGGACACGAACACCGGCTGGAAGCGCCGCGCCAAGGCGGCGTCCTTTTCGACGTGTTTCTTGTACTCGTCGAGCGTGGTGGCGCCGATGCAGTGCAGTTCGCCGCGCGCCAGCGCCGGCTTCAACAGGTTGGAGGCGTCCATGGCGCCGTCGGCCTTGCCGGCGCCGACCAGCGTGTGCATCTCGTCGATGAACAGGACGATGCCGCCTTCCGCGGCGGTGACTTCGTTGAGCACGGCTTTCAGCCGCTCCTCGAACTCGCCGCGATATTTCGCGCCGGCGATCAGTGCGCCCATGTCGAGCGCGAGCAGCTTCTTGTCCTGCAGGCTCTCCGGCACGTCGCCGTTGACGATGCGCAGCGCGAGGCCCTCGACGATGGCGGTCTTGCCGACGCCGGGCTCGCCGATCAGCACCGGGTTGTTCTTGGTCCGGCGCGAGAGCACCTGGATGGTGCGGCGGATTTCCTCGTCGCGGCCGATCACCGGGTCGAGCTTGCCGTCGCGGGCCGCCTGCGTGAGATCGCGCGCATATTTCTTCAGCGCGTCATAGGCGTTCTCGGCCGAGGCCGAGTCGGCCGTGCGGCCCTTGCGCAGCGCCTCGATGGCGGCGTTGAGGTTCTGCGGCGTGACGCCGGCCTTGGCGAGGATCTTGCCGGTGTCGCTGTCCTTCTCCAGCGCCAGCGCGAGTAGCAGGCGCTCGACGGTGACGAAGCTGTCACCCGCCTTCTCGCCGGCTTTCTCGGCGGCGTCGAAAACACGGGCAAGCGCGGGATCGAGATAGACCTGGCCAGCGCCTGCGCCGGAAACTTTGGGGCGCTTGGCGAGCGCCGCTTCGACGTCGCGCAGCGCCTGGCGGGAATTGCCGCCGGAACGGTCGATCAGGCCGGCCGCGAGCCCTTCCGGGTCGTCGAGCAGCACCTTGAGCAGATGGTCGGGCGCGAATTGCTGATGGCCCTCGCGCAGGGCCATGGACTGGGCGGATTGCACAAAACCGCGGGCGCGGTCCGTGTATTTCTCGAAATTCATGTCTTCACTCCCTCGGCCCGTTGCGGCACCGGATTGCGCGGCGGGCCCCGAAGAAGGCGGCCCGTCCGGACCATTATGTGGGTGCCTTTATTGCCGTTTGAAGCCCCCGGCGGCTTGATATAGGTCAGCAATCCCGTCCTTTGCCCGCAGCGAGGAGCCCGCCCGAGGCCATGGCCGATCAGCCCGCCACCATCAAAGCCCTCTTTCGCTATCCGGTAAAAGGCCTGTCCCCGCAGCCTTTGCAGCGGACCAGGCTTTCGCCCGGCCTGACCGTCCCGGCCGACCGGCTCTACGCCATCGAGAACGGCCCGATCGGCTTCGACCCGGCAGCGCCCGCCTATTTCCCCAAGCAGCGCTTCCTGATGCTGATGAAGAACGAGCGGCTGGCCGCGCTGCGCACCGATTACGACGAGGCGAGCCATACCCTGACGATCCACTGGGAAGACCGCGAGGCCGCCCGCGGCGAGCTGCGCACGGCGCAAGGCCGGGCAGCGGTCGAGGCCTTTTTCGTGCGCTATTGCGCCGACGAGTTGCGCGGGCCGCCGAAAGTGCTGCATGGCGAGGGCCACAGCTTCTCGGACGTGGCCAAGAAGGTGGTGTCGATCGTCAACCTCGCCTCGGTGGCCGAGGTGGAGAACGCCGTCGGCGCGCCGGTCGATCCGCTGCGCTTTCGCGCGAACGTCTTCGTGAGCGGCTGGCCGGCGTGGCGGGAATTCGCGCTGATGGGCGAGACGCTCGCCATCGGCGAAGCCAGGCTGAAAGTGGTGAAGCGTATCGTCCGCTGCGCGGCGACCAATGTCGATCCGCAGACCGGCATCCGCGATCTCAGCATCCCGCAGACGCTGATGCAGAACTTCGACCACATGGACTGCGGCGTCTATGCCGAGGTGACCGCCGGCGGCGAGATTGCCGTTGGCGATGCGATCCGCGCCGGCGATTGATCAGCGAATGCCGC
>JALHRB010000064.1 GCA_022841665.1 Pseudolabrys sp.
ATCTCGCCACGCCGGACCTCGAGATTGATCGTCTTCAGCGCCTGGAAGCCGGTGGCGTAGGTTTTCGACAGGCCCGACACGACGATGACCGGTTCGCTGGCGATGGCGTGGGCGGGAATGGCGCGGCCGGTGGAGGTCGTCGCGATGATCTGGTTCATGGGAAGCCTCTGGCGAGAGCCGCATATAGTGTCGCTGCCTGCGCAATGACAACCGCCGACCGACTTGCTCCTGACAGATTGGCCGCCGGGCGGTCACCTGCGGCTGGATCGCGACACTGGCGCTTGACATTCCGCTCCACGCGCCCGACTTCCTTGCACGCAACGGAGGCCACGCCATGCAAGAAGCACGACGATCCACCATCGACACGATCGAAGTGGAGCGATTCTCGAAGCTTGCCGCCGAATGGTGGAATCCGAACGGCAAGTTCCGGCCGCTGCACAAGTTCAATCCGGTGCGCCTGTCCTACATCCGCGACCAGGTGGCGGCGCGCTTCGGCCGCGATCCCCATTCCGCGCGGCCATTCGAGGGCCTGCGCTTCCTCGACATCGGCTGCGGCGGCGGGCTGCTTTGCGAGCCAATGGCGCGGCTTGGCGCCGAGGTGGTGGGCGCCGACGCGTCGGAGACCAACATCGAGGTGGCACGCCTGCATGCCGCCGAATCGCGCGTCAACGTCGACTACCGCGCGACGACCGCCGAGGACCTTGCGGACGCCGGCGAGAAATTCGACGTCATCCTCAACATGGAAGTCGTCGAGCATGTCGCCGATGTCGATCTCTTCATCGCCAAGTGCGGCGAGATGGTGAATCCCGGCGGCATCATGTTCGTGGCCACGATCAACCGCACGCTGAAGGCGCTCGGCCTTGCCATCGTCGGCGCCGAATATGTGCTGCGCTGGCTGCCGCGCGGCACCCACCAGTATGGCAAGCTGGTGCGCCCCGAGGAACTGGAACGCGCCCTGACCGGCGCCGGGATGAGCATCATCGACAGGACGGGCGTCGTCTACAACCCGCTTGCCGACCGCTGGTCGCGCTCGCCCGACATGGACGTCAACTACATGGTTCTGGCGGAGAAGGGTGCGGCAAACGGCCGGGGAACGGCCACCGATACTGGAGCGGTATAGCGGCTAGTCTTCGTACAGGCTGTCGATGAAGTCCTTGTCGGCCGGCAATCCCTTTGCCGGATCGCCCTTTGCGCGGAGCTCTATGGCAAATGCCCGGGTGCGCTCGACAAGGGCTTGTCTGGCGAGTTCACGCTCAAGCTCGCGACAGAGTGCCAAGTGCACTGCTTCGGCAAGTCCGATTTTCTCGCGCGCGGTAAGCCGTTGAGCGAGCGCGAGAGTTTATGGGTTCGGGATCTGAAAGGCCATGAGTGGCCTCCACGGCTTGGAGTACAAAGTGCAGTTTAGCAGAGGCACCCGGCAGAGTGAAGATTCCCGGGCTCTAACCGCGCGCCACTTGACACCGAGCCGCCCTCAGTTCCGATCATCCGGAAACACCGGGATCGGCATGAAGTCGATGCCGTCTTCCGCAAGGCTCCTCGCCTCCTCGACCGTCGCCTCGCCATAGATGCCGCGCTGCTCGGTCTCGCCGAAATGGATCTTGCGCGCCTCCGCGGCAAAGCCGGCGCCCACATAGTCGGCGCCTTCCTTGATCTTGTCGGCAAGCTGCTTGAGCTGGGCGACCGCGCGGCGCTGCTCCTCGCCCATGGCGAGCGCGATCTTCTCGCGCTTTCGCCCGGTCGAGACAGCCGGCGCCATCAGCGCCTTGCCGACCTTCTTCGAGCCGCAGGAAGGACAGTCCACCAGGCCACGCTTCTGCTGCGTCTCGAAGTCGTCATTGCTGCGGAACCAGGCCTCGAATTCGTGCTCGTGGTCGCAGGCAAGCGAGAACCGGATCAAGACGCCGCACCTCTGAGGCCGGTTTCGGCCTGGCCAGCGCGCTCGACGACGAAGTCCCGCGCATTCTTGAGGTTGGGGATCTTCTTGCGCGCCTGAACCGACAGCGCCGGGTCGATCTCGGCGACGATCACCGCAGGCTCGTCATGCGCGGCCTCGGCCAGGATGCGGCCCCAGGGATCGACGATCATCGAGTGGCCATAGGTCTCGCGGCCGTCCTCGTGCAGGCCGCCCTGCGCGGCGGCAACCACGAAGGCTCCGTTCTCGATGGCGCGCGCGCGCAACAGCACATGCCAGTGCGCCTCGCCGGTCTGGCGCGTGAAGGCGGCCGGCACCGTGAGCACCTGCGCGCCGGCCAGCGCCTCGGCGCGGAACAGATGCGGGAAGCGCAGGTCGTAGCAGACGGCAAAGCCGAGCCGGGTCGAAGGCAGGTCCACAACCATGGCCCGCTTACCCGGCTCGTAGGTCGCGGATTCGCGCCAGCTCTCGCCATTGTCGAGATCGACGTCGAACATGTGGATCTTGTCATAGGATGTGATGATCGCGCCATCCGGCCCGAACAGGAACGCCCGGTTGGCGATCTTGCCGTCGGTGCGCAGGATGGCGGTCGAGCCGATATGCAGGCGGATGCCGAGTTCCGAGGCCAGACGCGACGCGGCGGCCACGACGAGATCCTTGTCTTCGGTCGTGAAGCCCGCCGCCGCCTTGTCGCGCACCAGCGCGCCGGTCATTTCGGGCGTCTGCACATAGGTCGCGCCCTGGCCCGCCGCCTCGCGCACCAGCGCCTCCAGCGCCGTGACGTTGCGCCTGATGTCGGTGCCAGATCGCATCTGGACGGCGGCAGCCTTGAAAACGCTCATGGTCAACTCCTCAGGCAGGCTTGCCGTCAGCAAGCAGGCGGTCGAGCCGGCCCTCGGCTTCCAGCGCGTGCAGATCGTCCGAGCCGCCGACATGCACGTCGCCGATGAAAATCTGCGGGAAGGTGGCCCGGCCATTGGCGCGCGCGATCATCTCGGCGCGCAACTCCGGCGCAAAGCTCGCATCGTGTTCCGTATAGGCGACGCCCTTGCGGTCGAGCAGGCGCTTGGCCGCTGCGCAGTAGCCGCACATCATGCGTGTATAGATCGTGACCTTGGTCATTCCATGCTTCCCGTAGCTTAATCCTATATAGGCCGTCATTCCTCCGGCTGAAAGTCCCCCGGCAGGACGCGGGCGAAGGTCAGCACGTCTACGCCGCGCGCGCCTGCCTTCCTGAGCGCGCGCGCGGCCGACGACACCGTCGCGCCCGTGGTAAAGACATCGTCGACAAGCAGGACGCGCTTTCCGGCGACGATGCCGGCAAGCGATTTCGGCACCACGAACGCCGCACGCACGTTGCTTTCGCGTTCGCTGGCGCCGAGCCCCACCTGCTGCCTGGTCTGCTTGACCCGCAAGAGGGCCTCCGGCGCGTAGGGTCGGCCGGTACGGGCGGCGATCGTGCGCCCAAGCTCGGCGGACTGGTTGAAGCGGCGCCGGAAGAAGCGGCGCCAGTGCAAAGGCACGGGAACGACCAGATCGGCCTCCACGATGAGTTCGGCGCCTGCCCTCAGCATCCAGCGCGCCATCCAGGGCGCGAGATCGGTACCGTCATGGTATTTCAGGCCCTGCACCATGCGGCGCGCGACCCCGGTATAGGCCACGGCCGCGCGGGCACGATCGAAGGGTGGCGGGTTGGCAATCGCGGCAGCCGACAGGATACCCGGTCCCATGTCGATGGCGAAGGGCGTGCCCAGGACCTCGCACCAGGGCCGCTCGAGGAAGCGCAGCTTCGGCCAGCAGGCGCCACACAGCGATCCCGGCTCGCAGACGATGCGGCGGCACCCGGCACAAACCGGCGGAAACAGCAGCCGTCCCGACACCGACAGTGCCGAAACCGCCAGGTCCTTGATATGCAGCGCCCGGTCGCCCACTTGCCTTGCCTCCGCCCGGGCAGCATAGCAGAACCGTGCCGGGCACCAAGACGTCCCCGTGCAGCCCAAGTGACAGGTATTGGCCCGTGCAGACGCTGTTCGACACCACGCTATCGACCCTGCGCAAGCGTCGGGCGCTGGCGCTCGGCCCCACGGGCGCCGACTTCCTGATGCGGCGCGCCTGCGAGGACCTGGCCGACCGGCTGGCGACGGTGGAGCGGCGTTTCGCCCACGCTGCCGCCTTGTTCTGCGTCACGCCCGATGCGGCGCTCACCCTTGCCGGCAGCGGCAAGGTCGACGACGTCAAGCGCATCGAAGCCGATGCCGCGTTTCTGAGGGGTGAACCGGGCCTCGTGGCCGCGCCGGAACAGGTGCCGCTCGAGCCCGGTAGCCTCGACCTCGCCGTCTCGATCCTGTCTCTCCACGAAGCCAACGACATTCCGGGCGTGCTGGTGCAGATCAGGCGGGCGCTGAGGCCCGACGGTCTGTTCCTCGGCGCGATGGCCGGCGGCGCGACGCTGCAGGAACTGCGCGAAAGCCTGCTTGCCGCCGAAACCGAATTGTATGGCGGTGTCAGCCCGCGCGTCATTCCCTTCGCCGATGTGCGCGACATCGGGGGTCTGCTGCAAAGGGCCGGCTTTGCGCTGCCGGTGGCCGACGTCGAGACGGTGACGGTACGCTATGCCGACATGTTCGCGCTGATGCGGGATCTGCGCGCGATGGGCGCCACCAACGCACTTGTGGCACGCTCACGGCGGCCCGCGACACGGGCCTTGTTCGCGCGCGCTGCACAAATCTATGCCGATCGCTTTGCCGATCCGGACGGGCGCATCCGGGCGACATTCTCGATCCTGTGGATGTCGGGATGGGCGCCCGATCCCTCGCAGCAGAAGCCGCTCAAGCCCGGATCGGCGAAAATGTCATTGTCCGAGGCGCTGGATGCGGCGCGGGAGCGCGGGGAATAGAGCCTGCGGCGAGCCTATTGCAGTCCCTGGACAAGCCGGCTGTTGTTGTCGCCCCAGAGAAATTTGAGCGAATTGCCCGCCGTGCCGACGCCCGCGACGATGCCGAGCGACAGGACGGCGACGATCAGCCCGTATTCAATGGCAGTTGCACCCGATCTTGCCCGGACAAATCCGCGGAGAAGCGCTCGCATAGCATCGTTCCTGTTACGGCGCGGATGATACAGGCCAGACGTTAAGGAAGCTTAACGGCGCACTGTCCCAAAATGGCTTTCGGCTCAGCAGTCGCCGCTGCGCGTACCGTTGCTGCGCAGGATGCAGACCGAGTTCGGCGTGCTCTGCAGCACGCTCTTGCGGATCGTGTAGGACGCCTTGCCGCCGATCGTGCCCGTGCTCATCATGTCGAGGCCCCGACCCGAATCATTGCGCGCAAGGTAGTCATTGACCTGGTTGTCGAGAACCGGGGCGAGGATCAGCGCCAATGCAACGGCGGCTGAGCCGAACAGAAGCGCCACGCGCAGCGCCCCCATGCTAGCCATCTCCAGCCGCGAGCGCCGGCTGCGCACCGCATCCCACCCATTGTCGATCGACATCCGCCCTACCCCAGGAATTCCGCACACCCGCATGTGCCCGACCCCAGACGGAGTCATTGGATAGAATTGCCACGGCTGGCTGAAGGATTGCTTAACACTGACGGGAAGATCCGGCGGAAAGGCGGCGCGACGACAGAATCGCTACAGCAGGTCGATCAGGATCGGGATCAGCGGCACATCGGCCGGCGGCATCGGATAGTCCCGCATCTGCCGCGGCTTCACCCACTTCAGCACCTGGCCCTCGCGCGCCACGGCGATGCCGGTGTAACGGCGGCAGACGAAGAGCGGCATCAGGAGGTGAAACGTTTCATAGGAATGGCTGGCGAAGGTGAGCGGAGCAAGGCACGCGGCCTTGGTCTCGATACCGATCTCCTCCCGCAGTTCGCGGATCAGCGCCTCTTCCGGCGTCTCGCCCGGCTCCACCTTGCCGCCGGGAAACTCCCACAGTCCGGCAAGCGTCTTGCCCGGCGGGCGCTGTGCCAGAAGCACGCGGCCATCGGCATCGATCAGCGCGCAGGCGGCGACGAGGAGAATGCTCTTGCCGGCCGGGGTCGTCATCGATCACGCCTCCGGCGGGCGGCGGTAATGGTAGCGATAGACTTCGGTGAAGCCGATGGCCTCATAAAGCTTGACGGCTGGCTGGTTGTCGGCGCCCACCTGCAGCCATGCCTCGGTGGCGCCGCGCAGCCGCGCCCATTTCAGCGCCGAGAGAACGATGCGCCGGCCATAGCCCTTGCCGCGCTCGGCAACGCTGGTCGCGATTTCGAACAGGCCGGCAAGGTCACCGTCATGCACGCAGATCGCCGTCGCCATCGGGTGCTCGTCCTGCTCGAGGACGAACAGCCCCGCTTCCGGCTGGATTGCGGCAACGACGTCGGCGAGGCCTTGGCGAAGCGCCGCGTCATAGCCGTGCACGTCGAGCGCGGCGCCGATGAAGCGGGCGACGTCCTTCAGCGGAATCTGGTCCATCGCATCATCAACAGCTGCGCCGTCGAGCGGCAGGCGCATGACGCGCGATTCGTCGAAACGCGCCCAGCCCAGACTTTCGAGATGGGCTTCCAGCGGACGCCCCGACAGCGGCGACATCCGAAAGATCAGCGGGCGGCCGAATTCGTCGAAACGGCGCCCGGCCTCGCCGATGCGCTCGTGCAGGTTGGTAAGGTCGCTCGGATCGAGCGGATTGACCGAGTTCAGCCGCTTCGCCGGATAGCCGGCGGTGAGCCGCAACAGCCAGGTCCCGTCATAATGCGTAGTGCCCGCCGGCCAGGCGCGAAAGCCCGCGGCTTCGAAGCGGCGTACCTTCGCGAGTTCCGGCATGAGCGAGGCATCCTGTCTCACACCGTCACGCGGCCCGGCAGCGAAACCATCTGGCTGGAGAAATTCCGCATCGCCTAGCTGCGATAGTCGCCGTTGATGGCGACATATTCCTTGGTCAGGTCGCAGGTCCACACGGTGGCCTTGCCGCGGCCGATGCCGATATCGGCGCGGATGCGGATGTCTTCGCCCTTCATGTAGGCGGACGTCGCTTCCTCGGAATAGTTTTGGTCACGCTCGCCCTCGAAGGCCAGGCGGTTGTCGCCGAACCAGATCGACAGACGGTCGCGGTCGGCGGGTTCGCCGGCCTTGCCGACGGCCATGACGACGCGGCCCCAATTGGCGTCCTCGCCGGCGACCGCCGTCTTGACCAGCGGCGAATTGGCGATCGACAGGGCGATGCGTTTGGCCGAGCGCGCGGACTTCGCGCCGGTGACGGTGACCTCGACCTGTTTGCGGGCGCCCTCGCCGTCGCGCACGACCTGCAGCGCGAGCGACTTGAGGATGCGGTTGAGCGCACGGCGGAAGGGCACCAGCTGCGCGTCTTTGACGTCGGTGATGGCAGGCGCACCGCGCCTGGCCGCCGCGCCGGTGGCAAACAGCATCAGCGTGTCGCTGGTCGACGTGTCGCTGTCGACGGTCACCGCGTTGAACGTGTCACCCACGCCCTTGGACAGGAGTGATTGCAGGACGGCAGCCGAGATCGGCGCGTCTGTGGCCACGAAGGACAGCATCGTCGCCATGTCCGGCGCGATCATGCCGGCGCCCTTGGCAATGCCGTTGATCGTGACGTCGATGCCGCCGAGCTTGACGGTGGCGGTCGCGACCTTCGGATAGGTGTCCGTGGTCATGATCGCCTTGGCGGCCTCGGTCCAGAACTCGGCCTTGGCATCCCGCACCATGTCGGAAAGCAGATGCGTGAAGCGCCCGGCATCGAGCGGCTCGCCGATCACGCCGGTGGAGGCGAGAAAAACCTCGCCCTCGCCGCATGACGCAGCCTTGGCCGCGGCCTTCGCCGTTGCGCTCGTCGTCTCGCGGCCCTTCTTGCCGGTGAACGCATTGGCATTGCCGGAATTGACGACCAGGACGCGCGCCTGCCCCCCGGCCAGGTTCTGGCGACAGAGATCGACCGGCGCCGACGGACATTTCGAGCGTGTAAACACGCCGGCTGCCTGGGTGCCTTCGTCGAAGACCATGGCCAGCACGTCGGTGCGGTTCTTGTACTTTATACCGGCCTCGGCGGTCGCGATGCGAACGCCTTCGATGGCCGGCATTTTCGGGTACTTTTTCGGGGCGAGCGGGGAAACGGTGTCGGACATGGCGGAACCCGGGCTGCAAAAAGCGATCAGTTGGCGCCGCCGTCGACCGCGTCGACCGCCTTCTTCAGCTCCGGATCCGGCACGTCGAGCTTGGCCGTGGCGCGCAGCGTCTTGACCAGTTCGAAATAGCGGTCGCGCAGCAGGACCGAGCGGATCTGGTCCTTGACGTCGTCGAAGGCTGGCGGCTGCTTGGCCCGCTTGTCCTCGACCTTGATGACGTGCCAGCCGAACTGCGACTGGAC
>JALHRB010000065.1 GCA_022841665.1 Pseudolabrys sp.
GCTCCGGCAAGCGCCTCGGCCGTGTCGACGTCCAGGCTCGCGCCCTGTCCGATCTCGACATCGATGACGCCGAGCCCCTCGCCCTCGACGAGATGTCGCGCGCCGGTGTCGCCCTTCAAGCCGGCGACCGCCTCGAAAACCGCGCGCGGCAGCAGCACGGGATTGCCGCGCTTGCCATCATGCGTCGCGCGCACGACCTCCGATGCCCCGGCAGCGACGAAGCGATCGATCATCATGTCGAGATGGCGCGTCTCGATCGCCGGCATGTCGCCGAGCACGACCAGCGCGCCCGCAGCATCGCCGGGAAGGCTGTCGATGCCGGTCTTCAGCGACCCCGAAAGGCCGGCAGCGAACTCGGCATTGTGGACGAAGGTGAGGTCCAGCCCCGCCAGCGCGGCTGTGACCCGGTCCTGCTGATGGCCTGTGACGACCGTCACGGATTTCGCCCTCGAGGCCACCGCCTGCTCCGCGACCCGGCGGACCAGAGGCACGCCGTCGAACAGCGCCAAGAGCTTGTTGGGTCCGCCCATGCGGCTCGAACGCCCCGCCGCCAGCAGCACGACATGGACCTCGGCATCGGACGCCGCGCGCGTCGCCTCGCGGGGCAGTGGCCGCGTCGGAATTTCCATCAGCAGGCCGCCGACGCCCATGGCGGCGATGTCGTCTGCCGTCACGTCCATGCCGGCGACGAGCCGGTCGAGCACCCAGTCAAAACCGTTCTCCTTGGGACTGCGCGCGCAACCCGGCGCCCCGATGACGGTCTTGCCGCCAATCTCGCCAAGCACGAGGAGATTGCCCGGGTCCACCGGCATGCCGGCGCGGATGACCATGCCACCCGCCGCGCGGATGGCAGAGGGGATCACGTCATCGAAATCGCAAAGGGCCGAGGCGCCGAAGACGATCGCCATGTCATTGTCCGCCAGCGCCTCGGCAAGGGCCGCGGCGACGGCATCGGCTGCGTGAGCCACCCGACATTCGCCGGTCAGCCTGCTGCCGGAGCGCTCCAGCCGGGCCTCGGTAACGCGCACGGTCTTGGCAAGCACGCTGTCCTTGATTCCCGGCAGTACCGTCTGGATGAGCCCGACGCGGCGCGGCTCGTATGGCCGAACGGCGATCGTGCGGCCGCCCGCGACGACGGAGACCGCCCTTTCGACCAAGGCTCCGTCGACGGCAAAGGGGATGATCTTCACCGTCGCCACCATCTGGCCCTTCTGGACCGCGACCTTGTCGGCGAGCGTCGCCAGCGTAATCGCCGGGTCGATCGCATTGACGGCATTCACCAGGCCGGCATCCACGACGAAGACGCCGCTTCCGGCGGCGTGAAGGTTGACCCGTCCGGTCGAGGCAGGCTTTGCGTCGACATGGTCCATGACCATGCTTTCGACGATGCGGCTCGCAGCCGCGTCCTCGCCAAGATCCGTCGGTTCCAGCACGGCCGCAATGACGTCTCGAAACCCGGCGCCACGGAAAGCCTCGATGTCGCTCTCGCTCAGGACATGGGCCTTGCGAAACCGCCGTCCGCCGACCTCGACGGAATGGGCGAGGACCGCGCCCCGCGCCTTGTCGAGGGCAATTGGCCCGAACTTCACGCGGCCGCGTCCCGAGTTTCGGTTTTGCGCGTACGCAGCGCGCCGATTACCTGCGCCAGCACGGCGACGGCGATCTCAGCAGGGCTTGCCGCGCCGATGTCAAGACCGATCGGCGCGTGGATGCGCGCCATCTCTTCTCGCGGGGCGCCGCCGGCCGTCAGCCGCTCGACGCGCGCGGCATGCGTCTTGCGGCTGCCGAGCGCGCCGACATAGAAGCAGCGCGCATCGAGCGCCGCCTTCAGCGCGAAATCGTCGATCTTCGGATCATGCGTCAGCGCCGCGACGGCCGTATAGCTGTCGAGCGGATTCTCCTTCAGCACCGTCTCCGGCCAGTCTGCATGGAGCGGCATGTCGGGAAAGCGGTCCGGCGTCGCGAATGCCGTCCGAGGGTCGATGATGGCGATGTCGAAGCCGGCGATGCGCGCCATCGGCGCCAGTGCCTGGCTGATATGCACGGCGCCGATCATCACGAGGCGCGGCGGCGGTACATGGACGTTGAGGAAGAACGTTCGGCCCTCGGCATCCGCGGAGCCGGATTTGCCGGACCGGAACGCCTTCGCGACGATGTCGCCGAGAGCGCCGGCGACCTGATCGCCCTCGCGGATCAGCCGGTCGCGGCCGTCGCCGAGATCGGTCAGCAGGATGGCGGCGCGGCGCGCGCGGCGCTCGGCATTCAGTCCCTTGAGAAGATGCGGGTCCATCCTGGTCAGCCCAGCCGCTCGACATAGACTTTTATGCGCCCGCCGCAGGACAGGCCGACCCGCCAGGCCGTTTCGTCGGCGACGCCGAATTCCAGCATTTTCGGATTGCCGTCGCCGATCACGTCGATGGCCTCCGTGACCACCGCACCCTCGACGCAGCCGCCGGATACCGAGCCGTGGAAATTGCCGTCCGCGTCGATCACCAGATGGCTGCCCACGGGACGGGGCGCCGAGCCCCAGGTCTCCACCACGGTCGCGATCGCGACCTCCCTGCCGGCGCCCATCCAGTCCTCCGCGATGGCGAGTGGATCTCTGGTGTCATCGAGATGGGAAACGTCGGCCATCGGTTGATTCCTCTTCGACTTCCTGTGCTAGGCCGCGTTGCGGCGGGCCACGTCGATCCAGCGGCGCGGGTCGGACTCACGGCCAGCCCGCTCGCCCAGCGACGCGACGAGATCGCTCAGCGCATTCAGATTGTGCACCGCTCGGAACTCGTCGACATGCGGCAGCATAGCCCGGACGCCGCGTGCGCGCGCTTCGAAACCGTCGAAGCGCAAGAGCGGGTTCAGCCAGACCAGGCGCCTGCAGGACTTCCTCAGCCGCTCCATCTCCTCGGACAGACCCTTTACGTCGTCGCGTTCCAGCCCGTCGGTGATCAGGAGCACGATCGCGCCCTGCCCCAGCACGCGGCGCGACCACAGCCGGTTGAACTCGTGCAGCGTATCGCCGATGCGCGTGCCGCCCGACCAGTCCTTCACGACCGCCGAACAGTCGGCCAGGGCTGCGTCCGGGTCGCGATGGCGCATCTGCCGCGTCAGGTTGGTCAGTCGCGTCCCGAACACGAAGGTGTGCACGCGGCGCCGCTTTTCGGTGATGGCGTGCAGGAAGTGCAGGAAGATCCGCGTGTACTGGCTCATCGAGCCGGAAATATCGGCGAGAACCACGAGCGGCGGATGAACCTCGCGCGGCGAGCGGAACTTTGGCAGGATGAGCTCGCCGCCGGTGCGCGCGGAAGCGCGCATCATGGCGCGGGGGTCGATGATGCGGCCCTGCGCATCCGGCCTGAAACGCCGTGTCGTCACCGTGTCGAAAGGAAGCCTCAGCGCCTCGATCTCGCGCCGCGCCAGGCTGATCTCGGTCGCGCTCATCTGGGCGAAATCCTTGGCGCGCAGGAGTTCGTTGCCCGATACCGTGAAGCGCGAATCCATCTCGATCTCGGGGATCTCCTGGGGCGGGCGGTTCTTGTTGTGGCCCTCGAACATCGCCTGGCTGACGCGGTTTTCGGCGGCGCGCGGCTTCTGCTTCTCGCGCGTGGCGGGCGCCACCGGCGAGAACATGGCGATCATCTTCTCGATCAGTTCGCGCGATTTCCAGAACAGCCGGAACGCCTCGTCGAACACCTGATGATCCTCGTGGCGCGTCACAAGAACAGCGTGCAGCGTCCAATAGAAATCGTCGCGGCTGCCGATGCCGGCGGCAAGTACCGCCTCGATGGCATCCTTGACCGAGGCCGGTCCGACCCTCAGGCCGGCCTTGCGCAGCGCGCGCGCGAAATAGACGATGTTGTCGGCGATGCGGCCTTCGCCCGAGGCGACATTGGGACTGCTGGGGAACGTCGCGCTGCGTTCCATTATTCGGCCGCCGAAAGCTCCGCCTTGACCTCGTTGAGGAGGCGGCGGCCTTCGCCCTGCTCGATGCGCGCAATATCGTCCTGGTACTTCAGGAGCACGCCGATCGTGTCGGATACGGTCTCCGGGTCGAGCGCGACCTTGTCGAGTTCGGTGAGCGCGCCGGCCCAGTCGATCGTCTCGGCGACACCGGGCACCTTGAAAAGTTCGATCTCGCGCAGCTTCTGCACGAAGCGCACGACCTCGGCCGACAGGCGCTGGTTGGCGGCCGGCACCTTGCGCCGCACGATGTCGAGTTCGCGCGCGGCGTCGGGGTAGTCGACCCAGTGATAGAGGCAGCGCCGCTTCAGGGCGTCGTGGATCTCGCGCGTGCGATTGGTGGTGATGATGACGATCGGCGGCTCGGCGGCCTTGATCGTGCCGAGCTCGGGCACGGTGACCTGGAAATCAGACAGGATCTCCAGGAGGAAGGCCTCGAATGCCTCATCGGTGCGGTCCAGCTCGTCGATGAGGAAGATGGGCGCAGCCCCCTCTCTGCCCTCGAGCGCCTGCAGCACGGGCCGCCTTATCAGGTATTTTTCCGAAAAGACGTTGCGCTCCATGGTGCCGCGGTCGACGCCGCCGGCGGCTTCCTCCATGCGGATCTCGATCATCTGCGCGGCATAGTTCCATTCATAGACCGCCGACGACACGTCCAGCCCCTCGTAGCACTGCAGCCGGATCAGGCGGCGGCCGAGCGCCGATGCAAGCACCTTGGCGATCTCCGTCTTGCCGACGCCGGCCTCGCCTTCGAGAAACAGCGGTCGCTTCATGCGCAGCGCCAGGAAGAGCACGGTCGCCAGCGCCCGGTCGGCGACGTAGTCGGCCCCCGACAGCATCGCCATCGTCTCGTCGATGGTGGTCGGGATCGGGCGCGGCGCGGTCTCGGTCATGCTGTTTCCGTGGATGGCAGGCGCGCTCACAGCACGCGGTAACTGCGGTTGAAATAGAGCAGCGGCTTGAGGTTATCGGCGATGCGCAATCCTGTCACTCTGCCAAAAAGGACACGATGGGTCGCCAGATCCTTGGCATCGACGAGTTCGCAATCGAAGACCGACAGCGCTCCGACGAGAGCAGGCGAGCCACTGGAGATCGTGTCCCATGTACCAGCTGCAAAGCGGTCATCGGCCGACAGGCCGGTGACGCCCGACATGGCGACCGCGAGCGGCTCATGCGCGGCCGACAGCGTGTTCAGCGCAAAGCATCCGTTTTCGACAAAAACGTCGTTGTTGGCGTTCTGGCGGTTCACGCAGACCAATATGGTCGGCGGCGCGTCGGAGACCGAACAGGCGGCGATGACGGTGGTTCCGCGCCTGCCGGCTGCTCCATCCGTCGTCAGGATGTGCACGGCGCCGGCGAAGCGCGCCATGGCATCCCGATAGGCCTGTGCCTCGACGTCGCTCTTCTTCAGCACTTGCTCTTCCTGACCCACGATGATGACCGGTATATATGGCTGAGCAGAACGCGCAACAAGCGTGGCGGCAGCCGGGCGCGGCTGTCTCCGGCATGATTTCCTGTGTTGCGCTCGCTGCCTCCGGCCGTTACCTCTTGCCGGACAGAAACCGGCCCGGCTCGAACCGGGCGGAAGGATGACGGACGAGCATGCGAAGTGCGATTGCCGCGATAGCCGGCCTGGCGGCACTCATGGCGCCGTTGCCGGTTTCGGCGGCAGCGCCGCGCATCGGCATCGTCGCGCCGCTTACCGGCACGTCCGAAACGCTGGGCAGGCAGATCGTCGACGGCGCCAGGGCGGCGGCGGGCGATGCGCCGCTGGAAATAGCCGACGATGGCTGCACCGCGGCGGGAGGCACCCAGGCAGCGCGGCGTTTCGTCGAAGCCAAGGTCGCCTATGTCGTCGGCTTCCTCTGCGCCGAATCGATCGAGGCGGCGCTGCCGATCCTCAGGGATGCCAGGATCCCCGTCATCACGCCCGCCGTGCGGATCGACAGCCTTACCGACCGGCGCGGCAGGACGAAGTTTCTCGTGTACCGGCTCGCTCCGCGCGACGATTCGGAAGCCGGCGCGGTGGCTGGCCTGCTGCCAAAGGTCTGGAAGGACCGGCTTTTCGCCATCATCGACGATGGCACCATCTACGGTCGAAATCTGGCCGAGACGCTGCGTGCCGCGGCCGAGGCCCAGGCACTGCAACCGGTCTTCATCGACACCTACCGGCCCCAGATGGACAATCAGGTCGGGCTGATCGGTCGCCTTCGCAGGGCAGGCTCCACGCATGTCTTCGTGGGCGGCGACCGCGACGACGTCGCGATCATGGGGCGTGACGCCGCGCTGGCCGGCAATTCGATGGTGTTTGCGGGCGGCGAAGCGTTGCGCGCCGCGCCCGGCGACATCCCGCTTGCGACGGGAACGCTGATGGTCGGCCTTCCCGAATGGTCGGAAATCGCCGATCCGGCGGCCGTGGCCGCTCTCGCTACCAGGGGCGTCGTTGCCGAAGGCTATGTCCTGCCGTCCTACGCCGCCATGCAGGTCGCGCTGACAGCCGCCGGCCGCCCGGCCTTGCCGGATGCCGATCCGGCTGCGCTGCTCGATGGCGCGTTCACGACCGCGCTCGGCGCGATCCGCTTCGATGCAAAGGGCGACCTTTCCGAAAACCCCTATCGCATCTTCAGCTTCGACGGCGCGCGGTTCGTGCCCGTGGAAACGCAATGATCCTGCGCGCGGGTCCGACCAACCGCATTACCGACGTCGCGGGCCTGCGCGTGGGTAGCGCACATGACGACCGGCTCAAATCCGGCGTCACCGTCGTGGTCTGCGACGAGCCTGCTGTTGGAGGCTTCCAAGTGCTCGGTGGAGCGCCGGGAACCCGCGAAACAGACCTTCTGGAGCCGCAGAACTCGGTGCAGACGGTCAACGCCGTCGTGCTGTCGGGCGGGTCCTCCTTCGGGCTCGACGCCGCATCGGGCGTACAGGCCTGGCTGCGCGAACAGGGCATCGGCTTTGCCGTCGGCGGCTTTCGCGTCCCGATCGTGCCGACCGCCATTCTCTTCGATCTCGCCAATGGCGGAAAAAAAGATTGGGGACGCTACCCCCCCTATCGCGACCTCGGCTATGCGGCGGTCGCAACCGCATCCCATGATTTCGCGATCGGTACGGCAGGTGCAGGCGCGGGCGCCTTGACGGCAGGCCTGAAGGGCGGGCTCGGCACGGCGTCGACCGTGCTGGCCAGCGGCGTCATCGTCGGTGCGCTGGCTGCCGTCAACGCCATCGGCTCGGCCACACTGCATCGCAGCAGGCATTTCTGGGCCGCACCCTTCGAGATCGACGGCGAGTTCGGCGGGCTGGGCTATCCCCATCCGATGCCCGACGGCACCAGCGACATCCTCCTGAAATACCGGGACAGGCAGGTCGGCGCCAACACCACGATCGCGGTCATCGCGACCGACGCAGTGCTGTCCAAGGCCGACGCCAAACGCCTGGCGATTTGCGCCCATGACGGCTTCGTGCGCGCCATCTGGCCGACCCATACGCCGGCCGACGGCGATATCGTCTTTGCGCTGGCGACCGGTGGCACCGGCATAGCGCTTTCCGGCGACGACGCCATCGACCTCTACGCCGCGGCCGGCGCGACCATGGCGCGTGCCATCGCGCGTGGTGTATACGCCGCGACGCCTGCCGAGGGCGACCTGTTTCCGGTATGGTCGGCGCGGCGATGAGGGCTGCCTTGGATATGCCTGGATCGCGACTGCAGCGCCAAACGAATGCGGCAATGGCATGGCTTCGGCCTGTCTCCCACGCCGACCTCGAAGGCCCGGATTTCCGAGGGATCCCCGGGACCGGGAAGTTCTAGGTATGGCACCTTCGCCCCCAGCGGCATTGCAGGCCGGGCTGCAGGAGCCGCACGATGCCGCCCCGCCTCGAAGAGGCCGCTTTGCGCGGCTGCGGGGCGCACTGTCCCGAGCCGCGCCGCCATGGCGGCACGCCCTGCCCGGCGCTCTTCTATGGGCCGCAATCATGAGCCTCAGCGCCACGCTCAACCTCATCGCCGAGGGATGGCAGTCGAGCGACCGCATCCGCGACG
>JALHRB010000066.1 GCA_022841665.1 Pseudolabrys sp.
AGGACGCGCGCGTGTCGGCGCCGGCCATTGTCGGCGCGCTGATGGAAGGGCTGCTCGGTCCGCTGGCGCCGGCGCATGGCGACGCCGGTGCCGCGCGCGAGGCGGTGCAGCAAGCGACCCTGTTGGCGCTGCGCGCGCTCGGCGTGGTGGACGCCCGCGCCCGCGGCCTGGTCGCGCAGGTGGCGCTGCCCTAGCGCGACGTGCCCCGGACGCGGTGCAGCACGTAGCGCCAGCGGAGTGTTGCACCGCCGATCCGGGGCCTTATGAAGTAATGCATCTGTGCGATCCCGGGTCTGCAGCGCGTCATTGCATGCCGCGCTGCGCCCGGGACACGGCCCCGTTCAATGCACGGCCTCGGCCGGCACCTCGTCGAGCGGCAGGTCCAGCACCTTGACGCCGTGCTCGGCCGGATCGTCGGCGCTGTGGAAGCCGAGCTCGCGGCACATCTGCAACATGGTGGTGTTCTCGGCCAGCACCTGCCCGCGCACGGTCTTGAGGCCCTTTTCCTTGGCGTTGGCGATCATGTGCTTCATCATCAGCCAGCCGAGCCCGTGGCCTTTGAGGCGCGAGCGCAAGAGGATGGCGAACTCGGCGGTCTTGCCGTCCGGCTCGTCGTGCAGGCGCACGACGCCGAGCAGCTTGCCGGTCGATTCCTCAATGGCGACGAAAGCCATCGCGCTCTTCGGATCGTAGTGGATCAACTTGTCGATCAGGTCGGGATTGACCTGTTTCATCGGCGCGAAAAACCGCAGCCGCAGGTCCTCGGCCGTCACCTCGCTCAGAAAATCCGGATAGAGCCTGCCGTCTTCCGCCGTCAGCGGGCGGATGAACACCTTTTCGCCGGCGCGCGTGGTGACGTGGCGTGAGAGCATGGCTCTGTCGTCCCGGGCGAGCGTGAGCGAGGCCCGGGACCCATACGCCGCAGCCTATCGAAAGACCGCGGCGTATGGGTCCCCGCCTTCGCGAGGACGACAGAAAAGTCCGCCGTCCCCACTGATGCGCCTCAATGCGACATCAGCACCGGCACGGTCATCGACTCGAGAATGCCGCGCGTGACGCCGCCGAGTATGAACTCGCGCAGGCGCGAATGGCCGTAGCCGCCCATCACGATCAGGTCGGCGGCGGAATCCGCCGCGTAGGACAAGACGGTCGACTGCACGTCGATGTCGGGCGACGTGATGCGCTTGACCTCGACCTTGAGCCCATGGCGGGCGAGATGCGCGCCGAGATCGGCGCCCGGCACCTCGTCGCTCTTCGGCTTGCCGGTGGCGACGATGACGACCTCGACCTGCTTGGCCTTCTTGAGCAACGGCAGGGCGTCGGCGATGGCGCGGGTGGCGGCGCGGCTGCCGTCCCAGCACAGCATCACGCGGTCGAGCTTCATGCCGCCTTTCTGGATGAAGGGCACGAAGATTACGGGGCGTCCGCTTTCGAACAGCACGCCTTCGTCGACCACTTCCTCAGGCAGGCCTTCCTCGCGGTCGGGCTGGCCGACGATGGCAAGGTCGAAGCGCCGCGCCATGTGGCCGAGCCGCTCGGCCGCCCCGGAGATGCTGGTGGAAATGACGCGCGTCTCATAGGAGACGCCGGCGCGCTTGGCGTTCGCTTCGAAACGGGCGACCGCCGCGCCCGCCTTCTTCTCGGATTCGGCGCGCTGGGCCTCGATGAAATCCGGCGGAATGCCGCCCATGACGGTGCCGGGGATGACCGGCTCGTAAGCGAAGGCGACGCCGAGCACGTGCGCGTCGAAAGCCTCCGCCGCCGACACCGCATAATCGCCGGCCGGGTCGCGCGCGCCCAGGCTGAGGTTGACGACGATATCCTTGATCATGACTGCATATCTCCTGACCGAGCACCGTGCCCGCCTGCGCAAGATGCGGGTTCCGTCATGGCGCGGCCTTGACGGAGGTCAAATAGTAAGCATTTCGGCCCGCCGGCCTAGGGGGCCGCCCGGTCGCGGGGTTACTTAATTTTGCCGTCCGGGCCGAATTGCTTGAGATAGGCCCACAGGCTCTCGGCCTCCTTCTCGTTCTTGATGCCGGGGAAGATCATCTTGGTGCCCGGGACCTTGGCGCGCGGATCCTTGATGTAGTCCTTGAACGAGTCGTGATCCCAGGTGATGCCGGACTTCTTGTTGGCCTCGGAATAGCTGTAGCCCTCGATGGTGCCCGATTTGCGGCCGTCGAGGCCGTTGAGCACGGGGCCGACCTTGTTCTTGGCGCCTTCGCCGACCGCATGGCAGGGCAGGCACTTCTTGAACGACTGCTCGCCGGCGGCGACGTCCTGGGCCTGCGCCTGGCCCGCCGCCAACGCGACCGCGGCGGCCGCCAGCACGAAAGTCACTTTCATCCTTCGCTCCCTTGATCGGTTGTCACGCCCCCGGCCTGCACGGCCAGATATTCGAAAAAGTGAATGCTTGGCCCGGCCTTCTGTGTCAACCGTGAAATGGCTGGTATCGTCGCGGAAGACAATGGTCGGGAGTGGATTGGAATGTCGGTGCGGATGCCGGAACCGGACAGCGCGGTCTTGAGCCGGCGCGAGAAGATCGTCGCCACGCTGCGGTCGATTGTCCCAGGGGAGGGGGTGATTGCCGGCGAGCGCGAGATGAAGCCGTTCGAGAGCGACGGCCTCACCGCCTACCGCCAGCTTCCCATGGTTGTGGTGCTGCCGGAGACCACCAGCCAGGTTGCCGCGGTGCTGCGCTACTGCCACGACGAGGGCATCCGGGTCGTGCCGCGCGGGGCCGGAACCTCGCTCTCCGGCGGCGCGCTGCCGCTCGCCGACGGCGTGCTGCTCGGCATGGCCAAGTTCAACAAGATTCGCGAAATCGACTTCGAGAACCGCGTCGCGGTGGTCGAGCCCGGCGTCACCAATCTCGCGGTCACCACCGCGGTGGCGCATGCCGGCTTCTACTACGCCCCCGACCCGTCCTCGCAGATCGCCTGCACCATCGGCGGCAACGTCGCGGAGAATTCCGGCGGCGTGCATTGCCTGAAATACGGCATGACGACCAACAACGTGCTCGGCTGCGAGATCGTGCTGATGACCGGCGAGGTCGTCCGCCTCGGCGGCAAGCAGCTCGACGCCGCCGGCTACGACCTGCTTGGCCTCATCACCGGCTCGGAAGGCCTGCTCGGCGTCGTCACCGAGGTCACCGTCCGCATCTTGCAGAAGCCGGAGACCGCGCGCGCCGTCCTCGTCGGCTTCCCGTCGTCGGAGGACGCCGGCGCCTGCGTCTCCGCCATCATCGGCGCCGGCATCATCCCCGGCGGCATGGAGATGATGGACCGGCCCGCCGTCGCCGCGGTCGAGGAGTTCGTGCACGCGGGCTATCCGCTCGACGTCGAGGCGCTGCTGATCGTCGAGCTCGACGGCCCGGCGGCGGAAGTCGACCACCTGATCGAACGCGTCGAGGCGATCGCGCGCGACAACCGCGCGGTGTCGTGCAAGGTCTCCACCTCGGAAGAGCAGCGCCTCTTGTTCTGGGCCGGCCGCAAGGCGGCCTTCCCCGCCGTCGGCCGCATTTCGCCCGACTACTACTGCATGGACGGCACCATCCCGCGCGCGGCGCTGCCGCGGGTGCTCGCGCGCATGAAGGAGATGTCGGAGAAGTTCGGCTTGCGCGTCGCCAACGTGTTCCACGCCGGCGACGGCAACCTGCATCCGCTCATCTTGTACGACGCCAACGTGGCGGGCGAGCTCGACCGCGCCGAGCAGTTCGGCGCCGAGATATTGAAGCTCTGCGTCGAGGTCGGCGGCGTCCTGACCGGCGAGCACGGCGTCGGCGTCGAGAAGCGCGATTTGATGCCGGCGATGTTCTCGGAAACCGACCTCAACGCCCAGCAGCGCGTCAAGTGCGCCTTCGACGCCAAGGGCCTGCTCAACCCCGGCAAGGTGTTCCCGGTGCTGCACCGCTGCGCCGAATTGGGCCGCATGCACGTCTCCGGCGGCCAGCTGCCGTTCCCGGACATTCCGCGGTTTTGAGCGGGCTGAGACGCTGTGGTAGGATGAAAGAATGACGATCAACCTGAAGAAAGTGCTGACGCGCGCAGAAAGCTGGTCGGAGCAGGACCGGGAGGAGCTCGCGCAAGTCGCGCTTGAAATCGAAGCGCGGCGGCATGGCCTCTATCATGCGACCCCGGAAGAATTGAAGGCCATTGACGAAGCATTGGCCGAGGTCGCGCGTGGCGAGATCGCGAGCGACGAACAAGTCGAGGCGGTTTTCGCCAAGTATCGCTAGCGATGAAGCTTCGTTATTCCAGGCGCGCGCTCGCCGAATTGGATGCCATTTTGTCCGGTCTCGGGAGCAAGAATCCGGCTGCCGCACGAAGCTTACGGGCGCGTGTTTTTCAGATAGGCGAGCGCATCGGCCAATTTCCACACGGCTATCAGGAGGTGGCCGAACGCCCGGGCGTCCGGCGTGTCCCGATGGTGCGCTATCCCTATCTTATCTTCTATAAGGCTTCGACAACGAGGCGGTGGTCCTGCGCATCATCCATGGCGCGCGCAAAGAGCCGTGGGAGAATTTATGACTGACCTCCTCAAACCCCGCGACGCCAAGGAAGTCGCCGACGCCGTCGCCTGGGCGCTCGACCACGACAAGGCGCTGGAGATCGCCGGGCAGGGCAGCAAGCGCTTGATCGGCCGCCCGAGCCAGACCGATCTCACGCTCGACCTGTCCGGACTTTCCGGCGTTACGCTCTACGAGCCGGCCGAGCTCGTGCTCTCCGCGCGCGCCGGCACGCCGCTTGCCGAGATCGAGGCGCTGCTTGCGCAGAACAACCAGGAGCTCGCCTTCGAGCCCGCCGACTACGGCCCGCTGCTCGGCGGCGACGCCGGCCGCGGCACCCTCGGCGGCGCCATTGCCGCCAACCTCTCCGGCCCGCGCCGCATCAAGGCCGGCGCCGCGCGCGACCACTTTCTCGGGGTCACCGCCGTCACTGGCCGCGGCGACACCATCAAGTCCGGCGGCCGCGTGGTGAAGAACGTCACCGGCTACGACATGTGCAAGCTCATCGCCGGCTCCTGGGGCACGCTCGCCGCCATGACCGACGTGACGGTCAAGGTGCTGCCGAAGGCCGAGACCGAGGCCACCGTCCTCATCGAAGGCCTCGACGACGCGCAGGCCTGCGCCGCCATGGCCGCCGCCATGGGCTCGCCCTACGACGTCTCTGGCGCCGCGCATCTGCCCGACCATGTCGCCTCGTTCTTCGACGGCCTGCCGAGGCCGCAGGCCGCCACCGTGCTGCGGCTGGAAGGCGTCGCCCCCTCGGTCGCGCACCGGCGCGAGACATTGGCCGCGCTGATGCGGCCCTTCGGCGCCGTCGTCCTGCTCGACGAAAGTAATTCACGCGCGCTCTGGCGCAGCGTGCGTGACGTTAAGCCCTTCGCCAACGAAGCCGCACGCAAGCGCCCGCTCTGGCGCATCTCGGTGCCGCCGGCGCAAGGCCACCGCCTGGTCGATCTGATCACCCCGGCCGCGCAGATGTTCTACGACTGGGGCGGCGGGCTTGCCTGGGTGGCGATGCCGTTCGAGGACGAGCCCGATGCCGGCTCGATCCGCGCCGCCGCCTTAGCGCTCGGCGGTTACGCCACGCTCATCCGCGCCCCGGCCGCGATCCGCGCCGCCACCGATGTGTTCCAGCCGGAGGAACCGGCGCTCGCCGCGCTCAGCAAGCGCGTCAAGGAAAGCTTCGATCCCAAAGGCGTGCTCAACCCGGGCCGCATGTGGGCGGGGGTGTAAGATGGCTGTGTGCACGCCCCTTGGACTTTTCCCGGGCGCAGTGCAGCGTGGAACGCTGCACTGCAGACCCGGGACCCAGCTTTCTTTTTTTCCAACCGGGGTCCCGGGTCTGCAGCGCATCACTTCGTGCTGCGCTGCGCCCGCGACACGAGTTTGACCCATGCAAACCACCTTCACCCTCGCCCAGCTCATGAACCCGCAGGTCGCGGAATCCGAACGGATCCTGCGCGCCTGCGTGCATTGCGGCTTCTGCACCGCCACCTGCCCGACTTACGTGCTGCTCGGCGACGAGCTCGATTCGCCGCGCGGGCGCATCTATCTGATCAAGGAGATGCTCGAGAACGAGCGCCCGGCCACCAAGGACGTGGTCAAGCACATCGACCGCTGCCTGTCGTGCCTCGCCTGCATGACCACCTGCCCCTCCGGCGTGCACTACATGCACCTGGTCGACCATGCCCGCGAGCACATCGAGAAGACCTATAAGCGCCCGCTCGCCGACCGCTTCATGCGCGGCCTGCTCGCGCGCGTGCTGCCCAACCCGGCTTTGTTCCGCTTCGCCGCCGTGGCCGGGCTGCTGGCCAAGCCCTTCGCCCCGGTCTTCCGCGCCGCCGGCCTCACGCGGCTCGCCGCCATGCTCAGGATCACGCCCTCGCGCATGCCGGCGCCGCCCGCCGACACCACCGGCGTGGTCTATCCGGCGGCCGGCGCCCGCCGCGGCCGCGTGGCGCTGCTCGCGGGATGCATCAATCCGGTGCTGGCGCCCTCGACCAACGCCGCCGCCATCCGCCTGCTTAACCGCCACGGCGTCGAGGTGGTGGTGGCCCAGGGCGAGGCCTGCTGCGGCTCGCTCGCCCACCACATGGGCCGCGAGGACGAGGCGCTCGCCGCCGCCCGCAATAACGTCGACGCCTGGACGCGCGAGATGGAGGGCGAGGGGCTCGACGCCATCCTCATCACGGTGTCGGGCTGCGGCACCACCGTGAAGGACTACGGCTTCATGCTGCGCACCGACGAGGCCTATGCCCGCAAGGCCGCGCGCGTGTCCGCGCTCGCCATGGACGTGACCGAGTATCTGGCCATGCTCGATCTGAAGGTGGCGGCGTCGGCGCCGCGCCTCATCGTCGCCTATCACGCCGCCTGTTCGCTGCAGCACGGGCAAAAGGTGGTGCGTGCGCCGAAAGATTTGCTTTCCAAGTTCGGCTTCATCGTCAAAGATGTGCCGGAAGGACATTTGTGTTGCGGCTCGGCGGGCACCTACAACATTCTCCAGCCTTCGCTGGCGGACAGGTTGCGGGACCGCAAGGTCGCCAACATCGAACGGCTCCAGCCGGATGTGATCGCGGCCGGCAATATCGGCTGCATCACCCAGCTTGCCACCGGCACCGCGATCCCGGTCGTCCATACGGTCGAATTGCTCGACTGGGCGGACGGCGGACCGGCGCCGGAGCCGCTGGCGGAGTTGCAGGCGTCATGGCCTGAGACCGCCGCGGCGGGCGAGGAGAGCCGGACCGCGGCCCACGCGGTCGAAACCGTGGGGAAGAGTGTTTGAACCGATCGGGAGGTCGATCATGGCGAAGCGGAAGAAGGCTAAGGCGAAAAAAGCGAAGAAGTCGAAAAAGTCGATGAAGCGCGCGGCCCCTGCGCGCAAGAAGAAGGGGATGAAGAAAACCAAGAAGGCGGCGAAGAAGGCGGCGCCGAAGAGGAAAGCGGCGGCCAAGCCGAAGGCGGCGCCCAAACCGGCTCCGGCCCCCGCGCCGGGCCCGCTGGACGCGCTCACCAGCCTGTTCGGCGGCAACAAGCCCGAAGGCCAGTAAGCGAAACGGGCCTGATTCGAGCGGCCGCCGTCGGCGACGGCGGCCGTTTGCTTTTTTCGATGACCCCGTAACCCGAGGAGGCGCGACGCGGGCTAAAATTTAATTTCCTTTCCTATTGACTTATATCCTACTAGGAATTAATGTTCTCCCCATCCCGCCCCGATAGCGAGGGGTGTCTGATCAGCGTCTCCAGACGCGGGGCGGGGAGCGGTGGCCGGGGAATGACCTTGCATCGGAGATGCGGTGTAAGGGCCCGGCGGTCCAAGCCGC
>JALHRB010000067.1 GCA_022841665.1 Pseudolabrys sp.
TGTCGAGGGCGTCCGGCCACCAGTCGCGATTGGTCCTGGCAGCCTTGTGCGCGATCGGGCATTGGCCGGCGGCGGTTTTGGTCTTGTCGTCCATGTTTGAGGCTCCTCTCGAATGGCACTCGTTCTTCAGGGCGGAGCGCAACCCTTCTCCTGCGGTCGTTCTCAACCCGGCAAAGTTACGCGTGAAACTATTATCGCTCAAAACAATGATCAGGTCTAATCGTATTGCTTGCTGACGCCGATAAGACTATCTGATCGCCATGATCACTTTACGACAGCTTCGCTATCTGGCCTCGCTGGCCCGTCAACGCCATTTCGGCCGGGCGGCGGCGGAGTGCGCCATAACCCAGCCGGCGCTGTCGATGCAGTTGAAGCAGTTGGAGCTGGAGATCGGCGCGCAACTGGTTGAGCGCCGCCCCAACGATGTCGCCCTCACCGAAACCGGCCTGGAGGTGGCGCAGCGGGCCGAGCGCATCCTGGCGGCTACGCGCGACCTCGTCGACTTCGCGCGCCACCGCGATTTGCTGAGCGGCCATCTCAGGCTCGGCATCATCCCGACTTTGGCGCCTTACGTGCTGCCGCGCATGTTGCCATTGTTGCAGACGCGTCACCCGGAGTTGCGGCTGGAGGTGCGCGAAACGCAGACCAAACTTCTCGTCGAGGAACTGGCCGCCGGCGAGCTCGACTGCGTGATGCTGGCGCTGCCGGTGGAAGGCGCCGAGGTCGAGACGCTGCGCCTGTTCGACGATCCCTTTCTGCTGGCCGTGCCGGCCGCCGAGAAGACGCCCGCGCGCGGCCGCGTCTCGGTCGACGACGTCGACCAGCGCCGTCTTATTCTGCTCGAAGAGGGCCACTGCCTGCGCGACCAGGCGCTCGCCTTCTGCGCCACCAAGCGGCGCGACGCGCCGGCGAGCCTCGGCGCCACCTCGCTCGCGACCGTGATGCAGATGGTGGCGAACGGCTACGGTGTCACGCTGCTGCCGCAGGTGGCGGTCGACGCGGAGGTCCGTGACGGCCGGGTCAAGCTCCTGCGCTTCGCGGAGCCGGAGCCCGCGCGCACAATCGGGCTTGCCTGGCGGCACACCTCGCCGCGCAAAAAGGATTTCGAGGCGCTGGGCGCGATCGTCAACGAAGCCACAGGCCACCGCGCGTCGGCTTTGCGCAAGGCGCAATAAAAAAGGCGGCCGCGAGGGCCGCCTTTTTGCTTTCTGTGCGGGAAGCTTACTCCGCCGCGCCGCCAGCCGCTTGCTGCTGCTCGCCGTCGCCCTTCTTTTCCAGATCCTCGCCGGTGGCCTGGTCGACCGCCTTCATGGACAGGCGCACCTTGCCGCGCTCGTCCATGCCGAGGAGCTTCACCTTCACCTTGTCGCCTTCCTTGACGACGTCGTTGACCTTGTTCACCCGGTGCGGGGCGAGCTGGCTGATGTGCACGAGGCCGTCCTTGGCGCCGAAGAAGTTCACGAAGGCGCCGAAGTCCATGACCTTGACGACCGTGCCCTCATAGATGTGGCCGACTTCCGGATCGGAGGCGATCGACTTGATCCAGTTGATCGCCGCCTTGATCGAGTCGCCGTTCGCGGAGGCGACCTTCACGGAGCCGTCGTCCTCGATGTTGATCTTGGCGCCGGTTTTCTCGACGATCTCGCGGATCACCTTGCCGCCGGTGCCGATCACTTCGCGGATCTTGTCGGTCGGGATCTTGAACATCTCGATGCGCGGGGCATGCTCGCCGAGTTCCGCACGCGCGGCGGTGAGCGCCTTCGACATTTCGCCGAGGATGTGCAGACGGCCGTCCTTCGCCTGGCCGAGGGCGACCTTCATGATCTCCTCGGTGATGCCGGCGATCTTGATGTCCATCTGCAGCGAGGTGATGCCGCTCTCGGTGCCGGCCACCTTGAAGTCCATGTCGCCGAGATGGTCCTCGTCGCCGAGGATGTCGGACAGCACGGCGTAGCGCTTGTCCTCGAGGATGAGGCCCATGGCGATGCCGGCGGTCGGCCGCTTGAGCGGCACGCCCGCGTCCATCAGCGCCAGCGAGGCGCCGCAGACGGAGGCCATCGACGAGGAGCCGTTCGATTCGGTGATCTCCGACACCACGCGGATGGTGTAGGGGAACTCCTCCTTGCCCGGCAGCACCGGGTGGATCGCGCGCCAGGCGAGCTTGCCGTGGCCGATTTCGCGGCGCTTGGTGCCGCCCATGCGGCCCGTTTCGCCGACCGAATAAGGCGGGAAGTTATAGTGCAGCAGGAACGATTCCTTGTAGGTGCCCTGCAAGGCGTCGATCCACTGCTCGTCCTCGGCGGTGCCGAGCGTGGTGACGACCAGCGCCTGCGTCTCGCCGCGCGTGAACAGCGCCGAGCCGTGGGTACGCGGCAGCACGCCGACTTCGCACACGATCGGGCGCACGGTTTTGAGGTCGCGGCCGTCGATGCGCTTCGAGGTGTCGAGGATGTTCCAGCGCACGATCTTGGCCTCGAGCTCCTTGAACACGCCGGCGACGCGCTGCTTGTCGTAAGCGGGCTCGGTGGCGCCTTCCGGGAAGAAGTGCGCCATCACCTTTTCCTTCACCGCGCCGACCGCCTTGTAGCGGTCCTGCTTGACGGGGATCGAATAGGCGGCGCGCAGGTCCTTCTCGGCCAGGCCGAGGATTTCCTTTTCGAGCGCGGCGTTGTCGACGACGGCGAGGTCGCGCGGGTCCTTGGCGGCCTTCTCGGCCAGCTTGATGATGGCCTCGATCACCGGCTGGAAGTGCCGGTGGCCGAACATCACGGCGCCGAGCATGATGTCCTCGGACAGCTCCTTGGCTTCCGACTCCACCATCAGCACGGCGTCATTGGTGCCGGCGACGACGAGATCGAGCTGGCTCTCGGTCATCTCGTCGATCTGAGGGTTGAGCACGTACTCGTTGTTGATGAAGCCGACGCGGGCGGCGCCGATCGGTCCCATGAAGGGCGCGCCCGAAAGGGTCAGCGCGGCCGAGGAGGCGACCAGCGCCAGGATGTCGGGATCGTTCTCCAGGTCGTGCGACAGCGTCGTCACGATGATCTGGGTTTCGCAGCGCCAGCCGTCGGCGAACAGCGGACGCACCGGGCGGTCGATCAGGCGGGAAACCAGCGTTTCCTTTTCGGTCGGGCGGCCTTCACGCTTGAAATAGCCGCCGGGAATGCGGCCGGCGGCGTAAAATTTCTCCTGGTAGTCGACGGTCAGCGGCAGGAAGTCCACGCCCTCGCGCGGCTGCTTGGCGGCGACGACGGTGGCGAGCACGGTGGTCTCGCCGTAGGTCGCGAGCACGGCGCCATCGGCCTGGCGCGCCATACGGCCGGTCTCGAGGACGAGCTTGCGCCCGCCCCAATCGAGTTCAACTCGATGCATATCGAACATTGTCTTTTTCTCTCATGGTTTTCCGGCCAGCCCCGAAAGCCATGAGCAAGACGGCGAGAGACTGTGGCGCGCCGCGGAAATGCGGAATGCGACAGTATCCAGCGATCCTGCCATGGCGTTCGAGCCTTGCCTTGGCGCAAGAGGCGATCACTATCGGCTCTTGCTAGTCGCCGGCGGCGCCATCGCCGCCGGATCAAACAGCAAATGCATTTGGAGCATTCGCTTCACGAACGCGCGGGATCTCGAAAAGGCCTCGCGCGCCAAAAATTATCGGCGGATGCCGAGCTTCTCGATCAAATCCTTGTAGCTCTTCTCGTTCGTGCGGCGCAGGTAATCGAGCAGCGTGCGCCGCTGACCCACCATCTTGAGCAGTCCGCGCCGCGAATGATTGTCCTTGGCGTGGGTCTTGAAATGCTCGGTGAGATTGTTGATGCGCTCGGACAGGATCGCGACCTGCACTTCCGGCGAACCGGTATCGCCCGCCTTGGTGGCGAACGTCTTGATAACTTCGGCCTTGCGGCCGGCGGTAACCGACATCGGTCATCCTTTCTTAGCGGCCGCTCTGCCTACCAGACCGGCCAGGTTGAACACGCGCTTGGGGACGATTTCGCCGTGGTCCACTTCGGCCAGGGCCAGCAGTTGACCGGAGACCGTGACATAGACCGGGCCACGGAAAGTGGGTGCGTCCCGTCCGCGCAACAAAACGGCTTGGCCTCTTTGAAGCCTCGCCGCATCCGCCCGGCTGATGGCCAGCGCCGGGATGTCGTCCAGCGCGGTCTCGACGGGCATGAGGGCGTCCGCGAGGCTGCCCTCGCCGGACGCGGCTCTATGGCACAGGGCCTCCAGATCTTCCAGTGAAATCATGGTTTCCGGCCCGAAGGGGCCGACGGCGGTGCGGCGCAAGGCGCTGACATGGCCGTGGCAGCCGAGCGCCCGGCCCATATCGCGGGCTATCGAGCGCACATAGGTGCCCTTGCCGCATTCGGCCTCCAGAACGGCGTGGTCGGCGTCGGGGACCTCAATCAGCTCCAGCCGGCGGATTTCAACAGGACGTGGCTGTAATTCGACCGTTTCGCCGTCGCGGGCGAGGTCGTAGGCCCTTTCGCCCTCGATCTTGATGGCGGAATAGCGCGGGGGAACCTGCTGGATGGTACCGGTATAGGCGGGCAGCAAGGCGCGGATGGCCTCGGCGGAGGGACGCGCGTCGCTTTGCGCCACCACGCGGCCCTCGGCGTCGTCGGTATCCCGCTCCTCGCCCCAGCGCACGGTGAAGCGGTAAAATTTACGGCCGTCCATGACGAACGGGACGGTCTTGGTCGCCTCGCCAAGCGCGATCGGCAGCGCGCCGGAGGCGAGCGGGTCGAGCGTGCCGGCGTGGCCGCAGCGCCGCGCCGAGAACAGGCGCTTGATGACGCTGACCGCATGGGTCGAGGTCATGCCGACCGGCTTGTCGAGCACGAGCCAGCCGTGCACGTCGCGCTTGTCGCGCCGGAACTGCTTGCCCTTCTGCGGGGCCTGCGGCGCGGGCGCCTCGTCGGCGGCCGGCGGCCGCGTCTTCAAATCGATACCGTTCACTCGTCGTCCCCGTGTTCCAGGTCGCGCTTCACTTCCGGCGAGCGCAGCAGTTTTTCGATGCGCTCGGCCTCCTCGAAGCGCTCGTCGACGCGGAAGCGGATGTCGGGCGCGAATTTCAGGTTGACGCGGTGCGCGATCTCGCCGCGCAGGAATTTTTTGTGCCGCTCGAAGGCGGCTACGACGTCTTCGGCGTCCTTGCCGCCGAGCGGCATCACATAGATGGTCGCCATGCGCAGGTCGGCGGTAACGCGAACCTCCGGGATGGTGATCATGTGGCGTTCGATTACCGGGTCATGCACGTCGCCGCGCGCCAGCATGTCGGCGATGGCGTGGCGCACCAGTTCGCCGACGCGCAACTGGCGTGGCGAAGCACTGGGCCCGCTGTCGCGGTGGGTTTTCTTGTTCCGTGCCATCAAAGTTCTCTTCCGTCACCGTCCGCAAAAAAGGGAACGATCCAGTAGTCCCGCCGAGGCGGGCTACTGGATGCCCCGTTTTAATGGGGCATGACGGGTTGGTGTTAAGGCGGAGCGGTTCTCGACGCGCGTATGAGACTTGGACTCACAGCGAGCGTTGAATCGTCTCCACCCGGTAGCATTCGATCACGTCGCCTTGCCGCATGTCCTGGTAGTTCTCGAAGGCCATGCCGCATTCCATGCCGGCGTTCACTTCCTTGACGTCGTCCTTGAACCGCTTGAGCTGCGAGAGCTTGCCTTCGTGGACGACGACGTTGTCGCGGATCAGACGGACATTGGCGCCGCGCTCCACGGTGCCGTCGGTGACGCGGCAGCCGGCGATATTGCCGACCTTCGACACCTTGAAGACTTCCAGGATCTGCGCGTTGCCGAGCATGGTTTCGCGCATCGTCGGCGGCAGCAGGCCCGACATCGCCTTCTTCACGTCATCCACGAGGTCGTAGATGATGTTGTAGTAGCGGATTTCGATGCCGGCCCGCTCGGCCGCTTCGCGCGCTTCCTTGTTGGCGCGCACGTTGAAGGCGATGATCGGAACGCCGGAGGCTTCCGCCAGCGTCACGTCCGATTCCGAGATGCCGCCGACGCCGGCGTGCAGCACGCGGGCCGCGACTTCGTCGGTGCCGAGCTTGTCGAGGGCGCCGATGATGGCTTCCAGCGAACCCTGCACGTCGGCCTTGATGACCAGCGGGAATTCCTTGCGGCCCGCGGTCTTGGCCTGCGCCATCATCTGCTCGAGCGAGCCGCGCATGCCGGTGGAGCGCGCGACCGACTTCTCACGCTTCTGGCGGGCACGATAATCGGTGACTTCGCGGGCACGGGCCTCGTTCTCGACCACGGCCAGGCGGTCGCCGGCATCCGGCGTGCCGGAGAAGCCGAGCACCTCGACGGGCATCGACGGCCCGGCGCTGGTGATCGTCTCGCCGGTGTCGGAGACGAGCGCGCGGACGCGGCCCCATTCGGCGCCGGCGACCACGAGATCGCCGACCCGCAGCGTGCCGCGCTGCACCAGCACGGTCGCCACCGGGCCGCGGCCGCGGTCGAGCTTGGCCTCGATGACGGTGCCTTCGGCGGCGCGCGCCGGATTGGCCTTGAGGTCGAGGATTTCGGCCTGCAGGCCGATCATCTCGAGCAGCTTGTCGATATTGGTCTTCTTGATGGCGGAGACTTCAACGTCCACCACCTCGCCGCCCATGGATTCGACCTGGATCTCGTGCTGCAACAGCTCGGTGCGCACGCGCTCCGGCTTGGCGTCCGGCTTGTCGATCTTGTTGATGGCGACGATGATCGGAACCTTGGCCGCCTTGGCGTGATGGATCGCTTCCACCGTCTGCGGCATGACGCCGTCGTCGGCGGCCACCACCAGCACGACGATATCGGTCACCTTGGCGCCGCGGGCGCGCATGGCGGTGAAGGCGGCGTGGCCGGGCGTATCGATGAACGTCACCTTGTCGCCGGAGGCCGAAGTCACCTGGTAGGCGCCGATGTGCTGGGTGATGCCGCCGGCTTCGCCGGCCGCGACGTCGGCCGAGCGGATGGCGTCAAGCAGCGAGGTCTTGCCGTGATCGACGTGACCCATGACGGTCACGACCGGCGCGCGCGGCTCGAGTTGAGACGGCTCGTCGGCGACGTCGAACAGGCCTTCTTCCACGTCGGCTTCCGCCACGCGGCGGACACTGTGGCCCATTTCCTCGGCGATAAGCTGCGCGGTGTCGGCATCGATCACGTCGTTGATGGTCACCATCTGGCCCTGCTTCATCAGCAGGCGAATGACGTCGACGCCGCGCTCGGACATGCGGTTGGCGAGGTCTGAAATCGTGATCGCTTCCGGGATCGTCACCTCGCGCACCAGCTTTTCCTTCGGCTCATCGGAGGCGTGGCCCTTGAGCCGCTGCGTGCGGCGGCGGAACGAGGCGACCGAGCGCTCGCGCACTTCATCGGCGCGCAGCGCGGTGACCAGCGTGAGCCGGCCGCGCTGCTTCTCGGCGCCGGCGCGCGGCGCGGGACGCG
>JALHRB010000068.1 GCA_022841665.1 Pseudolabrys sp.
CGCGGCTCGTCCACTGGCGGGGACGGCGGCGGCGGGGGCGCCGGCGGCTATGGCGCCGTTGTCACGGGCGCGGGGACGCTCGGAACGCTCGGTGTCGGCGTCACGGCCGGCGGCGGCGGCAATGGCGGCGGCGGCGGATCGACGCGGTTCGGCGGCAATGCCGGCAGCGGCGGCATCGGGCTTCTCTTCACGAGCGCGGCCACGGCGAGCATCGGCGCGGCCGTCACCGGCGGCGCCGGCGGCGATGGCGGGAATGGCCAGGCAGTCCTTGGGCGCGGCGGCCGCGGCGGCGATGGCGGCGACGGCGTCCGGGGCGCGGGGCTGACGCTGACCATCCTCGGCGCGGGCTCAGTCACCCGTGGCCTCGGCGGCACGGGCGGCACCGGCGACACGAATGGCAGCCTTGGCCTCGACGGCAACGCCATCACCTTCACCGGCGGCGTCAACGTGCTGGAGCTTCAGTCGGGCGCGACGATCACGGGCAACGTCGTCGCCTTTTCGGCGGCGGACACGCTGCGGCTCGGCGGGTCGGCGGCCGGCAGTTTCAACGTGTCGACCATCGGTCCGCAATACCAAGGCTTCGGCGTCTTCGAGAAGACCGGCGCGAGCACCTGGACGCTGACCGGCACGACCACGGCGACGACGCCGTGGACGATCAACCAAGGCACGCTGATCGCGTCGGCGACGGGGTCGCTCGGCGCGGCGGCCGGCACGACAACCGTGACGGGCGCGACCGCCGTGCTCGATCTGAATGGCGCCACGCACGCACTCGCGGGCGTCGCGCTTGCCAATGGCGGCACGCTGCGCAACGGGTCGCTCAACGCGCCGATCACCTCGTCCGGCGGTTTTGTGAATGCGATCGGCGGCACGGCGAGTCTGACCGCGACCGGTGGCACGACGACCGTGACGGGCATCAACACCTACACCGGCGCGACCACGATCAACGGCGGCACGCTGCTGGTGAATGGCTCGATTGCCGCCTCCAGCGCGCTGACGGTGAACGCGGGCGGCGCGGTCGGCGGCACCGGCACGCTGCCGAACGCTACCATCGCCAACGGCGGGGTGCTGTCGCCCGGAAATTCGATCGGCACGATCACGGTGAACGGCAATCTCATCTTCAGCAACGGCAGCAACTACCTCGTCGAGGTGTCGTCGACCGAGGCCGACCGCGTCAACGTCACCGGCACTGCAACGCTTAACGGCGCAGGCGTGCAGGCGAGCACGCTGCCGGGCAGCTTCCGCGCCCGCACCTTCACTATCCTCAACGCCGCGGGCGGCGTGAGCGGGACGTTCTCGGGGCTCGCCGTCAGCGGGGCGATCGCGTCCGGCGCGAACCCGCGCCTGACCTACGACACCAACAACGTGTACCTGGTGCTCGATCCAAGCACGATCCAGCTTTCCGACGGCACCGGCGGCAATCCGGCCAATGTGGCCGGCGGCATTAACAACGCCGTCCTCAACGGCGCGGCGCCGCCCGCGGCGTTCGACGTCCTGCTCAACCTGACCGGACAGTCGCAGATCAACGCGCTGAACCAGATGTCAGGGCAGGCTTCGACCGGCGCATCGCTCGCCGCGGTGCAGATGATGAACGCCTTCCTGTCGCTGACGCTCAACCCAATCGGCGGCGCACCGGGCTCAAATCCCGGTGCGCTGGGCTACGCGCGCGCGTTTGGCGCTTCGGAGGCGACGCCCTTGCCAAGGGCGGCGGCGGACGCCTTCGCGGCGATCATGCCGGTCAAGGCCAACGCCGCACCGACCTTAGACCAGCGCTGGGCGGTCTGGGGCCAGGGCTACGGCGGCCACAATAAGACCGATGGCAGCGCGACGGCCGGCTCCGCCGACACGACCTCGCGCGCTTACGGCTTCGCGGTGGGTGCGGACTATCGCCTGACGCAGAACGCCACGGTTGGCTTTGCGCTCGCCGGCGGCGCGTTGAACTGGGGCCTCGCGCAGGGGCTCGGCGGCGGCAAGTCCGATGTGTTCAAGGCGGGGCTCTACGCATCGCACCGCAGCGGTCCGGCCTATGTGTCGGCGGCGCTGGCCTACGCCTGGTATGGCATGAAGACCGACCGCACGTTCTTCGTCTCCGGCGCCGACGTGCTGCGCGCCGACTTCGACGCGCATAACCTCGGCGGACGGCTGGAGTTCGGCCACCGCTTCGCGACGTCCTTCGCAGGCGTCACGCCTTATGTCGCGGGGCAGGTGCAGCACTTCTTCACGCCGGGCTACAGCGAGACGGCCGTATCGGGATCAAACACCTTCGCACTGTCCTATGGCTCGCACACCGTCACCGCGACGCGGTTCGAGCTCGGCTCGTGGTTCGACAAGCTCGTCGCGCTCGACAACGGCCACGCCATCGCGCTGCGCGGCCGCGCCGCCTGGGCGCACGACGCGGGCAACCGCGACGGGCTCTCCGCCGCCTTCCAGACGCTGCCCGGCTCCGGCTTCACCGTGAACGGCGCCAAGCCGCCGCGGGACTTGGCGCTGGTGTCGGCGGGCGGCGAATACCGCTTTGCCAACGGCTTCTCGCTGTCCGCCCGTTTCGACGGCGAATTCGCCTCGGGCGCCCAGACCTATTCAGGCGCCGGGACCGCGCGTTACCGCTGGTGAGCCGCTCGCCGTCCTGCCCGGCCATGGGTTCGAACGCTTCATGGCCGACGCATCGGTAGCCGAACGAAGCCCAGCAAGACTTACCGGCGTTGCAGCACGATCAAGGCATCGAGCGCAACGCCGCCCTGAGGTAGCGCCACGAACGGGTTGATGTCGACGGATTCGATGACGTCGGCGAGGTCGACCGCCAGTCGACCAAGGCCGATCAGCGCATTGGCGACCGCTTCGCGGTCGCGCGGCGCGGCGCCGCGATAGCCTGCGAGCAACTGGCCGGCTTGGCTGCGCTCGAGCAGGTCGAGCGCTTTTTCGTGGCTTATGGGCGGGGCGCAGAAGGCGACGTCTTTCATCAGTTCGAGCAAGATGCCACCGGCGCCAGCCATCGCGATCAGTCCCATTTCGCGGTCGCGGTGCAGGCCCAGCACCAGTTCAAGGCCGCCGGCGATAAACTGGCCGACCAGCATGCCTTGGAGCTTGTGGTCGGTGAGCTTGGCCGTCATCCGACCATAGGCATCGCGCAACTGCTCGGCGGTTGTCAGATTTAGCGCGACGGCGCCGGCATCCGATTTATGCGTCAGGGTGGCGGAGACCGCCTTGAGCACGACCGGGTAGCCGATGCGGGCGGCGGCGGCGAGCGCGTCGTCGAGCGAACCGACCAGTTCTTCCTTCGGCGTGGCGATGCCATAGGCGTTTAAAATCTCCTTTGAATCGAATTCGTTCAACGCCGCGGCTTCTTTGCCGGCGCGTTGGCGCAGCCGTTCGATCAATTGCGGCTGTCCGGCGGTGCGCATCGTGCTCGCGGCGGGCATCGCACGCGCGAGTCGCTCAATCTCCTCACGCCGAGCCACCGTCGCAATGGCGCGCAGCGCCTTATTGGCCTCTTGCAGGAACGACACATGCGGCGCCTTGGCGCGCAGCGCGCGGCTATAGTCGGTCTGGCCGTGCGAAGTCGGCGAGCAGAACAGGATCGGCTTGGTCGCCTTGGCGGCGGCGTAGTTTTCGACCAACTGAATGTAATGCTCGGCGCGATCGGAGCCGGCTTCGCGCGGCAGCGCCTCTTGCAGGATCACCAGGTCGACATGCGGATCGTCCTGCATCGCCTCGATCGAGGCCATGTAATTGTCGGCGCTGGTCAGCACGCCGTAGCCGCCGTCGATCGGGTTCGATACCAGCGAGCCGACGGTCAGGATCTGCTTCAGGCGTACCGTCGTTGCCGGCAGCAGGGTCTCGAATTTCAGGTGGAATTTCTCGGCGCCGTCGAGCAGCAATCCACGGAACGCGCCCGAGAGCGTGATGGCGCCCAGCCGCCGGCCGGGCGGTGCGCCTGTATACGCCAGCAGTTCCGTGATCTCGACCAGATCGTCAAGCGTGTCGGCGCGTATGACTCCGGCTTCGCCGGCCACCGCGTCGAACGCTTCGATGCTGCCGGCAAGCGAGCCGGTATGCGCCAGCGCCGCTTGCCGGCCTTCTTCGGACTGGCCCATTTTCAGCGCGACAATGTGTTTGCCGGCGGCGCGCGCCATGCGGCAGGCGGCCTTGAACTTGGCGAGATCGGCGATCGCCTCGACATAGATGGCGATGACCTTGAGCTCGGGCTGGTCGGCGAAATAGGCGATGTAATCGCCGGCGGTCAGGCCGAGTTCGTTGCCGCTGGTGATGAGGTATTCCGCGGCGACGCCGCGTTCCTGCAACGCGGCATTGGCAAAGATCATCATGCCGCCGCTCTGGCCGACCAGCGCGACCGGCCCTTCCTGCACCTTGAGCATGCGGTCTTCGGTCAGCGTGACGAAACGGCTCTTGGCGCAGACATTGCCCATGCAATTGGGGCCGGACACCGCAAGCCCGGTCTCTGTAATGACGGCGGCAAGTTCTTGACCGAGTCTTGCCGCGCCAGCGTCAAAGCCTTCGCCGAAGCCCGAGGAAAACACCGTGGCGCTGCGCGCGCCTGCCACCGCGCCAGCGCGCAGCGCTTCCGCAACGCCCGCGGCCGGCACCAGCACGACCATGTGATCGGGCGGCTCGGGCAGCGATTTGAAATCGGGAAAGCAGGGCTTGTCCCAGACCGTATTGCGGCGTGGATTGATCGAATAGATCGGACCTGGATACTCGTATTTGTGCAAGTTGCGCCAAACGCGTGCCGCCCAGCTGCCCGGACGATCGCTGGCGCCGACCAGCACCGCATTGCGCGGGGCGGTCAGGGCCGCGACTTTTTTCTTTGATGCTTCGAGATCCAAATGCGTAGTCCCCCATCATTCCGGTAGCGCGAGATCGTAAGCCATCATGGCACGGCGGCGGATCACTGCGGATACCAGTTCGGCTTGCGCTTCTCGCGGAAGCTCGCGATCCCCTCCTCGGCTTCCGCCGACTTCGGATCTTGCGGTGGGACGGCCTGCGCGAGGATGGCGTCGAGATTGGGTGAGGCATGGTGGGCGGCGGCGGCCTTGAGCGCACGCAAGGCGTGCGGTGCGCCGTGTAGCAATTCGTCGGCAATCCGCCCGACCGTGGCTTCGAGCGTTGCGGCATCGCACAGCTGGTGGACCAGGCCCAGCCGCAAGGCGTCGGTGGCGGTGATCCGTTCGCCGGATAGTCCATAGCGGCGGAACGCGCGGTGGCCGATGGCGCGGATCATGAATGGCATGATGCCGAAAGGCGGCATGCCGACCCGCACTTCCGGGACCGAGAAGAACGCCGCGTCGGTGGCAATCGCCACATCGCAACAGGTGACGAGGCCCGCGCCGCCACCGATGGCGCCGCCATGCACGGCCGCGACCGTGGGTTTTGGCAAGCCGTCGAGGATCGCCAGCACGTCGCGCAGCGAATGTTTGGTCGGCCGCGGCGGCTGGCCCTGGGCATTTGGGCCGCGCGCCGCGAGATCGGCGCCAGTGCAGAAATGCTTGCCCGCGCCACGCAGCACGACAATGCGCGCGGCGTCGTCGTTGCCGAGCGCGGTAAGTGATTCGCCAAGCTCATTGAGCATGGCCTGATCGAAGGCATTGCCGCGGTCCGGCCGGTTGAGCGTGATGGTGGCGATGCGCCGGGCCGAGAGGTCGATCGATAAGGTCTGCAACGTCATAAACCGGTTCCCACGTTTTAGGATCATGCTCTATGATCGATGCCGATCAAAGCAGAACCGGACCGCTCAACACAATGCGCCTTGGGCTGTTCATGATGCCACTGCATCCGCCGACGCGGAGCCTCGGCGCGTTCATGGCCGAGACCGCCGAAAAGGTGCTGCTGGCGGAGCGGCTCGGCTTTGACGAAGCCTGGGTCGGCGAACATTTCTCGGCCACCACTGAGCCGATTCCATCGCCACTGATGTTCATGGCGAGCCTCATTCCGCGGACCAGCCGAATCATATTCGGCACCGGCGTGATCAACCTGCCGAACCGACACCCGGCGGTGATCGCGGCGGAAGTCGCGCAATTCGATCATATGAGCGGGGGCCGTTTCCTGTTCGGTATCGGCACCGGCAGCCTACCGTCCGACTATGAGCTGTTCGATGTGGCCGATGTCGGCAAGCGCAACCGGATGCTGATCGAGTCGATGGACATGATCGCGCGTATCTGGGCGCAGGACCCGCCGTATGAATTCGAGGGCGCGTTCTGGAGCTTCGGTATCCGCAAGGCGATCAATCGTGAGCTTGGTATCGGATTCATGCCGAAGCCATTGCGTCCGGGCGGTCCGCCGGTCTGTGTCGCGGTGTCGAGCCCGAATTCGGCGACGGTGCGCATTGCTGCGCAGCGCGGCTGGGGCCCGATCTCAAGCGCGCTTGCGCCGCAGGCGGTGGTCGCTTCGCATTGGGACGACTATGCACGCGCCTGCGCGGCCGCCGGGCGGGTCGCCAAAGGTGCGGACTGGCGCGTTGCATCTTATGTCTTGGTCGCGGGTTCCGACGCCGAGGCGCGTGCGCGGGTCTATGCGCCGGACAGTTCGTTCCGCTACACCTTTGGCTATCTCTATGAAGTGCTCAAGCGTGCCGGCCGGCTCGCCAATCTCAAGCCGCATCCCGCCATGCGCGATGAGGATATGACCGTCGATGCGATTATTGAAAGCCGCGTGCTTTACGGCGCGCCGGATACCGTCGCTGGCAAGCTGAATGCCTTCCGCGATCGGGTCGGGCCGTTCGGCACGCTGCTGGTGACCGGGGTTGATTGGAGCGGCGCCAATGGCGGCTGGGGCCGCGAATCGATGCAGCGCTTGACGGAAGAAGTGCTGCCGGCGGTTCGCCGGCATACCGCGGCGCAGGCGGCGGAGTAGACGCGCTGCAGCGGTCGGGGTGCTAGTTTCTGCGCCCTCCCCCTGCGGGTTACGGGATTCACACTTCTTCTTTGCATAGGAGCCAACCTTGGGCGAGGGCTTGGAACTCGATGAGGCCAACATGGATGGTCTTGGGGCCAGGTGGTTTCTGGCTGGCGTAGCCGGTCCAACCTCCGAGCCGTGCGATAATCCATGCGGCCCAAGCGAGGCTGTTGGAGGGATGCGGGTTGAGCTGCTTGGTGGTTTTGCCGGGCAGGCGTT
>JALHRB010000069.1 GCA_022841665.1 Pseudolabrys sp.
GCGAGGAGCCCAAGCAGCCCGGCGGCGCTGCCCGCGATCACGACAAGCGCGACCAGGGCGACGGCGCCGGTCGGGCACCACGTCGGCAACTCCGGCTCGGGCGGGCCGCAGTCCTGCATCAGAACACCAGCCAGTAGACGGCGCCCCAGAACGCGAGCAGACCCGCGGCGGTCAGGATCGCGTGCCAGTTGATGCGCCGGACCTCGGCGGCCTCGGCGGCGTCGTGGTAGCAGTCCATCATTGCTTGATCTCCCGCCACGGCGGCGCGAGGCCGCCAATCAGGTCCGGCATGCGCACGGTCCAGACCGTATGTTCGCCAATGTCTCTGCCGGTTGAGACGGCGCGCGCCTCGATGTCGTAGCCGGCCGCAAACCACGCGGCCTTGATCCGGCGCGCAAGTTCCTCGGCGCCGGCCTTGCTGCAAAAGTCGGTGTGCTTGAAGTCTCCGGGGCTGGTCGGGCTCCAGCGGGGGTGGCGCTTCATGCGGCAAACATCCTTGCCAGGTCCGGGCGAAGCTCGGCCGGCGTCATGCCAGCCAGCGCCGCCACCTCTTGCACGCGAGCAAGCGGCAGCCGTTCCCACCCCGCGACGGACGCGGATGTAATGCCGAGCTTGCGCGCCAATTCATTAACGCCGCCGCAACGCTGGATTGCTACTGTCAGGGCTTCGTCTCGCATGCCGTATGCTAGGCGCGGGGCTTGCGGCGCGTCAAGCCGGAAAAATCGTCGGCGCTAGTTTTTTTCCTATTGACGGCAGGATAGGGCGCGGCCTAGCGTAGCACATCGCAGCCCGATGTGGAGATGGCAATGGCCGAGAGCAGCACCAGCAGCGCACACCCTGTCGACGAGTTGATGCCGGCAATCCGCGCGGCGTTGATCCGCGCCTTTGACCAAGGCCGAAGCTCGGCAATTGATGATATTCGCGTCGCTGTCGGCACCCCCGTTGCACAGCGCAGCCGACGCGAGCACATCGCCCCTAAGGGGTATCGAAGCGCACAAATTGTAAAGACGCTTCAGGACGGCCCCAAGAAGATCAGCGAAGTCGCGACGCATACCGGCGTCTCCTACAACAACGCAGACGGGCTGCTTCGCCGGCTTGCGTTCCAGGGGCATGTCACGAAGTCGGCGCCTGGCACCTACGCGCTCGCGAAGGCGACCGCGCCATGATCGCCGCCTACTTCGACCGCCAGGGCTGCGTCGGCGACCCGCGCGGCCTGCCGATGCCGCAGCACATCGCCGCGTGCGAGGCCATCGGCGAGGTCGATGAACTGCTGACGCTGATCCAGCAGCACATCAACGACCTCCGCACCCGCAGCGCCGATTACGACCTGCGGCTGTGCGTGGACGATCTCGCGGCCGAGGAAATCGAGGACGTGCGGCGGCTGGCGGCGCAGTTGGAGCCGTTGCAGCGCGCGATGGAGGACATCGTATGACCCGCACATACAGCACCGGGCTTGTCCCTGCGACGCCATCCGTCCTGCACCACCTGGCAGCCGCCGCCGAGCATTGGCAGCGCGGCGACCTGGCAGCGTGCCGCGATCTGGAATGCCGCATTGTCGCGGCGATGCTGTCTCATCAGGGATGGGAATACGGCGCGCCTCGCGCCTACGTCCCGCCCGTGAAGGAAGGCCGGAAGATCGTGCAGAAGGCGCGCGAGGCAGTCGGCCCGCGCATCATGCGCCTCTATTCCGAGCCGGGCGACGGCCGCGGATATCACGGCAGGTCCGGTGGAGAGGAATGCCGCGCGCCTGAGATGCTGTCTGACATCGGGCAGGCGTTCGGCCTGCTGCATGGGCGCGTGCTGATCTACCTATCGGACATTGGCGCGGACGGCCTGCCGATGGCGCATGTCGGCGGCGGGGATGACATGAAGGCGGAAGGCAAGGGCATCGGCGGCGCGACGCTGGCCGCGACGTTGGTTGCCGCTGTTCTGCGCTGCGAAGCGATGGTGCGGGAGCGCGCGGCATGACGCGCGACCTCTGCACCGCAGGCTTGTGGGACATCGTGCCCACGAAGGTCTGCCCCATCTGCGGCGCTGCGCCTGACGCGCGATGCCTCGGCACGCTGGAGGCGCGCGTTGCGCGGCTGTTCGGCACCACCACCACAACGAGACAGGAGAAGGCGGCATGAGCGAGGAACCGACCTACGCCGTGATGGCGTGGCCTGATGGCGGGTTCGCGGAGATGGTGTGCGAAAGCGCCGCCACGCGTGAGGAAGCCGAGGCGATCAAGGCGCAGAAGCAGGCGCGGTATCCGCGCTGGCGCTTCCGCGTCGCGGAGATGGCCGCATGACCGTCGAGCGCATCGAGGACATCGTGTCGAGCTACGACGCTGGGCTTGTCGACGCGCAGCCGGCCGCGCGCGATGCGGAGGTCGTGGCGCCGCCGGGGTGGATCGTGGTGACGCGCCACGATCCGCGCGAAGGCGCCGAATTCTATCTGAACGCCTCGACCATCATCATGTTCGAAAGGGTCGGCAAGGACCGCGGAAGCATCGTCGAGACGCACACAGACACCCTTCGCACTCGCGAGACGCCCGCGCAAATCGCGGCGCTGATCGCGCGCGCGCAGCAGCCCGCGCAGCCTGTGGCGCCGCCGCGCGATGATGTGGCGTTGCTGCGGCATGCGCGGGCGATCAGGAACGTGCTTGCAAATGCTGAATGGGGAACGCCGGAGGGCGCCGAGATTATCCTTCAGTATTTGATATGCGACCACGCGGTGCCGCTCACAGACGCGCTCGCGCGCCACGAAGGCCGCGCGCCATGAGCCGCTTCGTCTGCAAATACGAATACAGCAATCGGTTCGGCACGCCGCGCCATTGCTGGACCTGCATCGGGCGCCACGGCGCGATGCACCTGCACATTTCTGGCCCCTACACCCACAGCGGCAGCGAGACATGGTCGGCCGGGCTCGAAACCCACTATCGCCAGCCGCCCGAATACATGGCGGACGACGCGCCCTCGCATGAGAAGTGCTGGCTGCTCGGGTGCCCGTGCTGGCATGACGGGACCAGCCTCTACGCGAGCGGGCATTATCTGCCGCTCTGGATGTCCAACCCGCATGACCACGAGGCGATGTTCCTGCATTTGCAGGGCGAATATCGCGAACGGTTCGGGGTTAAGGCGGACGACGCGCCATGACCACGCTGTCCCGCTACGAGCGCGGCCTGGCCGCGGACATCTACCTGTTTATGACTGGCGCGCTGTGCGGCGTGCTGGTCGCAACGATGGCGATCCTCGGCCCCGGCGTCGTCATGCGCGCCGCGCTCTGGCCGGTCGCTGTGTGGCTCGCAGTGATGGGGGTGATCTGATGACCGCGCTGACGCTGGACGCGCTCGTGGAGGCGGGGGCGCGGGGGCTTTATGATGATGCCTACGACGCGCTCTTGCTGGGGACGCTTCAATGGGAAGATGTAGAGCCAGAAGAACGTGAATTGTGGAGCCGACGCGCCCGCGCCGCCCTCGCCGCGCTTCATAGGGCGGCGGTGTCCACCGAGATTGCCCACGACCGCACGCGCGCGCTGATCGGTGCCGCCGAGGTGGTCATGGAGGAAAGCGCCGGCCGGCAGCAGGACCGCAGCGGGATAGGTCTGGAATACGCCTACGCGCTGCGCGACGTGTCGGATTTCCTTCGGGCGCTGGCCGAGGCTGCCGACCATGACTGAGCGCCCTTACCGCCCGAGCAGCGGCACCGAAGGCATCGACTTCATGGATCAGTGGTGTGACCGCTGCTGGCGTGACGCCGCGTTCCAATCGGGCGAGGGCGATAGCTGCCCGATCGCTGCGGCTTCGATGGTCTACGACATCAGTGATGCGGATTACCCGCGCGAATGGATCATCGGTGATGACGGGCGCCCGTGCTGCACGGCATTTGAAGCGGTTCAGCAGGACGGCGCGATCCATGACGGCAGGCAGAAGGAGATGTTTCGTGATGGCTGACGCGCAGTCCCTCGCCACGCTGCGCGCGACCGCGGAGGCTGCGACGCCTGGGCCGTGGCATGATGTGCGCTCTATGGCCTACGTGTCACGCAGCAGCCAAGGCCGGGACGACCGAGTAGGTAGCGTCCGCATCGCTCAATGCGGAGACATGCGCGATACCGAACTGAAGCCATTTAATGCGTCGCGTTGGCGTGCAGACGCCGCGCACATTGCCGCCTGGCACCCCACGGCCGCGCTGGCGCTGCTCGCGCGTCTGGATCGGGCCGAGGCCGCGCTGTCTCTGGCAGCAAACCGCATGGAGCGCCTAGCCCTCGAAGTGGCCGGCAGGCGCCAATACATCGAAGCCATTGAATGGGTGGAGGAAGCCCGCGCCTACTTCGCCGCGACCGAGGAGGACCGCACGCATGGCTGACGTGGACACCAGCGCCGATGCCGTGGAGAGCATCATCGAGACGCTGCTCGGATGGCTGACGGGGCCCGACAGCGGCCAGAACGATGGCATCTGCGATGCGGTCTCCACGCTGCGCGCCCTCCGCGCCGAGCGGGATGCGGCGGTGGAAAGCGGCGCCGAACAGTTGGTCCTGGTGGCAATCGCTAGGGACCAGCTTGCCACCGCGCAGGCGGACGCGCGGCGGCTGCGCGAGGCGCTTGAGCATGTCGCCGGCGTCCTGCGCGACGGAAAAATCTGGCCGACATGGGACGGCGCAACTGGACGCATTGTGAGAGCCGCGCTCGCGCAGGGCGGCGCCGAATGAGCGCGTGGACCGATCCCGAGCGGCCCGGCGTGCCGCTGAACCCGGAGCGCAATGGGTGGCATTGGCTCTATCGCCGCTCAGATGGCTTCGCCGCCCCATACCATTGGACGACAGCAACCGATCCACGCAACGGATATTGGCTTTACCCGCCTGATTGGGAGGTAATGCCGGAAGACAAACTCATTATCGAGCAAGACTACCTCGGCCCGTGCCTGACGCCGGCGGAAGTCGCGGCGCAGGTCGCGGCTGCGGCGGCGGTGATGCGGGAGGCTGCGGCGCTTGTGACCAAACAGAAGCGCGTTCCGTTCATGCACATTGACGCCGGGAAATACTCGATCGGCATAGAGATTGCCGCCGCCATCGCCGCCCTCCCCATCGAGCACGGCGACGCGCTCGCGGCGGCGGTCGCGCAGGCCGTCAAGCAGGAGCGCGAGGCGTGTGCGGTCACGGCGGAACGCGGTCCTCCACACGACAAAACATCGCCGCTTGCGTCGCGCAATCTCAGCTATGGCATCGCCGCGCACGACATCGCAGCCGCGATCCGCGCGCGCGGCGAGGGAGGCGGCCATGAGTGACCCCGCCGTCGCCGCCGCGCTGCTTCGTTGGCTGGCGAAGAACCCGAATTGCGAAGTTTCCTTCTCCGGCTGGGATGATGAACCTTGCTGGCAGGTGCATCGCGTCACAGGGCCGCGCAGTGATCGCGAATGGACGCTGATTGGCAAGGGTAAGACGCCAGCCGCCGCCCTTGCCGCGGCGGTGACGCGCGCAGCCGAGGATGACTGACATGACGCCCGCTCAAGCCATCGCGGATCTGCGCGCCCGCGACGCGACCGCATACCGCAAGGCCCGCGCTGCCTTCCACGCCGCCGATGCGGAATACCTGGCTCAGTCGAAGATGATTGCCGCCCTAGGCGAGCGCCAATACCGCGCGCTTGAGCGTCACCTTGTCCGCGCCCTCAAGCCGCACACGGTCGAGTGGCGCCGCTACGGCGAGCCCAGCGAGCAGGAGAACGGCTCCGGCGACGTGAACCACGCGGAGTGGTGCACCATGGCGCATCTGGCCGGCGAGGTCTGGCCGGCGACCAAGAACGGCAAAGGCTATTCGATGCAGATGCGCGCGCATATCCCGTTCAGTATGACGCCGCGCGACGGGTGTGAGTTTCTGCGGATGGTGGCGCTGCTCAAGGCGGCAGCGGATGCGATGAAGGATGCGGGTCTGTGAACGCGAGAGAGACGATCGCGCGGGCTGACCATGTGTTCCGCTGGCGCCGCGTGCTCGGCGGGCAAGCCGGACGCCGGGCCGGTGTTCCTGAGCAGCCGCGGCGAGCCCTATCAGGACACGACCGACCAAGGCGGGCAGCCGCTCCGCAAGGCCCATGAGACGGCCTGCCGCAACGCCAACGTGCTGGGCTTCCGGGTGCATGACTGGCGGCACGATTGGGCCGCCCGGATGGTGATGGGCGGGGTGGA
>JALHRB010000070.1 GCA_022841665.1 Pseudolabrys sp.
CTCGCGCCCGGCCTCGCGCGTGCGCTCGCGCCGCTCCTTCAGGCGCGCGATGCGCACGCGCTTGATGCGGCGCGGGTCGGCGTCCAGCACTTCGAATTCATAGAGCCCCGGCCCCGGGATCAGCTCGCCGCGCAGCGGCAGCCTGCCGGCGCGCGTGACCAGATAGCCGCCGAGCGTGTCGACTTCTTCCGCCGCGTCGCCGAGGTCGAAATCATTGCCGACGATGCCGACCACGTCCTCGAGCTTGGCGCGCGCGTCGGCGACGTAGGAGCCGTCCGCCTGGCGCACCACCGCGGGCGCTTCGTCTTCGTCGTGCTCGTCGGCGATCTCGCCGACGATCTGCTCAACGATGTCCTCGATCGAGATCAGGCCGTCGGTGCCGCCATATTCGTCCACCACCAGCGCGAGGTGGATGCGTGTCGCCTGCATGCGCGCGAGCAGGTCGATGGCGCGCATCGACGGCGGCACGAACAGGATCTGGCGCACGATCTTGGTGGCCGACAGGGGCGTCGACAAGTCGATGGCCTTGAAGTCCAGCCCGGCCGCCAGCGGCTTCTTGCGCTTGGCGTTCTTGGCCGGATCGACCGCCGCGCGCGCGGTCATGTAGGCGATCAGGTCGCGGATGTGCACCATGCCGATCGGATCGTCGAGCGTGTCGTTGTAGACGACGAGGCGCGAATGGCCGGCGCGCTCGAACACGCGCACCAGTTCGCCCAGGGAAATGTCCTGCTGCACGTCGATGATGTCGGCGCGGGGAATCATGACATCGCCGACGCGGCGCTCGCGCAAAGCCAAAATGTTCTTGAGCATCCGGCTTTCTTCCGGCGAGAAGCCGGATTCGCCGGGCGCCATGGCCTCGAGCAAGTCGGTAAGGTCGGCGCGGGCCGAGCCGTTGCGCCCGCCGAACAGGGCACGGAAGGTGCGCACGAACCAGTTCTCGCCCTCGCGGGCCGGCGGCACCGGCACCGGCAGGTTGCGCGGCTCGGCGGCGCTGGGATTGGCGTGCGTGGGATCGCTGTCGGGCATGGGATCAGGCGGCGCCAGGCTCGCGCGCTAGGGCATAAGGGTCGGCGATGCCAAGCGTGCTCAAGATGTCCCGCTCCATCGCTTCCATCGCCTCGGCCTCAGAATCGGTTCCGTGATCGTATCCCAACAGGTGCAGATAGCCATGCACCGCGAGGTGGGCGAGATGATGGAGCACCGGCTTGTCTTCCTCGGCCGCCTCGCGCGCCAGGGTTTCGTAGGCCACGATGACGTCGCCGAGCAGCGCCGGCACGCCGGCCAGTTTCGGCGCGGTAGCGGGAAACGACAGCACGTTGGTCGGCTTGTCGATGCCGCGCCAGTCGCGGTTGAGCGCCTTGATGGCGGCATCGTCGGTGAGCGCCAGGCTGACCTCGCCTTCGGCGGGCGCCTTGCGCGCCGCGGCGGCGATCGCCGCGCGCACGGTCTCCTCCGCCTTGGGCTCGGCTTCCCACAGCGGCGATTGCACCTGGACGTCGAGGTCCGGCGCCTGGCTCATCGCTTGCCCTCGCGCGCAGGCGTCACGCGGTCGTAGGCCGCCACGATGCGCGCCACCAGTTCGTGGCGGATCACGTCCTCATGGGTGAAGGCGACATGGCCGACGCCTTCGATGCCGGCGAGCAGCTTGACCGCTTCCGCCAATCCCGAGGTCTGTCCGTTTGGCAGGTCGACTTGGCTCGGATCGCCGGTGACGATCATGCGGCTGTTCTCGCCCAGACGGGTCAAGAACATCTTCATCTGCATCGAGGTCGAGTTCTGCGCTTCGTCGAGAATGACGCAGGCGTTCGACAGCGTGCGTCCGCGCATGAAGGCGAGCGGCGCGATCTCGATCTCGCCGGCCTGCAGCGCGCGCTCGACGATGCGTGCGTCCATCAGGTCGTAAAGCGCGTCGTAGATCGGGCGCAGGTAAGGATCGACTTTCTCGCGCATGTCGCCGGGCAGGAAGCCGAGCCGCTCGCCCGCTTCCACCGCCGGGCGCGACAGGATGATGCGATCGACTTCCTTGCGCTCGAACATCTGCACGGCCTGCGCCACCGCGAGCCAGGTCTTGCCGGTGCCGGCGGGCCCGGTGCCGAACACCAGCGAGTGGCGCTTGAGCGCGCGGATATAGCCGTCCTGCGCGGCGGTGCGTGCGCGCACCGGCCGCTTGCGCAAGTTGATTTCCTCGAAGGCCGAGCGCGCGCTCGCCGGGTCGAAGTCGAACAGCGAGCCCTGCGCGATGGCCTGGCGGATGGCGCCCTCGACGTCGCCTTGCGCGAGATCGCCGCCGCGCCTGGCCTGCTCGTACAGGCCCTCGAGCACGCGGCGCGCCTGCTCGCAGCCGCCGCGCGAGCCTTCCAGCGTGACGTGGTTGCCGCGCTGCTCGGCGACGACGCCGAGGCGGCGCTCGATCAGCGCGAGGTTTTGCCCGTACTGGCCGAACAGGATGGAGGCGAGCTTGTTGTCGTCGAACGCCAGAACGACCTGCGTGGTCGCCGTCTCTTCCGAGGCGGCGGCGGGCGGGATCGCGGGATCCGATGGTCGCAAGGTCAGCTCTCAGCTCCTGCAGCGGCCGGCGCCTTGGCGCGGGCGGTGTCGGCAAGCGCGCCGAACAAGGTGTTGGTTCCGATATCGGTGATGTCGACCGGTACGACCGATCCGATCAGGTCGCGCGGCGCCATCACCTGCACCGCCTGCAAATATGGGGACTTGCCGACCAGTTGCCCAGGGAGGCGGCCGGCCTTTTCCAGCAGGATATCCAGCCTTTTGCCCACGAAAGAGGCGTTGAAATCGCGCTGCTGGCGGGCAATCAGCGCCTGCAAGGCGTGCAGCCGGCGGGTTCTCTCCTCCGGAGGCACCTGGCCGCCCATCTCAGCGGCGGGCGTGCCGGGCCGTTCCGAATAGGCGAAGGTATAGGCCCCGGCGTAGCCGACTTCTTCCGCAAGGCTGAGCGTGTCGGCGAAATCCTGCTCGGTCTCGCCCGGGAAGCCGACGATGAAATCGGAGGTGAAGGCAAGGTCGCCGCGCGCGGCGCGCAGCCGCGCGATGACGTCGAGGTAGTCCCGCCGCGTATGCTTGCGGTTCATCGCGGCCAGCATGCGGTCGGAGCCGGACTGCACCGGCAGATGCACGTAGGGCATCAGCGCCGGCAGATCGCGATGCGCCGCGATGAGGTCGCCGCCCATGTCGTTGGGATGGCTGGTGGTGTAGCGCAGCCGCGCGATGCCGGGCACATCGCTCAGCCGCCGCAGCAGTGCGCCGAGCGTGGCGGCGTCGCCATCGGCGCCGGCGCCGTGATAGGCGTTCACGTTCTGCCCGATCAGCGTCACTTCGCGCACGCCGGCGTCCGCGAGCCGCGCCACTTCGACGGCGATCTTCTCCACTGGTCGCGAGATTTCCGCACCGCGCGTATAAGGCACGACGCAGAAGGTGCAGAACTTGTCGCAGCCTTCCTGCACGGTGACGAAGGCCGACACACCGCGCTTGGCGATCGCCGCCGGTGTCGGCGCGGCCAGCGCGTCGAACTTGTCCTCGACCGGGAAGTCGGTGTCGATCACGCGCTCGCCTGATTGCGCGCGCGCGATCATCTCCGGCAAGCGGTGATAGTTCTGCGAGCCCACGACGAGATCGACGCTGCCGGCGCGGCGCACGATCTCGCGGCCTTCCGCCTGCGCCACGCAGCCGGCAACCGCGATCAGCATGCGGCGGCCTTGCGCGGCTGCTTCCTCCTTCATCGCGCGGATGCGGCCGATCTCGGAATAGACCTTCTCGGCCGCCTTCTCGCGGATGTTGCAGGTGTTGAGGATGACGACGTCGGCGTCCTCGGGCGTAGCCGTTTCGGCAAAGCCCGCCGGCGCCAAGGTGTCCGCCATACGATGGGAATCGTAGACGTTCATCTGGCAGCCGAACGATTTGACGTGGACTTTGCGGGGTGTGGTCATGCCGGTTCGATGTATTTTAGCCGTCACGGCCGGGCTTGTCCCGGCCATCCACGTCTTTGATTTTACAGCGCTTTTACGACCTGACCGGCGCGCGCCCGGGGCAAGGTCGGCTCTTAGCGGCTTTTGGCCTGGAAATAAACGGCCTATTCGGCGGCGGCTTGCACGGCCGGCTCAGCCTGGACCGGTTTCAGCGGCCGCCCGCGCAGCGCTTCCGCCATCAGCCGGCGCACGTCGGCTTCCAGCCGGCGGGTGAGCACCTTGCGGTCGACGCCGCCGTCGGCCGGCACGGGCTCGCCATAGCTCACCACCGCATCGACCGCGCCTTTGGCGATGAAGGCCTTGATGTGCGGCAGGAAGTCGAGGTCGCCGTACCAGGCGACCAGCGGCCGGTGCTGGCGCCCCATCGGAATGCCGTGCGAGGCCGTGTAGGTGATCGCCATCGGCTGGATCAGGATGCGCCCGGCCGGGCCGCCATGCGCGGCCTCGTCCTCGACGCTGCCCAAGAGCGCCGAGCGGAACGGCAGCACGCGGTTGCCGTCGCTCGACGTGCCTTCCGCGAACAGCACCACCGAGACGCCTTGCGCCAGCCGGTTGACGATCTGATCGACGGCGTCGCCGGTCTTATGCCGGCGCTGGCGATCGACGAAAACGGTGCGCTGAAGCTCGGCGGTCTTGCCGACCAGCGGCCAGTCGCGCACCTCGCGCTTGGACACGAAGGCGATGGGCGCCAGCGAGCCGAGCACCAAAATGTCGGCCCACGAGACGTGGTTGCACACATAGAGCACGGCGCGATCGCGCGCGGGCGAGCCGACCACGCGCACGTTGATGCGCAGCAGGCGGCACAGCACGCGGTAATAGTTCGACGCGATGAAGCCCCAGCCGGGCAGGCGCAGTTTCCCGATCAGCCATTGCACCGCGATGATTAGCGGCGTCATGACGAAAAAGAATACGGCGATGGACAGTGCGCGCACCATCAGGAGTCCGAGCGCCCGCTTTTCTTGTCGTCGAGCGGCACGGCAAAGAGTTCGAGCCGGTGGTCGACGAGCTTGTAGCCGAGCTTGCGCGCGATCTCGGCCTGCAGGCGCTCGATCTCTTCCGACTGGAACTCGATCACCTCGCCGCTGCGCAGGTTGATCAGATGGTCGTGGTGGGCTTCCGAGCTCGTCTCGTAGCGGGCGCGGCCGTCGCGGAAGTCGCGCTTCTCGATGATGCCGGCGTCCTCGAACAGGCGCACGGTGCGGTAGACGGTGGAGATCGAGATGCGGTCGTCCACCGTGATGCAGCGCCGGTACAGCTCCTCGACGTCGGGATGATCGTCCGACTGCGCGAGCACGCGCGCGATCGTGCGGCGTTGCTCGGTCATGCGCATGCCTTTGGCGGCGCAGAGGGCCTCGATATTGCGGGTTTCGGTCGCGCTTTTGCCGGCAGTGGTCACGTCGTCGTCTCGGTGGTTCCCCAGGCCCCTTCTACCATATCGCGCCGGGCCGGTGTCCATCATCCGAGATCGCGGCGTAAGACCAGCGCGGCGGCGGGCTTGCCGCCGGCGGTCGGGTAGTAATTCGGGCGCCGAGCGACTTCACGAAAGCCGGCGCGCGCATAGAGCCGCAGCGCGGAGCGGTTGTTTTCGTCGACTTCCAGGAAAACCGTGCGGGCGCCGAGCGCGGCCACCCGCCGCAGGTGCAGGGTGAGCAATTGGCGGGCGATGCCGCGGCCCCGGCAGCGGCGCGTAACCGCGACCGAGAGGATTTCCGCCTCGTCGGCGGCCTGCCGCGACATGATGAAGCCCACCAGCACGCTCCCGATGGTGGCGCGGTGCGCGGTTACGGTGCGCTCGGCCAGCAGGGCTTCGACTTCCTGCTCGCTCCAGCCGCGATTGAACGAGGCGGCGTGCAATGCCGCGATGGCCGCGCCATCGCGCGCGCCCGCTTCCGACAGGCGCGGTTCGCCGCCGCCAAACAACGCGCGCAGAAATCCGATCATCGGCGGGCCAGTTGCGCCGCGTTCTGCGGCTGTGCGTCGGGCGCGCGCAGGTAAAGCGGTTTCGGCGGCGATCCGGTTTCGGACGCCGCGGCCCCTAACCGCGCCACCCAGTCGATGTCGGGTGCGCCGCGCTGCTCGACCGCATGCGGCGCGCGCTCGCCCGCCGGCCAGGCGGCGGCGACGAGGTTGGCAGCATTGCCGATCACGCGCGGAGCG
>JALHRB010000071.1 GCA_022841665.1 Pseudolabrys sp.
TCGCGCCGGGACTGCCGCCGCCGGCGACGGTGTCGCCCTATCAGCGGCCTGCCGGTAGCGGCGCCTTCGCGCAGGCGCCGGGCAGGCCGCCGGTCCCTGAACTCGGGCCGATCCGCAAGTCGCCGCCCAAGCGCAAGGAGCCGGACGATCCTTACGCCCAGCTCGGCCTGCACGCCGGCAGCTTCACGCTCTATCCGGCGATTGAATTGATCGGCGGCTACGACACCAACCCGGGCCGCGGCGCGGACGGGCAGGGCGCCAAGCTCTACACCGTCGCGCCCGAATTGCGCGCGCAGTCGAACTGGTCGCGCCACGAACTGAAAGCCGACTTGCGCGGCAGCTACACAGGCTATTCGCCGGACGAGACGCCGACCCTGAGCCGGCCCAACTTCAACGGCAAGGTGGATGGCCGCGTCGACGTCACGCGCGCGACCCGCATCGACCTCGGCGGCCGCGTGCTGGTGGCGACCGACAATCCCGGCAGCCCGAATTTGCAGGCCGGCCTGTCGAAGCTGCCGGTCTACACGACCTTCGGCGGCGGCGCCGGCCTCGGGCATCGCTTCAACCGCTTCGACGTGTCGATCAAGGGCGACGCCGAGCGCACCGTCTATCAGGACTCGCAGCTCACCGACGGCAGCACCGCGAGCAACGACGACCGCAATTACAATCAGTACGGCGGCAAGCTGCGCGGCGGCTACGAGCTGTCGCCCGGCATGATGCCATTCGTCGAGGTGGGCGCCGACACGCGCAAGCACGATCTCGCCACCGACACATCGGGCTATCGGCGCAACTCGAACGGCCGGACCGGCAATGTCGGTGCCACCTTCGAACTGACGCGGCTGCTCACCGGCGAGGCCTCGATCGGCTATACGCAGCGCACTTATGACGATCCGCGCCTCGACAAGATCGGCGGGCTGATCGGCAACGCCTCGCTGATCTGGACCGCGAATGCGCTCACCACGGTGAAATTCACCGCCGCCTCCTCGGTCGGCGAATCCACCGTGCCGGGCGTGTCCGGCACGCTCTATCGCGACGCCGGCTTGCAGGTCGATCATGCGTTCCGCCGCTGGCTGGTCGGCAGCCTGAAGGTCGGCTTTGGCCAGGACGATTATGTCGGTCTCGATCGAGCCGACACGCGCTATTCGGCCGGCGCCGGGCTGACCTTCAAGGTCGACCGCTCGATCCAGATCAAGGGCGAATTCCGCCAGGAGTGGCTGCGCTCGAACGTCACCGGCGTGGACTACACGGCCAGCATCTTCCTCGTCGGGCTACGCTGGCAGCATTGATCTGGCTGTCCCGGGCGCGGTGCAGCGTGAAGCGAAGCGAACGGTGCACCGCAGAACCGGGACCGTCATGAACGCCGAAGTTGTGAAGGCCCCGGATCAGCAGCATCCGAAGAAAGGGAGCCTATTTCTCTTCCAGCAGCCGCTTGATCTCTGCCCGGAATTCCGGCGCGAGGTCGGGACGCTCCAGGCCGTAGGCGACGTTGGCGGCGAGGAAGCCGATCTTGGAGCCGCAATCGTAGCTGCGGCCTTCGAACTGCAAGCCATAAAAAGGCTGCGTGCGCGCGAGCGCCACCATGGCGTCGGTTAGCTGGATTTCGCCGCCGGCGCCGGTGGCCTGGTTTTCCAGGATGGCGAAGATTTCCGGCTGCAGGATATAGCGGCCGGTGATCGACAGGTTCGACGGCGCTTCCGCGGGCTTTGGCTTCTCCACCATCTTGGTGATCGAGAACGCCTTGCCCTTGCTCTCGCCGCGCCCGACAATGCCGTACATGTGCACGCGGTCGGCGGGCACTTCCTCGACCGCGATGATGTTGGCCTTGGCGTCGAGACTGGCGGCGGCGTCGATCATCTGCGCGAGGCACCCGCGCGGATGCTGCACCAGCACGTCCGGCAGCAGCAGCGCGAAGGGCTCGTGGCCGACGATCTCGCGCGCGCACCACACCGCGTGGCCTAGGCCCAGCGGCGACTGCTGACGCGTGAAGCTCACCGTGCCGGCTGCCGGCAGGTTCTCTTCCAGCAGCTTGAGCTCGGCTTTCTTGTTCCGCTCGATCAGCGTCACTTCCAGCTCGAACTGGCGGTCGAAATGATCCTCGATGACGCTCTTGTTTCGGCCGGTGACGAACACGAGATGTTCGATGCCCGCCTGCCGTGCCTCGTCCACCACGTGCTGGATCAGCGGCCGGTCGACGACCGGGAGCATTTCCTTGGGCATGGCCTTGGTGGCCGGCAGGAACCGGGTTCCGAGACCGGCGACGGGGAAAATCGCTTTGCGGATGCGGGGCATGCGGCGGTTGGGGCTCACTTGTGCGGGATAGGGGCTCACTTGCGCGGGATAGGCCTTGGGGGCAGCACAAAGCACGAGGCTGGGCCGCGGTCCAGACGCCAGATGACGAATCGGCCCAGCCTGTTAACGTCGTCACAACCATATCGGGGCACCCATAAGGCAAGGGCGACGATCGAACGGGAACCCATAACCGGATGCGCAGGACCCCCTCATTTCTTCTGGCCACGGCCTTGGCCGCCGTCCTGTCGGGCGGCGCGGCCGCGCAGGTGGCGTCGGTCGATAGCTATGCCGGACCGACTGGCGCGATCTCGCAGGAAAAATCCCGCCCGGCTGCGCCGGACTGGAGCGGCGAATCCGGCGCCTCCGGCCATCCGCTGATGACCAGCGACGCGATCCGCACGGCGGCGGCCGACTTCCCCGCCTGTCTGGAGCGGCTGTGGCCGGCGGCGGCCAAGCGCGGCGTGACGCGCAACGTCTTCCAGCATTACACCGCCGGGCTCACGCCCGATCTGCGCATCATGGATCTGGTCGACAACCAGCCGGAGTTCACCAAGTCGTTCTGGGATTATCTCGACATCCTGGTCACGCCCGAGCGCATCGCCAAAGGGCGCGAGATGCTCGACAAGCATCGCGCGACATTCGACGCCGTCGAGCGCGCCTATGGCGTCGACCGCTACGTCATCGCCGCGATCTGGGGCGTTGAAACAAATTACGGCACGCTCGCCGGCGAGCGGCCGGTGTTGCGCTCGACCGCGACGCTCGCCTGCATCGGCCGCCGCCAGGCCTACTTCCGCGACGAATTCCTCTCGACGCTGGAAATTCTCCAGCACGGCGACGTGCGACCGGAAAAGCTCGTCGGCTCGTGGGCCGGCGCCTTCGGGCCGACGCAGTTCATGCCGACCGCGTTCAAGCGCTTCGCGGTCGATTTCGATAAGGACGGCCGCCGCGACGTCGTCGACTCGATGGCCGACCTGATCGCCTCCACCGCCAACAACCTGAAGAAGGCCGGTTGGACCACCGGACAGACCTGGGGCTACGAGGTCGTCGTGCCGGCGAACTTCAACTTCACGCTGGCCGATCATCGCCACACGATGACGATCCGCGAGTGGGAACGGCACGGCATCGTGCGCGCCGGCAACAATGCCTTCCCGCGCGCCGACGACCGCGCGTTCCTGCTGATTCCGGCCGGCGTGCAGGGACCGGGCTTCCTGATGCTGCACAATTTCCGCGCCATCATGAAATACAATCCGGCCGAGGCCTATGCGCTGGCGATCGGCCATTTGTCGGACCGGCTGCGCGGCGGCGGCGCCTTCGTGCAAAGCTGGCCGCGCTACGAAAAGGTATTGTCGCGGGCGGAGCGCCTCGAACTGCAGGAATTGCTGTCGCGACACGGCTACGACGTCGGCGAGCCGGACGGCCGTCTGGGCGCGCGCACGCGCGCCGCCATCCGCGACTTTCAGGCCAAGATCGGCCGGGTTCCGGATGGCTTTGCCTCGGCCGGTATCCTGAACCAGCTACGCTCCCGCTGAAGAAGACGGGTAACCACCGGCCGACCTTCGAGTTGACATTTTTGCAGCGCTACTACCCCTATTGGCTATGGTGGCGCGGGGGCCTCAGGGGATCCCGGCCCCGACCACAAGTCCTTGGGCGACCGGCATGATTTCGAAAATCCGGGTTCCGCGCGCGCTGTTCGCGATGGCACTTCTGGTCGCCGCCGATGGCGTCGGTGCGACCTTTTTCGACGCCGCTTTGACCACCCCTGCACAAGCGCAGTTCTGGGGCGGCGACCGCTACCAGCCGCCGCGCCGCCGCTCCGGCGGTTTCCTGCAGGATCTCTTCGGCCCTTACACACAGCCGCGCTACGAAGGCGAGAGCCAGCAATCGGCCCCGGCCGAGAGCCCGCGCGCGCCCGCGCCGCGCAAGGCGGACAAGGACGCGCCGCCGCCGACCACCTCCATCGTGGTGCTGGGCGACGGCATGGCCGACTGGCTCGCCTACGGTCTCGAGGAAGCCTTCGGCGACGCGCCGGAAGTCGGCATCGTGCGCAAGAACAAGCTGTTCTCCGGCCTCTTGCACTACGAGGCGCGCAGCGACCTCGACTGGTGGCACGTCGCCAAGGATTTGCTGGCGCCGGAGAAACCGAATTACGTCATCATGATGCTCGGCGTCAGCGACCGCCAGAACATCAGCCAGCGCGATCTCGCCAAGGAAGCCGAGAAGAAGGCCAAGGACGAGAAGGCCAAAGAAGACGCCAAGCCGGACGCCGCACAGGACGCGCAGAAGAAGGAAGCGGGCGACGAGGGCGAATCCATTGCCGCGCCCGAGCCGCGCGGCAAGCGGCCGAGCGGCGTCGTCGAATTCCGCAGCGACCAGTGGGCGCAGATCTATTCCCGCCGCATCGACGACACCATCGCGGCGCTTAAGAGCAAGGGCGTGCCGGTGTTCTGGGTCGGCCTGCCGTCGATCCGCGGCACCAAGTCCACATCCGACGTGGTCTACCTCAACGATCTTTACCGCACGCGCGCCGAGCGCGCCGGCGTCGTCTACATCGACGTGTGGGACGGCTTTGTCGACGAGGGCGGCAAGTTCGCCACCTTCGGTCCCGACTACGAAGGCCAGAACCGCCGCCTGCGCTCGGGCGACGGCGTCTACTTCACCAAATACGGCGCGCGCAAGCTCGCGCATTATGTCGAGCGCGAAATCCGCCGCTACATGAGCAACCGCGGCCCGATCGCGCTGCCCTCGGGTCCGATGGGCCCGCTGCCGAGCGACGGCAAGCCGGCGGTGCGCCCGCTCGCGGGTCCCATCGTGCCGCTGACGGTGACGCCGGGCAATTCCGAGGTGCTGCTCGGCAGCGGCCCGGGCGGCCCCGCGCATGGCGACGCGATCGCCGCGCAGGTCCTGGTGAAGGGCGAGCCGCTCCCGGCGCCGCGCGGCCGCGCCGACGATTT
>JALHRB010000072.1 GCA_022841665.1 Pseudolabrys sp.
TCCGATCTTGCGCACGTCGCCGAGGCCGGCCGCCCGCGTGATCAGCAGGCCGAACGGAATCGAGCCCAGCAGATAGCCGAACGCCAGCGCGACGACGAGAAGATAGCTCATGGATAATCCCCCAGCTCCCACCGTCTCTCAGCCTTCCGCCTTGCGGGGTCGTTTCAGGCCGAGAATACTGTGCGGCCCGCAACCACCGTTTGCAAGACTCTGCCCTGCAGCCGCGCGCCTTCGAAACAGGTGTTCTTCGAGCGTGACCGGATCCCGCTCTCGCTGACGATCCACGGTTCGTCGAGATCGACGACGACGAGATCTGCCGGGCTGCCGGGCGACAGCGAGCCGCCGGGCAGGCCGAACAGTCTTGCCGGCGCCGTGGACAGCACCTCGACCAGCCGCAGCAGGGGCAGGTCGCCATTGTGGTAGAGCCGAAGCGCCACCGCCAAGAGCGTCTCCAGCCCGATCGCCCCGTCGGCGGCATCGGCGAATGGCAGGCGCTTGGTGTCGACATCCTGCGGATCATGCGAGGACACCACGATGTCGATCGTGCCGTCGCGCAGCGCCTCGATCATCGCCAGCCGGTCGTCCTCGGCGCGCAGCGGCGGCGACAGGCGGAAGAAGGTGCGGTACTCGCCGACATCGTTCTCGTTCAGCGCCAGGTGGTTGACGCAGACACCGGCCGTGATGTTGGCGCCGTCGCCCTTGGCCCGGCCGATTGCTGCCGCCGACATTGCCGTCGAGATCTTGGCGGCATGATAGGTGCTGCCCGTCAGGCGCGCGAGCATGAGGTCGCGCTCGAGCGGAATGGCCTCCGCTTCGCGCGGCATGCCCGGAAGTCCGAGCCAGCTGGCGAACAGCCCCTCGTTCATCACGCCGGACGCAGCGAGATCGCGGTCCTGGGTCTCGTGAGCGATGACCGAGCCGAAATCGCGCGCATAGGTCAGCGCGCGGCGCATGGTCATCGCGTTGGCAATCGTATGCCGGCCGTCGGTGAAGGCGACCGCGCCCGCCTCGCGCAGCAGGCCAAACTCGGTCATTTCGTGGCCTTCGAGGCCCTTGGTTATGGCGGCGGCGGGAAACACGTTGACGATGGCCGTGTCGCGGGCTGCGCGCAGCACGAACTCGACCAGCGCCACATTGTCGATGACGGGGTCCGTATCGGGCATCATGACGATGGACGTGACGCCGCCGGCCGCCGCTGCCAGGCTCGCCGAGGCGATGGTCTCGCGATGCTCGCCGCCCGGCTCGCCGATGAAGACGCGCCCGTCGACCAGTCCGGGCATGATGGTGCGGCCCGAGCAGTCGATGACCGTTGCGCCGTCAGGAATCCCCTGGTTCAGGGCCGAGGCCCCGGCGGCCACGATTTTTGCGCCGTCGACGATGACCGTGCCTGTCTCGTCCATGCCGCGCGACGGGTCAACGATGCGGGCGTTTTGGAAGACGGTGATGCTCATGCTGCCCGCCCGGCCTCATTCCGGCGCGGATCGAGCAGCGCCTCCATGACAGCCATGCGCACGGCGACGCCCATCTCCACCTGCTCCTGGATCACGCTCTGCGGCCCGTCGGCGATTTCGGAGGCGATCTCGACGCCGCGGTTCATCGGTCCGGGATGCATCACCAGCGCGCCCTCGGCGGCACCCTTCAGCTTCTCGGCATCGAGGCCGAAATAATGAAAATATTCGCGCACCGAAGGCACGAAGCTGCCCGCCATGCGCTCGCGCTGCAGGCGCAGCATCATGACGACGTCCGCGCCCTTCAGCGCTTCCGGCATGGTCGCGCAGACCTTTACGCCCATGCGCTCGATGCCGGTCGGCAACAATGTCGACGGTGCGGCGACGCGCACGCTGGCGCCCATCGCGTTGAGGAGAAGGATGTTGGAACGGGCCACGCGCGAATGAAGGATGTCGCCGCAGATCGCGACCGTCAGTTTCGACAGCGCTCCCTTGGCGCGGCGGATGGTCAGCGCGTCGAGCAGCGCCTGGGTCGGATGTTCGTGCGCGCCGTCGCCCGCATTGACCACCGAGCAGCCGACCTTCTGCGCGAGAAGTGCGGCGGCGCCGGCCGAACCGTGGCGGATGATGAGTATGTCGGGCCGCATCGCGTTCAGCGTCATGGCCGTGTCGATCAGCGTCTCGCCCTTCTTCACCGACGAACTGGCGACGCTCATGTTCATGACGTCGGCGCCGAGCCGCTTGCCGGCGAGCTCGAAAGACGACTGGGTGCGCGTCGAGGCCTCGTAGAACAGGTTGATCTGGGTGCGACCGCGCAGCGTCGACAGTTTCTTCTCGTTCTGGCGCGAGACCGCGACCGCCAGATCGGCGCGGGCCAGCAGGAGATCGATATCGGCGGGGGACAGGTCGCGGATGCCAAGCAGGTGGCGATGCGGGAAAAGGGGCAGGGCCAATGCGTCTGTCATCTCAGGCGCGTCCTATAGGACGCGCCTCCGGTTGCGGCAAGCGGCCCCGGTGGATTGCGGCCATTCTCCCCGGGATTTTCGTCGCGCATCCTTGCCGCGGTGGACTATAAGCCATGGTAATGGCCAGGAGGCGTCGACGCACGCTCTCGAAACGCGAAGGACGATGCGTGACGCACGAGGTAACAAACCAGACGCCGCCGCTGACAGGCGGCAATGCCTGGCGCGGCGATCCGCTGCTGGTGCAGATTGCGGAGGATTTTTCCGAGGCGGTCCGCAAGGATCTGGACATGCTGGGGCGATTCGTCATGTCGCCCGAGGCGCAGGATCTCGCGCGCCTCGCCAATGCCGAGACCCCGAAGCTCAGGACGCATGACCGGCACGGAAACCGCGCCGACATCGTGGAGTTCCATCCGGCCTACCACGCGCTCCTGCGCCGCGGCGTGGCCGCCGGTCTGCACTCATCCGTCTGGGAGAACGGCGCGGAAGAGACGGGCAGGCGGCATCAGGTGCGGGCGGCGCGCTTCTATCTCACCGCAGAGCTCGAGGCCGGCCATCTCTGCCCCATCACCATGACGAGCGCGTCGCTGGCCGCGCTGATGGCGAGCCCAAAAATCTTTCGCGAATGGGCGCCGCGCATCACCAGCCGCAAATACGACCAGGCGCAGAAGCCGCCTGTCGCCAAGTCGGGCCTCACGCTCGGCATGGGCATGACGGAAAAGCAGGGCGGCACCGATGTCCGCGCCAACACGACCAAGGCGGAGCGCGTCGGCAGCGGGTTTCACCGGCTCAACGGCCACAAATGGTTCATGTCCGCGCCGATGTCGGATGCGTTTCTGGTGCTTGCCCAGGTCGGCGAGGGGCTCTCCTGCTTCCTGGTGCCGCGCATCCTGGGCGACGGCACGGGCAACGGATTCCGCTTCCAGCGGCTGAAGGACAAGCTCGGCAACCGGTCCAACGCCTCTTCCGAAGTCGAGTTCGTCAATGCCATCGGCGAAATGGTCGGCGAACCCGGCGGCGGCGTGAAGACGATCATGGACATGGTGACGCTGACCCGGCTCGACTGCGCGGTCGCCTCCGCGGCCGTCATGCGTGCCGGGCTGGCCGAGGCCGTCCATCACACGCGCCACCGCCAGGTGATGGGCGCCAGGCTGATCGAAAAGCCGCTGATGCAGCGGGTCCTGGCCGACATGGCGCTCGATGTCGCCGGTGCAACCGCGCTTGCCTTCCGCCTTGCGCGCTCCTTCGATGAGGCCGCCAATGATCGCGGCGAGGCGGCTTTTGCCCGCGCCATGACGCCCGTGGTGAAATACTGGGTGTGCAAGATCGCGCCGCCACTGCTCTACGAGGCGATGGAATGCCTCGGCGGCAATGGCTATGTCGAGGAGACGCCACTCGCCCGCTACTACCGCGAGGCGCCCGTCAACGCGATCTGGGAGGGCTCCGGCAACGTCATGGCGCTCGACGTGCTGCGTGTGCTCGGGCGCGCGCCGGCCCTGTTCGACGACGTGCTGGCCGGCATAGAGCGTGATCTCGGTGCGAGCGGCCCCGGCACGACGAGCGTGCTGCGCGCCGCCATGCAGGTTGCCTCGTCCGACGAGGGATCGGCGCGCATCCTGACCGAGCAGCTCGCGCTGTCGGCGGCCGCCGCCGAACTGCGGCGCATGGGCGGGGGGCGGATCGCCGACGCCTTCATCGAAACCCGTCTGGCCGGACAATGGCGCGGGACCTACGGCATGCTCGACGCCCGCCATGATTCGCGGCTGATCATCGACACGCTCTATCCCGCCGCCTGAGGCCCCCGTCAGGTCGCCAGAACCGTTAACCTTAACAATTGGTTTACGTTGCGCGGGCGCGGTAACCGTTCCAGTCTTGGGCCCATGCTGGAAAAATCATGCTCCGGGTCCTGACGCCATTCGTCATCCTCCACTTTGCGGCGCTGTTTTCGCTGCTGGCGTTTCTGTGCGTGCTGGCCGGAGACGACGGAGTGTCGCGGGCATTCCGCTTCATGGGCCTGATCTATGGCGAGAACACCGCCATCCGCATCCTCGGGGTCTCCGAAGCCTCCGTCCTTGCGCTTGCATTCGCTGTCTGCGCCGTGCTGTTCTGGTGGGCGCTTCTCGAGACGCTGGCGGGCGATGGCGCGCAGCGCGCTAACCAGGCACTGGACCTCGCATTTTCCGGCGCCGTCGCCACGCTGACGGTGGTGTCGCTGCTGGGCGCCGCGCATGACGTCGCAGGGCTCGTTCCGGCGATCGGCATCCATCTGGCGGCGCTGCTCGTATCCTACAGCGCGCTCGCGCTCATCGGCCGTGCAACTCTGCCCGGCCGCATCGACGACACTGCCGTCGCTGGCGAGCGTAATCGCGTCGGTGAGGCGGCCCTTGCGGCTTCTCTCATTCGGCTCTCGGCCCGCAACTCCGCGACAGGGAGCGACTGACATGCGCTACGTCTTTGCCATTTGGGCACTTCCGCTCGTGATCTTCTGGGGCTGGTTCGGCCTGTCCTACTACGACATGAATTTCGGCTACGTCATGCTGACGAGACAGGTCCACGATATCCTGTTCGGCCTCTACGGCGAGATGCTGGGTCTCGACGCCGCGACGATCCCCTGGCTGGTGGCCAAGGCCTGCATCTTCGACACGCTGATCATTATGGCGATCTGGGCATTCCGCCGCCGCAAGCTGATCGCGGCACGGTTTCGCGCCATGCGCGAGCGCTATTCCGACGCGCCGTCTGTTCCCAACGCGTAGAGGCGGTCCAGCACGCCCTGCAGGATGAAGGCGGCCGCGGCCGAATCGATCTTCGTCTTGCGCCGCGC
>JALHRB010000073.1 GCA_022841665.1 Pseudolabrys sp.
GGGCCCGGCTGCGGCGCCTGCGTCGGCGCGCCGGCTTGCGCCGGCGGCTGCGCGGTCCTCGCCGCCTGTTGCTGCGCCTGCAGCTGTTCCTGGCGCGCCTTTTCCTGCGGCATGCCGATGAAGTATTGCCATGCGATCAGCACGAGCGCCGACAGCGCGATGGCGAGAATGGTGTTTTTGCTATCGGTCATCGGTATCCCGTGTTGCCGGTGCGCGCTTGTGCGCGCGCTGCAGCGCCCCATCGAAGTCCTGTGCGATCCGCGCGAACGGTAACGTGAGCGCCGCCCGCCGCCCGATCAGCACATAATCATGTCCGCCCCGCATCCGCGCCGCGCCCGACAGCCGCACGATTTCGCGCAAGCGGCGGCGAACCCGGTTGCGTTCGACGGCATTGCCGACCTTTTTCGAGACGGTAAAGCCGCAGCGCGCGGGGCCTTCATCGGTTCGCTTGCGCGTTTGCAGGACGAAACCGGCGGAGGGCGTCTTGATGCCGGTCGCCGCAGCCAGAAAGTCCGCCCGTTGCCGCAATCGTTCCATCGGAGCAATGCGCGGGGCTTTACGCCGCCCCGTTAGGCGGACAGGCGCTTGCGTCCGCGCGCGCGCCGTGCCGCGACGACTTTGCGTCCGCCCTTGGTGGCCATGCGCGCGCGGTAACCGTGACGGCGCTTGCGTACAAGCTTGCTCGGTTGATAGGTCCGCTTCACGATCGAATTCTCCGCTGGTCTCGCGCCGTGGCGGGGGTGGCGTCACCCCAAAAAGCGCCAAAAGCCCGAATTCCTCGGGCCCGGCAAGAATTTCGGCGCTTATAAGGGAGGGCCTGTGGCCCGTCAATGCGATAGCGATTTGGGCCGTTAAGGCCTTTGGCGGCGTGTGTTTTCCGCCAGTCACAAAGACTCACAAGGCGGTGAGGGGTCCCTGAGGGAACCGCCGGCTCATGTATAACCTCCCGATGCCCGCCGCTCCCGCGCCCGCAGACCGCCCCTCAAATCTGGCACGCCGGCTGCTGCCCCTGGCGGCGCTGCTGGCCCTGGCCGTCCTGGCCTATGCCTATTTGGGCCGTGACGGCCTGTCACTGGAGGCCCTGGTCGCCCACCGCGCCGCGATCGACGCCTTGGTCAATGAGCATTGGACGGTCGCGGTCCTGGCTTATACCGCGCTCTATATTGTCGCCGTGGGCCTTTCGGTCCCCGGAGCCGTCTTTCTGACGCTGACGGGGGGCTTCCTGTTCGGGGTCGTGGTCGGGGCCTGCGCGGCGGTTGTCGGCGCAACCGTCGGGGCCACGCTCGTTTTTCTGGTGGCGCGGACCGCGCTCGGCGAGCCGCTGCTGCGCTGGGCCGGTCCGCGCGCGCAAACGCTGGCGCGCAGCTTTCGCGAGGATGCTTTCAGCTATTTGCTGTTTCTGCGGCTGGTGCCGGTTTTCCCGTTTTTCCTGGTTAATCTGGTGCCGGCCTTGGCGGGCGTGCGGCTCGGCCCCTTCGTGGCGGCGACGGCGCTTGGCATCATTCCCGGCGCCTTCGTCTATGCGCTGGCCGGCACCGGGCTCGACAGCGTGATCGCCGCGCAAAAAACGGCATACGATGAATGCGTCGCGGCCGGCCGTACGGACTGCCATCTTAGTTTCGACCCGAAGGACGCCCTGACGCCCGAGTTGATCGGCGCGCTGGTCGCGCTTGGATTGCTGGCGCTGGTGCCCGTCGTGGTGAAGCGGTTGCGCGGGCGCGCGCCTGCGCCCTCATGAATTTGCGTTCTCCTTGAGAAGCGGCGAGCTTCATCCGACATGGCCGAAACCTTAACTCCCGATGTTTGCGTGATCGGCGGCGGCTCCGCTGGGCTTTCGGTGGCGGCGGCGGCGGCCGCTTTCGGCGTGCCGACGGTGCTGGTCGAGCGCGACAAGATGGGCGGCGAGTGCCTCAACAACGGCTGCGTGCCGTCGAAGGCGCTGCTCGCCGCGGCCAAGCACGCCGCGACGATGCGTTCGTCGCAAGCCTTCGGCGTGAACGCGACCGGCGTCACGGTCGATTTCGCGCGCGTGCGGGAGCATGTGCAGGAGACGATCGCCGCCATCGCACCCACGGATTCGGCCGAGCGATTCACTGGCCTGGGTGTGCGCGTGATCAAGGGCCACGCCAGGTTCAAGGACCACCGCACGGTCGCGGTCGGCGATGCGGTCGAAATCCGCGCCCGCCGCTTCGTGATCGCCACCGGCTCGACGGCCGCCGTGCCGGCGATCCCCGGCATCGACAGCGGGCCCTATCTGACCAATGAGACGGTCTTCGATCTAAAGGAGCTGCCGCAGCACTTGATCATCATCGGCGGCGGGCCGATCGGGCTGGAGATGGCGCAGGCTTTCCGCCGCCTCGGCAGCGCGGTCACCGTGCTGGAGGCGGCGGTGGCGCTCGCCAAGGACGATCCGGAGGCCGCCGCGGTCGTACTGGGACAACTCGAACGCGAAGGCGTCGTCATCAAAACCGGCGTGAAGATCGCGCGCATCGCGCATGCGGGCGGGTGCGTCAGCGTCACGCTCGACGCCGGCGGTTCCGACGAGACCCTCGAGGGCACGCATCTTCTGGTCGCAGCCGGGCGCAGGCCGACCACCGACGGCCTCGATCTCGAGGCCGCGCATATCCGCCACGACCGCACCGGCATTTTCGTCAACAAGAAGCTGAAGACCTCGAACAAGCGGGTCTATGCGATCGGCGACGTCGCCGCCGGGCAACTGCAGTTCACCCATGCCGCCAATTACCACGCCGGACTGGTGATCCGGAACGCGCTGTTCCGCATGCCGGTGCGCGTGACCAATAAATTGGTGCCGTGGGTGACCTATACCGAGCCCGAGCTGGCGCAGGCGGGGCTCACCGAAGCGCAGGCGCGTTCGGCCGGCTTCAAGATCCGCATCATGCGCTGGTCCTACCACGACAACGACCGCGCGCAGGCCGAGAGGGCGACGCACGGTCACATCAAGCTCGTCACCGACAAGAAGGGCAACATCCTCGGCGCGACCATCGTCGGGGCGCAGGCCGGCGAACTGATTGCCACCTGGAGCCTGGCGATCGCGCAGCGCCTCAATGTGCGCGCTTTTGCCGGTATAGTGCTGCCGTATCCCACGCTGGCGGAAATCGGAAAACGCGCCGCGCTCGACTATTTCACGCCCAGTTTGACGCGCCCGTTGGTGCGGCGCATCATCGCCTGGCTGAGAATCTTCGGTTGAGGTCGAATTGGAACCTGAAACCGGTTTGAGCGATCAATCGGCGGCGGCGGAAGCGCCGGCGCGCAAATTGCGCCTCGGCCTGTCCGGCAAGCTGCTGTTCCTCACCGTCCTGTTCGTGATGGTGGCGGAAGTGCTCATCTATGTGCCTTCGGTCGCCAATTTCCGTCTCAACTGGCTGAACGACCGGTTGGCCGCCGCGCACACCGCCGCGCTGGTGCTCGACGCCGCGCCGAGCGGCATGGTGCCGGAGAGCCTCGCCAAGCAGATCCTCAACAGCATCGGCGCCCGCACGGTGGCGATGAAGATGGGCACGCAGCGCCGCCTGCTCGCCGCCTCCGACGTGCCGTCGGAAATCGACCAGGACATCGACATGCGTCATGTGCCGTGGTGGCACGCCATCATCGACGCCTTCGACGCGCTGCTGTTTTGCAAGCCGAACGACGTGATCCGCGTGGTCGGCCCGGCGCCGATGACGGACGGCGACTTCCTTGAAATCGTCCTTGACGAAATGCCGCTGTCGAAGGCGATGTGGAGCTTCTCGGTCAACATCCTGCTCCTGTCGCTGGCGATCTCCGGCATCACGGCGATGCTGGTGTTCTTCGCGCTGCATTACCTGCTGGTGCGGCCGATGGGGCGCATCACGCAGAACATGGTGGCGTTCCGCGCCGACCCGGAAAATCCGGCGCGCATCATTACGGAGTCCGGCCGCAGCGACGAGATCGGCCGCGCGGAGGAAGAGCTCGCCGCCATGCAGCGCGAGCTGGTGTCGATGCTGCATCAGAAGAGCCGGCTCGCCGCCCTCGGCCTGGCCGTATCGAAGATCAACCACGACCTGCGCAACCTGCTGGCCTCGGCGCAGCTCTTTTCCGATCAGCTTTCCGGCCTGCCCGACCCGAAGGTGCAGCGTTTCGCGCCCAAGCTGATGCGCGCGCTGGAGCGCGCCATCGCCTTCTGCCAGACCACGCTCTCCTACGGCGCAGCGCAGGAGCCGCCGCCCGAGCGCAAGGTCATCCCGCTCGAGCCGCTGATCGACGAAGTCTACGAGGCGCTCGGCCTCGGCCTCGACGTGCCGATCCGCTGGATCGTCGCGGTCGAGCGCGGGCTCACCGTCGATGCCGATCACGATCAGTTGTTCCGCGTGCTGGTCAACGTCGCGCGCAACGCGATCCAGGCGCTGGAGGCGCGCGGCGCGAAGGACCCGGCGCGCGACCAGATCCGCATCACCGGCCGGCGCGAAGGCAGCGTGGTGGTCATCGAGGTGTCCGACACCGGCCCCGGCGTGCCGGAAAAGGCGCGCGCCCATATGTTCCAGGCCTTTCAGGGCTCCACCCGCGCGGGCGGCTCCGGCCTCGGCCTCGCCATTGCCGCCGAGCTGGTGCGCGCGCATGCCGGCGACATCAAGCTGGTGGCCGGCACGATCGGCGCGACCTTCAGCATCACCATTCCGGACCGCGCCGTCGATCTCGACGCGCGCCGCGGCGAGCGCGCCCGCGCCTGAGCACGGGAACAGCCGCCGCAGCGCGGTGTTCGTCTCCTGAGGGCGACGATACGACAACGGGCGATGCCATGACCTTGCCGGTGAGCTTGCTGGCGCTCGCGACCGCGGTTCCGCCGCACCGGCTCGAGCAGTCGGCCGTCGCCAACTTCGCGCGCCGCATCTACGCGCGCAGCTTCGCACGCTATCCGCGGCTCATCGACGTCTACACCAATGCCGGCATTGAGCGGCGCTATTCGGTGCGGCCGATCGAATGGTTCGAGGCGCCGCACGACTGGCATGAGCGCACGCAGATTTATCTCGACGGCGCGACGGCGCTCTTTACCGAGGCGGCGCGTGCCGCGCTCGCCCGCGCGCGCTTGAGCGCGCGCGACGTCGACGTGATCGTGACGGTGTCGTCCACGGGCATCGCGACGCCAAGCCTGGAGGCGCGCGCGGCCGGGGAGATGGGCTTCCGGCCGGACGCCTTGCGCGTGCCGGTGTTCGGGCGCGGCTGCGCCGG
>JALHRB010000074.1 GCA_022841665.1 Pseudolabrys sp.
TCGCGCGCCAGGAGCCGCGCGAAGGCCAACCGGGTCAGGACCGAGAGCTGCTCGCGCATGCCGCCGCTCAGCCTGTCGACATCCTCGTCCTGACCGTTGCGGCGGATCTTCTGTGGCAAAAGCGTGTTTTCGTCGAAGTCGATGGCAATGTCGTCGAACAGCAGGCCGAGAAGCGGACGCAACTCCGTGATGACCGGCTTCAAATAGAGCTCACGTGCCTTGGAGCGCGACGCCTGCAGGGCATCGCGCAGGCGAACGAGAAGCGCGACTTCGGTCTCGAGGCGTTTCACACGTTCGGTGGCGACATCCAGCCCGTCCACCGCCTCGCGCCAGGCTTCCTCGACCGCGTCGTTGGAACGCATTCGGATCTGCGTGTTCAGGTCGGCCAGTGTCTCGCGCAACCTTGCCGCTTCCTGCGCGGCCGCGTCCTCCACGGAGCGCATCCGGCGCAGCGCCGCCTCCGCGGATGCCAGATCGACGGCGCCGCCGCGCAAGGCCGCCAGCTTCGCCTCGGCATCTGCGCTGATGGCCAACTGTTGGCTTTGGACTTCCAGCAGCGTCCTTTCCCGGCCCTCCCATTCGGCCTCGGGGCCGATCAGCGATTCGACGCGTTGCAGCTCGCGCAGTTGCGTGGCATGGGCGGTCTCGGCATCGATATGGGCCTTGTCTGCTGCCGCCCGCAGCGGATGTGTTGCTCGCGCGAGACTGCGGGCGTCCGCCACCCGTTTCGCCGCGGTCGCGACTTGCCCCCGCGCAGCCTCCGGGTCGCCCTTGATTTCATGAGGCTCTGTGCCCGCCTCGCCGAAACGGGCCGCCGCCTCGCGCAGCGCCTGCAACCCCGCTGGCGCCACGTGTCTGAAACCCTGGCGGAGGAGGTCCAGTTCGGCGGACTTTTCGCGCGCGGCGGCCTGGCGCTGACGCGCTTCGGCAAGGCTTGCCACGCCAAGCGAAGACAGCAAGGCGCTGTGGCGCTGCTCGGCCTCGCGAAGCGCCTTGTCGGCCTCGGGCGCCCGGTTGGACCGCAGGGTCAGTGTGCCAAACCCTGCAATCTCGAGATGCGCCGTGTCGGCAAAGACGTGGTCGACCGCGTCGGCCAGCGGCGTCCCGTCGAGCAAGGCAGGCGACACGTTGCCCGCCGCGTAGTTCATCCGCAGTGTCGGCAAGGTGGCGTCCTTGGCCGCGCGCATGGTGGCAAGGCTGATCTCGAGGGATTGAAGCTGATCGACTGCGTCCGCCGGAATGGCCAGCATGGCGATCGCTGCTTCGCCAGCTTCGATGTTCGTGCGCAACGCTTCGGCCTCGGCAAGCCTTTCGCTCGTCTCGGCACGCTGTTCGGCGGCCTGGCGCGCGGCGAGTGCTTCGTCGAGGCGCGAGAGCAAATCGCGCGCTTCGCGCTCGGCGGTCTCGGCATCGTCGACCTCGGCGATGGCCCGTTCGATCTCGCCTGCCGCTGCATCGCGCCTGGCCTGCGCATCATCACGCCGGATCTGCGTGACCGCGATCTTTTCGCGCAGCGTCCTCGCGTCGCCAATCGCCGATCGGAAGGATGCAACGGCCGCTTGCGCAGCGTCGCGCCGGCTGTGGGCAAGGGCCGCCTCCGCCGCGGCGGCTGCCAGCGCCGCCCCATGCGCCCTTGCGGTCTCGACGGCCTTCTCGGCCGATACGACGGCCATGTGCCGAGTCGCGGCCTCCTGCGGATCCTCGATCTCGGCCAACCGCTTCAGCGCCGCGATCCGCTTGTCCAATGCGTCGCGCAGGGCGGTCACCTCGCCCGACAGGCGGCGCTCTTCCTGCGCGAGGCGCCGGTGCTCCTCGATTGCGGCCTCGTAGAGGCCACCAGCCTTCGGCCGCCCGGTGGCTGTCACAAGGCGGTCGAGTTCCTCGCCGCAGGCATCGATGATCTCGGCCATGCGGCGACCCCCGGTCATAGCTTCGACCTCGCCCTGTACGGAAGACAGGAGGTTCTGGCGCACGCGCTTCTCGCCGTCCTCTTCGGACTTGCTGCGTCTTTCGATGCCGGTGATGCCCTGCCGTACCCATAGCAGGCCCGCCGGTCCGGCCGTGCCGCCACGGATCAGATTGGCGATGAAGGCTTCAGCCTCGTCGGCCTGCGCCAAGAGCCGACCAGTGGCGATATCGGTAACGCTGGCGCGCTTGCCACCATAGAACTGCTTGGTCAGGCGGAAGCGGCCGGCGTCGGTCGTGATGTCGGCTTCGACGAGGGGGTTGCCGCCGCTGTAGGGCCGCAATTGCCTGACGGCGTCGGGGGTGCCGGTATGGGGCTGGAAAAACAGGGCATGCAGCGCTTCGAAACTGGTCGACTTGCCGTGCTCGTTGACGGCACAGAGCACGTTGACGCCGTCGGCAATGCCCTCGATGGCGACGCCGCGTCCGGCAAAGCGCTTGACGTTGTACATCCTGAGCGCGTTGATCTTCATGGCGCGATTTTTTCGGCGTAGGAGAAGAGTCGCACCAGTGCCGCCCGCGCGACCGCGCGCTCGGCGTTGGAGCGGGCGTCGTCCTGGCTTTCTGCCAGAAGCAGGTCGGCTGCCTCGCGCAAGGCACCACCGCGGTCGATGAGGTCTAGATCCTCGCTCTCACAGTCGGTTGCCAGATCATGCTCGTCGAGTTCAAGCCAGGCGAACTCCGGCGCCACCTTGTCGGCTGCCACCTTCAGGGCGGTCCGTGCGGCAAGCCGAAGCCGACCGGTGGCGGCGATGCGCAGCAGAGTCCGGCGGCGCAGAGGACCTGCAGGCAGCAGCGCAACAAACGCCTCCGCGCCGTCTTCCTGCGACAGGAGCGGCAGCGCCATCGTGCGCCAGGTGAAGCTGCCGGTCTCGATGGGCGTGGTTTCGGGCACAGCCCCCTTACCGGCGACGGATACCAAAAGGGCATTGCCGGGCCGGTCGTGCTTGAAGCGGTCGGGCTCGGGCGTGCCGCTGTAGTGGGTGCGGGCATTGACGGTCATCGCACCGTGCCAGTCGCCGAGCGCCAGATAGTCGAGACCTGCCCGTGCCGAGCGGTCGGGGGCGATCACATCAGAGGCAGCGCCGTCCTCGGAGAAATTCTGGATCGCGCCATGAGCGAGTCCGACGCGCATGTCGCCATCGGCAGTCGGTGCACGGTCCATCCACTCCGACAGGTCACGGCCTGGCCTGCGCGTCGTGCAGGGGGCCGGCAGCAGGACCACGCCTGGCGCGATCGACAAAGGGGCAGGCTCGGTGGTCAAGATCATGTTCGGAGGGGCATCCTGCCGGAGCGCGTCCCAGAGTTGGGTTGCCTGCAGCGAATCATGATTGCCGGGCAGCACCACCCAGCGCAGCGATGCGTGATGGCCCATTTCGGCCAGCGCCTGCCGGCGGATTTCGGGAGACGGCGTCTCTGTGTCGAACGTGTCGCCAGCCAGGAGGACAGTGGTGGCGCCGTGGTCGATCGCCGCGCGCGAGAGTCGGCCGATCACCGCGTGTCGGGCCTCGCGCAACCGGCCGCGCAGATCCTCGGGCATGTTGCCGAAGCGCTTGCCGAGATGCAGATCGCCGCTGTGGATGAAACGGAACATGGCCTCTTGTAGCCTGCCGGGCAATCTCCGCAAGCATGTGACGCCGCATGTGTCCGACCGGCCGATGACGACCAGACGTGATACCGGTACCTGGCTCTACGCCACGAGAACCCCTCCCGGCGTTTCACGGGAGTACTTATCTCAGGCAGCGACCGCCGCGACGAACCCGTAGCGACTGCGAAGATAGCTTGCCCAGGCGTCGTCGGCCGGTGCGGAGGCGATCAGCGGCGCAAACAGGCTCTCGGTCGAGCGACTGATGAAATCGTCGGGGCTGGCAAGCAGGCTGCGATACACCGCAAAGGCGTCGTCGCCGCGTTCACGCAATGCCGGCGCCGTCACGCGTCGCAGCGCGCGGTTGGCCGCTGGGGCAATGTGCAGCACACGGACACGCTCGGCGCCGGTCTCATGTGCCGCCTGCATGCGGTGCGCCAGCATCTGCTGGCGAATCAGCTGGTAGAACGGCTCCCAGAACAGATCCTTGATCTCGACCTCTGCTTCCGGAGCCAGCGGACCTTCCGGCGCATACGCCTTGTCGGCATAACGCCTCAGCCTCTCTGCTTCGCGCTTGCTGTCGGGCCGCGCGCCGTAGCTTTCGGTGTATTTCCATTCGATGAGAAGTGTCTCGATACGGCCCGCCTGTTGAAAGCGCACAACCGCGTCGGCGCTGGTCACGTTGGCGCCGCGCTTGGCTTTGCCTGTGCGCGGCCATTCGCCGAGATAGTCGCTTTCGCCGATCCACTCGAATCCGACGAACCAGGGCTCCCCGTCCGGTCCAGTTTCAACTGCCAGCATGTCCGGGAGGTCGCCCCCGATGGCATTCTGGACCAGGTGTGCGAGAACATCGGGCCGGATGGCCAGCGGCAGCAGGAAATTCAGGCAGCAGACCTGTGACGAAAGCCCGTGCGCGGCATGCTGGTGCCAGGCGATGGCATTGTCGGCAAAGTAGCGCGCGGCGCTGTCGCGGATCGCGGGATTGAGATTGGAAAGGTGATCCCGCGGGTCAAGACGATAGGGGCTGCCGCCGAAGCCGGCCTGCGCGGGAAGCGCATGCGCTAGGAATGCCGACTGGCGGGCACGCTCGGCGATCACGAAGGCGTCGAGATG
>JALHRB010000075.1 GCA_022841665.1 Pseudolabrys sp.
GCCATCGCCGCCGGCATCGTCGAGGGCCGCGGCCTCGGCCACAACGCCGCGGCTGCCCTGATCACCCGCGGCTTCGCCGAAATGGCCCGCCTCGGCCTCGCCATGGGCGCCCGTCTCGAAACGCTGACCGGCTTGAGCGGGCTCGGCGATCTGGTGCTCACCTGCAACGGCCCGCTGTCGCGCAACCGTTCGCTGGGCCTGGCGCTGGGCAAGGGCACGACACTGGCCCGTCACATGGATGGACGCCGGCAAGTCGTCGAGGGCGAGGCCACCGCGCCCGCCGTGCTGGCCCGCGCGACGCGGCTCGGCATCGAGATGCCGATCTGCGCGGCCGTCGATGCTATCCTGCATCGGGGCGCCGCGCCCGACGAAGCGATCCGCGCGCTGCTGGCGCGGCCGTTGCGCAGAGAAGGCGAATAGGTGGGGAGAGCGACATGGCTCATTGGCTGATCAAATCCGAGCCGTCGGCCTATTCCTGGCCGCAGTTCGTCAAGGACAAGAAGACGTCCTGGACCGGTGTGCGCAACGCCCAGGCGGCGATGAACCTCAAGGCGATGAAGCCGGGCGATCGCTGCTTCTTCTACCATTCCAACGAGGGCAAGGAGATCGTAGGCATCGCCGAGGTGGTGAAGGCGGCCTATCCCGATCCGACGGACAAGGACGGCAAGGCCGTCACGGTCGATGTGAAGGCGGTGGAGCCGGTGAAAAAGACCGTGACGCTCGGCGCCATCAAGGCCGATGCGCGGCTGAAGGATTTCGGCCTGGTGCGCCAGTCGCGCCTGTCGGTGGTGCCCGTCACCGACGCGCAATGGGCGCTGATCCTGAAAATGGCCGCCGGCTGAGCCGGCGCAGTCCGGTTACTCCGCCGCCAGCCTCCGCGCGCTGCGCGGGTCGCGCGTGAGCAGGCCGTCGGCCAGGTCGCGGTCGATCATGGCGTCGGGGCGCTCCTCGACGCGGCCGAAGCCGGCGCCGCCGCCCACGAACATTTCGACGATATCGCCCTTGGCGAGATCGACGGCGGCCTTGCTCTTGAGCTCCTCGACGGTGCCGTTGGCGCGGTGGACGCGACAGTAGCCGCGTTGGCCGGGCTCGCCGCCCAAAAGTCCTTCGGGGGCGAGGCGGAAGCGGTCGGAATAGATCGCGAGCTGCACGTCGTCGCGCAGGATCTCGCAGCGCCGGCTAAAGCCCGCGCCGCCGCGACGGGCGCCGAGGCCGAAGGAGTCCGGCGCCAGTTCATAGCCGACGATGCGGAAGAAGTCGTAGTCGATGTCGAGCGATTCGACCGGGGCGTTGGAGCAGTTGCTGAGCGGCGAATCGACCGCGTCGCAGCCGTCGGCACCGCGCGAGGCGCCGTAGCCGCCGCCGAAGATTTCGAGATAGACGCTATAACCCTTCTCGCCGAGGTGGGAGAGGCAGAAGGCGGTCGTGCAGTCGAAGCCGGTCGCGATCACTCTGTCGGGCAGCGCCTGGGCCAGCGCCTTCATCACGGCGTTGAAGGCGCGGTAGGCCGGGATCATGCGCGCCCGCACCGGCGCCGGCGGGCGCGGATTGAGCAGCGAGCCATAGGGCACTTTTATGGTGATCGGTCGCGCCATGCCCTCGTTGTAGGGAATGTCGGGGCTGGTCAGCACCGACTTTACGCAGCTGAGGGCCGCCGAGAGCGTGCTGGAGTAGGGGCAGTTGAGGTTGCGCTTCACCTGCGCGCAGGTGCCTTCGAAATCGATCTCGACCGAATCCTCGGCGATGGTGACTTTGGCTTTCACCAGCAACGGCTCGTCGGTGAGCCCGTCGTCGTCGACCGCATCCTCGCCATAAAAGGTGCCCTTGGGCGCTTGGGCGATGGCGGCGCGCACGCGGCGCTCGGAATAGTCCTGCATCTCCTTCATCGCCGCTTCGACCTTGTCGGTGCCGTAGCGTTCGCAGAGCTGCTTTACCCGCAGCACGCCGATGGCGTTGGCGGCGAACTGCGCGTTGAAGTCGCCGATGGTGAGATCGGGCACGCGCACGTTGGCGGTGACCAGGCGCTCGAAGCTGCCGCCGTTCCAGTCGCGCTGGAAATCGTACTTGCTGGGCGGGAAGCGCAGCCCTTCCTGGTAGACGTCGCTCGCGTGGATGTTGAGGCCCGGCGCGCCGCCGCCGAGATCGAGATGGTGGGCGACCGAAGCGCCGAAGCCCACGACGCGGCCGGCGACGAAGATCGGCGTAAAAATGAACACGTCGGGAATGTGCTGGCCGCCCTCGAACGGGTCGTTGTTGATTAGGAAGTCGCCTTCCTTGAGCGTCTCGACGGGATGGCGTTTCAGGCAGGCGCGCAAGGTCTCGCCGATGGGCCCGAGCTGCATGGGGATCAGTTCGGCCTGCGCCACGGTGTTGCCATGGCGGTCCATCAGGCCGGCCGAGCCGTCGCGCGCCTCGCGCAGGATGGTGGAGTAGGCGGAGCGAATGAGCTTTACACCCATCTCGCGCGCCGAGGCGATCAGCGCCTGGCTGATGACGGCATAGTCGATCGGACCCAGCTGGATCATGCGGACCTCCGGAGGATCAGATTGTCGGCCGGGTCGAGTTCGGCTGTCCAGCCGGGCGGCACCCAGGTGGTGGCGGTGTAGCCTTCGATGACGGCGGGGCCGACGATCTTCTGGCCCGACGTCAGCGCCTCGGCGGTGTAGCGGGCGCAGTCGAGCCAGTCCTCGTCGTGGAAGATTTTTGCCTGCTCCGGCGCGCGCGCCGCCAGCTTCTCGCGGTCGAGCTGGGGAATGGCGCCGATCGGCAGGGTGGCGCCGACACGCAGCGTCACGATCTCGACCGGCCGTTCGAGCGTGGCGCCATGCATGAAGGTGCGATGATGGGCATCGGCGAACAGGCCGGCGAGGTAGGCCGCGTCGAGTGCGCCGATCCGGTCGGCGGGGATTTCCACGCCGACCTCGAAAGCCTGGCCGACGAAGCGCATTTCCAGCGTGTGGATGTAGTCGAGCCCGCCCGGCAGTTTCATGTCGGTGAACTGGGCCGCCAGGCGCGCGCGCATCTCGGCGAAAGTCTTGCCCGCTTCCGTGGCGGCGGCATCGTCGAGCTTCATCTTGCGCGTGACGGCATCGAACTTGGTGTAGTCGGAGGCCACCAGCCCATAGGCCGAGATCACGCCGGCATTGGGCGGCACGACGATGGTCGAAATGCCGAGTTCCTCGGCGATGCGCGCGGCATGCAGCGGTCCGGCGCCGCCGAACGGCACCAGCGCATAGTCGCGCGGATCGCGGCCGCGCTCGGTCGAGACGAGCTGGATGGCGCGCACGATGTTGGCGTCGGCGAGTTGTAGCGCCGAGGAGGCCGCCTGTTCGATGCTGAGACCGAAGCGGGCGGCGATGGGCTCGAAGGCACGGCGCGCCGCGTCGCCGTCAAGCGTCATGCGACCGCCTAAAAAGGCACCGGGGCGGATGGTGCCGATCACGATGTGGGCATCGGTGGTCGCGGGCTCGATGCCGCCCTTGCCGTAGCAGGCGGGGCCGGGATCGGCGCCGGCGCTTTGCGGGCCGACGCGCAGCATGCCGCCGTCGTCGACCCAGGCGATCGAGCCGCCGCCCGCGCCGACCGAGACGATGTCGAGCACCGGCGTGCGGATCGGCAGCCCGTCGATCTCGCTTTCCGACGCCAGCGACGGCCGGCCGTCCTGCACCAGGCAGACGTCGGTCGAGGTGCCGCCCATGTCGAAGGTGATGAGGTCCTTGTAGCCGGAGCGCGCGGCCTGGCGGGTGGCGCCGACCACGCCGGCGGCCGGGCCGGAATAGAGCGCGGTGATGGCGCTCTGGCGCATCGCCTCGGCCGGCAAGCGGCCGCCGTTGCTTTGCATCACCGTGAAGCGGCCGGTGAAACCGGCGTCGGCGAGCTTGCTCTCGAAGCGATGCAGGTAGCCGTCGATGACGGGCTGGACATAGGCCGACAGCAGGGTCGTCGAGGCGCGTTCGAACTCGCGGAACTCGCGCGCGACCTGGTGGCTGCAGGTCACGAGCACGCCGGGCAGCGCCTCGCCGATCAGTGCCGCCAGCCGCTTCTCATGCACCGGATTGGCATAGGCATTGAGCAGGCAGACCGCGACGGCGCGATAGCCGCCCGATTTGAGCGCCGGGATCAACTCGGCGCGCACTCTCGCTTCGTCGAGCGGAGTCTCGACCGAGCCGTCGGCCCGCAGGCGTTCCGCTGCCTCGAAGCAATCCTTGCGGCGGACCGGCGGCGCCGGCTTGGCATAGAAGAGATCGTAGATATTGCGCCGGTCGTGGCGCTGCATGAACAGCAGGTCGCGGAAGCCTGCCGTCGCGACGAAGGCTACCGCCGCGCCTTTGCGTTCGAGCACGGCGTTGGTGGCGACGGTCGAGCCGTGGCCGAGATCTTTTATGCGCGAGAGGTCGATACCCGAGGCGGTGAGCGCCGCGAAGGCGCCAATGTCGGGGCTCCTGGGCGTACTCGGCACCTTGGTGACGACGATCCTGCCGTCTTCGACCGCCACGAGGTCGGTGAAGGTGCCGCCGACTTCCACGCCAACACGCATCACAGGCTCTCTTCGCTGGGGGCGCGCCACTCCAGTGGCCCGATCATGAGCGAGCCGGAGGCTC
>JALHRB010000076.1:0-790 GCA_022841665.1 Pseudolabrys sp.
TCTATTTCGGCGGTCCCGACGGCGTCAGGCAGCAGCGCGTCGAGGGCGGCGGCACTGTCGTCCTGCACATTGTCGGGCGTGCGCTCGAGCCGATCGCCCGGCCGATCGTCGGCTTCATCCTCCGCGACGCGCTCGGCCAGAACCTCTTTGGCGACAACACCTACCTGGCCTACCGCGACGATCCCCGGACCATGGCCGCCGGCGACCCGTTCCACGCCATACTGCAGTTCCAGCTGCCCTATCTGCCGCTCGGTACCTACACGATCGCGCCCTCGATCATCGACGGCACGCAGCAAAGCCATGTCCAGCTGTTCTGGATCGAGGAGGCGCTGATTCTCACCGTGAACCAGTCGCCGGTGCGCATCGGCGCGATCGGCGTTCCGATGCGGGTTCGCAGCGTGGTCCAGGCCCAATGACGCGGCGTCGTGGACCGCTTGTGGCGGCGCGGGATTGCCGATATTGACGGCGCACGGCGCGCCACCTCACGCCGCGAGAGCGACGTGCTCCCCCACAGGTTTCAGAACGTTTCCATGATCAAGCTAGCGATTATCGGCATCGGCAATTGCGCCAGTTCCCTCGTCCAGGGCATCTCCTACTGCCGCGAGCACGGCGACGCCGCGGTGGGCGTCCTGCTGCCGGACCTCGGCGGCTATGCGCCCGCCGATATCGAGGTCGTGGCGGCCTTCGACGTCGACGAGCGCAAGGTCGGACTGCCGCTGTCGCAGGCCATATACGCCCTGCCCAACAACACCAAGCGCCTGCAGACGACGGTCGGGGACAATGGCGTCAT
>JALHRB010000076.1:800-4571 GCA_022841665.1 Pseudolabrys sp.
CTCAGCTTCCGGCCGGTCGACAGCGCGCCGCCGAGCGCCGCCGAGGTGACCGCGACCCTGAAGGAATCGGGTGCCGAGGTCGTCATCAACTTCCTGCCCGTCGGGTCGCAGCAGGCGGCCGAGTTCTACGCGCAATCCGCCATCGACGCGGGCTGTGCCTTCGTCAACTCGATCCCGGTCTTCATGGCCAGCAACCAGGCCTGGTCGCGCCGCTTCGAGGCGGCCGGGCTGCCGCTGCTTGGCGACGATTTCAAGGCACAGATCGGCGCGACGATCGTCCACCGCACGCTTGCCCATCTCTTCGACATCCGCGGCGCCGAGATCGACCGCAGCTACCAGCTCAATGTCGGCGGCAACACCGACTTCCTCAACATGATGGACATGAACCGCCTCACCACCAAGCGCGTGTCGAAGACCGAGGCGGTGCAGAGCGCGGTCAAGACACGGCTCGACGACAACAATGTGCGCATCGGCCCGTCCGACTATGTGCCGTGGCTGATGGACGAGAAGGTGGCCTATATCCGGGTCGAGGGCAGGCTGTTCGGCGGCATCGCCACCAATCTCGAGGTGCGGCTTTCCGTCGAGGATTCGCCCAATGCCGCGGCAATCGCGCTGGTCGCCATACGCTGCGCCCGCATCGCGCTCGACCGCGGGCTTGCCGGCGCCATCCCGGACGTCTGCTCGTTCCTGTTCAAGCATCCGCCGCAGCAGGTCGACGACGAGGTCGCGCTGGAGCGACTGCTGGCATTTGCGGCGTCAGAGGGCGCCGCCCAATAGCAGCCGCTGCAGCCTTGCGGTGCTTTCGGCCCAGGTCAGCCGTGGCATCGCTTTCGATGACGGCGCCTTGTCCTGCCTGTCGAGCTCAAGCCAGCCTCCGATCGCATCCGCCAGCGTGTCCGCCGACGCGGTATCGAAATAGAAGGCATGCTCTCCCGCCACCTCGCGGAAGACCGGGATGTCGCGCGCGATGATCGGCAGGCCGTGCGCCGCCGCCTCGATCAGCGGCAGGCCAAAACCCTCGCCATGGCTGGCGGCGATCAGGCAGGCGCTGGCCGCATAAAGCCGGGCAAGATACTCGTCGGACGCCCGTTCGATCCAGACGAACCTTCGGCCACGCTCCGCGTGGCGCTTCAGCCGGCCGACGAAATCGTCGAGCATCCATCCCGGCTTGCCGACGATGACCAGCATCTCGCGGCCGCCCTTCGCCCAGATGCGCTCGAAGGCGTCGAGCACCTGCGCATGGCCCTTGCGCGGTTCCACCGTGCCGACCATCAGGAAGGAGCGCTGAGCCGCAATCGCTCCCAGGGCGCGCGCCGCGTCCCGCGGAAGTCCTGTCGACGGTTTCGAGGCGGACAGGTCGGCGCCATGATGGGAATGCACCACGGAAAGATCCAGGTTGCCAACGCATCCGCTTGCCGCTCGCCACGCGGCAAAGTCGTCCGCCACGGCCTTCGACACGCAGACGACCCTGTCGGCTTCGGCGACGACGCGCAGCCACCGCTCATGCGTGCCCGCCGCATGCGGCGGAAAGAACTGCGGCAGACGCACCGGCAGCAAATCGTGCACCATGAAGGCCACGCCGACGCCATGGTTGCGCATGGCCTGGTAGGTGGCGCGGTTGCGGATGACGCTTTCATGCTCGAGGTCGGGCATGAAATAGATGTCGCCGGCGCGCAGGTCGATCGCGTCGTCCTCCAGCTTCCGGCTGCGAAAGCCGAGGAGGTCGGCGGTGAAGCGCCGGGCGTAGAAGAAGCCAGTGCCGCGCGCATATATCGGCTCGATGCAGTACCCGTCCGGCGGCGCGGCGATCATTGCGCGGATCAGCGCGCGCACGGCGCGCTCGATGCCGGTGCGCAAATCGTTGCGGACGATGGCCGAGACATCGACGAGGATCTGGCGTTTCGCAAAGGCCGGCTGGATCGACAGCGCGGCGCAGGCCGCCGCCGCTTCCCGCTCAAGCCTGCCGCGGACGGCAAGGACGCTGCCCAGCGCAGGGCCGAGGCGGGCAAGGCTGCTGCGGGGCCTTGCGGCGAAGGCCTCGATGGCCTCGGCGTAGCGCGCTGCGACCTCGTCGGGGTTGTTGTTGCGCCTGACGTGGTCGACGGCGCGTTCGGCAATCGCCCGCCGCTTGCCGGCATCGCCTTCGAAGGTCTCGATGGCCTGCACCAGCGCGCTGTCGCCGAAATTGTCGGGGAGCATCCATGCCGTGCCTTCCGGCAGGTCGGCCATGCTGCCATGGGCGTTGACGATCAGCGGTACGCCGCCATTCATGCAGTCCAGCACCGTTCCCGAGGTCTCGCCGCGCGACAGGGCCCGCAACTGCACGGCAACATCGGTGGCGGCGAGGTAGAGCTGGAACCGCGCCTCGTCCTCCCAGCCGGTGATGCGGATGCGGTGGCCTTTCGCCTCCTTGATCCGGTCGGCCAGGGCACGGCCGTAGTGCCCGCCCTCGTTGGAGCCGACGAACAGCAGGGTGCACCGCGGATCTTTGGACAGGCGCGAGGACAGCCAGGCTTCGACCAGCCTGTGGTTGAGCTTCGTCGGACCCAGTCCGCCAAAAGCGCAGACAACGAAGTCGTCGGCGCCAAGTCCGAGCTCTTTGCGCGCGGCGTTGCGGTCGGACGCTGGGCGCGGCGCGCGAAGATGCGGGATCACGGTGATCCTGCGCTCGGCATCAGGCCCGTGCCAGTGCCGCGCAAGCGCCCGGGTGCTCTCGGCATGCACGATGACGCCCGTGGCGTTGGCCAGCACCGAGGCGCTGCACGGATAGCGCCAGATGACGTCGACAGGCTGCTTTTCCAGGAAGCGTTCGGACGCCGGACCATAGCCATGCGCGTGATAAAGCTCGCGGATCCATTGGCCAGGCGCAAATTTCGAAGTCTCCATGTCGGAGACGACCCCCGACAGGAAGAAGTCGTGCAGAACGACCGCGCCGGGATGCGCCGCAAGCAGCGCGAACATGTGGCGATGGAAGTTGGAATTGCCGAAATGATAGAGGATGCGATCGTAGCTGCCGGCATTGGCGGCAAACCACTTGCTGTCGCGCAGGGTGTGGCCCGCGCTCCATTGCCCGCGATCGATGCGCTGGACCACCAGGTCGATCTCGTAGTGCCTCGACAGCGCGGGAATCAGCTCGGCGCTGTAGAAGCTGATGCCGCTGCGCTGCGGTGGCAGCGGCGAGACGTAGGCGAGCCTCGGCCTGCGGGTCGGCATCTGGGGTCGTTTCGGCGCCATGTCGTGGGTTGCGCGCAGCAGTGCCATCACCAGGTCGCGGTCGCTGTCGCCGATCGGCGTGATATTGTCCGCCGACCCGTCCATCGCGTGGTGAAAGGCGCCGGGTGGCGCAAAGATCCGGCTGGCCTTCGCGAGGTGCTGGACCATGGACCGGCTAACGCCGTCCGAAGGCGCGGTGGGGCCGGGCGCGGCACTTCCCAGCGCCACGAAGGTCGGGATGTCGTGCAGCAGGCCGATGCTGAACACGCAGTCGGTCGCCGCCGCGCCGGGTTCGAGCAGCGCGACCACGAGATCGGCGTCGAGGCTGGCAATCAGTGCCTCGCGCATCAGCTGCGCCGCCTCGATCTGGAAAACGGGCGCGTGCGCGATGCCGTCGCCCGCATCGCTCGAATACCAGAGCCGTATGCCGGCTGCCGGCAGGAACTCGGCAAAGGCCTTGCGGATGTCCAGGATCCGATCGGGCAGCTGCCCGTTGAGGATCAGGAAGATCTCGTGCTGCTCCCAGCCGGTGACCAGCGCCACCAGGCAGGCGCGGAG
>JALHRB010000077.1 GCA_022841665.1 Pseudolabrys sp.
AGGCCGCGCTGCTCGATCGCCTCGATCAGGTTCGAGGCATCGGCGACGATATCGACATCCTCGATGCGGCGCTCTTCGCCAGTCGGGATATGTGGGTCCTCGACCGCCTTCTCCCGCAGAGTCTTGGTGTCGAACACGTCGACGATCAGGACGTTGTAGCCGGCGGCCTTTGTGACGATAGGATTGAAGTAGGGCGCAATCTCGATGCCAAGGCTTTTACGGTCCGTATGCCGGCGAAGAGACGCGAACCGATCCATTCCAGACAATCCATGCCCCGCGCGCCTGGTCGATTGGACGCGCTACCCCAAGGCACCATATCGGCGGCGCCGGGAAGCGTAAAGCCGTCGTGGCCTGCCCAAGCGGGCAGTCGCGGCTGTCTTCAGACCAGTGTCACGCCCTGTTCGCGCATCCGCGTCAGCATCGAATCGAGCGAGCCGCCAAGATCAATGCCGCGACAGGCGTCGAGCACGACGCTGACCTTGAAGCCCTGCCCGACGGCATCGAGGGCGGAAAAAGCGACGCAGAAATCGGTGGCCAGGCCGACCATCGTCAGTTCGTCGATGCCGCGTTCGCGCAGATAGCCGCCAAGCCCTGTCGGCGTCTCGTGGTCGTTCTCGTAGAATGCCGAATAGCTGTCGATAGCCGGCCGGAATCCCTTCCGGACCACAAGCTCCGCCTTCGTCCATTTCAGCGCCGAGTGGAAGGCTGCGCCGCCCGAGCCCTGGATGCAGTGGTCGGGCCAAAGTGTCTGCGCGCCGTAGGGCATGTCGATCGTCTCGAAAGGTTGCTTGCCGGGGTGGCTGGAGGCGAAGCTCGAATGCCCTGCCGGATGCCAGTCCTGCGTCAGCACGACATGATCGAAGCGCATGATCAGGTCGTTGACCAGCGGCACGATGTCTGCGCCGCCCGCCACCGCCAGCGCGCCGCCTGGGCAGAAATCATTCTGCACGTCGATGACAACAAGCGCTTGCGTACCCATGGAACCCTCAATGCAGTGATGTGTCGTGTTTCGGCGAACGTCGTCCGGATAGGGGGCGCGCGTCAAGCCCGGTAGTGCGCCTGAACGCAACGCGCTCTTTGACAAAACCCGCGCCACGTATATCATTTGCATACGAATGAATTCGCCGGCTGGCCCGCCGGAAAGGCATTGCGTGATCCGCTACGCGAAACCCAAATCGGTCGAAGAGGCGCTTGGCCTTCTGGCGCGGGATCGGTGGCGAATCCTGGCCGGCGGCACGGACTTCTATCCGGCGCAGGGGACGCGTCCGATCGCCGAAAACATCCTCGACATCAACGGCCTCGCTGGGCTGCGTGGCGTAGCCGAGACCGGCACCCACCATGTCTTCGGCGCCCGTACCACCTGGACCGACATCATCCGCGAAAAAACCCTGCCGACGGCCTTCGACGCGCTGAAACAGGCCGCTGCCGAGGTTGGCTCCGTGCAGATCCAGAACGTCGGCTCGATCGCCGGCAATCTCTGCAACGCGTCGCCGGCGGCGGATGGTGTGCCGCCGCTGATGGTAATGGACGCCGAGGTCGAACTGCGTTCGGCGGGCGCGACCCGACACGTGCCGCTCGCCGGCTTCATCCAGGGCAATCGCCGCACCGCGCTGCGACCGGACGAAATGGTCACTGCGGTGCGGGTTCCCAAGGCGTCGGCCGGAGGGACGTGCAGCTTCGTCAAGCTCGGAGCGCGGCGCTTCCTGGTGATCTCGATCGCCATGGCAGCGGCGCGAATCGAACGCGACCCCGACGGCCGGATCAGGGCGGCGGCGATCTCGGTGGGCTCCTGCTCGGTCGTGGCGCGGCGCATCGACGGGTTGGAACGATCGCTCGTCGGGCTGCCGGCGCGTGTTGATGATGTGATTGATGCGGTTGCTGGATGCGATCTGTCGGTGTTGATGCCGATCGACGATGTGCGCGCCAGCGCCGACTACCGCCGCGAGGCCGCGCGCGAGATCATTGCGCGCGTTGTCGCGGCGGCCCTCGGCGAGCCGGGCAGAGGCTCCAGGGCGGCAGCGGCATGAACTGTGCAAGCCAGAGCATCGCCTTCGAGATCAACGGTCGCGGCACATCCGTATCCGTCTCGCCGCTCGAGCGCTTGTCAAACGTCCTGCGCGACGAACTCGGGCTGACCGGTACCAAGGTCGGCTGCGACGCGGGCGACTGCGGCGCCTGCACGGTGCTGCTCGACGACGAGCCTGTCTGTGCCTGCCTCGTGCCGGCGGCGTCCGTCGCGGGCAGGGCGGTGCGCACCGTCGAGGGCCTTGCCAATGGCGCATTGTCGGCACTGCAGGCGGCCTTCCTCGACCATGGCGCAGCCCAGTGCGGCATCTGCACGCCGGGCCTGCTGATGGCCGCGACAGCCTTCCTGGAAAGCGGCGCGGAGCCGAGCGAGGCGAATGTCCGGGCCGCACTCGGCGGCGTGCTGTGCCGCTGCACCGGCTACGCAAGGATCATCGCCGCCGTCATCGACGCGGCGACCCGCAGCGGCGCGCTCGACCTGCGCATGCCCGACGCCGGTGCCGCCGTCGGCGCCTCTCCGGTCAGGCTCGACGGGCTGCCAAAGGTGACCGGCGCCGAAAACTATGGCGGCGACAGTTTTCCGGCCGACGCGCTTGTCGTTCTCGTCGTCCGTTCGGCGCACCACCATGCGCGCTTTGCCTTCGGCGATCTCGAAGGCTTTGTCGACTCTCATCCGGGCATCGTCGCGGTCTATACGGCACGCGACATTCCCGGCCGAAACTGCTTCGGCGTCATAGAGCCTTTCGCCGACCAGCCGGCGCTGGCGGACGGCGTAGCGCGGTTCCGCGGCGAGGCGGTGGCGGTCATCGCCGGCGAGCGCGACGCGATGCGCGATCTCGCCCTGGCCGATTTTCCGGTGACGTGGACCGAACTCGCTCGTGTTCTGGAGCCCTGCGAGGCGAAGGCCGACGGCGCCGAACGCATCCACCCGGCACGCAAGGGCAACGAGCTGACGCGCGGATTCGTCGAACGCGGCGATCCGGAGGCAGCACTTGCGCGCGCTGCCGTCACCGTGACCGGCCACATCGAGACCTCCTATGTCGAGCACGCCTATATCGAACCCGAGGCGGGCTTTGCCGAGATGGACGGCGACACGCTGGTCATCACAGCCTGCACCCAGGCGCCCTACATGGACCGCGATTCGACCGCCGCGATACTGGGGCTCCCGCCGGAGCGCGTCCGCATCGTGCCCACGGCCACCGGAGGCGGATTCGGCTCGAAACTCGACCTGTCGGTGCAGCCGCTCGTCGGGCTGGTGGCCCTGCGCACCGGGCGGCCGGCAGCGCTCGCCTATACCCGCGCCGAATCCATGGCCTCCACCACCAAGCGCCACCCGGCCATCATGACGGCGACGATCGGCGCGGATGCCGAGGGCCGGATCACCGGCATGACCTTCGAAGGCGAGTTCAACACCGGCGCCTATGCGAGCTGGGGGCCGACGGTGGCCAACCGCGTGCCGGTGCATGCGTCCGGGCCCTATGAAACCCCCAGCTACCGTGCCACCGGGATCGCAATCCACACCCACGGCCCGATTTCCGGTGCGTTTCGCGGCTTCGGCGTGCCGCAGGCAGCAATCATGCAAGAGACGCTTTACGACGAACTGGCGCTAAGGCTTGGGCGGGATCGGCTCGCGTTCCGCATCGCCAACGCACTGACGAATGGCGCAACGACCGTGACCGGCCAGGTGCTTGCGAGCGGCGTTGGCATCGGCGCCTGCCTGCAGGCTTTGAGGCCGCACTGGGAGCGCGCGGGCGCCGAAGCGCAGGCCGTCAACGCGGCGAGCGCATTTGTGAAGCGCGGCGTCGGCGTCGCGTCGTGCTGGTATGGCTGCGGCAACACCGCGCTGCCCAACCCGTCGACCATCCGCATCGGCCTGTCGCGCCATGGCCATGTCGTGCTACACCAGGGCGCGGTCGACATCGGTCAGGGATCCAACACGGTGATCGCACAGATCGCCGCCGACACGCTCGGCCTGCCGCTTTCCGCTGTCCGGCTGGTCGGCGCCGATACGGCGCTGTCGCCGGATGCCGGCAAGACGTCGGCCTCGCGCCAGACGTTCGTGACCGGCAATGCCGCGAAGAAGGCGGCGGAGGCATTGCGGGAACAGATCCTGCGCTTTGCCAATGTGCCGGAAGGCGCGCCGCTTGCGCTGGATGGCGCAATGCTGGTGATCGGCGCGGGCCCGGCGGCGCGCCGGCTTGCTCTCGCCGACCTGCCGCTGAGCGCGGGCGACCTCGTATTCATGGCGGAAGAAACCTACGACCCGCCCACAACGCTGCTCGATGCGAAAGGGCAGGGCAGGCCCTATGCGCAATATGGCTATGGCGCGCAGATGGCCGAGCTCGAGGTCGATCTGAAGCTCGGCACGGTGCGCCTGCTGAAGATCACGGC
>JALHRB010000078.1 GCA_022841665.1 Pseudolabrys sp.
CCCGCCGCCGACCCGCCCCCCAGCGCGCCCCCGGCCGCCGCGCCCGCGCCCGAGAAGTCCGCCAAGACCCCGCCGCGGCCGCCCGCCGATCCGACCGCGCCGGTCGTGGTCGGCGTCAACCAGTCCGGCGACACCGTGCGGCTCGAGTTTCCTTTCGCCGAGCCGGTGGCCTCCGCCATGTTCCGCCGCGCCGACGTGCTGTGGCTGGTGTTCGACAGCCCGGCCGAGATTGATCTCGGTGCGCTCACGCGCGAGCCGGCGAGCGGCATTCGCAGCGCCGGCTTCGAGCGCGCCCCAGGCGGCGCCGGCATTGTGCGCATCAAGCTGTCGCGCCCGCGCCTCACCAGCGTGGAGAGCGACGGCCCGTCTTGGGCGGTCACTATTGCCGACACCGTCACCGCGCCGCCGCAACCGCTCGGCGTCGTGCGCAGCGTGCTCGGCAAGCACCGCGCCGGCATCGCCATCCCGTTCACGGACCCCGCCAAGGTGCACATGCTGCGCGACGCCGAGATCGGCGACCGCCTGATCGTCGTCACCGCGCCGGCGCCCGCGCGCGGCTTCCTCAAGTCGCAGGCCTTCGTCGAATTGCATACCTTGGCTTCCGCCCATGGCGTCGCCATCCAGCCGATCGCCGACGACGTCACCGCGACGCTGGAGCCGAGCAAGATCACCATCGCGCGCCCGGGTGGGCTGTCGCTGTCTTCCGCGTCGGCCGCCCAGGAGCAACTGACGCCCGGCTTCCGCACGCTCACCTTCGATACGCAGTTGTGGGGCTTCGACCGGCAGGCGCCGTACATCGATCGCCAATCGGAGCTGATCCGGCTGGCCGCGTCGGCGCCCGAGGCCAGGCGCAAGCAGGCGCGGCTCAATCTCGCGCGCTTCTATCTCGCCCGCGACATGGCGGCGGAGGCCAAGGCCGTGCTCGACGTCGCTCTGTCCGACCAGCGCGGCGACGATGTGACCGGCGCACTGTTGCGCGCGGTCGCCGACGTGATGCTCGACCGGCCTGAGTTGGCGCTCAAGGAATTGGCCGCGCCGCAGATCGGCGACCAGCCGGACGCGCCGATCTGGCGCGCCATTGCCTATGCGCGCCAGGGCAAATGGGAGGAGGCGCGCAAGTCCTTCAAGGGCACCGAGAACGCGCTCGCCGGCCTGCCGATCGAATTGCAGCGGCTGGCGATCCGCGAGGCGCTGCGCGCGGCCATCGAGGTGCGCGACTTCTCGGGCGCCGCGCGCCTGGTCAACGAACTGGAATTGGTCGGCATCACGCCCGAACTGGAGCCGACCATCGAGGTCCTCACCGGCCGGCTCTATGAGGGCCTCGGCCGCACCGACGACGCGCTCGCCAATTACCGCGCCGCCGCCGGCGCCAAGGATCGCCGTGTCGCCGCGCAGGGCCGCCTGCGCGAGATCGACCTGATGTTCGCCCAGCAGATGATGCCGCGCCGGGAGGTTATCGGTGCGCTGGAGACCCTGACCGCGGTGTGGCGCGGTGACGAGACCGAGACCGAAGGCCTCAAGTTCTTGGCGCATCTCTACACCGAGGAAGGCCGCTACCGCGACGCCTTCCACGTCATGCGCACCGCGCTGCTGGCGCATCCCAATTCCGACATGACGCGCAAGATCCAGGACGAGGCGGCGCGCACTTTCGACAGCCTGTTCCTCGCCGGCAAGGGCGACGCGCTGCCGCCGATCGAGGCGCTCGGCCTGTTCTACGACTTCCGCGAGCTGACGCCGATCGGGCGGCGCGGCGACGAGATGATCCGCCGTCTGGCCGACCGGCTGGTGGCGGTCGATCTGCTCGACCAGGCGGCTGAGCTGTTGCAGCACCAGGTCGATCACCGCCTGCAGGGTGCCGCGCGCGCGCAGGTGGCCACGCGCCTTGCCGTCATTTACCTGATGAACCGCAAGCCCGACCGCGCGCTCTCCACCTTGCAGAAGACGCGCACCTCCGATCTCGCCGCCGAATTGCGCGAGCAGCGGCTGCTGCTCGAGGCGCGCGCGCTGTCCGACATCGGCCGGCACGAGTTGGCGCTGGAGCTGATCGCCAACATCAAGGGCAACGAGGCGATCCGCCTGCGCTCGGACGTCCTGTGGAAGGCGGCGCGCTGGCGCGAGTCGTCCGAGCAGATCGAGTTCCTGTACGGCGAGCGCTGGCGCGAGTTCAAGCCGCTGAGCGAGGACGAGCGCGCCGACATCCTGCGCGCGGCGATGGGCTATGCCATGGCCGACGAGTCGATCGGGCTTGGGCGTCTGCGCGAGAAATATGCGGCCAAGATGGCGGACGGGCCCGACCGCAAGACCTTCGACGTGGTGAGCGGGCCGATCGGCACCAACAGCGCCGAATTCCAGGCGGTCGCCCGGCGCCTCGCCAATGTCGATACGCTCGCCGCCTTCCTGCGCGACATGAAGGCGCGCTTCCCGGAGTCGAGCGCGGTGCCGCTGGCGGCGCTGCCGGCCGAAGCTCCGGCTGCATCGGCTGCGCCGCCTGCACCCAAGCCGAGCAAGCCCGGAACGGCTGCGCCGGCCGCCGAAAATGACAAGTCCACGATGAATATGTCGGCGCCGGATGCAGCCGCCTCGCCCTTGCCGCCGAAGCCGCCGGTCGGCGTGCCGCTGCGCCCCGACATGTCGTCGACCGGCTCGATCCGCCCGCCGCAAAAGCGCACGAACGCGCGCTGAGGGCCGCTAGCCGCATGATCCCGAAAAGTGGGAACCGGTTTTCGGAAAAGATCATGCGCAAGCAAAATGTTAGGGACGCATAGTGATTCAATCTAACCGGATCGCGCTCTACGTCCCGTAGCTTTGGATCAGCGAGCCGGCGACCAGCGACCAGCCGTCCACCAGAACGAAGAAAATAAGCTTGAACGGCAGTGACACGACCACTGGCGGCAGCATCATCATGCCCATCGACATCAGCACCGACGCCACCACCAGGTCGATGATGAGGAAGGGCAGGAACAGCAGGAAGCCGATCTCGAAGGCGCGCTTGAGCTCGGAGATCATGAAGGCCGGGACCAGCACGCGCAGCGACAGCTCCTCGGGCGTCGCCGGCTCCGGCTGCTTCGACATGTCGAGGAACAGCTTGAGGTCCTTCTCGCGCACGTTCTTCTGCATGAAGGCGCGCAGCGGAACGGTGGCGCGCTCGAAGGCCTGCTCGGCGCTGATCTCGTTGGCCACCAGCGGGCGGATGCCGTTGTCGTAGGCCTGCTGCAAGGCGGGCCCCATCACGAAGGCGGTGAGGAAGAGCGCCAGCGACACGATCACCGCGTTGGGCGGCGCGGTGGCGGTGCCGAGCGCGGTGCGCAGGAGCGACAGCACCACCACGATGCGGGTGAACGAGGTCATCATCACCAGGATGGACGGCGCCAGCGACAGCACCGTGAGCAGCGCGATCATCTGGATGACGCGCTCGGTCAGGCCGGTGCCCTGTCCGAAATTGACGCTGATGTCCTGCGCCGCGGCCGGTGAGGCCGCTGCGATCACCACCCCGGTTACTCCGGCCGCTACCGTCAACAGACGGACACGGCGGCCGGGTTGATCTGTCAAGATTTCCCTGATGGACGGCCGAGCAGACTGGCCATCTCCTCTTCGAGGTTGTCGTAGACCGTGCGCGCCGGCGCGGGCTCGACCTTGGGCTCGGGCTTGGCGTCGAACTTCGGCTCCGGCTTCGGCTCGAACTTGGGTTCGAACTTGGCTTCCGGTTTCGGCTCGAATTTCGGCTCGACGCGCGCTTTGAACTCGCGCGCAGGGGCGCGTGGCGGCTCGCTCGCTTTGGCGTGCGGGGCCTGCGCGGCGAGCGGATCGGTCACCGGCGGGCGGCCTTCCGGCATCGGCGCGCGGCGGAGCGCGGCTTCCAACTGCTGTGCCATCTCTGCCAGGTTGTGATCGGTCTGCGGCGTCGGCTCGGCTGCGGCGACCGGC
>JALHRB010000079.1 GCA_022841665.1 Pseudolabrys sp.
AGTCGTTTCGTCATGGTAATTACCCTCCTTATTACCGACAGGACTTTCTACCCAGCGAATTGGCGGACTTTCAATCGGGCCAACGGGTCGGGGCGGGGCAATACCGGAATTTTGTGTGTCAGCGCTGCGCGGGTGTCGTCCTGCTCGAGGGCCGTGGTCCCGGAATTCGATTCTGCATGTGGTGAGGTGCCCAGCCCCCTCGGCTAGATGTAGCCCGGAACAAAACCTGAATCGCAGCGAGTCAGCGATTCGTAGCCGTTTCGTTCCGGTGACGTTCCAGATTCGATCTGCGGCAACTCTTCCCTTCCGTTTTCGCCCTGCAGCCCCTATCTGTCGGTGCGTGAGCGGGGTTTCCTGCGCACGCAAAGCGGCCGGTGACCCTGTCGGGGCCATGGCCAGCCAGAAAGGCAGCGTTCTGCTCCGATGAATCTCCACCAGAAGCAGAATGACCCGTTGGTGCTGTCGGGCCGCGACGTGACCGCGGTCCTCGGTCCGACCAACACCGGCAAGACCCACCTCGCCATCGAGCGCATGGTTGCACATGAGAGCGGCGTCATAGGCCTTCCACTCAGGCTGCTGGCTCGCGAGGTCTATGGCCGCGTCTGCGAGAAGATCGGCGCATCCAAGGTCGCTCTCATCACCGGCGAGGAAAAGATCGTGCCGGTCGGCGCGCGCTATTCGGTGTGCACCGTTGAAGCGATGCCGCGTGAGACGGACGCAGCCTTCGTCGCCATCGACGAGATCCAGCTTGCCGGCGATCTCGAGCGCGGACACATCTTTACCGATCGCATCCTGCATCTGCGCGGGCGGCAGGAGACGCTGCTCCTGGGCGCCGCCACCATGCGCGGCATTCTGGAAAAGCTCTTGCGCGGCATCTCGGTGGTAACGCGTCCCCGCCTGTCGCATCTCGCCTATGCCGGGTCCAAGAAGCTGACGCGGCTGCCGCGCCGCTCGGCGATCGTCGCCTTCTCGGCCGAGGAGGTCTATGCGATCGCGGAGCTTATCCGCCGCCAGCGCGGTGGTGCCGCCGTCGTGCTGGGCGCGCTTTCGCCGCGCACGCGCAATGCGCAGGTCGCGCTCTACCAGTCCGGCGACGTCGATTATCTCGTCGCCACGGACGCGATCGGCATGGGGCTCAACCTCGACGTCGACCACGTCGCCTTCGCGCAGAACCGCAAGTTCGACGGCTTCCAGTTCCGCGATCTCTCTGCAGCCGAGCTCGGCCAGATCGCCGGCCGCGCCGGGCGGCATCTGCGCGACGGAACCTTTGGCGTCACGGGCCAGGTCGATCCGCTCGACGACGCGCTTGTGGCGCGCATCGAAGCGCACGAATTCGATCCGGTGAAGGTGCTGCAATGGCGCACCGCGCAGTTCGACTTCGCCAGCATCGATGCGCTGAAGCGGTCGATCGAGACCGTCGCGCCGGTCGAGGGGCTGACGCGCGCTCTGCCCGCCGTCGACGTCCAGGCGCTGGAGCAGATGGCGCGCGATCCGGAGATCCGCGACCTCGCCGTCGGGCGCCAGCGCGTCGCCACGCTGTGGGACGTGTGCTCGCTTCCCGACTACCGCCGCATCGCGCCGGCGCAGCATTCCGAGCTTGTCGGATCTATTTATCTCGATCTGGTCCGGCGCGGGCATGTCGACGAAAACTACATGGCCGAACAGGTGCGCCGGGCGGATTCCACCGATGGCGACATCGATACGCTGTCGCAGCGCATCGCCCAGATCCGCACCTGGACCTATGTCTCGAACCGGCCGGGCTGGCTTGCCGATCAGGTACACTGGCAGGAAAAAACGCGCGAGATCGAAGACAGATTGTCGGATGCGCTGCATGAGCGGTTGACGAAACGCTTCGTAGACCGCAGGACTTCCGTCCTCATGCGCCGCCTTAGAGAAAACACGATGCTTGAAGCCGAAATCAGCGCTACCGGAACCGTCCTCGTCGAAGGCCACCATGTCGGCGATCTGCAGGGCTTCCGCTTCACGGCCGACCAGAGTGCGGCCGGCGAGGACGGCAAGGCGATCAAGGCAGCCGCGCAGCGCGCGCTCGCCGCGGAATTCGAGACGCGCGCGGAACGGTTCTCCGCATCCGGCAACAACGACATCGCACTCGGCTCGGACGGCACGCTGCGCTGGATCGGCGCTCCGATCGGCACGCTGACCTCGACCGAGGATGCGCTGAAGCCGCGCGTCATCCTGCTTGCCGACGAGCAGCTGACTGGCCCCGCCCGCGACAAGGTGGCCGCACGCGCGGAGCGCTTCGTCAACTTCCAGATCGAAACGCTGCTGAAGCCGCTGCTCGACCTGAAGAACGCCGACCAGCTGACCGGCATCGCACGCGGCATCGCGTTCCAGCTCGTCGAGAACTTTGGCCTCCTGAACAGGCGCGACATCGCCGAGGACATCAAGTCGCTCGACCAGGACGGACGAGCGGCGCTGCGCCGGCTTGGCGTGCGTTTCGGCGCCTATCACATCTTCATTCCGACACTCCTCAAGCCCGCGCCTGCCGGTATCGTCACGCTGCTTTGGGCGTTGAAGACCGATGGCAAGGACCGGCCGGGCTTTGGCGACGTCGTTCATTCGCTGGCCGCCGGACGCACGTCGGTGGTGGTGGATCCGACATTCGACACGACGTTCTACCGGCTTGCCGGATACCGCATTCTCGGGCGGCGCGCCGTGCGCGTCGACATTCTCGAGCGGCTTGCCGATCTGATCCGGCCCGCCTTGTCATGGAAGCCCGGCGTCGCGGCCAGGCCCGATGGCGGGTTCGACGGCAGCGCATTTCTCGTGACGCCGGCGATGATGTCCATTCTCGGCGCCAATGGCGAGGACATCGAGGAGATCCTCAAGGGACTGGGCTACCGCGCCGAGCCGAAGCCGGCTGCCGACGTGAAGGTGCGGCTGGAGGCGATCGATGGGGCGGTTCGCGAGGCCGTGGCCAAGGCCGCCGCTGACAAGTCCGCCGCGCTGGAAGCCAAGGCCGCGGAGGCAGCCGCAGCCACGGCCGCAGCCGATAGCGAAGCACCTGCGGAAGCTGCCGCCGACAGCGCCCCTGCGGCGGTCCAGGACGGCGATCAGGCCGAGACTGCCGCGGCGTCCGGCTTCGAGGCGGCCGCTGCCGAGACTCCTGCCGAAATGGCATTGGCCGAAACTTCCGTTGAGGCGGCACCGGCTGAAGCTCCTGCCGAGGCTGTCGCGACCGAGACCGCCGTACAGGCCGCGTCGCCCGAGGTTGCTGAGCCAACCTCGGCTCCGGACGCGCCCGAAGGGAACACGTCACCGTCCGCGAAGCATCTGGAAGCGACCCCGGCCGCTGAGGCGGCTGACGGGCTCGTTCCCGCCACGCTGTCGGACGACGCGTCGCCTGTCGATACCGACATGACCCACCAGCCCGAACGCGCCGGCTCCGGCTCACAGGCTGTGGACAAGGAAGCCGCGCTTCAGAGCGATACCCCCGCCGAGGCGCCGAAGCCGATCCTGCTGTGGCGTCCCGCGCGCTTCGAGCAGAGGCATCGCCGTGACGGCAACCGGCCGCGTGGCGGGGGAAAGCCTGGTGAGGCACGTGCCGACGCCGGCGAGCGCAAGCCCGGGCCCAACCGGTTCCGCCGCGACGACCGTAATGCCGAAACCAAGCCAGGCGAGGCAAAGGCCGAGCAGCCGGCCAAGCCGCGCTTCGACCGCAGCCGCTACAAGGGCAAGCCCGGCGACAAGCC
>JALHRB010000080.1 GCA_022841665.1 Pseudolabrys sp.
TACCCGCCTGACATGGCGCAGCTGAAAGCCCACGAGATCGATTCCTGGCTGGCGAAGGCGCGGCCGCCCACCCCCGTGGTGCTTATCTACGGCCCCGACCGCGGCCTCGTCAGCGAGCGGGCGCAGCGCTATGCCGCTTTGTCGGGGCTGGCGCTTGACGATCCGTTCTCGGTCGTCAGGCTGGAGGCCGGCGAACTCGACAAGGATCCCGGCCGGCTTCTCGACGAGGCCAACACGATCCCGATGTTTGCCGGACGGCGGCTTCTGTGGGTGAAGAATGGCGGCGCGCAAAAAACGCTGGCCGACGACGTCAAGACATTGTGCAAGGACCCGCCCGCCGACTGCCTGGTGCTGATAGAGGCCGGCGACCTGAAGAAGAGCGCGCCGCTGCGTACGGCTGTGGAGGCGGCAACCGCCGGGCTCGCAATGCCCTGCTATGCCGACGATGCGCGCTCGGTCGATGCCGTGATCGACGACGAACTCGGCAAGGCCGGCATGGCGATCGACCCCGAAGCGCGCCAGCTGCTGCGCCGAAGCCTCGGCGGCGACCGCATGGCCTCGCGTGCCGAGGTCCAGAAACTCGTGCTCTACTGCATGGGCGAGACGGCGATCACCGTCGACGATATCCGCGCGCTCACCGGCGACGTATCGGCGCTGTCGGTCGACGAGACGGTTAATGCCGCCATAGACGGAAACATCGCCGGCTTCGACGCGGCCTTCGCGCGGCAAGCGACGTCCGGCGGCCAGACCTATCCGGTCCTGTCGGCAGCGATACGCCAGATGCAGAGCCTGCACATGATGCGCGGCGCGATGGAGGCCGAGCGCCGGCCGGCTTCCACGATGGTGGCGTCGGCGCGCCCGCCAATCTTCTACCAGCGCAGGAAGGCGGTCGAGGACGCGCTGGAACGCTGGGATTCAGAGGGGCTGGCACGCGTCCTGACTCGTCTTCAGGACACGGTGCTGCAGACCAGGCGCCGCCCCGACCTCGCCACCGCGCTGGCGCGCCAAGCACTCCTCGGCATCGCGGTCGAAAGCGCGCGGCGCTCGCGGCGGTAGCTGCCGATCGCATCCGACACGTGCAGCTCGGCGCGATTGTCCCAGTTCAGCCGGTTGGCGATGGCATGTTCGGCTCTGATCAAGCTCCGGACATGAAAAAGGCGGCCGAAGCCGCCTTGTCTCAAGACAGATCGGTTGAGCCTATTCGGCGGGCGTTTCGGCCTTCGCTGCTTCCGCGGCAGCGGCTTCGGCAGCCTTTGCGGCCTCAGCCTCGGCGGCTGCCTTCTTCTCGGCGGCTTCCTGCGCTGCCTTCTCGGCTGCCAGCGCCTGGGCGGCGGCTACCTTCTCGGCCTCGATGCGGGCCTTCTCGGCGTTCAGCGCATCGCGCTCGGCATCGTTGAGCTTGCGGGCGCGCACGCCGGTATTCTCGACGATACGGGCCGACTTGCCGCGACGGTCGCGCAGGTAATAGAGCTTGGCGCGGCGCACCTTGCCGCGGCGCACGATCTCGACGCCCTCGACCATCGGCGAGTAGACGGGGAACACGCGCTCGACGCCTTCGCCGTAGGAAATCTTGCGTACGGTGAAGTTTTCCTGGAAGCCTGCGCCGGCGCGGGCAATGACGACGCCTTCATAGGCCTGCACGCGGGTACGCGTGCCTTCCGTGACACGGACCTGGACGCGGACGGTGTCGCCCGGCTGGAATTCGGGAAGCTTGCGCTTCGCTTCGATCTTGGCGGCCTGCTCGGCTTCAAGCTGACGGATGATGTCCATCGCAAATACCTCTTCTTGCTTCTCGACAGCCAGAGCGCCCTGCTCTTGCCGCGCGGCTCCATGGCTGCTTGGCTATGCCCTCGCCTCGAAAGGCTTGGGCAGGGGCGAATTCACCGCACTTGATTGACGGGTCCGGTCGATTGTTCTTCCGGTTGCGTGCGCGGCGATACACCATAAAACCCTGGATGTCACGCCCTCGCGCGGCAATTTTGCATCGGGGTGGCGCCGCACTGGCCCATGAACTCGCCCTTGCGCCCCGTGCAGGCGGACCATAGAGCGGTTGCCAGAGAATTCCGATCCCTCCCTGCGGCCGGCGCCATGTCCTTTACCCTCATTCTCCTGCTGTTTGGCGCGGGCTTCTTTTCCAGCGCCATGAACGCGGTGGCAGGCGGCGGTACCTTCCTGACCTTCGGCGCGCTGACACTGGTCGGCATTCCGCCGATTTCGGCCAACGCAACGTCCTCTATCGTGCAGTTTCCCGGCTATGTCACGTCGACGCTGGCCTACTGGAGCGACATCAAGCGCTTCTGGCGCGGCGCGGTGCTGCTTGCCATCGCCTCGGTCATCGGGTCGCTCGCCGGTGCGCTGATCCTGCTGGCGCTCGACAACCCGTCCTTTCGCGCGCTTGTGCCATGGCTGCTGATCGGCGCGACCGCGCTCTTTGCAGCCGGGCCGTGGCTGAAGCCGAAGCCCCGGCCCGGCAAGGACACGGCGGCCGGCTCGGTGGTCGGCCTGCTGGTCCAGGGTGTAACCTCGATCTATGGCGGCTTCTTCGGCGCCGGCATGGGCGTCATGATGCTGGCGACGCTCGGCCTGACCCAGACCGGCGACTATCACCGCCTCAACGCGCTGAAGAACCTGCTCGCCATGGTCATCGCCATCGTGGCAATCGTAGTCTTCGTCTCGGGCGGCGTCGTCGCCTGGCCGGAAGCGGCCGCCATGGTGCCGGGCGGCGCGCTCGGCGGCTATGCCGGCGTCTGGCTCGCCAAGCGCGTGCCGCAGATCGCCGTGCGCATCTTCGTCATCGCGGTCGGCCTGTTCCTGGCGGTGTATTATCTTGTCACGGGGTGAACCCGTTTAGGCTCAGGGCTTGAGCAGGTCGGGCCGCCGTTCGGCCGTCAGGCGCTCCGACTCCGCCTTCCGCCATGCCGCGATCCTTGCATGGTCACCGGAGATCAGGACCGGCGGGATGTCCATGCCTTCGAATTCCTGAGGACGCGTATAGTGCGGATGTTCCAGCAGGCCGTTTTCAAAACTCTCCTCCTCGCCGGAGCGCACATTGCCCATCACGCCGGGCAGCAGCCGCACGACCGCGTCCAGCAGCACGAGTGCGGCCGCCTCTCCGCCTGACAGGATGAAATCGCCGATCGAGATTTCCTCGAGATCACGCGCGGCAATGACGCGCTCGTCGACGCCCTCGAAGCGCCCGCAGACGATGACCGCGCCCGGCCCGGCCGCAAGCTCGCGCACCCGCGCCTGCGCCAGCGGCTTTCCGCGCGGGCTCATCAGCAGGCGGGGACGCGGATCGCCCTCCGGAGACGCATGATCGATGGCACGGGCAAGCACGTCGGCGCGCATCACCATGCCGGCACCGCCGCCCGATGGTGTGTCGTCCACCGACCGATGCCGATCGGTCGCAAAGTCCCGGATTTGCACCGTATCGAGCGACCACGCGCCTGCCTCCAAGCCGCGTCCAGCGAGCGAAAGGCCGAGCGCACCCGGAAACATCTCCGGATAGAGCGTCAGGACCGAGGCGCGAAAGCTCACGAGCCGTCGTCCGTGGCGGCGCGCGCCTCGGCCTCGTCGGGATCCTCGCCGAGCCCGGCAGCGGAGGTATCGATGGCGACGAAGCCGCCGGCGATCTCGAC
>JALHRB010000081.1:0-1567 GCA_022841665.1 Pseudolabrys sp.
CCATGCCTCTGACCCAGACCATCGACCGCGCGCTGTTTTCCTCCATCGGCGACGGCGGCATTCCCGATTCCGAATATGACACGCAGCTTCAGAAAACGGCCGATGCGCTGGACTGGGTACGCAAGGCATATGCCGACGGATCGCTGCCGCTGTTGAAACTTCCAGCCGCGACCGACGATCTGCCGCCGGTCGAGGAGACGGCCAAGCGGCTGCTCGCGGGTGCGACCGATGTCGTCTTCATGGGCACGGGTGGTTCGGCGCTCGGTGCGCAGGCCCTGCTGCAACTCGCGGACTACAATGTGCCGGGTCTTTCGCTGTTCCGGCCGTCGCCCCGCATTCATGTGCTCGACAATCTCGATCCCATCACCCTGTCGGCACTGCTGAAGAAGCTGCCGCTCAAGACGACGCATTTCGTGGCGGTCTCGAAGTCGGGCGGCACAGGCGAGACTCTTGTCCAGACGATGAGCGTCATCGAGGCGCTGGAAGGGGCGGAGCTCGGCAAGGAAATCGGCCGTCGTATTTTCGGCCTGTCGGAGCCGCAGGTACCCGGCAGGAAGAATGCATTGCGCGCGCTGCTCGAACCCTATGGTGTCCCTTTTCTCGAACATCATACCGGTGTCGGCGGCCGCTTCTCGGTATTGACGAATGTCGGCCTGCTACCGGCGAAGGTTGCCGGTCTCGACATCGCCGCCATACGCGCCGGCGCGGCCGACGCTCTGCAGCCCATCTTGGACAATGCTGCGCCGGAAAACGTGCCATCAGCGGTGGGAGCCGCGCTGTCCATCGCGGCGGCGAAGGCGGGTAAGAACATCACCGTGATGATGGGCTATGCCGACCGGCTAGAACGTACGACGGCGTGGTGGGTGCAGCTCTGGTCGGAGAGTCTCGGCAAGGATGGCGTCGGGACGACGCCGGTGCGCGCACTTGGCCCTGTCGACCAACATTCGCAATTGCAGCTTCATCTTGGTGGCCCTAAGGACAAGCTGTTCACCGTCGTTACCGTCGATTTCGCGGGCAAGGGGCCGAAGCTCGACAAGACGCTGGCCGACCGCGCCGGGGAACCGGTCTTCGCCGGCCGCAGTGTCGGCGATCTCGTGGCGGCGCAGGGCCGCGCCACGGCTGATACCCTGGCGAAGAACGGCCGCGCGGTGCGCACGATTCACCTTGGCACGCTTGATGAGCGCACGCTCGGCGCGTTTCTCATGCATTTCATGCTGGAGACCATCATCGCCGCGCAATTGCTCGGCATCGATGCGTTCGATCAGCCGGCGGTCGAAGAGGGTAAAATCCTGGCCAAGAAATATCTCGGCGAGGACTGATTACTCGGCGGCCTGAAGATTGCCGGCCGCGTCCTTCTGCTTTTCAGCTTCGCGGCGCTTGGTATCGCGCGCGGCAGCGCCTGTCTTCTGACCGTAGAAGGTCGCGGCAGGCTGATCGGGATCGTCAAGAGAACGAACGCGGACGCAGATTTCCGCGTCGGAGCCGACCGCCCTGAGGCGCGTTCCGCAAATCGTTTCAGCCGCGGCCCGGGGATCGGCGGCGTCGATGGTTTTCCATACGCCGTCTG
>JALHRB010000081.1:1577-3581 GCA_022841665.1 Pseudolabrys sp.
ACTACGCCGCATGGGTCTCATACACAGGACAACGCGACTCACGCCACATATTCCTAAGTCGTAGGGTTAAAGTCTGATTGGACGCTTTCAGGGCGTGATTAGGGCAAAAAAGGGACAACCTTTCCGAGGTCTTGATCCGGAAGCCCTCGGCCGCGATCTTCGGGGCATCATGCCGATCCGCCGCCTTCCCGAGACGCTGGCCAACCGCATCGCCGCCGGCGAGGTGGTCGAGCGGCCTGCCAGCGTCGTCAAGGAACTGGTCGAGAACGCCCTCGACGCCGGCGCCCGGCGCATCGAGATCGTGCTTTCCCGCGGTGGCCGGGAACTGATCCGGGTCACCGACGACGGTCACGGCATGGGGCCGGAGGATTTGCCGCTTGCGGTCGAGCGGCACGCCACCTCTAAACTGCCGTCCGACGACCTTCTCGACATCCGCTTTCTTGGTTTCCGGGGTGAGGCGCTGCCCTCCATAGCCTCCGTCTCGCGGCTGACCCTCACGTCGCGCCGGGCGAGGGACGATCTCGCCTCGGCGCTCACGGTCGAGAACGGCCGCGCGGGCGAGGTCCGGCCGGTACCGCATCCGAAGGGGACGCGTGTCGAGGCCGAGCTTCTTTTCGCCCAGTTGCCGGCGCGGCTGAAATTCCTGAAATCCGAGCGTGCCGAGAACGAGGCGGTGGCGGAGATCGTGCGCCGTATCGCCTCCGCGCGTCCCGATGTCGATTTCACGCTGGTCCTCGACGGCCGCAGCGTGCGCTACGCCGCACAGAATATGGACAGCGCCGGCCTTCGCGCCCGGCTGTCCGATGTTCTCGGCCGCGATTTCGGCCCGAATGCCATCGAGATCGCGGCGGAACGCGAAGGTTTTCGCCTGACGGGTTTTGCAGGCGTGCCGACCTACAACCGCGCCACGGCCTCTCATCAGCTGTTTCTCGTCAACAGCCGTCCGGTGAAAGACCGACTTTTGCTCGGCGCGCTACGCGCCGCCTATTCGGATTTCGTGCCGCGCGACCGCCATCCGGTCGTGGCGCTCTTCGTTGAGGCCGATCCGCAGGACGTTGATGTCAACGTTCATCCCGCCAAGGCCGAAGTCCGGTTCCGAGATGCGGCGCTGGTGCGGGCGCTGATCGTTTCGGCATTGCGCAACGCGCTGGGCGGCACTGCCGGCCCGCGTATTGCCACAACGGGCGCCGATTTCGCCGCGCAGGCGTTCCGTGCGCCGTCCCATGCCGCGCGTCCGCACTATCCGGTGCGCGGATCGCTGGCGCTGCAGCCCGGTTTCGCGGAGGAACAAGCCGCGTTCGACATCGCGCCCTCGGCAGACACAAGAGCCGATGCGGAAGAAGCGGCTGAGCCCGCGGGGCTTCCGCTCGGCGCCGCCAAGGCGCAGCTGCACGATACCTACATTCTGGCGCAGAACGATGACGGGCTCGTCCTCGTCGACATGCACGCCGCCCATGAACGGCTGGTGTTCGAGCGTTTGAAGAAAGAACGGGGCAGGGCGGCGAGCCAGGTTCTGCTCGTGCCGGAAGTGGTCGATCTCGCTCCCGACGAGGCGTCGCGGATTCTGGCCGCCGCGCCCGAACTTGCGGAGTATGGACTCGGCGTCGAGCCGTTCGGAGACGGAACGGTGCTCGTGCGTGAGACGCCCTCCGCGCTCGGCGATTTCGACATCAAGGGTCTTGTGCTCGATGTCGCGGACGCTCTGGCCGAATGGGGCGCGGCATTGCCGGTCGCCGAACGGCTCGACCGTCTGGCGTCGACCTTTGCCTGCCATCACTCGATCCGCGCCGGACGGCGTCTGAAACCGGAGGAAATGAATGCGCTGCTGCGCCAGATCGAGGCCGAGCCGGCGGCGGCGCAATGCAATCACGGTCGGCCGACATACGTCACGCTCTCCCGGACCGATCTCGAAAAGCTGTTCCAGCGCAGGTAGGAGCGGGCGTTTTAGATTGCTTAAAGGCGAGGCCGTATTTTCCTCACGGTGGGCTGTCGGGGTGGCGACGA
>JALHRB010000082.1 GCA_022841665.1 Pseudolabrys sp.
ACCGCGCCGGAAGTCACCATCGACCTCGCCGGCTTCCGCATGGCGGGCAGCGGCGTGGCCTTCTCGGCAATCATCGCCACCCAACGCGCGCTGACGGTCAAGAACGGCACCATCCGCGGCTTCTCAGCCGGGATCAACGCTTTCTCCGCAGACGCGCTCACGGTGAAGCGCATGAGAATAGTCGACAATCAAAGCGCTGTCCTTGCAAGGGACTTCGCCTCGGTTTCCCTCAGCAATTTTTCCAGAAACGCCTTCAATGGCATCGAGTGCAAGAACTTCTGTCGCGTCGAGAACAGCATTGTCGCGGGTAACGGTTTTACGGGCGTACAGCCCTTTGGAACTGGAATTCTCGTGCTGGGAAACACGCTTTCCGGCAACGGTTCCAGGGGCGTTGCCGCGTCTGTAGGCGGTTCGATCGGGGACAACACCATCGTTGGCAACCCGAACGGAAACTTTGGCACCCTGCCGCTCGACCCCAACCAGCCCCCGCCGCCATGATGATCCGAGATCACGCAGCGGAAGACGAAGCGGTGGCGAGGAGGGGCAGCCGATGATCACACTGCCACAAGCAACGGGAAACCTGCCATGAACCGCATCGCCGCCGCAGCCATCTTCGGCCTCGCCGCCCTCCTTGCCGCCGCGCCGGCGTCCGCCGTCACGCTCGACAATGGCGTGGTGCTGATCACCCAGGCCGACGCGCTGGCCGGCGGCGTGACGCCGGGCGATACGCCCGGCTTCCCGATCACGCTCTCCGTCTCCGGCAGCTACCGCTTTGCCTCCAGCCTGCTGGTCAACACCGCCGTCAACGGCATCGAGGTCACAGCGCCGGAGGTCACCATCGACCTCGCCGGCTTCCGGATGGCGGGCAGCGGCGTGGGACAGACAGCCGTCGTTGCTTTCCAGCGAGCCCTGACCGTCACGAATGGCACGATCCGCGGCTTCGTAGTCAACGCGATCTATAGTTCGAATGGCAATCTGACTGTGGATAACATGAGAGTGGTCGACAATCCGATCGTCCCGTCGACCAATGCTGCATTGTTCTCCGCTGCCGATTACACTACAGTAAGAAACAGCAACATTTCCCGAAATGGCGGGGCCGGTGTTGCTTGTCAAAAATATTGCCGGGTCGAGAACAGTATGGTGACTGGAAATGTCTATATTGGGGTATCATTCCTCAACATCGGGGGAATTTTAGTCGGCAATACGATTGCGAGCAACAATATTGGCATCGGTGCATTTGGGATCACTACGTTTGGCGATAACGCCGTTATCGGCAACGCGCAGGCCAGCGTCGGCACCGTCGTGCCCCTCAATCCCAACCAGCCCTAGCCATGATCCTCTGATGCGCCATTGAGGGGCGCGGAACTGCCGGGGAGACATTGCCGGCAGCGCGCCTTCCGTCGTCGGAATCTGGCGGGCGTGCCCGTGGCGGTTGCGCCGGCCGCGTGCATCGTCCACAACGGCGTGATGTTGACAGGATCGTGCGGGCGAGGGGGTCCGGGTGTATATCGATAGCCTGTTCGGCTTTGTCGGCCTGATCGCGCTCGTCGGCCTCATCGTGGTCGTGGCGCGCCAGAACGGCCGCATCGGCCTGCTCGAACGCGAGATCGGCGCGCTGCGCTCGCTCGTGCTGTCGCAGTCCGCGCCAAGGCCCGTTGCCGACGTCCTAGCCACGCAGACGGCCGCCGTTCCCGGCGCCGAGACCAGGGCCGCGACGGCCAACGCCGCTCCCGCGGATGCCAGCCCGGAAGCAGCTTCCGATGTTGTCGAGGAAATCGCGCCCGCCGGTCCGTGGACTGCCGCGCCCGAGCCGGCCCCGGAGGACGGACCGACACCCGGTTCCGCCGATACGGCAGGTCCGCCGCCTACCGCCGCGCCGCCATCTGCAAAAAAACCCGACATCGAGACCGCGCTCGGCACGCGCTGGGCGGTCTGGGTCGGCGGCATCGCGCTGGCGCTGGGCGGGCTGTTCCTCGTGCGCTATTCCATCGAGGCAGGCTTCTTTGGTCCCGCCGCGCGCATCGTGCTCGCCGCGCTGCTCGGCCTCGTTCTGGTCGTCGGCGGCGAGTTCATCCGCCGCACCGGCTACCGCCTCCCCGTCGAGGGTGCCGCGGGTGCCTACATTCCCGCCATCCTCACGGCGTCGGGCATCTTTGTCCTGTTCGGCACGGTCTATTCGGCCCATGCGCTCTACGGCTTCATCGGGCCCGCTCTGGCCTTCCTCCTTCTCGGTGCCTTGGGGCTCGGCTCCATCGTTCTCGCGCTCATCCATGGCCAGGCGCTGGCCGGCATCGGGCTTCTGGGCGCGCTCGCCACGCCGCTGCTGGTCGCTTCGCAGGCGCCCAGCCACTGGGCGCTCTTCGTCTATCTCGCGGTGGTGCTGGCGGCCGCCACCGCGGTCGCGCGCATCCGCAGCTGGCGCCCGCTCGTCTCCGCCGCCTTTGCCGGCACGGGCCTCTGGTGCCTCGTCTACATGGCCGATGTCAGCCCGACCAACCTCTGGATCGTGCTCTTCATCAATGCCGTGATGCTGGCGAGCCTCGCGCTGCTCTGGCTGGGCAGCCTCATCCCGATGCTCGACCGCCAGGACCCCGCGCCATCCAACATCTTCCCCGCCGCGGTGCCCGCCTTCTTCATCGGCCTCGCCGCCTTCGCGCTCCTGGTCGACGCAAAATTCGGCGCCCTCGGCGGTCCGCAATACGGCGCGCTGCTGATCGCCGCCATGCTGGCGCTTGCCGCCTGGCGACCGGCTGCGCTGCCGCTCCTGTTCGGCGCCGGCATCGCGACGCTGCTGGCCTGGCTGCGCGTCGGCTTCGGCGGCGACTTCGCCTTCGAGATGATGGGCGAGAACCTGTCCGTTACGGGTTTCCCTGCCGTCGCCGGGCCCGGTCCGCTCGGCCTCATCGGCGCGCTTCTCGGCCTCCTGTTCCTCGGCGTCGGGCTCTGGAAGGCCCGCGCGCTGGTTGCCGACCAGCCCGTCGCCGCGACCTGTTTCTCGGCCTTTGCCGGCATCGTGCCGGTCTTCATCCTGTTTGCGCTGTGGGTCGCATTCGGCAATCCCGATCGCGATCTCCTGCGCGCAATCCTGGCCCTGGTGCTTGCGGTCGCGCTCGCGGCGGGCGGCGAAGCCATTGCGCGAGGGGAATTGCCGCCGCTCTCCGGCGGACATGCCGTCAGTTTCGCGCTCGGCGCATCCGGGGCGGCCTTCCTGCTGATGCTGCACATGGCTTTTGGCTCGGCGCTCACCACGATCCTCGTCGGCGCCTCGGCGGTGCTTCCCGCGCTCGCCACGCGCCTGCGCCGCTACCCCGTGCTCGGCGGCCTCTCGGTCGCCGCCGTCATCGTCACGCTGCTGCGCATCGCCGCCGACCCGACCATCGTCGGCGCCGCCTTCCTCTCCACCACGCCGGTCTTCAACGCGCTGCTGCCCGGCTACGGCGTCCCGGCGCTCGCCTTCGGCTTTGCCGCCTGGCAGCTTTCGCGCACCACCGCCGGGCGCCCGCGCCTGGTCATGGAGGCGACCGCCGCGCTGTTTGCGCTGCTGACGCTCGCCATGCT
>JALHRB010000083.1 GCA_022841665.1 Pseudolabrys sp.
AGTTTCGTCGGCGAGAACTTTGCCTATCGCCCCTATTTCCAGGACGCCATGGCCGGCCGGCCGGGCCGCTTCTTTGCGCTCGGCACCACATCGCTCAAGCGCGGCTACTATTTTTCCGCACCCGTGATGCTGGGGGCGGCCGTCGGCGGCGTCGTTGTCTTCAAGGTCGACATCGACGGCATCGAGGCCTCCTGGAAGGGCGGCGACGACGAGATCATCGTCACCGATCCCGAAGGCATCATCTTCATGACCGGACGGCCGGAATGGCTCTATGCCAGCCTGCTGCCGCTCACCGCCGAGCGGCTCGCCCGCACCTCGGAATCGCGCCGCTACGCCGACGCCACGCTGCGCGAACTGGACGTGCGCCATCACACGCCGGACGGTGCCCACACCCTCATGACGGTCAGCGATGCCGGCGCGTCGATGGACTATCTCGAGCACGCCGAACTCATGCCGGAAGCCGGCTGGACGGTGCATGTGCTGATGGACACGGCGTCGACGCGCGCCCAGGCCTATTCCAGCGTCGCCGCCGCCTTTCTCCTGCTCGGCCTGGCCGCGCTGGCGGCGGCCATCGTGCTGCAGCGCCGCGCGCGTCTTGCCGAGCGCATGGAGATGCAGCGTTCGGCGCAGGTCGAGCTCGAACACCGGGTCGACGAGCGCACCGCAGCACTTGCCTCGGTCAATACGCGGCTCGAGACGGAGGTCGCCGAGCGCCGCGCCACCGAGCAGCGCCTGCGCCAGACGCAGGCCGATCTCGTCCAGGCCGGCAAGCTCGCGGCGCTCGGCCAGATGTCGGCTGCGCTCAGCCACGAATTCAACCAGCCGCTGGCGGCGGTAAAGACATATGCCGACAATGCCGCCGTCTTGATCGACCGCAAGCGCATCGCCGACGCGCGCGACAATGTTCTGCGCATTTCCGCGCTCACCGACCGCATGGCCTCGATCAGCCGGCACTTGCGCAATTTTGCCCGCAAGCCCAACGAGCAGCTCGGTCCGGTGCTGCTGGCCGAAGCGGTGCGCGACACGCTGGAGATCGTCGCATCGCGCCTCGACGCCGCCGACGCCACGGTCGACGTCGACCTTGCCGATCCGCGTCTGGCCGTCAGGGCCGGATCGGTGCGGCTGCAACAGGTGCTGGTCAACATCATCTCGAACGCCGCCGATGCCGTCGAGGGGACCGCGAACCGCACCATCGAGCTTCGCGCCACCGGCGCGGGCGACAGCGTGACCGTCTCCGTCCGCGATCATGGCCCCGGCGTTCCCGCCGCGATCACCGCGCGCATTTTTGATCCGTTCTTCACCACCAAGGGCGTAGGCAAGGGCATCGGCCTCGGCCTGTCGATTTCCTACAACATCATCAAGGATTTTGGCGGATCGCTCGACGTGTCCAACCACCCCGAGGGTGGCGCGCTCTTTTCGATCACGCTGGCTGCGGCGGATGCCTCCGCACTGGAGGCGGCGGAATGAAGCCGGCAATCGTGCTGCTCGTCGACGACGAGGAGGAACTGCGCCGCTCGACGGCGCAGGCGCTCGACCTGGCCGGCCTTGCGGTGCGCGATTTCGCCAGCGCCGAGCGCGCGCTCGATTTCGTCACCCAGGGCTTCAACGGCATCGTCGTCACCGACATCCGCATGCCCGGCATGGACGGCATGACGCTGATGAGCCGGGTGCGCGACATCGATGCCGACATCCCTGTCATCCTCACGACGGGGCATGGCGACGTCCAGCTCGCGGTCAAGGCGATGCGCGAAGGCGCCTACGACTTCATCGAAAAGCCGTTCAACACGCAGTCGCTCGCCACCATTGCCATGCGCGCGCTCGACCGGCGCGGCCTGGTGCTGGAAAACCGGCTGCTGCGCGCCGTCGCCGGCAAGCGCGACGACATCGAGGCCCGCCTGCCCGGCCGCACCCAGGTCATGGTCGACCTGCGCTACCGGCTGCGCGCAGTTGCCGCCACCGACGCCGACGTGCTGATCATCGGCGAAACCGGCACCGGCAAGGAGGTCACCGCGCGTGCGCTGCACGACATCAGCGGGCGGGCGACAAAGCCCTTCGTGGCCATCGATTGCGCGGCGCTGCCGGAAACCCTGATCGAGAGCGAGCTGTTCGGCCACGAGGCGGGCGCGTTTCCCGGCGCCATGCGCGCCCGCTACGGCAAGTTCGAGCATGCGCGCGGCGGCACGGTCCTGCTCGACGAGATCGGCTCCATGCCGCTCGACCTGCAGGCCAGGCTCTTGCGCGTCATCCAGGAGCGGACCATCACGCGGCTCGGCTCCAACGAGGCCGTGCCGCTCGACGTGCGCTTCGTCGCCGCCAGCAAGGCCGATCTCGAGGCGGAGGTGGCCGCCGGCCGCTTCCGCGCCGACCTGCTCTACCGGCTGAACGTCGTGACGCTCCGGCTACCGCCGCTTTCCGCGCGGCGCGCCGACGTGCCGCTGCTTTTCCTGCAGCTTCTGCGCGAGGCGGCCGCCCGCTATCGCCGCGACGACGTCGAACTGTCGCCGGAGGTCGCCGCCCTGATCGCGCGGCGCGACTGGCCGGGCAATGTGCGCGAGCTGCGCAACGCCGCCGACCGCTACGTCCTGGGCCTCGGTCTCGACGGGTCCGACGGCCCGGATGGCGGCGACACGGCTTCGGGGCGCCTTGCCGACCGGGTCGCCGCCTTCGAGCGCAGCGTCATTGCCGGCGCGCTCACGGCCCATGGCGGCAGCCTGAAGCCGGTCTACGAGACGCTCGGGATTTCGCGCAAGACGCTCTACGAGAAGATGCAGCGCCACGGGCTGGACAAAGGCGAACGTTAGCCCGCCCCTTCCGCGCGATGATCTTCGCTTGAGCGGGAAGAAGGGAATGGCATTCGGCGCATGACGGTGGCGCTCGCACCACCGGATGTGTCGCAATCCACCCAACGCGCGACCGGAATGTCACCGTTTCCACCCATCACCCGTGCGGCGCCGCAGGTTTCTTGCCTTCCGGGCGCGACCGGCCTTTGCGTCCGCGCGCCATTGCGACACTGATGCGACAACCATGTCCGGCGTCGGGAGGAGCCTGCGCCGGCAGGTGGTCACGCAACACGATCCCGGGAGGATTCCATGAAGACATTTCTCGCCACGCTTGCCGCTGCCGTGCTGATGCCAATGGCAGCCTTTGCCCAGGCCTATCCCGAGCGGACCATCACCGTGGTCGTGCCCTTTGCCGCGGGCGGCCCGACCGACACGGTCACCCGTCTCGTCGCCGAGGCGATGTCGAAAGATCTCGGCCAGCAGGTCATCGTCGAGAATGTCGGCGGCGCGGGCGGCACGCTCGGCGCCAAGCAGGTCGCCGACGCCGATCCGGACGGCTACAAGCTGCTGCTCTATCATATCGGCATGGCAACGTCCGACACGCTGTACCGCAACCTGCCCTACAAGACGCTGGATGCGTTCGAATATGTCGGCCTCGTCACCGAAGTGCCGATGACCATCCTGGCCAAGAAGGACATGGCGGCTAACACGCTGGCCGAGCTCGTCGATTACGCCAAGA
>JALHRB010000084.1 GCA_022841665.1 Pseudolabrys sp.
AGCGAGGCCGCCCGCCGCGCCGGCACCGAGCGCCGCGCCATGGGCCGCATGCTGAAGCGCCACGGGCTGGGCAAGGGGTAGGGCACGTTCGGCTCCCTCACAGCGTGCCGCCAAAAACCGCGCGCGCGATGGCTTCGTCCTGCGCAGTCTGCTCCGCGATGTCTGCGCTGCTCGCGCGCATGGCATAATCGCGACGGCTTGCACGAAGTGCGCGCAGTACGGCCATCATGCGCTCCTGGTCGTAGGGCATGACTCGCGGTGGAGGAAACAGTGGCCCGCCGTCGGGTGCGGTTGCCGGAATCGCGAGCCCCTTTTCTCGCAGTTTGTTCTCGATCTCCAGCTTCAATCCATCAACGTAACCTTGAGCTTGCTTCTGGCCTGCCGCGATCTGCTCGGGCGTGTTGGGCTTGATTTCATAGACATGGGCGCCGATGCGGTTGCCGGCATCGTCGTAGATGAACCGCACGCGATCGGCCCGGCCGGTGGTTCCGTTCGGCAGGGTGACGGGGACTTCCGCGTTCAGGCCGCGCGGCAGGCCCGGAACCAAGGCTTCGGCATGCGTATGCGAGAAGTTCCCGGTATCGAAATGCAGCGCCTGCAGCCGCCGCGAGGCCCGGTCGACGGCCTGGATGTTGACGCCGCCCAGGAGATCGGTTTCCAGCGGCGACCGTGCATCGGGTTCGTCGATGCGGCTGCGGCCCCGGCTGGCGCCGCGATTGGCCGCCTGCCGTTCCGACTGCGACTGGAGATGCGTCTGGCTGACGTCGGCCGAACGTGCGAGCATCGCTCTGATCTGCAGCCGCGCGGCGATAAGATCCTCGATATTTGTGTTCATCAGCGCGGAGAACACCTCGCTCTGCCGGCTGTGCCGCGCGATATCGTCGGAGAGGGAACGCGCAATGCCGTCGGCCTCTTCCTGCGTGATCCGACCGCGCCGCAGCCTGTCGCCGGCGCCGCGCGCCCGGCTCAACAAGCCCTGAAAGATTTCCCGCTCCGGATGGTTGCGGGGCAGGGCTTCCACGATGGCCTCGAACTTGGCACGAAGCGGCGCGCACAGATCGCTGCAGAAATAGAAGTCATGTGTGCGGCCCCGTCCGCCGACGCCGACGGCATGGGTCTGCGGGCCGACCCGCAAGCCGGTCCCCGCCGTCTCGGCATGGCCGTGAACGGCAGGCGCCACGTCGGTGTGGAGGCCCCGCGCCGCCTGGCCGCCGGCCGGAACATCGGCGTGCGGGGCGGGCGCGTCCGCTCCGCCGTGAGGCACGGCATCGGGCGCATAGCCATGAGGGACGAGAACGCCTGACTGATCGACATGCGCGACGTTGACGATGCGCCCTGACTTCAGGTCCTTCACATCGCCGCGGATGGCGACCGTCAGGAGAGCTCCGGTCAGAAGCGCGCGGCGCACCAGCTCGCCGCGCCGGCGGCTGCGCTCGGCATCCGTCAAACCGGGCTGGTCCTCGATGGCGCGGAAAGCCGAGACGAAGCCGGCCGTTGCCGTGAGAACCTGATAGACGTTGCCCGACAGCGAAGCGGCCCTGCTGATCTGCGTCGCGCGCTGCAGGAGCAGCAACCTCTCCCCGGTGATCCCCAGCTTCGCGGCATTGCCGAGGAGCCTGCCGAACCCGAGGCTGAACATCGAGACGAGGTCGATCCCGATCGATATTGCCGCCTCGTCCACATTGGCCTTGGTAAGCGCGCCATGCTCGCTCCGTTCTTGCATTTCGGCGAAGGTGCCGCCGATGCTGAAGGCCGCCGATCCGATCCCGGCATAGACGGCGATGGCCCCGGCTGCCGCCGCTCCGCCCGTCGCGATGACGCCGGCGACGAGCGCCAGCGCCGCGAGCGCGAGGCCCACCGCCCTGAGCCAGTCCGACAGCGACCACGGCTCGGTGGTCTGGAGAATATAATCCTTGCCGCGCGGCGACTTGAAATAGAGCCGGCCCGTCGGGAACCGCAGCCGGGAGTTCAGCGCGCCAAAGAGCGACAGCGGCGGGTCGACGCTGGCGCCCTGTTGCAGCATTGCCGCGTCGATATCGCTGCTGGGAGCCCTGTTCTCAAAACGCTGGCTCGAGGTCAGATCGACGAGCACCCATTCGCCGCCCGAGGTGGCAAGCCGGTCGTGGCTGGTGACGCCGGTATGGATGAGATAGAATTGCCACGGAATGCCTTCCGCCACGCTGAGGGTTTCGCCGTTCGCGCCGCGCTGTTCGAGCATCCTGTCTTCGGGATAGAACACCGCCGGAATGCGCATCATGACGGCGTTCTGCGCTTCGAACCCCGCAAGCCTCTGGTCCAGCTGCTCGAGATATTCGAGGCCGGTGCGCGTTCCGTGCTCCTTCGGCAATGTGCTCGACACCAGCGTCGTCAAGCCGTTGCCCAGCTGCTTGACCTCTTCGGCGGCGGCCTGCCACTGCGCGACGGACTCCGCTGCCGTCACCCTGGAGTTCGCGGCGGCGACGCTGGCGGAAATTGCCGGTGGAGTCTGAATATAGGCCGGGGGGCCCGGCCTTGGACCGCGCATCAGGGCCATCGCGCCTGCCGCGGCGCCGCCGCCTTCGCCGTCCCGTTTGATCCCCGACATGCGGTCCATTTCCACGCGGCGTTCATGGGCCGCGAGGCGGGTTTCGTAGTCCTGCCGCAGGCGGTCGTTTTCGGCCTGCGCGCGCCGCGAATGCGCCTGCTCGGCGGCTCGCGCAAAGGGTTCGAGGACGAGATAAAAGGCCGAGAAAGCGTCGAGCGCGGCGAGCCGGGACTGCGACGACACGGTGTTGGAAGCTGCATCCATGCGCACCAGCTCGGCGGTGACGAGGGCATTCGCCCAGGCCGCGCGCACTTCTGGGAGGCCAGGCCCCGCATAGCCGGCCGTCTGCAACATGGTGCCGAGCCATCCCGCGCCGCCGGCCACGGCATCGAGCGCCGCCGCCCGCTGCGATGTCATGGCCAGTTCGAGCCTCTCCCGTTCCGCGCCGATCGTGCGCGACTGGCCCGCGAGATTGCCGGAAAACGCCTGGTCCACGGCGCTGCCCCATGCGGTATGCGCCGCCGCCCTTCGCTGCCGTTCCTCCTCGCGCCGCTGGCTTTCCACCTCCTGCGCCCAAAGGTCCATGTCCTCGCGGCGTCTCACCCCGCCATGTCCAAGTGCCACGTGGGCGACTTCATGTGCGATGAGGCGCTGACCCTCGCGGCTGTCGGGCTGGTACTGGCCGGGAGCAAAGGCGATCTGCGGGCCTAGCGCGAAGGCCCGCGCGCCGATGGCGCGGGCCGAGGCGCCGGCGGGTTGATCCGTATGCAGACGAA
>JALHRB010000085.1 GCA_022841665.1 Pseudolabrys sp.
CTGCGCTACACTCTGTCGGCATCGGGGCGATCCTCGAATCGTTGGAAAGTCGTTGCGGCACAACAACTTTCGTTGATTCGACGTCCCGATGCACTCAGTTCTGTGAGATATGCGGGCTAAGCCTATTCGTTGCAACTGGCACCAAGGACCTGCGATGAAATTGCTGACTTCGATTGCGGCTTTGGTCGCCCTGCACGCCGCGCCGGCCGCCGCGCAGGACGTGGCGGCGTTCTACAAGGGCAAGTCGGTGCGCCTGATCGTCGGCTTCTCGGCCGGCGGCGGCTACGACCATTACGCCCGCGTGCTGTCGCGCCATATCGGCCGGCACATTCCCGGCAATCCGACGGTTCTGGTGCAGAACATGCCGGGCGCCGCCGGCCTGAATTCGGTGAAATATCTCGCCGCCGCCGCGCCGACCGACGGCACCGCGATCAATGCCTTCAACCCGGGGCTGATCACCCAATCGCTGACGGTTCCCAAACGCATCGGCATGAGCTTTCTCGACTTCGGCTGGATCGGCAATATCAGCGAGGATTTCCGGGTCTGTCACACCTGGCATGGCCTCGGCATCAAGACCTGGGAGGAATTGCTGGCGCGGCCGAAAGTAACCATGGGCAATACCGGGATCGGCACCTCGGCCTATATCGACAACCGCATCCTGAGCGACCTGTTTGGCGTCAAGCTGCAGCAGGTGATGGGCTATCCCGGCAGCGCCGAAAAGCGCATCGCAATCGAACGCGGCGAGCTTGACGGCGATTGCGGCTCCTGGACCAGCCTGCCGGAAGAATGGCTGCGCGACAACAAGATCAATGTCCACATCCGCTATTCGAGAACCTTGATCCCGGGCATGCCGGCAAGCGCCCTGGTGGCGCGTGACGCCCTGACCGACCCGAAGAAGCAACAGACCTTCGATCTGCTCACCGCTTCGGCGCTGGTCGGCCGGCCTTATATCGTTCCCAAGGCGGTGCCCATGGATCGGCAGGCGGCACTGCGGGCAGCGTTCGACGCTACCATGAAGGATCCGGAATTCCTGGCGGATGCCGCCAAGCAGCGCCTGACGGTGACGGCAATGACCGGCAGCGAAGTCGAGGGCTTCATCAAACAGCTCTACGCCACGCCGGCCGAGGTGGTGGCGGCGGCACGGACCATTTCGGGGGATTAGACAAGCCGGATCGGCCGGAAACGGCCGATCGTCCCCGGCGGCGTTCGCACGCTCGGCCGGGCGCAACGCGACTGCGCCAGCGGCGGGCCAACGGCGAAAACCGGACAATGGCCGGGCATTCAAGACTTTCGATGCGCGGCCGTGTCTGCTAACTCACCGGCGAGTTTAGGAAGGGTGGCCGAGTGGTTTAAGGCACCGGTCTTGAAAACCGGCAGAGGTTAACGCCTCTCGTGGGTTCGAATCCCACCCCTTCCGCCAGCGTCCGTCAGGCGGAACCGAGCGGGTCGGCGGCGGCGCGGCGCGCGAGGTCGCCGCCCCAGGCGAGTTCGGTTGCCACCCAATGGCGCAGGCGCGCGGCGAAGGCTGGGTCAAGTTCGATGACGCGGCTACCGCGCGCGCGCAAAGCGAGCCAGCCCCGTGTCTCGGCCATGCGCAGAATGCTGCGCACTTGCGCCCGCGAGATCTTGAGCCTTGCCGCGACCGGACCCGAGGGAACGTTGGCGCTGAGTGTGCCGGCGGCGCTGCGCTGCGCGGTGCGCAGCATCTCGAGCATCAGCACATAGCCGCCCTGGCGCTTCATCATGCGTTCAATTTCGGGAAAGCCGTCGTAGAGGATAAAGCCTTCGCGCGCATAAGGTGCAACCATGTGCGCGAAGTAGCGTTCGACGAAGCCCGGCCGCCGCACGAGGTCGGCGGCGGGCGCAGGCAGCGGCGTCACCAGTGCGGCCGGCGCGAGGCTGCGTTCAACCCAGCGCGCGGCCTGGGCAAGCATCAGCGCCGTCGGCCGCAGCGGCCGCTCGCGATTGTCGGGCGATGGGCCGGCCGGCTCGATGGCGCCCGCCGCGCGTAACACGCCCACCAGAGCGTGGGTGCGGCCGGGGCTTGCGAGCTTGCGCTTGCCGAGAAGCGCGGCGAGCCGCGTCACCGTCACGCCGTCGGTATCGCGACCCGCTTGGTGTTCGGCGTGCAGCGCAATCGTAAAGGCCAGCATGGCAAAGCGTCCGGCCTGTCCCATCAGGCGGTTGCTGAGGCGGTCGCCTTCGAAACTGTCGACGACGCCCGCGCAGAACATTTCGAGCGCGGCGTCGAAACGCGGATGCGCGCCGGCGCGGCGTGCGGCCTCGTCGAGCCGCCGGCGGTCAAGATCGGCGCCCGTGAACGAAGTCGAAGCGGGCTCGGTGTCGGGCATCTCGGCGTCAACCATCGGAGAATGCGGCGACATTGTACATGCGCGGCGCCGATGCCTCCAATTTTTGCCACTGCGAGCGCCCAGGAGGGCGATGGCCGGTGTTGCCGCTAGGTCACAAGATTTCTCGAAGCGAAATGCCTCCTAATTTTGTCAAACGTCGTCAAAGGCCACGACCTAGGATCGCGCCCATCCTTACTTCGGTTCGGGGTGGCTCGGCCAGCCCGGCGAACGTGAAAGACCGTATGACGAGATGACAAAATGACGAGGACGCCTGGCCGCGCCCGCAAGCTTTTCCTGCTCGCCACGACGGCGCTCGTCGGCGTGGCAGGGCCCGCAGCCGCGGCGACGTTCAACGTCGCGACCGAAGCCGAACTCGTCGCTGCCATCAACGCCGCCAACGCGAACGGCGACGCCTCGAACACGATCAACGTCACCGCCAACATCGCGCTCACCGGCTTCCTGCCGACGCTGGGGCTCACCGGTGGGACGAAGACGCTGACCATCAACGGCGGCGGCTTCACCATCGACGGCCAGGGCGCGACGCGCATCTTCTTCGTCAATTCCGGCACGGCGAACATCTCGAACGTCCGCCTCGACCGCGGCGCGGCCATCGGCGGCGCGGGCGGCGACTCCTTGGGCGGCGGGGGCGGCGGCGGCGGCGGCCTC
>JALHRB010000086.1 GCA_022841665.1 Pseudolabrys sp.
TCGTCGGCGAGCGTGGCGGCGGGGCCTTCGTGGCGGACCTTGCCCTCGACCAGGATCACGGCGCGGTCGGCAATCGCAAGCGCGGCCCTGACGTTCTGCTCGACCAGCACGATGGTGACACCCGACGCGTTGATGTGTTTCAGCTTGGCAAACACTTCGGCGACGATCTTTGGCGACAGCCCGGCGGACGGTTCGTCGAGGATGAGGACAGAGGGTGAAACGATCAGCGCCCGCGCCACGGCCAGCATCTGGCGCTGCCCGCCCGACAGCTGTCCCGCGCGCAGCGACGGCCGGGAGCCGAGGTCGGGAAACATGGCGTAGAGTTCGGCAATGCGTGTTGCGCGGGCAGGCTTGGGCAGGACGCTGGCCGCCAGAAGCAGATTGTCGTTGATCGACATGGTGGCAAAGATGTTTTCGGTCTGCGGCACGAAGGCGAGGCCATGCCGGATTTTTTCGTGCACCGGCACATGCTGCATCGCCGCGCCTTCGAGATGGACGGTGCCGGAATGGATCGGCACCAGACCGGCGATGGCCTTGACGAAGGTCGACTTGCCGGCGCCGTTGGGTCCAAGCACGACGACGAGTTCACCGCGCGCCACGGAAAAATCGATGCCGCGCACGATCGGCAGGTCGCGCTCGTAGCCGGCGACGAGGGCCTCGGTGGACAGTGCGACCGAAGCGAGCGGGCGCATGGCGGCAGTGGCGGTAGCGGTGCTCATGCCGCCGCCCCGCCGAGATAGGCTTCGATGACGGCGGGGTTGCGGGCGACGTCGTCAGGCCGGCCCTCGGCAAGATGTCTTCCCGCCGCCATGACCACGACGCGGCTGCACAGGCGCGCGACCATGTCCATGTTGTGCTCGATCAGAAGGATCGACTTGCCCTGCTGGTTGAGTGCGACGACGCGGTCGATGATGAGTTCGAGCAGGGTCGGATTGACGCCGGCGGCGGGCTCGTCGAGCAGGATGGTCTCGGGATCGGCCATCAGGATGCGCGCCAGTTCGAGCAGTTTTCGCTGCCCGCCCGACAGCACGCGGGCCGGCTCGCGCTCCAGCCGGGTCAGAGTGACGAAATCGAGGATGGCGCGCGCCTTGTCGACCGCAGCCCTCTCCTCGGCCGCGACCCGGCCGGCGCCGAAGAAATTCATCCAGAGGCGCTCGCCCGCCTGGTGCTGGGCGCCGCACAGGACGTTCTCCAAAACGGTCATCTCGGCAAAGGGGCGCGGGATCTGGAAGGTGCGGCCAAGCCCGCGGCCGATGCGGCGTTCCGGCCCCTCATGCGCGACATCGGCGCCCTTGATGCGAATGGCACCGGAGGTCGGCCGAAGGCTGCCGGCGATGAGGTTGAACATGGTGGTCTTGCCGGCGCCGTTGGGTCCGATCAGCCCGATCATCTCGCCGCGCGCCAGACTGATCGACATGCCGTCGACCGCGCGAAGCCCGCCGAACTGCATGACCAGATCGCTCGCCTCGACAAGCGCCGGCCGGTCGGCGGTGGCTGTTGCGCTCTGGTCATTGGCGACGGCGTGCATCGATGGCAGCAAAATCCTGATAGGTGATGTTTGATCAAACTTTACAAGCCTCAGGATTGCAACTAGAAAATTGGGATCGAGCTCACACAGTCTCTGGGACATCCGGATGGCGGCAGGCAAGGACGGCAGGCGGACAGCGCGACGGTGGAGCCGATGAGCCGGCCGAACCCGCTGTCGCCCGTCGGCCGCGAAACGCTCCAGGACCGCGTCTATGCCGAATTGCGGCGCTCGCTGATGAACGGCATGTTCGATGCCGGCCAGATGCTGCGCATCCAGGATCTCGCCGAAATCCTGCAGACCAGCACCATGCCGGTGCGCGAGGCGCTGGGGCGGCTCGTTTCGGAGCAGGCGCTGGAGGCGCTGCCCAACCGCTCGGTACGGGTCCCGGTCATCACGCTCGAAAAGCTCGACGATCTCGCCCGTGCGCGCTGCCTGATCGAGGGCGAACTGGTCCGGCTTGCCCTGCGCCACCTGACCGCGCCCGACTTTTCCGAACTCCGGGCCCTGACCGAGCGCTGCGACGCGGCGTTTGCCGAGCATGGCAAGGACGTCGCGCATGCCACGTCGGAGCTCAACCACAGCTTTCATTTCCACATCTACCGCGCCGCGCGCTCAGCGGTGCTGATCCCCATCGTGGAAAGCCTGTGGCTGCAGTCAGGACCCTATATCAGGGTCGCCGCCCAGGTGCACGATGCCGAGATCGACATTTCCGCGACGCACCACCACTGGGGGCTGATCGCGGCGCTCGAACGGCGCGACACGGTCGCGGCCGTCCGCGCGCTGACCGACGACATCACCCGGTCCTTCAACCTGATCCGCCGCCGGCTCGATGCGCCGGAGACGACGAACACGAGGACGGCAAAATATGGCTGACAAGGTCAAGGACGATAGGTTCGAGCTGTTCGACCTGCGCGTCGACGTGATCGCCCCGGAAGGCGGCAAGATCTATTGCGGCGCGGAAGTGGGCGACTATTTCGAGCTGCGCGGCGAGATGCTGCATTTGCCGCCGGGCCAGGGCATTTCCATCTACACGCTGGCCTCCGTGCTGCCGCTGCTGGCCGCCAAGCAGCGGCCGTCCCATCCGCATGACTGGATGACCACCGACGCCGAGATCGCCTGCCCGGACCCGCACTGCACCTCGCGCCTAAGGATCCGGCGGACCGGCAAGCGGACCTTCAGCCACGCGGAAACGACCGCCGTGCCGCTCCTGGCGGAAGAGGTCTGACATGCAGACGGCGCGGCTTGCGCAAAACTACGAGATATCGCGCGTCATCCGCGGCGGCTGGCAGCTTTCGGACGGGCACGGGCAGGTGAAGAGCGCGGATGCGGCGGGCGACATGATCGCGTTCGCCGATGCCGGCATCACCACCTTCGACTGCGCCGACATCTATACCGGCGTCGAGGACATGATCGGCGAATTCCGCCAGCGCTACCGGCTGGCGCGCGGCGAGGAGGCGCTCAGGCGCATCCATGTCCACAC
>JALHRB010000087.1 GCA_022841665.1 Pseudolabrys sp.
GTCGCGCCGGTCATGGCCTTGACCGTCAGCACCGGAATCCCGTCCACGAGTTCGTAGTTCCTGTCCTGGCGTTCCTGCCAGGCAAAGAACTCGTCCGTGGTCATCTTCTTCGTGGCTGCCTCTGACATCGACCCTACCGCTGCTTGCCGGGCGACAGGCATCATAGCAAGGATCGGTGCCGCGCTAAAGGCCGGCATGACGGGCCAGATCGGCATTCTGTCGCGGTCCCTTGCGGACATTCCCGCATTGCCCTTGACACCGTACTTCGCTATGTGCCGGATACAGGTTCAAGGAGGCACTCTATGGCTGATCATACCCCGCACGGCCCCATCGAACTGGGCGCCAAGATGGACTATGCCGAGCATGAAGCGACCTATGGGCGTTTTCTCATGCTGTCCAAATATGGCGCGCTGCATTGCGCCACCCTGCTGGTCGCGATGGCCTTCGGCTTCTTCACGAGCGCCGGCTTCTTTTCGGCGGTCATTCTCTTTATCCTGCTCTCCGCGGTCGGCATCTACCTTCTCCGCTAGCACTGGCAACCGTTCATCCGCTTCAGGCGGGGTCCCGTTTCGCGGGCCCGCGCCTTTCGCCGGGTAAACTTCCATCCGAAAGGACCGCATGGTGGGACAGACACTCTTCATCCCAAGGGAAGTCGATCCGAACGAGGGCCGCGTCGCGGCCTCGGCCGACACGGTCAAGCGGCTCGTCGCACTCGGCTTTTCGGTCGTCGTGGAAGCGGGTGCCGGGACGCTGTCGCGCATCGTCGATTCCGACTTCGCCGCCGCGGGCGCGACGCTCGGCAAGGCGTCCGATGTCGCCAAGGCCGATGTCGTCCTGAAGGTGCGGCGGCCCACCGACGCGGAACTCAAGACCTACAAGTCGGGCGCCGTGGTGCTGGCCATCATGGACCCGCACGGCAACGACGCCGCGCTCAATTCGCTCGCCAAGGCCGGCGTCACCGCGTTTGCCATGGAACTGATGCCGCGCATCACGCGTGCGCAGGTCATGGACGTGCTGTCGAGCCAGGCGAACCTCGCCGGTTACCAGGCGGTGATCGACGGCGCTTCGGAATATGACCGCGCGCTGCCGATGATGATGACGGCGGCCGGCACGGTGCCTGCGGCAAAGGTCTTCATCATGGGCGTCGGCGTCGCTGGGCTCCAGGCGATCGCCACGGCACGGCGCATGGGCGCGATCGTCACCGCGACCGACGTGCGCCCCGCGGTCAAGGAACAGGTCGCCTCGCTCGGCGCGAAATTCCTCGCCGTAGAGGACGAGGAGTTCAAGGCAGCCGAGACGGCCGGCGGCTATGCCAAAGAGATGTCGAAGGAATACCAGGCCAAGCAGGCCGCGCTGACGGCCGAGCACATCGCCAAGCAGGACATCGTCATCACGACGGCGCTGATCCCCGGCCGACCGGCGCCAAAGCTTGTGTCGGCCGCGATGGTCGCGTCGATGAAGGCGGGCTCGGTCATCGTCGACCTCGCGGTCGAGCGCGGCGGCAATGTCGAAGGCGCGGTTCCCGGCGCCGTCATCACGCTCGACAATGGCGTGAAGATCGTCGGCCACCTCAACGTGCCCGGTCGGGTCGCGGCCTCGGCCTCGCTGCTCTATGCAAAGAACCTGTTTTCCTTCCTCGAGACCATGGTCGACAAGGCCTCCAAGCAGGTGTCGATCAACCGTGACGACGAACTGGTCAAGGCAACGATGCTGACCGATGGCGGCAAGGTCGTTCACCCGGCCTTCGCCAAGGCCGCGCCGGCACAGGCGCCCGAGGTCGAGCCGCCGGCCATTCCGGCGACCACACTGGTGGCCGAAGCCGCGCCGAAGAAGACAGCCAAGAAACCTGCCGGATCGAAATCAAAGGGAGCCGCGTGATGGAAAAGACCGCGCTCGAAAACGCACTCGAACAGCTCGACCAGGCAACGGCAGCCGTCAGGCTCGCCATCACCAACATGGCGGAAGGCGGCACCGATGCGGCCGGCGAGGCGGCGCATGCGCTGTCGGGCGGGGCGATCGACCCCTTCGTCTTCCGCTTCGCCATCTTCGTGCTCGCCATCTTCGTCGGCTACTACGTCGTGTGGTCGGTGACGCCCGCCTTGCACACGCCGCTGATGGCCGTCACCAACGCGATTTCCTCCGTCATCGTGGTCGGCGCTCTGCTGGCCGTCGGTATTTCGGCGGCGGGCTTCGCGACGGGTTTCGGCTTCGTCGCGCTGGTGCTCGCCTCGGTCAATATCTTCGGCGGCTTCCTCGTCACCCAGCGCATGCTGGCCATGTACAAGAAGAAGGATAAGTGACGATGAGCGTCAACGTCGCCTCCTTCCTCTACCTGGTTTCCGGCATTCTCTTCATCCTGGCGCTGCGCGGGCTGTCGCACCCGACGACCAGCCGGCAGGGCAACCAGTTCGGCATGATCGGCATGGGCATCGCCATCGTGACGACGCTGGCGCTCGCCACGCCCAGTCTCTCCGGGTTGGTTCTCATCCTCGCCGGGCTTGCCATCGGCGGCGGCATCGGCGCGATCACCGCGCGGCGCATCGCCATGACCTCGATGCCGCAGCTCGTCGCGGCGTTTCATTCGCTGGTCGGGCTTGCGGCCGTCATGGTCGCGGCGGCTGCCGTCTATGCGCCCGCAAGCTTCGGCATCGGCGAGATCGGCGCGATCCACGCGCAGGCGCTGATCGAGATGTCGATCGGCGTCGCCATCGGCGCCATCACCTTCACCGGCTCGGTCATCGCCTTCCTCAAGCTCGACGGGCGCATGTCCGGCAAGCCGATCATGCTGCCGATGCG
>JALHRB010000088.1 GCA_022841665.1 Pseudolabrys sp.
CTTTTGACACGCGCCGCGCGGTCGGGCGACGCACCATCGGTGCCATCGCGCTGGCTGCAGCGGCTGACGGCCTGCATCGGGGAGAAGCCGGCGAGCGCGATGGCGGGACGCGGCGCGGCCTTGCTGGCGGCGGCGCGCGCATATGCTCTGGACGCTCCGGAAAACGTGCCTTTCGCCGCGCGACCGATGCCAGCGCCCCCGCTCGACGCAAGACCGCGTCATTTCTCGGTCACGCAGATCGAGACGCTGCGCCGCGATCCCTATGCGATATACGCGAGCAAGATTCTGCGGCTTGAACCGCTCGAACCTCTGCTGCGCGATCCAGGCGCGGCAGAACGTGGCTCGCTGTTCCACGACATCCTTCACCGATTCACCGAGTCGGGTGTCGACGCGGCTTCAGCGGACGCCGTCGACCAGTTGATTGCCATTGCGCGCGCGTGCTTCGACGCGGAGGAACTGCCGATGGACGTCGACGCGGTGTGGTGGCCGCGCTTCAAGATGATGGCGCCGAACCTGATCGAATGGGAGCTGAACCATCGCCACGACACGACGCGCCGGGTCGCGGAGGCCGACGCCAGGGCGACCGAGGTTGGGCAGACCGGCGTCACGCTCGGCGGACGGGCCGACCGCATCGACATCAAGCCGGAGGGCCTTGCCGACATTCTCGACTACAAGACAGGCTCGAGCCCGTCCAAGACGCAGGCGCATCGGCTGGTCGCCCCGCAGCTGTCCCTTGAGGGCGCGCTGCTGTCGCGTGGCGCCTTTGGGGAAATCGGCGCGCTGACGCCCGCGGAACTCGCCTATGTCAGGCTCAAGCCGACGGGCAAGGTCGTCGAGGAATCGATCCTCGAACTCAATCGCGTGCCCAAGCCCGCGACGCAACTCGCGGAAGAGTCCTGGCGCCGTCTCGAAGCCCTGCTCGATCATTATGACAGCCCGGCAACCGGCTACCGCTCGCGCGCGCTGCCCTTCCGCGAGGGTGACACCGACGGCGACTACGACCATCTCGCGCGCGTGCTGGAATGGTCGGCCGGCGGCGACAGCGGCGAGGCCGGCGACGGAAGCGAGGGCGGCGAATGACGACCACCCGCGTCATTCCTGAAGACACGCTGATCGGTCAGGCGTTGGCGTCCGATCCGAAAAATTCGGTATGGGTGTCGGCCAATGCCGGCTCGGGCAAGACGCATGTGCTGGCGCAGCGCGTCATCCGGCTGTTGCTCGACGGCACCGAGCCGTCAAAAATCCTCTGCCTGACCTACACCAAGGCGGCAGCGGCCAACATGTCGAACCGGGTGTTTGGCCAGCTCGGCGGCTGGACCGCCTTGTCGGACGCCGAACTCGCCCGCGAGATCGCCCGCATTGAGGGAAGCGCGCCGGAGACGCTGCGCCTGCGCCGCGCGCGTCAACTGTTCGCGCGCGCCCTGGAGACCCCGGGCGGGCTGAAGATCCAGACGATCCACGCCTTCTGCGAGGCGATCCTGCACCAGTTCCCGCTCGAGGCCAACATTGCCGGCCATTTCGAGATGCTTGACGGGCAGATGGAAGCCGCCCTCGTCGCCGAAGCCCGGCGCGACATGCTGAGCGGCATCGCGGCTGGTGGCGACACGGCGCTGGCCGCGGCCTTCGAGACTGTGCTGTCGATCGGCGGCGAGAGCGGGCTCGACGCCCTGCTCGGCGAGATCGTTGCCAAGCGCGACGGGTTGCGCGGCTTCATCGACGCGTTGGGAAGCGGCGACGCGCCCGCGCTGTTCGAGGAATTCGGCATTGCAGAGGACGCAACGCCGGAGACGATCGCCGCCGACATCTGGCCGGATACCTATTTCACCCACGGCCTCGGGGTCGCCATTCAGGCCCGGGCGACGGCTGCCGGCAAGTCCATCGCGCTCGATTTCGGCGTCGAGCTGGCCGCACTGACCGAGGAAGCCGACGCTGAACAGCGCTTCGCCAAGCTCTGCAAGCTGGTGCTCACCAAGGACAGCGAGAATGGGGGGCTCAAGCCCAGGAGCGCTTCGCGCATCATGGCCAAGGGCGTCGGGGAGCATTTTCCGGGATTTGCCGATGAACTGCAGCGTCTTGCACACGCTCTGATCGAGGGTGCCGACCGTATGGCGCTTTTGCGCATGCTGCAGGCCACGCGCGCCGCACTCGTGATCGCCGATCTTTTGATCGGCCGCTACGAGCGGCTGAAGGCGGCGCGGGGCTTTCTCGATTTCAACGATCTGATCACACGCACGGTGCGCCTTTTGGCGCGTGCCGATGTCGGGCCATGGGTGCAGTACAAGCTCGATCGCGGCATCGACCACATACTCGTCGACGAGGCGCAGGACACCAGCCCGGACCAGTGGGACGTGGTCAAACGGCTGGCGGCGGAGTTTTTCGCGGGCCTCGGCGCGCGCGACAATGTCAGCCGCACCGTCTTTGCTGTCGGCGACGAGAAGCAGTCGATCTATTCCTTCCAGGGTGCCGACCCGGAATCCTTTGCGACCAACGGCTTTGCCTTCCAGGCGCAGGTGCGCGATGCCAGCGGACGCTTCGAGAGAATCCGCCTTCAGCGCTCCTTTCGCTCGACCGAAGACGTGCTGACGGCGGTCGACCGTGTGTTCGCGGCCGCCGAATCCCGCAAGGGCCTGACGCGTGACGAGGAGCTGATCGAACATCCCACGATTCGCACAAGTGAGCCCGGCTATGTCG
>JALHRB010000089.1 GCA_022841665.1 Pseudolabrys sp.
CGCCCGCGGCAACGAATCGGCTGTGCGCCCGGTTTGGCCAGTCGCGGCCCTCGACCGCCCAGGACGGCTGGTCAGGCATGAGGACCATCGTGGCGGCCCTCCATGCGAGCGCCGATCTCCCGTGACAGGCGACGCGCACCGCCGCGCGGCAGCGCCAGATATTCGGCGCCAAGTTCGCGCGCCAGCACCTGGGCGCGGGCTTGCGGTCGCTGCGCGGTGTCGATCAGGATCGAGCGAATGCAACTGGCGCGGAACAACTGCGCCGCCCGCTGGGTATCGGCGGCGACGGTTTCGCGGGCGATCGAACCATCGAGGGCAATGTTGCCGCGACCGTCGGTCAGAAACACCGCAACGACGCTCTGTCCCTTCAGGATCGAAGCTCTGGCCAGGCCCAGCGACGCCATGATACCAGACGCAAGCGGCGTGCCGCCGCCGCCAGGAAGCGCAGAGAGGCTGCGCTTTGCGCGCACCAGCGAGCGCGTCGGTTCCAGCAGGGTTTCTGCGCCCTTGCCGCGAAATGCGATGAGCGCGACGCTGTCGCGCCGGACATAGCATTCCGCCAGCAGCAACTCGACCGCGCCTTTCGTCTCGGCCAGGCGCTCGACGGCTGCGGAGCCGGAGGCGTCGACCGCGAAGATCGCCGTTGTGCCGGTCTTGTCGCGGTAGCGGACATAGCGAAAGTCGTCCTTGCGGATGTGTAGTCGGGGCGTGGCGTCCGCCACGCCATGACTTAGCGCCGCTCCAGCGCGCAGCCGCTGCCATGGCGCGGCCTGGCGAAGCGTGGCGAGCACGTCCAGGCGGGCGGCGGGCACGGGCGGCGAGGCGGCGATGCCGATGGCCCTGCCGCGTGTTCCCCGATTGCGCACAGCGCCAGCCTTGCCTGCGCTGCCCGGCGCATTGCGCGCGGCAGCGCTGTCCTGGCTGCGGAGAAGATGCTTGGGCAGGGTCGCCTGCACGGCCTCGACAAGCATGTCCTGCAGCGCCTGCGCGGAAAGTGCTTCCTGGTCCTCCGGCTTCTCCGGCGTTGCGTCGCGCGGCGAGGGCGCCTCTTCGGGGTCTGGCGGCGGCTCCGCCTCATTCACCTGATCGTCCGGATGTTCAACCGGCGGCTCCGAGACGCGCAGGCCGAGCACGAGGCGCAGCGCCAGGATGGCGTCAGCGAGATCGGCCACGATAGCGCCGCGCAGTGCGGCGGCGGCGCGCGTCGTCTGCATCAGATGCAGGGTCGGGCGCATCGATCCGGGTGCCGCGTTGAGCGCTACGGCGCAGAGCGCCTCGGCGAGCGCTTCCGGTACCCGGACTTGCGAAAGAGTTCGCCGTGCGGCCTCGAGGTCCGGCTCTGCCCCTGCATGTGTCGCTTCGCGCCATCCGATCGTCGAGAGATCGACACGCAGGCCCAGCCGGTCGGACAGGGATGGAGAGACGGCTTCGTCGTCGTCCACGCCCTCGTCGAGCGCGATCAGGGCGAAGCGCGCTGGCTGGCGGGCGGAGATGCCGTCACGCTCGATGCGGACATGGCCCTCGTCGAGTGCCATGCCGATGACGCCGGACGCGGACGCCGACAGCCGCTCCGCCATGGCGAGAACGACCACACCGCCATCGGCCGCCGCGAGGACGCCCTGCTCGACTGTCGGCCGCCCCAGCGACAGCGTCGCGCCGATGTCCAGGCCGCCGGAGAGTCGCGCCTCGGCGATGCCAGCCGAGATGCGCCGACGCGGCAGGTCGGAGGCGAGTTGCGTCTCGAGATAGGCGAGCCACCTGTCGCGCACCGGTCCGGCGCGGGCACGCACATGGACGCCACCCAGTCCCTGCGGATCGACGGCAATCAGGGTTGCCGCCAGGAGTGCGTCGCTCCAGGGGCCGGGATCGGTTCCCGCACTGGGCTCAGCACCAATAAGGGTCTCGTCGATCATGGTGGCGCGACTTCGGCCAAAGCGCGTTCGACGCGCATGCCGGACCCTGTCTCGTCGAGCGGGTCGCGGCGCAAACGGTGACGGAGTGCCGAAACCGCAATCGACCGGAGGTTTGCTTCCGTCACCTGAAGCTCACCCTCCAATGCGGCAAGTGCCCGGGCGGCGCGCATGAGGGTCAGTTCGCCGCGCAGGCCATCGACGCCCAGCGCGAGGCAAAGGCCGGAGGCAAGCTCGAGGATGCGGTCAGGCGTCTCGATTGCATCGCGACGCGCGCGGGCCTTGCCTATCCTCGTCCGCAAGGCGGCGTCCTTGCGCTTCCATAGCGCCGTGAAAGCCTCGGGATCGCGGTCGAACGCATCGCGGCGCTTGACCACTTCGACACGCGACGGGATGTCCTTCGGTGAGGCGACCTCGACCGACAGGCCGAAGCGGTCGAGCAATTGCGGGCGCAATTCGCCTTCTTCCGGATTGCCGCTGCCGATGAGGACGAAGCGCGCGGCATGGCGAATGCTCAGCCCCTCGCGCTCGATGATGTTGACGCCTGAAGCGGCCACGTCGAGCAACAGGTCGACCAGATGATCCTCGAGCAGGTTCACCTCGTCGATGTACAGGAAGCCGCGATGGGCGCTGGCGAGCAGCCCAGGCTCAAAAGCCTTTTCACCGGAGACCAGAGCCTTTTCCAGATCGAGGGCGCCTGCGACGCGATCCTCGGTGGCGCCGAGCGGCAGATCGATGACCGGCACAGCGACCTGGCGATGCTT
>JALHRB010000090.1 GCA_022841665.1 Pseudolabrys sp.
GGATCGCGCGCCAGCGCATCCTCGACCCGCTGCGCGTCGCGCCGGCTCAGCGTGCCGGCCGCGTGCCAGGGCAGCAGCTCCTCGATCTCGCTCGCCTCGCGCTCTTTGCCCGCAGTCATGGCCAACCTCGATCTATTCCGCGCTCCTTCAGGAGCTCGGATAATTTCTTGCGCGCATAGAACATGCGCGTCTTCACGGTCGCCTCCGGGATGCCGACGATCTGCGCCGCTTCCTCCACCGATTTCTCGTGGTAGTAGACGAGATCGACGATCTCCCGATGCTCCGCCGACAGCCTGGTCAAGCATTCGCGCAAGACCGAGCCTTTGTCTTTCTTGGCAAGCGTGACTTCCGGATCGTCGGATTGATCCTCGATCGCGCCCGCCACCTCCTCGTCCAGTTCCTCCTCCGGCCGGCGCCGCAGCGCCGACAGAGCCTTGAAGCGCGCGATGCTCAGCATCCAGGTCGAGACGGCGGAGCGGCCTTCGAACTTGCCGGCCTGCCGCCACACGTCCAGGAACACATCGCTGATCAAATCCTCGGCCGTTGCTTCGTTGCGCACCAGCCGCAGCACGAACCGGTAGACCCGTACATGGTGCCGTGCGAACAGCACCTGCATGGCGAGCCGGTCACCGCCTGCAATCCGTGCGATCAGAACTTCGTCCGAACTCGTTTGCATCGCAGGCCAAACCGGCTCGTGAGTAAGTCGCGGAAAGAGGCGAAGAGGTTCAAAGCGAAAGCGCACATTAATTGTACGCCCGTCCGGAGCATGGCCGGTTACAGCTTAAATTGCCCTTTCCAGGTTCCCTTGGGCAAGCGGACACCGGCTAAACCGCTCATTTGCGTGAGTTTTTTCTGAAAATCGGTCCGGGCGGCAAAAAACGCCCCGCAAGCATTGAACCGGGGCGCGGGCCGCCGCGACCCATGGGGGCCCGGATGTGACAGGCACATCCCTTCAGGACCCCAGGAGAAACGCCATGTTCCGCAAGCTCACCCTCGCCCTCGGTGCCATCGCCGTTCTCGGCGCCGCCGCCCTCGCCCCGACCGCCGCGTCCGCTGGCGGCGGCTGGAAGCACAAGCATCACTGGCACGGCCATCACGGCTGGTACGGCGGCGGCTTCTATGCCCCGATCTATGCCGCCGGCCGCGACTGCTACGTGGTCCGCCGCGTCGTCTTCACGCCCTACGGCAAGCGCTATCGCCGCGTCATGGTCTGCGACTGATCGGCTCGTCCCATGGGCGGCCGAAAGCCCCGGCCTCGCCACAGGCGAGCCGGGGCTTTCCATTTGTACGGCCGCTTCGCCTGGCCGCGCGATTTTGCGACACAGGCGCCACACATTGACCGTGTTCCTCCAATCTACCGTCGTCCTCTCGCGCGCGGCAAAGAGTTCTGCTAGGGGTCGGGAAAAGCGCGCTACGTCGCGCGGGCGTCCGGCGGGGGCCGGTCCGGAGGAACGATGCTTAATTCGCTGCGCGCCGCGGCGCGTTTTTTTCAGAAATATATCGGCTGGAATCGCATCGGCGTCCTCATCAGCCTCGCCATCATCGGCACCGCGGCCGTGGTGCTGTTCAATATGCTGCGCGACATCAACTACGATGAGGTGGTGCGGGCGCTGCACGCCACGTCTCCCGCCCATATCGCTATCGCCGCCGTCTTTGTCGCCGGCGGTTATTTCACCCTCACCTTCTACGATCTGTTCGCGCTGCGCACGATCGGCCGCACGCACGTGCCCTATCGCATCGCGGCGCTGGCCGGTTTCACCAGCTATTCGGTCGGTCACAATGTCGGCGCCACCGTCTTCACCGGCGGCGCCGTGCGCTACCGAATCTATTCGGGCTACGGCCTCGATGCCATCGACGTCGCCAAGATCTGCTTCGTGGCCGGGCTGACCTTCTGGCTCGGCAATGCGACGGTGCTGGGCCTCGGCATCGCCACGACGCCGCATGCCGCGAGCCCGATCACGCTCTTGCCCGATTGGATCAACCGCATCATCGCTTTCGGCATCCTGGCGGTCCTGGGCTGTTATGTCGGCTGGGTCTGGAGCGCCAAGCGCGAGATCGGCAAAGGCGGCTGGAAAGTCGTACTCCCGAACGGCCCCTTGACCCTCCTGCAGATCGGCATCGGCATTCTCGATCTCGGCTGCTGCGCCATCGCCATGTACATGCTGATGCCGGCCGAGCCGCATATCGGCTTCATCACGCTGGCAGTGGTGTTCGTTTCGGCGACCCTGCTCGGCTTTGCCAGCCATGCGCCCGGCGGCCTCGGCGTGTTCGACGCGGCCATGCTGGTCGCCCTGTGGGAATTCAACAAAGAGGAATTGCTCGCGGGATTGCTGATTTTCCGCGTGCTCTATTATCTCGTCCCGTTCGCGCTGGCGCTGCTCCTGCTCGGCGCGCGCGAGATATGGCTTAATACGCGCGGCGCGGAGAAGCTGCCGCAGCCGCATCCCAAGCCCGAATTTACGACGGTCGAGGCGGCCGCGCCGCTTCGCAGCGAACTTGAGGCCGAGAACGAGAAGACCAACGTCGGCTGATCATGGCGAGCGAGGATGACCGCGCAAATGATTCCCGGGTCCCCGGCTGGGGTGGCCGCCTGCGCGGGGCATTGCAGGCGCTGCGCGGCCAGCCGGGCGGCGGCGCCGGCGCCGACGCCGGCGTTGC
>JALHRB010000091.1 GCA_022841665.1 Pseudolabrys sp.
CGTGTCGCCGATGATCCAGCGAACCGTGTCGCCGGCGGCGACCGGGCCGGAGCCGACCAGTTGCTCGCCCGGCTGAAGAGCGATGTCGGTGATCTGGCCGACGGCGGTGTAGACCTGATAGAGCGCGCCGCCCGTGTAGGGATAGACCTGCATCGCGTTGATGAAGCCGTCGCGGACAGGCTGCACGCGCGCGGCGGCGTTCGCCTGATTGACGCGCGCTGTCGGATCGGTGGGCTCAGGTGTGCCGCGGGACGGCTCGACGGGCTTCATCTGACCGGGGAGCGGCAAAGGTCTCGGCAGTTCGACCACGCGCACGGGAGCTGGGGGATTGGCGCTTAGCGCTGCGGGCACCGCGTCATCATAGGAGATCTCCGGCGGCCTGTTCGCCGTGGCGCAGCCGGCGAGCGCCGACGTGCACAGCAGGAGAACCGCAAATGTGGAAGTGCGAGAAGCCGGGTTTCCGGCTTTACGGAAATACGGCTTCATTGCCCAAGCTCCCGTGACCAGTTGATGGCGTTGACGTAGATGCCGAGCGGGTTGGCGCGCAGCCGATCGGCGTTGCGCGGAACCTGCACGACGATGGTGAGGATGGCCGTCCAGCGGGTCGTCTCGGCGAGCTGGCCATTCTCGTAACGGCGCTCGACCCAGGCGACGCGGAAACTGTCCGGCGAGGCCCGGATGACGCTGGAGACGTCGACCGCGATCTGTTGTCGGCCGACCTTCGTGAAGGGGTCGTTGGATCGCGCGTAGTCGTTGAGCGCCATCGCGCCGCGGTCGGTCGTGAAATCGTAGGCGCGCAGCCAGTTCTGCCGGACGATGATGGCGTCGGACGGTATTGAGCGCACCTGCTCGATGAAGCGCGCCAGATGAAAGGCGATCTGCGGATCGGTCGGACGATAATCGGCGACCGCTGGCGCAACGGCCTGCGCCTGGCCAAGCCTGTCGACCTGCACCACCCACGGCACGATCGTGCCGCGCGCCGATTGCCAGACCAGCGCCGCCGCGAAGCTGGCGGAGAGGAGCAGCGAGCCGAACGCCATGAAGCGCCAATTCTTCGCCTGGACGCGTGCGGCGCCGATGCGCTCATCCCAGACCTGAGCGGCGCGCTGGTACGGCGTCTCGGGTTCGGGCGCTTTGCCGTAGTGGGTCGAGGGTCTTTTGAACATCAGCGGTCGCCTCCGGAGAGATTGATAGAAGAGCCGCCGCCGTGGCTGTCGCCGCTGCGCACGGCGTGGGCGGCCGCGGTCACGCCGTGGCTCAGGGCTTGAGAGCGCTTCATGCGGCGGGCCCAGGCCGGCGGCCCCTCAGCAGCCGAGGACGGCGCAGACTCGGACGCGCTCGCGCCGATCGAGCCCATGGTCGATGTGCCGCCTGTCGCGGCGAACGCGGACTTGGCGCCATCGGAGAAGCTCGACTTCATGCCGTCTGCTGCTCGGGAGGCCGCGCGACGCAGCGGTGAGCTGGCGGCCGCGCCAGCGGCGCGAGCAACGCCGCCGAGTCCGGACCCGAAGGCGGACGCGCCCGACTGGCCGGCAGCGCCGAGGCTGTAGGCCGTCGAGGCGCCACCGGCCAGGGCCGCTCCCCCTCGAGCGGCAGCGGCAGTTCCGGAAAGAGCAGCGGCGCCGCCGCGAAGGGCCATTCCGCCAGCCGCGCCGGCCGCGACCAGAGCGCCGCCCGCCGCGAGCCCAGTTCCGACGGCCGCGCCGGCGCCGAGCTGCGGACCGCCAGAGACGAGGCCGTTGGCGATGCCAGGGCCGAAGATTCCGAGGCCCAGCAGCGAGAGCGCGGCAAGCACGATCGCCATCGCCTGGTCGATCGTCGGCGTCTGGCCGGCGAAACCGGCGGTGAACTGGGAGAACAAGGTTGAGCCGATGCCGATGATGACGGCGAGGACCAGCACCTTGATGCCGCTCGAGATGACGTTGCCGAGGACGCGTTCGGCCATGAACGCGGATTTGCCGAAGAGGCCGAAGGGAATCAGCACGAAGCCGGCAAGCGTCGTCAGCTTGAATTCGATCAGGGTGACGAAGAGCTGGACGGCGAGAATGAAGAAGGCGAGCAGCACCAGCGCCCAGGCGAACAACAGGCAGGCGATCTGGATGAAATTCTCGAAGAAGGCGATCCAGCCCATCAGGTTGGAGATGGAATCGAGCAGCGGGCGGCCGGCGTCGAGGCCGGTCTGCGCAACGCGGCCGGGCCGCATGAGATCCTCGATGGTGAATCCGGTGCCTGACGCTTTCAGGCCCAGCCCCGCGAAGCTCTCGAACACGATGCGCGCGAGGCTATTCCAGTTGCCGATGATGTAGGCGAAGACGCCGACGAACAGCGTCTTCTTGACCAGGCGCGCCATGATGTCGTCGTCGGCGCCCCAACTCCAAAACAGTGCGGCCAAGGTCACGTCGATGACGATCAGCGTCGTGGCGATGAACGCCACCTCGCCGCCGAGCAGGCCAAAGCCGCTATCGATATAGCGGGTGAAGACCTCCAGGAATTGGTCGATGACGCCGGTGCCGCCCATGGATCACCGCCCGTCGT
>JALHRB010000092.1 GCA_022841665.1 Pseudolabrys sp.
GGGCCAGCGCCAGCTTGCGCGCGGCTAAGCGCGCGCGGCGGCCGATCTCGCGCATCAGGGCGTCGAGATCCTCAAGCGAGGAGATGGGTTTCAGCGGCGCGGTCATGGTCTGGCGTCAATAAGGGCTCGTTTTCGGGCTTCTAGCATGTAGGGCGGACGGCGGCGAGTTGCCCGCAAAATCGCGTTATTTCTTAGTATACGGCCGGGTGGGCACGTTAACGGCTGGCCTTGCAGCCAAATCACCTATGCTGCCTGCGACCTTCGCCACGGAAGCCCCTGGCTGCCTCATGTCTCACGCCGCCCGCCTCTTCGCCGCCGCGCTCATGCTTACTCCAATCCCCGCGTCCGCCATGTCCCCGCATCCCGGCTTCGTCGACCTCCAGGCTCTCATCCCCGATCTGGTCGTGGACCTGCGCTATCTCGGCACCGCCAATTTCGTCGGCGCGAAGATCGACGGCTATGAAAAACCGGTCTGCTATCTGACCCGGCAGGCGGCCGAGGCGCTGGCACACGTGCAGCGCGATCTCGCGCCGAAGGGATACGGGCTGAAGGTGTTCGATTGCTACCGGCCGGCGCGGGCGGTGGCGCATTTTGCGCGCTGGGCGAAAGCGATCGACGACACCAGAACGAAGAAGGATTTCTATCCCGAGCTCGACAAGCGCAACCTGTTCCGCGACGGCTATCTCGCCACGCGCTCTGGCCATTCGCGCGGCTCGACCGTCGATCTCACATTGGTGACGCTGGCCGACAGGAAAGAGATCGACCTGGGCACGCCGTTCGACTTCTTTTCGGCGCGGTCATGGCCCTCCGACAGGAGCGTGAGCGCCGATGCGCAGGCCAACCGCAGAACCCTCAGCGCGGCGATGCGCAAGCGCGGCTTCCTGCCGCACAGCAAGGAATGGTGGCATTTCACGCTGGCGAAGGAGCCGTTTCCCGACAGCTATTTCGATTTTCCGGTGCGCTAGCGCTCACGCCGCTTCGTCGCCGCGCTGCCCCGCTTCGGCGGGAAACACCACCAGAGTTTCGAAATCATAATCGCAAGCCGTGCATGTCCACAGATGGCGGGCCCGGCGGCGGTCGATATATTCCGACCATTCCGGTGCGAACAGCATCTTGCCGCATTGCGCGCAGGGCGCGACCGGACGGGAGCGAACATAATTCAGGAACTTGTGTGACCGCGTTTGCATGGACGTTGTCTCCACGTCGTTGGCTTGCCACCCGCAGATTTTCTTCGAGGAACGAAAACCTGCCATTTCAGTTTGGCGGGAAGATGACAGGCGCGCGCAAAGCCCGCGTAAACGGGCAAGGGCAAATTGCCGACAATGGTCGCGCTAAATTTTCCGCAATAACGCCGCGGTCTTGCGTGCAATGCGATGCCGCGTCGCAACAGGTGGTGGTGGCGTACCGGACGAGAGATCGCGCGCCAGCGTGTCAACTTGCTGTGAGCGGGTCGAGAGGGAATCAGCGACCGTCACAACGGCAAGTCCGATCGTCCGTCTTCACTCTACGCAACTCTACTCCGGCCGGTGGGCGACCGGTCTTCCAGCGACCCCCATACGCCACCCCACCGGCAACGAGTTTACGCGCGTGCGACCGGATGCAGCGGTATCATGGAATCCCGCCACAATTGATCGAAAGCGCGCGGCAGATTTGCAACGTGACGAGGTCGCAACAGCCAAGCGCGGCGCTAGGCGCCGCCCATCACAAGATCGTCCCTGTGGACAATCTCGGCGCGGCCCTCGAATCCGAGAATGTTTTTCACGTCCGCCGACGACAGGCCGATCACCTTGCCGGCGTCAGTGGCGTCATAGGCGACGAGGCCGCGCCCGACTTCCGCGCCGTCCATGTCGCGGATGATCACCGCATCGCCGCGGTCGAATTCGCCGCTCACGCGTTTGATGCCGGCCGGCAGCAGGCTGGCGCCGCGCTTGAGCGCTGCCACCGCGCCGGCGTCGATATAGAGCGTGCCCTTCGGCTCGAGCGAGCCCGCGATCCATTTCTTGCGCGCGGTGACGGGATTGGCCGGCGTGAGAAACCAAGTACAGCGTCCGCCCGCGATGATCGCGCGCAGCGGATGCTCGGTCTTGCCGGAGGCGATCACCATATGCGTGCCGGCGGACGTTGCGATCTTGCCGGCCTCGATCTTGGTCTGCATGCCGCCGCGCGACAATTCCGAGCCGGAGGCGCCGGCGACGCCTTCGATCTGCGGCGTGATGCGCTCGACCACGGGAATGAGATTGACCTGGCGGCCCTCGCCAGGCGGCGCGTCATACAGGCCGTCGATATCGGACAGCAGCACCAGCAGGTCGGCGCTCATCATGGTGGCGACGCGCGCGCCGAGGCGATCGTTATCGCCGTAGCGGATTTCGGTGGTGGCGACGGTGTCGTTCTCGTTGATCACCGGCACGCTGCGCCATTCCAGCAACTTGTCGATGGTCTCGCGCGCATTGAGATAGCGGCGGCGCTCCTC
>JALHRB010000093.1 GCA_022841665.1 Pseudolabrys sp.
CCTTCGAGCGCCGCGCCATCGAGGCCAACCTCACGCGCAACGCGCTGGAGGCCCGGCTGAGCGAGATGCAGAACGCGGACGCGCAGCGCAATGCGGAACTCAACGACGCCGAGCAGGCGCGCACCGCGCTGAACGAACGCGCCGCAGCGCTCGCCAAGGCGGTGAAGACCCGCGAGACCGCACTCAGCCGCGCCGAGGAACGCATCGCCATGCTCACCGACCGCGTGTCGCGGCTGGAAAGCGAGTTGCAGTCCAACAGCTACGCCGCCGAAAAGCAGATCGAGGAACTCTCCGCCGCCGTGCAGCGCGAACGCGCCGAACGGGCGATGGCGGAAGGCGCGCTGGAAACCGGCCGCCGCGACCTCGCCCGGCTGCTGCGCGAAATCGCCACCCTGCAGAGCCGCGGCAACGCACAGGCGGCGGGCGCCGACATCGACCAGCGCTTCATCAACGCCGCCTGACCGCGGCGTCATTTCGGACACGACAATCGCCGGGCAAACGCCCGGCGATTTTTCTTGCCATTGTCATGGGCGAACTTGTCCCCGCCATGCCGCTGAGGGACGCGCCCTGCCCGACTTGTCGGAATGCGCGGGCCAATCCCGCGCATGACAATGCAAAAACATGACATGACTCATCCTCCCCGCGGCGCGTTACGCCCGGGCTTTGCATGGTCTGTCCCCCGGCCGAACGCCGAGGGGTGGCGGAGCGCCGCGAAGCGCACCAGCCTGTGTCACGCCTTTCGAGGCGCGACGCGCGCAATGACGCTGCGCGCTCGCCTCGCGGCGCTCCGCCGCGGCGTTCTGATGGGGCCCGCCAGCGCAGGTCTGATCCCCACCAACCCCGGGCCGCGCTTCCCGCAGCGGCATTCGCGCCGCCGCGCCTTAAGCAAGCTCCTTGCGCCCCGGCCGTAGTACCGGAGGGGCGGAGCCCCGGGGCCACCCGGGAGCGCGGCTGACGAGGCCGCGCGCGCAGGGCGCCGCATCCCGCTCCGTCAGACGGCGTCACCGGTTGACGCCCCTCGCCGAGCGGGATAAAAGGAATTTAGTCCTTTTCTTGCCAGACGCCAGTCACGTTTATGTGATTTATTTCCTAACGCGAATGGACCGGTGCAAGCCCTGCCGAAACCCACTAGGACTTGGGCACCCCGATTCCCGAGCCGTCATGCCCGCCTTTTCGCCGCACCAGCAATCCGCCCTGAAAGCCGTCGCGCAATGGCTCGATGACAAGCCGGGCGAGCACGCCAACCAGGTGTTCCGGCTGTTCGGCTATGCCGGCACCGGCAAGACCACGCTGGCCAAACACATCGCCGACGAGGCCGACGGAAAGGTGCTGTTCGCGGCCTTTACCGGCAAGGCGGCGCAGGTGATGCGCAGCAAGGGCTGCTACAACGCCTCCACCATCCACAGCCTGATCTACAAGACGCGCGAGAGCGACGAGGAGATTCCGAGCTTCGAATTGTGGGACGACGCGCCGGCCTCGAAAGCGAAACTCATCATCATCGACGAGTGCTCGATGGTGGACGCCGAACTCGGCCGCGATCTGCTCTCCTTCGGCATTCCGCTGCTGGTGCTGGGCGACCCCGCGCAATTGCCGCCGATCCAGGGCGGCGGCTTCTTCACCGAGGCGGAACCCGACGCCATGCTGACCGAAGTGCACCGCCAGGCGCAGGACGATCCGATCGTGCGGCTGTCGATGGACATCCGCGAAGGCCGTCCCATCGCGGCCGGCGTTTACGGCGAAACCCAGATCGTCGCGAAGGCCGCGCTCGATCCCCAGCGCGTGCTGGACGCCGACCAGGTGCTGGTCGGGCGCAACAACACGCGCCGCGCCTATAACGAGCGCATGCGCCAGCGCCGCGGCATCGACGAAGCCTTGCCGGTCGCCGGCGACAAGCTGGTCTGCCTGCGCAACAACCGCAAGAAGGGTTTGTTCAACGGCGGGCTGTGGACGGTGAAGGAACGCAGCGCCGGCCGCAGCGGCATCCTCAAGATGCGGATCGCGCCGGACGAGGAGAATTTCGGCGGCCTGCTCGGCACCCGCGCCAAGAAAGTGTCGGTGCGCAAGGAATGCTTCCTCGGCGGCATCGAGGATTTCGAATGGCCGCAGCGCAAGGCCTATGACGAATTCGATTACGGCTATGTGCTGACCGTGCACAAGGCGCAAGGTTCGCAATGGGACGACGTGGTGCTGTTCGACGAATCCTTCGCGTTCCAGGACAGCCGCGCGCGCTGGCTCTATACCGGCATCACGCGCGCGGCCAAGAAGCTGACGCTCGTGCTATCGT
>JALHRB010000094.1 GCA_022841665.1 Pseudolabrys sp.
CTCTACGCGGCAGCCTACGCGGCGGCAAAGGGCGTCTCGGCCATCATTCTCAACGACGCCGGCATCGGCCGCGAGCAGGCGGGGATCGCCGGGCTCGATCTGCTCGCCAGCCTCGGCGTGCCGGCGGCGGCGGTCTCGCATACGTCGGCGCGGATCGGCGACGGGCAGCACGGCGCGGCGCAGGGAATGCTGTCGATCGTGAATGCGCCGGCGGCCGCACTCGGTTTGGCACCGGGCATGGCGTGCCGCACCGCGCTCGACCGCCTGGCCGCAGCACCGCTCGCGCCCTCGCCGCCGCCCCCCAAGTCAGATGAAGCGCGCAACGAAGTCGCGTCGGCGAGCATTGCCGGCGCCAAGGTCATCGTGATCGACTCGGCGAGCCTTGTGACGCCAGCCGACGCCGGCCGCGTCATCGTCACCGCATCACACGGCGGCCTGCTCGGCGGCCGCCCCGAGACCGCGATCAAAGTCCCGGTGTTCGCCGCCGTCTACAACGACGCCGGCTGGGGCATCGATGGCGCCGGGGTCTCCCGTCTGCCGGCGCTCGATGCGCGCGGCATCGCCGGCGCCTGCGTGTCGGCGTTCTCCGCCCGTATCGGTGACGGCCTGTCGACCTATCACGACGGGTTCGTCAGCGCGGTCAACGCCACCGCGGTCCGTCATGGCGGCCGGATCGGGCAATCGGCGATCGCGTTCTGCGACGCCATGCTGGCGGCCGCTCAACGCGCTTCGACATGAGAATTCTTCGCACCGCAAAATAGCTCACGGTCGACAAGGCGCGCCCGCGTCTGCGATACCGTATCAAATCCACCCTCGCGAAAGGCATTCCGATGACCGCTCCGCTCGCCAACTCGACGCGCCGGATGACCGGCGGCCAGGCGCTAGCCGAAATGCTGAAGCTCAGCGGCGTCGGTCCGATGTTCGGAATGGGCGGCTTCCAGCTCCTACCCTTCTACGAAGCCTGCCGCGCGCTCGGCCTCCAGCACCAGCTTATCAATGACGAGCGCAATGGCGCCTTCGCCGCTGACGCCTACGCCAAGGTGACCAACAAGCCAGGTGTCGTCGACGGCACGCTCGGCCCGGGCGCCACCAATCTCGTCACGGGACTTGTCGAGAGCCTCAACGCGGGCCTGCCGATGATCGTCATCACCGGCGACGCCAATCGCGAGCACGCGACCAAGAACATGACGCAGGAGGCGCGCCAGCTCGAAATCCTGCGCCCCGCAGTCAAGGAGGTGATCCGCGCCGAGGTCACGCGGCGCATTCCCGAGCACGTACGCCGCGCCTTCGCCGTCGCGACGAGTGGCCGGCCCGGCCCCGTCTTGATCAACGTCCCGGAGGACGTCGCGCACGGCGAGTTCAATTTCGACGCCGGCGATTTCTGGGTCGACGAGGCGACGCTGAAGGCGCAAGCGCGCCGCACGCGCCCCGATGGCTCGGACGTCGAGAAAGCAGCCGCCATGCTCGCGCGTGCCGAGCGGCCGCTGATCCTCGCCGGTGGCGGCATTCACATCTCGGAAGCGTACGCGGCGCTGCAGAGCTTCTCGGAAGCGTATGGCATTCCGGTCGCGCACACGATGTCCGGCAAAGGCGCGATTGCGTGCTCACATCCGCATTCGGCGGGGCTGTTCGGGCGCTACGATCGTATTGCCAACGAACTCATTGCGACGTCGGATTGCCTGCTGGTCGTCGGCTGCAAGCTCGGCGAAATCGCGACCAAGCGCTTCTCGCTGATCCCTGCGGACAAGCCGATCATCCACGTCGAGATATGCCCGGAGGAGATCGGCCGCACGACGCGTACGTCGATTGCACTTGCGGGAGATGCACGGCTGTCGCTCAACGATCTCGCTTCAGCACTGGGGGCCGGCAAGGTGGCCGCCGCCCGCCGCGCGGGATATCTCGCGGAGTTGCCAAAGCGGATGGCGGAGTGGCGCCGTGGCGCTGCCGATCGGCTCGAATCCAAGGAAGTGCCGATCAACGTCGGTCGCCTCATGCACGAACTCAACGGCGTCATGCCGGCCGACGGCATCCTTGTCGCTGACGGTGGTTTCGCCGGCCACTGGGGCGGCCTGATGTTCGACACTAAAGCGGCCGGTCGCCACTTCCTGCCCGACCGAGGTTTTGCGTCGATCGGCTATGGCGTCCCTGGCGGCATTGGCGCGCAACTCGGCGCCGGACCCAAGCGTCGGGTTGTCGCGCTGACCGGCGACGGCGGATTCAA
>JALHRB010000095.1:0-337 GCA_022841665.1 Pseudolabrys sp.
GGCGAGGTGACATTGATCTCGGTGAGGTAATCCCCGATCACGTCGATGCCGACGAAGAGCAGCCCGAGCTTTTTCAGCGTCGGGCCGATCCGCGTGCAGATTTCCTTCTCGCGCGGCGTCAGATCCGCCTGCTCGGCGCGACCGCCGCGCACCATGTTGGAACGCAGATCGTCGGCGGCGGGAACACGGTTCACCGCGCCCGCGTAAATGCCGTCGACAAGGATGATGCGCTTGTCGCCCTTGGCGACCTCCGGCAGGAATTTCTGGATCACCCAGGGCTCGCGCCATGTCGTCGTGAAAATGTCGAACAGCGAGCCGAAATTCTGGTCTTCCGGCT
>JALHRB010000095.1:347-2139 GCA_022841665.1 Pseudolabrys sp.
TGCTCTTTCCGGAACAGCTGGATCTCGCTCCTGTCGCGGGTGACCAGCGTCGGCGGCATGAGGTCCGGAAATTCGGTAACGAGGATTTTCTCCGGCGCGTTGCGCACCGAGGCCGGATTGTTGACGACGAGGGTCTTCGGATGCACACGCTCAAGGATATGCGTCGTCGTGACATAGGCGAGATCGAAGGGCGGGTCCTGCCGCAGCAGGATGACGTCGAAGGCCGAAAGCTCCGTGCGCTTTGCCTCGCCGAGCGTGAAATGATCGCCCGCGATGTCCTGCACTTTCAGCGGCTGCGCCGTCGTGAACGCCTTGCCGCCGACGAGCGCCAGCCGCTCCGGGGTGTAATAGGACAGTTTATGCCCGCGCTTCTGCGCTTCCAGAAGAAGGGCGAAGGTTGAATCGCCCGCGATATTGATGCGGTCGATCGGGTCCATCTGCACGGCGACATTCAATGTCATGACATGTCCTGGAGTTCAGCTCGCGTCGAAGGCCGCTATCAGATGGCGCGGCAGGCGGCCCGGCGCAATGAGGATCGCGTCGAACCGCAGAAAATGGTTTACGTAATGCGGGTGGCGGGAGAGGAAGGCCTCCGCGCCGCGGATGATCCGCGCCCGCTGGGTGTGGCGGATGCTCTCGGCAGCGGCGTCCAGCGTCGGCCGCGCCTTGACCTCGACAAAGGCGATGAACTTCCCGCGCCGCGCGACAAGGTCGATCTCGCCGACCGGCGTCTTGTAGCGCCGCGCGAGAATTTTATAGCCCTTGCAGCGCAGCCACAGCGCGGCAAACGTCTCGGCGCGATGGCCGAGCCCGTAGGCGGCGCGGCGGGACAGCGCCGTCATGCGCCGTCGGCCTTCGCCAGCGCCAGCGCCCGCGCATAGACCTCGCGCTTCGGCGCGCCGCTCGCCTTGGCGACGTCGGCGACGGCGTCCTTCAGCGACGCCGTCTTCATTGCAAGCTTCAGCGCGGCATCGATGTCCTCAAGGGTCGCGGCGGCTTCCTCCCCGGGCGGCGCGATCAGCACAACGATCTCGCCCCGCGGCTCGTTGGCCTCGTCGGCGTAATGCGCCGCAAGCTCGTCGAGCGTGCCGCGCCGCACCTCCTCGAATTTCTTGGTCAGTTCGCGCGCCACGGCGGCCGGGCGCGGCCCCAGCACGCGGGCAAGATCGGCAAGGCTCGCGCCGAGCCGCGGCCCCGTCTCGAACACGACAAGTGTCGCCGGTATGGACTTCAGCGCCTCGGCGCGCGCGCTGCGTCCCGCGCTTTTCGGCGGCAGGAAGCCTTCGAAAAAGAATCGGTCCGTCGGCAGTCCGGCGACCACGAGTCCTGTCAGCACGGCGGAGGCGCCCGGCAGCGCCGTCACCGCGAAGCCGTTCTCCACAACATCGCGCACCAGCTTGTAGCCGGGGTCGGAGACCAGCGGCGTTCCGGCGTCGGAGACGAGCGCCAGCGCCTCCCCGGCCTCCAGCCGCGCGAGAATCTTCGGCCGCATCTCCTGCGCGTTGTGCTCGTGATAGGGCAGCACCGGGCGCGAGATTCCGTAATGCGTCAGCAGCTTGCGCGTCACCCTGCTGTCTTCGGCAAGGATGGCGTCGGCCCCCGCCAGCACTTCCAGCGCACGCAGCGATATGTCCCCGAGATTGCCGATCGGCGTCGCGACGACGTTCAGGCCAGGCGTGGCGCGCGGCGCCTCCAGCCTGTGGCCGTGGACGATGAAATGGCGCTGGGAAGGCGCAAGGCTGGGCCCCTGTCCGGGCCGTCCGCGCTCAAGGCTTGGCATCGGGGAATCCGT
>JALHRB010000096.1 GCA_022841665.1 Pseudolabrys sp.
GCTGCATCGGCGACATTGGCCCAGCCGGCGTCGTCAAGATCCGGATCAACGCCCGGAAAGACGATGAGCCCCTTCGGCAGTTTCAGGACCGCCTGCATCAGGAGGCGGGTTGCAGCGCCAGCGCCTGTCGAGCCGGCGATGACAACGGGATGCTCTGGCGGATTGCGCGCCCAGCGGGCGGCAAGCGCATTGGCGGCGCCAAGCCGGCGGACCTGTGGATCGGAATAGCCGGTCTCATGAAGGTGCTGCGGCCATGCCTTCATGACGATGTCGAGGAAGTCGGCAGAGACCTGCCAGTGCTGGGCAAGTTGCGGCGCGAGCTCACCGGCCAGCGATTCCAGTTTCGTCCAGTCGACGCCACCGACCATGGAGGCCTGGTCAATCAGCGCGCCGAGTTCATCGGCGGCGGCGAGCAGTGAGGTTGGCGGCAGGCTCTCGCCATCCACCTTCATGCGCCATGCCTGAATCAGGCGCGCAAGCGCACCGCGGCGCTGTGCGGGCGAGAGCGCAGGCGGCAGGTCGAGCGCGTCGGGGCCGAAAGCTGCAAGGCCGTCCTCTTCCTCGATGTCCCCGAGCGGACGGATTTCCGGGGTGAGCAGCGTGTCGTCCATCGCATGGTAGAGCGACAGGGCGAGCCCGCGCGCCGCACGCTGGTTGGGCGTGAAGATCAGGGCGTCTGCGAGGATCTCGGGATTGTCACGCGCGCCGGTCGCGGCGACGAGGCCGCGTGCAAGTTCATCCAGAAAGGCGGATGACGGCGGAAGGGTGAAGACCTTTTGCCCGCCGGCAAAAAGCGAGGCGGCGCTCACGCCCCTGGTCCCATGAGATTGAGTCTCGCCTCGGCCTCGTCGCGCCCCGCCGGATCGCCGACATGCATCCAGAAGGGGCTCATGACTGTGCCGAAGAGACGTCCGCGCGATGCGAATGCGTTCCAGTAGATGTTGGCAGAGAAGCGCGTTGCTTCGTAGCTGCGCAGAAGGTCGGCGCGCGTGATGTGCGTGCCGGCGAAGACATAAGGGGCTGTAGCGCGTTCGCCGCGCCGTTCGACCTGGCCGTCGGATGCGAGGTAGAAATCGCCGGGACCGCGGAAGCCGAGCGTGTTCTCCATCGGCGCCAGCAGGAGCAGGGCGTCCATCCGCGCAGGATCGTAGGCGGCAGCCATGTCGCTGAAGGTCGAGTCGCCGGCGGTCGCCCAGGTGACATCGGTGTTGATGACGAAGAAGGGATCATCGCCCAGCAACGGCAGCGCCTTGATCACGCCGCCACCGGTCTCCAGAACTTCCTCGCGCTCGTCGGAGATGATGATCTCGATGTCGGTGCGCTGCGTTACGTGTGCGGCCAGCATGTCCGGGAAATAGTGCACGTTGACGATGGCGCGCGTGACGCCCTGCGTCGCCAGCTTGTCGAGGACGCGATCGATGAGGGTGCGCCCTGCCACTTCGATCAGCGGCTTGGGGCGCGTGTCGGTCAGCGGCTTCATGCGCGTGCCGAGGCCGGCGGCAAGCAGCATGGCGGTCGTGATCGTCATGCGGCGACCAGCAGGTGCGGCGCGACAGCGGTGACGAAGTCGCGCGCTTCCGAAAGTGCCGGATGGCCCAGCGTGTCGTTCAGCAGGCCGCGCAGGCGGGGCTGGAATTCGTCATAGCGGGGTTTCTTGTCGCGTGTGACGAGGCGCGCGAAGATTCCCATGATGCGCATGACATTCATCGCCCCCAGCACGGCGAGGCGTTCGTCATAAGCGGCGCGCGTCGCGCCCATGCCATCGAGATAGGCGCGGCTTGCCGCTTCGCGCGCTGCGGGCGAGACGTCGCGTCGCGCGTCGTGCAGCAGCATCGACATGTCCCATTCGCCCCAGCCGACGACGGCATCCTGGAAGTCGAGCAGGCCGACGCGGGCAAGGCCTTCGCGCTGTGGCAGCCAGAGCAGGTTTTCCGCATGGGTGTCGCGAAGAATGACGGCGCGGGGATAGTCTTCCGTCATTCCGAGCAGGTTCTCGCGGACGCGCTCCCAGCGCAGGCGCGTCTGTTCGCTGATGCGCATGGCGAGATCGCGCTGCGGCATCCATTCGATGAACAGGTCAAGATT
>JALHRB010000097.1 GCA_022841665.1 Pseudolabrys sp.
GGGTTCTTCAAGGCCGAGCTGATCGACAAGCTGGAGGCGCTGCGCCGCAAGGTCGAAAGTCCGCTGACCACGTACCTGCGCGAGAAGGAAGCGCGCGCACGCCGCGAGCGCGAAGAGGCCGCGCAGCGTGAGCGCGAGGCGGCAGCGCAGCGCGAGCGCGAAGCCCGTGCGTTGCAGCGCGCGCGCATGGACGAAGAGGCGCAGCAGGCGCGCGAGAAAGCCGCGGCGAGCGCCGCCGAAGCCGAGCGCCTGGACCGCGAGGCCGAGACGGCGAAGCCCGCCACGCTGTCGCGCACGCGCGGCGACATGGGGTCCGTGGCGTCGCTGCGCACGCAATGGGTCGGCCGCGTCACCGACCCGGCCAAGGTCGATCTGGAGAAGCTGCGGCCGTACATCTCGCCGGACAGCATCCAGAAGGCACTCAACCTCGCGATCCGCGCCGGGGTGCGCGCCGTCGATGGTTGCGTGATCGAAGAGCAGTCCACCGCATCCGTTCGCTGAGAGGAGACGCCATCATGTCGAAGACCACCGTTGCCCACGTCGAGAACCGCCAGCTGCGTCCGATCGACCAGTTCCGCACGTCGCTTGAGCTTCAGTCCTCCGAGCTGGCGCGCATGCTGCCGGCGCACGTGAGCGTGGAGAAGTTCAAGCGCGTGGTGCTCACCGCCGTCGCGATGAACCCCGATCTGCTTAAGGCCGATCGCCGCTCGCTCTTCCTGGCCTGCCACAAGTCGGCCGCCGATGGTCTGATGCCGGACGCGCGCGAGGCGGTGCTGGTCGTCTACAGGGAGCAGGTCCAATACCAGCCGATGTATCAGGGGTTGCTGAAGGTCGTCCGGAACTCGGGAGACCTCGCGACGATCTCGGCGCATGTCGCGCGTGAGCGCGACCACTTCCGCTATCAGCTCGGCGACGACCCGCGCATCGATCACGTGCCGTTCCTGGGCGGCGACGCCGGAAAGGCGGTTGCCGTCTACGCCATCGCGATCACGAAGGACGGCGCGCGCTATCGCGACGTCATGAGCCGCGACGACGTGGAGAAGGTGCGCAAGTCCAGCCGCGCGCCGAACTCGCCGGCCTGGGCGAATTGGTGGGACGAGATGGCGAAGAAGACCGTGCTGCGTCGCCTGTCGAAGATCCTGCCGAAGTCCACCGATCGCGAGGCGGACGATCTCGAGCGAGTGATCCACAGCGACGACGAGGCGTCCGGCTTCAGCGACGTTCCGGACACGAAGCCGACGCGCGAAGGCTTCATCGAGCACGCCGACGCCGCGGCGGCAAGGGAGACCGCGGCAACCCAGCACGGAGGCGATCATGTGACCGATGCTGGCTCGGCAGACGAGGCGGCCTCTCCTGGCGCTTCGTCTGCCGACGACCCTGTGTCCGATGATGCCGCCGAGCGCGAAGCCGACAAGATGCAGCGCGCAGCCGCGTCCGGTGATGCCGACGACGACGGCGACGACGACATGACCGTGATCGTGATGAAGGGAGCGAACGGCAAGCCCGATACCGCCCAATGGCTCAAGGACGTCGGCGATCTGCTGGAGCAGGCCGCCGACACCGAAGCATTGGTGGAGATCGACGCCGCCAACAGCCCGGTGGCGAAGAACCTGGGCGCGACGGTCGAGCGCAATTACCGCATGCACGTGGCGCGCGCTCGCAAGCGCCTGGAAGGCGGTGCGGCATGAGCGGCGCTCGCCCTACCTGCAAGAGCTGCCGCTACTGGAGCGAGATGATCGCGAAGAGCGCGCGCGTCGGGGTGCAGGCAATGTGCCTCTGCCCCACGATGCCGCGCCAATACACCTACGGCAGCGACGGGTGCGCATCGTGGGCCGATGCACCGCACGGCGCGATCGACGCACCCGGCAACGAGAACGCTTACCCAGGAGCCGCAACATGAGCGAGCCGCTCGCCATCAACACGTGCGGGGCGTGCCGGCACATCCGGCGCGATCCCTCGCGTCTCGACGTGGGGCTGTGC
>JALHRB010000098.1 GCA_022841665.1 Pseudolabrys sp.
GGCGTCATCGAAGGCCACCTTGCCGCGCGACTGCGAGAAGAGATGGACCGAGGGCGTCCACCCCGACGAGACGAGCAGCGCGTCGATCGGGATGGTGCGTTCCGCGCCGCCGCTCTTCGACTGGATGGTCATGGAGGACACCCGGAGCGATCCGCCGGTGCGGATCACGGCGCGGCCGTGATTGACCTCGATGCCGAGCGCGCGCGCCTCGTCGACGACCGCCCCCGACGGGTTGTCGCGCAGATCGACGATCCCGGCGATGGCGACGCCTGCCTTCTTCAGGTCGATCGCGGCAGCATAGGCGGAATCATTGGCCGTATAGACGCCGACATTGCGGCCGACGACGACGCCATAGTGGTTCAGATAGGTCCGCGCGGCGGACGCCAGCATCACGCCCGGCCGATCATTGTCGGCAAACACCATGTGGCGCTCGATGGAGCCGGTGGCGAGCACGACGCGCGCAGCGCGCACTTGCCACAGACGCTCGCGCGGCAGGCCCTTGTCGGGCTTGGACATGTGTTCGGTCACCCGCTCGACAAGGCCGACGAAATTCTGCGCGTAATAGCCGAAGGCCGTCGTGCGCGGCAGGAGCCGCACGTTTGGCATGGCGGAAAGCTGCGCGATCGCGCCCTGCGCCCAGGCCCAGCCGTCCTGCCCTTCGATGCGCGCGCCCGTTTCGAAGCGCAGGCTGCCGCCGAATTCCGGCTGCTCATCGGCGAGGATGACCCGCACGCCGCTGGCCGCCGCGGCAAGAGCCGCAGCGATGCCCGCCGCGCCGCCGCCCAGCACGAGAACCTCGCAGTGCTCGAAGCGCGAGGAGTAGTGATCCGGATCCGGCTGGTCTGGCGACACGCCGAGGCCCGCCGCAGCACGGATGTTTGGCTCATAGACCGATTTCCACGCCGCTTTCGGCCACATGAAGGTCTTGTAGTAGAAGCCGGCCGCAAACAGCGGCGACGCCAGGCTGTTGACCGCGCCGACATCGAAGGCGAGCGACGGCCAGCGGTTCTGCGAGATGGCCGACAGGCCGTCATAGAGTTCCTGCACGGTTGCCCGCACGTTCGGCGTCTTGCGCGCGGCGTCGCGTTCGACCGTCACCAGCGCGTTCGGTTCCTCGGCGCCGGCCGACAATATGCCGCGCGGGCGGTGATACTTGAATGACCGCCCGACCAGATGCACGCCGTTGGCGAGCAGCGCGGACGCCAGCGTGTCGCCCTGCAGGCCGGAATAGCTCTGCCCGTCGAAGGAAAACCGCGCGGTCTTGGCCGGCGTCAGGCGGCCGGCACCGGCGACGCGGAAGGATGGTTTCGCGCTCATGTGCGGGGCTTGCTCTTGGCTGGATCGTTGAGTTGCGCGGGAGGCCGGTTGGCCCAGGCTGCTGGACCGGCATCGTTGGCGACCGCGACGATGTCCGGCTTCGGCTCGCCGGCCTTGTAGGTGGTCACGAACTTGTCGGTGACCGTGTCGCGCGCCGCGTTGAAGAAGCGCGCGCAGCCATGCACGTGCCGCCAGCGCTCGAAGATCAGCCCCTTGGGATTGGAGCGGATGAAGAAGAACTTTTCGAAATCCTCGTCGCTCTCGCCCGCCAGATCGGGTGCACGCGCGATATGCGCCTCGCCGGCATGGCGGAACTCGAGTTCCGGGCGCTCTTCCTCGCAATAGGGGCAACGAATAAGTAGCATGTCCGAAATGATCCTCTAGAGATCGTTTGAATCGCGAGGGGCGGGGCTGCCGTCGCAGAGTTCCCAGCCCATCCGCTCATAAGGCGCGAGCCGCTTGATCAGCGTCTCCAGCGTATCCCACGGCGCGTATAGCTCCCGGTCGTCGACCGTGGCGAGAAACGCCATCGGATTAGCGGTCACCACCACCATGCGCGGCAGCGTCATGTTGCCGAACTCGCCCATCTCTTCGTCGGTCAGGATCTCGGAAAAGAACACGTGCCGCTGTTTCTCGAACGGGATGC
>JALHRB010000099.1 GCA_022841665.1 Pseudolabrys sp.
ATGGCCGTCTCGTTTCCTGCCCCCCAGACATGAACCGTGCGGTCGGTATCGGCGATCCGCCGGATCGCCGCAGGGGTCGCGATGCGGATCGCCAGCGAATAGAAATCGACATCCACCGTCAGCATGTTGCCGAGACCCGTCGAGGCAATGAATCCGGTCTTTATGTCGGAATCGAGCTTCCGTACCTGCGCCAGCAGCCCCAGATCCAGTGATGTAATGACGGAATCGCTCAAGACGCCCTCGTCGCGCAGGATTCTGATCGTCCGTGCGGCGAGGTCCTGCCCGTGGCCATTGTTCTTCACTTCGACATTCAGGCCTATGCGCCCTTTCGCAGCCCGCGCGAATTCGCCAAGTTCGGGAATCTTCGTACCGCGGAACTCCGGGCCGAACCATGAACCGGCGTCGAGCTGGCGCACCTCATCGAGAGTCATCTCCCACACAGGCCGCGCCACACCGGCCACGCGGCGGAAATCGGTGTCGTGCACGACAATGACGTGCCCGTCGCTCGTCTCCTGCACATCGATCTCGGCGAAGTCAGCGCCATCCGCGATCGCACGCTCTAGCGCCGGCAGCGTGTTTTCCGGCGCCGCCGACGATCCCGCGCGATGCGCGGTCACGTAGAGCGGTCCGTCGATATCGAACTCTTCGAACGCCCAGACGATCTGCGCCGCAGCAACGAAGGCCAGCACGCTGCAGACGACCCAGAACCCGCGCTCCGCTCCTTCGGGCGCGATCTCCGAAAACCGCTCTTCCGTTCCGGCATCGGCATAAAGTCCGGCCCCCACCACGGCGAAAGCCGCCCGCGCCAGTCCGGCTGTCAGCGTCGTCAATATTCCCGCGGCAATCGCCAGGATCAGCAGGGACCGCGCTCCGGCGCGCATGGGATGCGCCGGATTGAACAGCGCGTCGAACAGCGCCGTGAAGGCGAAGGACGCCAGCGCCGCAACGGCAAACACGGCGGCCCCGATGACCGCCAGCCGCGCGAGCAGTTTCAAACGCCTGCCCCGCGTCGCCGCGGCCGAGCGCCGCAACGCTTCCACGGCACCGCAGTCGCCGATGACAGCAAAAGGAACGGCAAGGAACCAGCGTAATGCGAGCATCAATCCCGCCGCCAGCGCAAGCGTCGCCGCCGTACCTGCCAGCGCCGCAGCGTAAAAGAATTCGGGCGGCCGCGTCGTGACATAAAAATAGATGTCCCCGCCACCAAGCCAGAGCGTTTTAGCGATCCAGGCCGCCGCGCCGACGGGTATCAAGAGGATGCCTCCGGCGGCAAACGCGATGCCCGTCAGCGCAAGCAGGGACGGCAATCGCGAAGCCAGCCGGTAGGCTCCGCGCAATAGCGACGGCGGCCGCCCGCATCGTCCATCCCATGCGATGAGCGTCAACCCGCCGAATTCGAGCGCGCGGAGGAATATCGCCGATCCCGTCAATACGAGAGCGGTCATCATGCCTGCGGGCGAAAGCAGGAAGGGAACAAGATCGAAATTTCCGGCGAAGGGCTCGCCCGCGAGCGCCACAAAAGCCTGTGACAACGCCACCGTCAGCGGATGCAGGACGAGCAGCGAGATGGCGCCGATTCCGGCCGAAAAAACGATCAGCGGCGCCAGGATGCGCAACGCCCATCGCCAGTCGCTTATCCTGTCTGTCGCCATGTCCGGCCTTTCCGCGGCGATCCTAGAACGAGGAAAGTTTACGGAACATGGCCGGGATTGTTCGCTGCGGGCAACCGAAGCAGGGCGCAGGCGTTGTCTTGCCAATGGATGCACTTCGCCTGCTCAGCCGTCTTTCGGCCGCCGTCATCGGCGGCACACTTTTAGTGAAGGCCTTTCGAACGCCGGGTGATCGCGCTGCGGCGCGCGCGCCCGCGCCGGCGTCGATACCTGCCGGCAACCCGGAGCGGCCCGAGGAGGTCATCGCGGCCGACCATGCCGCTGGCCGGGGCGC
>JALHRB010000100.1 GCA_022841665.1 Pseudolabrys sp.
TTCTGGGCCTGGCTCTGGGGCATTGCAGGGATCGTGCTGGCCGTTCCGCTGCTCGTCACCTTCAGGGTGTTGTGCAACCACATCGAGTCACTGGCGCCGGTCGGCGAGTTCCTGTCCTATGGCCATGCCGAGGATGCGGCGGAAAGCAGCGCCGCGCCCGGCCCCTGACGCGGAACCTTGCGCTTGCGCTTCCAGTTAAGGCCTCAGATCAATTCCCCAAACATGGAGGCCCCCAAATGCCTGCGACATCGAAAGCCCAACAGAAAGCGGCCGGCGCGGCGCTGGCGGCAAAGCGCGGAGAAGCCAAGCCCAAGGATCTGAAAGGTGCGGCGAGCGACATGTACCGCTCGATGACCGAGAAAGAACTCGAGGATCTCGCGCACACCAAGCATGATGCGCTGCCCGAGCACAAGAACAGCTAGACACTCACATTAACGGCGCATCGGAGCGGACCGGCAGCCGGCCGGTCTACAGCGTAAATTCCAGCCTGCAGCTAAGCCCGCGCCGGCCGAAGCGCTGCGTGACCTTCGCCGTGCTCGACTGGATGAGCACCGTGCCGAAGCCGACCGCGCGGGGCGGTCCTTCCACGGCGGGGCCGCCGCGTTCGCGCCACAGCAGGCAGAGCTCGTCCTCCGCTACGCGCCACGCGATGTCGACACGCCCATGAGGCACTGACAGCGAGCCGTATTTCGCAGCATTGGTGGCAAGTTCATGCATGACGAGACCAAGCTGCGTGGCGATCTCGGCTGCCAGCACAACAGGCATACCGCGCATGCGCACCTGCGCCTCGAAGTTCTCGGCCATGGGCGCCACCTGGCTGCGGATCACCTTGCGCAGTTCGGCGCCCGCCCAGTCCGTCTCGGTCAGGATCGCGTGCGAGGCGGCAAAGCTCGAAATGCGGCCCTCGAAGGCTTCGACGAAGGCCTTGGGGCTGCTGCTGGTGCGCAGGGTCTGGCGCGCCACCGACTGGATGACGGCGAGTGTGTTCTTTACCCGGTGCGAGAGTTCGCGCAACAGGATCGCCTGGCGCTTCTCCCAGTTCTTGCGCTCGGTGATATCTTGGTCGATGCCACGCGCGCTCACCGGGCGCCCGGCCTGGTCCTTGATGACGTCGCCTGCCAGCGCGGTCCAGATTTCCGAGCCATCGGGCCTGACGATCGGAAATTCCAGCGTGAAGGATCCGCCCTGCAGGATGGCCTTCGCGAATTCCATGCGGGCGCGCTTGCGATGGGATGGCACGATCTGGCGCACCAGGCAGCCGCGCGGCGGCACGCCCGCCGCGGCGTCCAGCCCATAGAGCGCGAACATCTCGGGCGACCAATGAAGCTCGCGCTTCTGCAGGTCGCAGTCCCATGCGCCGGCCCTGGCGCTGCGCAGCGCCAGCCGCAAGCGGGCCTCGTTTTCGCGCAGCGTATCGACATGCCGGTGCCGCTCGGTCACGTCGCGGGCGATGGTGGAAGCGCCGATCACCTCGCCCTTGGCGTTACGGATCGGCGACACCACGACCGACACATCGATGGTGCGGCCATGCTTGTCGACGCGAACCGTTTCGTAAGGCGCGATAGATTGGCCCTTGCGGATCGTTCGAAGGATGACGGCTTCCTCATTGGCGTTTTCAGGCGGAATGATCTTGATGACCGGTTCGCCGATCATTTCAGAAGCCGTATAGCCGAACAGCCGCTCGGCGCCGCTGTTCCAGCTGGTGACAATGCCGCGCAGGCTCTTCGAGATGATCGCGTCCTCGGACGAGGCGACGATTGCGGCAAGCCGGGACGATGTCTCCTCGGCGCGCTTGCGCTCGGTGATGTCGATCATCACTCCATAAGCTTCGAGCGGCGCGCCATCCGCTGCCGCCGCCACTTCGCCGCGCGCCAGCAGCCAGCGCTGGCCGCCCTGCCGGGCCGGCACCCGGAACTCGATTTCCATGCGCCCGCCCGCGCCATG
>JALHRB010000101.1 GCA_022841665.1 Pseudolabrys sp.
AGGGCGAGGGGCGAATCGCCCAGCTCGCGGACCTTGATGACTGGAGTTCCCGGCTCGATGGCGACTGGCGCCCAACCCTTGAATAACAACCTGCGTTCGACGGAAATCCAGGAGTTCCTGGACGGGACCGGCTGGGGTGAGGCCGCACGTACGCCCCTCAACGCCGACGCCTCCACGCGCCGCTATGAACGCCTGCGCCGCAAGACCGAGACGGCGATGCTGATGGACGCCCCGCCGCTCGAATCCCAGCCCTGCCCGCCCGGCGCAAGCGACGATGAGCGCATCAGGCTTGGCTGGAACGCAGTATCACGTCTGGCCGCCTCGCGTGTCGAAGCGTTCGCGGCTGTGGCCGGACACCTTGCCGGGCTCGGCCTCTCCGCGCCCAACCTGCTCGACTACGACATCGCGCGCGGCCTCGCCCTGCTTGAGGACCTCGGCGACGATCTGTTCGCCGACGTCATCCGCCGCGGCGGTGACGAGATCGCACTCTATACGGCCGCAGGCGAGACACTCGCCGCCGTTCACCGCGAGCGGCCGCCCCTCGTCCTGCCCTATCGCGACGGGGAATGGCCGTTGCTCAGCTATGATCACCTCGCCCTGTCGGCAAATCTCGACCTGTTCATCGAATGGATGCCGCAGCGCGATCTCGCCATGCGCATCAGCGAACAGACGCGCCTGCGCTGGGAGCGCGTGCGTGAGAACCTGCTCGGAATGACGGAAGACTATCCCCGCGCCGTCATTCTTCGCGACACGCATGCGGAAAACCTGCTCTGGCTGCCACAGCGCGAAGGGCTTGCCCGCGTCGGTCTGCTCGACTTCCAGGATGCCGTCGTCGGCTGGGGCGAATGGGACATGTCCATGCTGCTGCACGACGCGCGACGCGACGTCTCGCCCGCAGCGCGCGAAGCGGCAAGCCGCGCCTACCTCGATGGCATGGGCGCGACGCGCGCCGCTTATGACGAACGCCTCGCCGTGCTGGGGGCGATGAATGTCATGCGCATCATGGGAATCTTTGCGCGCCTCGTCACACGCGACAAGAAACCCCGCTATGACGAATTCCAGCCCCGCCTGCGCGGCCTGCTGAACGACACGCTGAGCCATCCTGCCCTGTCGGAAGCGCGCGACTTCGTCACCGCTGTCGCACCGCACCTGCTGGTCGCTGCATGAAGATCACAACCGCCATGCTGCTTGCCGCCGGCCTCGGCACGCGCATGAAGCCGCTGACCGACACGCGCCCCAAGCCGCTGATCGAAGTGGCAGGGCGCACCCTCATCGATCGCGTCCTCGACAAGCTGGCAACGCAGGGCGTCACCCGCGCGATCGTCAACATCCACTATTTCCCCGACATGCTGGCCGCACACGTAACCCAGCGCACAGACATCGAGATCATCATCTCCGACGAGCGCGAGGAAGTTCTGGAGACCGGCGGCGGCGTGATCAAGGCGCTGCCGCTGCTGGGCGATGATCCCTTCTTCGTCATCAACACCGATGTCACCTGGGCGACCGCCGGCGACTCGACCTTCAGCGACATGGCTGCCGCCTACGATGCTGCGCGGATGGACGCCCTGCTCCTGCTGGCGCCGATGGAAAACACGCTCGGCTTCCGCGGTCCCGGCGATTTCTACCTCGCGTCCGACGGCCAGGTCGAACGGCGCGGCGAGCGCGCCACAGCGCCCTATGTCTTCGCCGGCACGCACATCACGCGCGCCGACCTTTTGCGCAGCTACGAAGCAACGCGCTTCTCTGCCAACATCTACTGGAACGCATTCGCATCGCGCGGACGGCTGTTCGGCACAGTGATGAGCCCCTTCTGGATGCATGTCGGCGATCCGGCAGGGCGCGACGAGGCCGAGGCGAGACTCGCTCTGATGGGACCAGGGGCGTGAGCGCCGCCTCGCTTTTTGCCGGCGGGCAAAAG
>JALHRB010000102.1 GCA_022841665.1 Pseudolabrys sp.
GCTCGCGGTGCTGGCCGACGTGCTCGGCCGCATCGTGTCGCTGATCGACAGCCTGCTGGCCGAGCGGGTAACCAACGCATCGAGCATCCGGCTGATGGAGCACGCGGCAACCCTCGACCTCGAGGATTTCGAGGACGCCGAGTTCCAGGACCAGCTCGAGCGCGCGCGCCGCCAGACGAGCGGGCGCATGACGCTGATGGCCCAGCTCTTCGGCCAGGCGCAGGACATGGTCACGGTGGTGAGCTTCGCTGCCGGCCTGATGATCTATGCCCCCTGGCTGATCGTGTTGCTGCTGGTCGCCGTCGTGCCCGCCTTTCTCGGCGAATCGCATTTCAACGCGAAGAGCTACTCGCTCGACTTCGGCCGCACGCCGGAGCGGCGCGAGCTCGATTATGTCCGCCAGACCGCGGCGAGCGTCGAGACGGCCAAGGAGGTCAAGATTTTTGGCCTCAACGGCTTCCTGATCGAACGCTACACCGAGCTGGCGCGCGCCTTCTACGCCGCCAACCGCAGGCTCGCCGTGCGGCGCGCCGGGTGGGGAGGGCTGTTCACTGCCGTCGGCACGATCGGCTACTACCTCGCCTATGCCTATATCGTGTGGCGGACACTGGCCGGCGAATTTTCAGTGGGCGACCTCACATTCCTGGCTGGCTCCTTCCGCCGGCTGCGCACGCTGCTCGAAAGCCTGCTGACCGGCTTCTCGACGGTCGCGGGCCAGGCACTCTATCTCAACGACCTGTTCTCCTTCTTCGACGTGGAACCGGAGATTCTGTCGCCGGAACATCCGCTGCCGGTGCCGAAGCCGATCACACAGGGTTTCGTGTTCGAGAATGTCGGCTTCATCTACCCTGGCGCCGAGCGCTGGGCCGTGCGCAATCTCAGCTTCACGCTCAACGCCGGTGAAGTGGTCGCGCTGGTCGGCGAGAATGGTGCAGGCAAGACAACGCTCGTGAAGCTGCTGACGCGCCTCTACGATCCCGACGAAGGCCGCATCCTGCTCGACGGCCGCGACCTGCGCGACTACGACCTGGAGGCCCTGCGCGGATCGATGGGCGTCATCTTCCAGGATTTCGTGCGCTACAATCTGACCGCCGGCGACAACATCGCGGTCGGGCGCATCGACGCGCGCGGCGATATCGAGCGGATCAGGCAGGCGGCGCAGCGCAGCCAGGCCGACGCGGTGATCGATCGCCTTGCCGGCGGCTATGACCAGATGATCGGCAAGCGCTTCAAGAACGGCGTCGAACTGTCGGGCGGCGAATGGCAGAAGATCGCCATCGCCCGCGCCTACATGCGCGAGGCGGATGTCCTGATCCTCGACGAGCCGACCGCCGCACTCGACGCGCGCTCCGAATTCGAGGTGTTCAAGCGCTTCAAGGAACTGAGCAAGGGCAAGACGGGTATTCTCATCTCGCACCGCTTCTCCAGCGTGCGCATGGCCGACCGCATCCTGGTTCTGGCCGACGGCAAGGTCGAGGCCCAGGGCACCCATGACGAGCTTGTGGCGCAGGGCGGACGCTATGCGGAACTGTTCGAGTTGCAGGCAGCGGGCTACCGCTGACGGCTAAGGAGCCATCGGTTCGTCGGACCTCGCCACATCAGGCGCAAGGTTCCGCCTCTCAGTTTCAACTGGGATGGCCGGCCGCCGCACTGGCCGTCCGGATCGTCCTGCCGGCAACCGCAGTCGTGCCCGACCGGTCGGCAAAGACATCGGGATTGCTGATGGAAAAAGCTTCGAGCTCGTTCATCACGGAATCGATGTGGCCAGCCATCGCGGCGCGGGCCAGATCGGGCTTGCCGTCCCGCACCGCTTCGAAAATCTCCCGGTGCTCGGCATAGCTCGCCGCGTGGCGGCGCGGCGTGAACAGCAGGCGCCGGACGCGGTCGAGCGCCAGCCGCGCATGCTCGACCGTGGC
>JALHRB010000103.1 GCA_022841665.1 Pseudolabrys sp.
GGCAATCTCGCCGACGATGCCGCGGCGGAACAAGAGCACGCAGGACACGAAGATGACGCCCTGGATGACCAGCACCCATTCGCCGGCCACCGCGAGCTTGTACTGCATCAGCAGGATGACGAAGGCGCCGACCACCGGCCCGAAAATGGTGCCGAGACCGCCGACCAAAGTCATCAGCACGACCTCGCCGGACATCGGCCAGTTGACATCGGTGAGCGAGGCCAGTTGCAGCACGATCGCCTTGGTTGAACCGGCAAGCCCCGCCAGCGCCGCCGACAGCACGAAGGCGATCAGCTTGTAGCGGTCGGTCTTGTAGCCCAGCGAAATGGCGCGCGGTTCGTTCTCGCGGATGGCTTTCAGCACCTCGCCGAACGGCGAATGGATGATGCGGTAGATCAGCAGGAAGCCGGCGAGGAAGATCGTCAGCACGACGATGTACATGTTCCACTCTTTGTTCAGGTCGATCAGCCCGAACAGATAACCGCGCGGCACCGCCTGGATGCCGTCTTCGCCGCCGGTGAATTCCGCCTGAAGTGCGAAGAAGAACATCATCTGCGCCAGCGCCAGCGTGATCATGGCGAAGTAGATGCCTTGCCGGCGGATGGCGAGCGAGCCGGCGATGAGGCCGAGAATGGCGGCGGTCGCGGTGCCGGTGAGGATGGCGAGTTCCGGCGTCAGGCCCCAGACCTTGGCGGAGTGGGCGGCGAGATAGCTGGCCCAGCCGAAATACAGCGCATGGCCGAACGACAGCAGGCCGACATAGCCGATCAGCAGATTGAAGGCGCAGGCGAACAGCGCAAAACACATCGCCTGCATCAGGAACAGCGGATAGGTGAAGAACGGCGCGACAATGAGACCGGCGGTCATCACCGTGAAAGCGATGGTCTCGGCATGGACGCGGATAAAGGACGATGGCTTTGCCGTCGAAGGATTGGACGTCGCGGCGGCGGTCGGCGGTGCAATACGGTTTTCCATCAGGCTCTCCGGCCGAACAGGCCGGCCGGGCGGACCAGCAGGACAATGGCCATGATGACGAAGATCACCGTGGCAGAGGCTTCGGGAAAGAACACCTTGGTCAGGCCCTCGACGATGCCGAGGCCGAAGCCGGTGACAATGGCGCCGAGAATCGAGCCCATGCCGCCGATCACCACCACGGCGAAGACGACGATGATGAGTTCCGAACCCATTTGCGGCGAGACGTTATAGATCGGCGCCGCCATCACGCCGGCAAAGGCGGCGAGCGCGACGCCGAAGCCGTAAGTCAGCGTGATCATCACCGGCACATTGATGCCGAAGGCGCGCACGAGCGTCGGGTTTTCCGTGGCGGCGCGCAAATAGGCGCCAAGCCGCGTGCGCTCGATGACGAACCAGGTCGAGATGCAGACCGCGAGCGAGACGACGATCACCCAGGCGCGATAATTCGGCAGGAACATGAAGCCGAGGTTCTGCCCGCCGCGCAGCGCGTCCGGCACGACATAAGGCAGGCCGGCCGAGCCGAGCTGGTTGCGGGCGACGCCTTCGATGATCAGCGCCAGGCCGAAGGTCAAGAGCAGGCCGTAGAGATGGTCGAGCTTGTACAGCCATTGCAGGAACAGCCGTTCGATCAGAACGCCGGTTAAGCCGACGATCAGCGGCGCCAGGATCAGCGCCGGCCAGTAGCCGAGCCCGGTATATTTCAGCATCAGATAGGCGGTGAAGGCGCCCATCATGTACTGCGCGCCGTGGCTGAAATTGATGATGTTGAGCATGCCGAAAATGACGGCGAGGCCGAGAGAGAGCAACGCATAGAACGAGCCGTTGATCAGCCCGATCAAAAGCTGGCCGAACAATGCGCCCGAGGGAATGCCGAAGATTTCAAACAT
>JALHRB010000104.1:0-699 GCA_022841665.1 Pseudolabrys sp.
AGGCTGACCAGCACCGCGAGGAAGAGCAGGGGCCGTGCCGGCGCCCACACTTTGGCGCCCGCCGCCGTCATGACGATCAGCTCGCTGTCCGCGCTCAGGCGATTGAGGAGCTGGATCGAGGCGATCAGCAGAGCCACCGGCGCGATCACCGTCATCAGCCCCGGCAGGCCGAGCAGCGTAATCTTGATGAAGGCGAGCGCGTCCTGACCCTGCGCGGTCACGAGATTGAGCTGGCGGAGCGCAAGCGCGATCCACACGAGCGAAGTCAGGGAGAAGACGATCATCACCGTCGTCACCGCCGCCTGACGGAAAATGTAGCGTGAGAGCGTGCTCATGCCCAATCCGTCACGGCGTCCGGCGCCCGGCCCTGGTCGCAACCCGACGCGGTCAAACTTTCCCCCATCTCATGCCTGCGGCCACCCCCGGAATCACAAACGAATCTACAGGCCGCTCGGTTAAAAAAGTTGCGCGAGCAAGGTGGCGGAAATTCGGCCCTTCGCGGATCACGGCTTCAAGGACGACGCTTCAGGAATGCGATCACGCCCTCCTTGTAGCGCCGGTCGCCGACCGCCTTCATATGATCGCGCCCTTCGATCACCAGCGCTTCGGCGCCGGGAATGAGGGCGGCGAGTTCCTCAGCCGATCCGCCGATGACATCGTCGCTGCCGACCGCGACGAGCACAGGGCATGTGAGCGTCG
>JALHRB010000104.1:709-1846 GCA_022841665.1 Pseudolabrys sp.
ATTGGGCGCACCATGTTGACGCCGAGCCCGCCGAAGATCGCCGAGCGCACGCGGTCCGGATGCGCCATGGCGAGAAAGGCGGTGATGCGCGCGCCCATGGAGTAGCCCATGACGTCCGCCCGGGCGAGGCCAAGATGATCGAGCAAGGCACGGGCGTCCTCCGCCATAGCGGGGGCGGTATAGGCTGCCGGATCGTAGAGCTTCGCGCTCTCGCCATGCCCGCGGTTGTCGATGGCGATCACGCGGCGGCCGTCGGCGGCGAGCGCCTTGACCCAGCCCGTATCGACCCAGTTGACCGTCCGGTTGGAGGCGAAGCCGTGGATCAGCAAAATCGCTTCGGCGCCCGGGTCCCGGGAGCCCTCGTCGAGGTAGGCGATTTCGATACCGTCGTGATTGAACGTCGCCATGCGTCTCCTGACCGGCAACCTCGTCACCTGCGTTCTCAGGCTCCCCTACCATTTCGGCGGGCGAGCCGCTATGGTGCGCCCCGCTTCATCCGCAGGCACGCCACGCGGCGCGCCAGCTTTCAGGGAATATGCCGATGGCCGCGAGCACCGTGCCGCATTTTGCCAATGACCTCGGTGTCGAGAAGATCTACATCGGCGCCAAGGAGCTGCAGTGCATGGGCGCGCGCGCGCCCTTCGACCATCCCCATGTTTATCTCGACATGGGCGCCGATTCCCAGATTCTCTGCCCATACTGCTCCACACTCTATGTCTACGATCCCCGCCTCGACGCTGGCGAATCGGAGCCGACGGGGTGCCTCGTCGCAGCGGAGGCCGAGGGGGTTTGAGCACCCCATATGACGCGCGATGAGCCCGTCCTGATCGTCGGCGGCGGCATTGCCGGGCTCGCCGCTGCACTGGCGCTCGCCCAGTGCGATATTCCCTCGCGCATCCTCGAACAGCGCGAGCGTTTCTCCGAGGCAGGCGCCGGCATCCAGCTCGGGCCGAACGGCGTTCGCGCGCTCGAAACGCTCGGCGCCGCCCCGCATCTCCGCACTCACGTGAGCGTGCCTGAGGAAATCGTCGTTCATCAGGGCGCCAATGGCCGCGTACTCACACGCATGCCGCTCGGCAACTGGATCGCGGAGCGGCACGGCGCGCCTTACTGGGTCGCGCACCGCCGGGATCTGCA
>JALHRB010000105.1 GCA_022841665.1 Pseudolabrys sp.
AGAACACATACATCCCGCCGTCCGGCTTGACCGGAAGGTTGATCCGATTTGAGGCGCCAAGGATGCGGTAGGCGATGTCCATGCCTTCCCGGCAGCGCTCGCGCGTCGATGCCACGAAGTCCTCGCCCTCGGTCAGCGCGGCAAGCGCCCCGGCCTGAACGAAGGCCGCCGTGCCGCTGTTGACATACTGCGTCATGGCGCCGAGCGGCGCTGCGACGGAAGCGGGGTGCGTCAGCCAGCCGATGCGCCAGCCGGTCATCGCCCAGGCCTTGGAGAACCCGTTGACGCACAGCACGCGGTCTTCTGCCTCGGCGATCTGCAGGATCGACGGCGCACGATCGCCCTTGAAGTAGAGCCGGTTGTAGAGTTCGTCGCTGATGATCCAGATGCCCGTCTCGCGGCTGAATTCAAGGAGCGCCTGCAACTCGTCCGGGCTCGCGGTCCAGCCCAGCGGATTGGACGGCGTGGAGAAGGCGATCGCGCGTGTGCGCGCGTCGCAGGCCTTGAACACGGCATCGAGATCAAGGGTCCAGACGCCGTTGATCTCCATCAGCGGCACCGGGCGCGGCTCGGCACCAACGACATGGATGGCGTTGCGGATGTTGGGCCATTGCGGCTCGACATAGACGACGTTCGTGCCGACATCCGCCACGAGCTGCATGGCGAGGTAGACGGCCTGCATGCCTCCCGGCGTAATCGTGGAGCGTATGACCGGGATGTCGCGGCCGTGCAGCTTCGTCTGGTAATCCGACAGGGCGGCGGTCAGCGCTGGAAGTCCGCGCATGTCGGGCACATAGAACGTGTTGCCCGCGTCGAGCGAGGCCTTGGCGGCGTCGCGGATGAACCGCGGCGTCTCCACGTCGCCTTCGCCGTACCAAAGCGTGATGACGTCCGGGATCGACTTCGCCCGCACCGCCATGCGCGCGATGTTTTCCACCTGCAGATCGATGATCTGCGGCCGGATGCCGGAATAGGCGAGATCGGCCCCGGCTGTACCCTTGCCTGCGCGCATGCCCTGCCAACTCCGGTTCCAGAATGGGCGCGACGCTATGTGCATCGCCGATTCATTTCAAGCTTGAAGTTAATTTACCGCCTCGCCATAGTCCGTGCGCTATCGGGCAAGCCCCGTGGCATGGAGGACGCTCGGTGAGGCTTTCGAAGGACAATCCCAACCGCATCAAGCTTGGCGTCTTTTCAGCCAACGCCGATGGCGGTCTCGCCATCACCAAGGTCGCCGAGCGCTGGCCGGCCACGTGGGAGGGCAATGTCGCGGCCGCCAGGATCGCCGACGAGGCGGGTCTCGACTTCTTCCTGCCGATCGCCCGCTGGGCCGGATTCGGCGGCGAGACCAAATCGCGCGAATGGTCCTTCGAAACCTTCACTTGGGCCGCAGGCCTTGCCGCGCTGACCAGCGAGATCTCGATCTTCGCGACCGTTCACGTGCCGCTCGTGCACCCGGTCTACGCCGCCAAGGCTCTGGCGACCGTCGACCACATCAGCGGCGGACGCGCCGGCCTCAACATCGTCTGCGGCTGGAACCCGGCCGAGTTCGCCATGTTCGGCGCCACGCCGGACGAGAAGGCCTATGACCGCGCGGCCGAATGGATCGAGATCGTCGAGCGCTCCTATGGCGAGGACGCGCCCTTCGACTTCGACGGGACCTACTATCGCCTGAAAGGCGTCATCAGCCGACCGGCGAGCCTGCAGCGGCCGCGCCCCGTGACCATGAACGCCGCGTTTGGCGGGCCGGGCCGCGATTTTGCCGCGGCGCATTGCGACTTCCTGTTCTCGACCTTCTCGGACATCGCCGACGGTCGCGGACACCTGGCCGACATCCGCGC
>JALHRB010000106.1 GCA_022841665.1 Pseudolabrys sp.
ACGGGCGCGATCCTGGGGCTCGACCCCGGCGAGAAGCGCATTGGCGTGGCCGTCAGCGATATCGGGCGCATGATCGCGTCCTCGCTCGGAACCGTGGCGCGGACGAAATTCGCCGCCGATGCGGACGCCGTGTTCAAATTCTTCGAACAGCGCCAATGCGTGGCGTTCGTGATCGGGCTGCCGCTCAATATGGATGGTTCGTCCGGCCCGTCAGCGCAATCGACGCGCGCGTTTGCGCGCAATCTGCTGGGCCTGCGCGATGCGCCGCTTCTGCTGTGGGACGAGCGCCTCTCCACGGCCGCCGTCACGCGGACCTTGATCGAGGGTGACGCCTCGCGGCGCAGGCGCGGCGAGGTCGTTGATAAAATGGCCGCCGCCTACATGCTGCAAGGCGCGCTTGACGCCATGCAGGAACGCACGACGCATGAATGACGTTTTCGGCGCGCTGGTTCCGACCTTCATCCTGATCGTGCTGGGCTGGGCAGTGCGCGCGGGCCGCGTCGCAAGCGCCGAGCAATTCGGCACGGTCAATCGCTTCGGCTATTTCGTGCTCTATCCGGCTTTTCTGTTCACTTTGATCTCTGGCGCTGATTTTTCCGGCGCCGATACCTTGCCGTTCCTCGGCGGCGTACTCGGGGGATTTCTGACTTTAGCCTTTCTCGCGCTTGGCCTGCGCTTTGTGTTTGGCGGCGACGGGCCAGCCTATACCAGCGTGTTTCAGGGCAGCGTGCGCTGGAACGGATTCGCGTTGCTGGCTGCGGCGCCCGCGCTCTATGGACCGCAAGGCCCACAGCTGATCGGCTTGGCGTTCGGCCCGCTTGTGTTGATCCTCAACATCATCAGCGTCGTGGTGCTGGCGCGCTGGGGCGCGACGCGCGCCACATCAATGCGCGCGCTGCTGGATCAGATCATCGCCAATCCGTTGATCTTAGCGTGCGCAATCGGCCTCGCGACCAATCTCGCCGGCATTCACGACCTTGGTTACGTTAGCGAAGCGGTGCGCCTACTCGGGCAAGCAGCGATGCCCATCGCGCTGATGTGCGTCGGCGCCGGGCTCGATTTCGGCGCGCTGCGCGCTTCGCTGACAAAGGTCGTAACCGCCTGTGGCATGCGCTTGCTGTTGGCGCCGTGCCTGGTCTGGGGCGCGTGCATGCTCACCGGCGCTAGCCCGCTCGCGACAGCTGTCGCCGTCGGCATCGGCTCAACGCCAACGGCCGCCGCAGGCTACACCTTGGCGCGCGAAATGGGCGGCGACGCGCGCCTGATGGCGGCGATCATCACCGCGACGACCATCCTGTCATTCGTCACCATGCCGATCGCGATCTCGCTGGCGATACCTTAGTCGCCGAATGGCGCCACGGGCGTGCTGCGCCCCACGACCATCTCGGGATCTTCGTCGAAGCCTGGATGGTTGGTCGGGTCGACAAAGAAGGTCTTTTCCTGCGTCGCGGGTTCGAGCGGCGCGTGGGCTCGGTTTTCCACAGCCTGCGCCTTGCCGGCGCCAAGACCGGCAACGACCGCCGCAAGCGCGAATCCCACCGGCTTCAACGTTGCTTCGATCTCATATTTGGGATGCGACTTGGACATCACGTTTTCCCTTGCTCAGCCCTAGAAACCCGCCCCGTCCCACCATTGGAACAAAATGAGTACAGCACCGAGTCCAGGGCGCCAATGGGGCTGAAACGATTATCCACGCCTTTGTTCGGCCACGCTTGCGGCGAAGCGGACACAGGGCTTAACAAGCGCCCATGGCTCAGCGACCCTCAGGCGT
>JALHRB010000107.1 GCA_022841665.1 Pseudolabrys sp.
GTCGGCGCGGGTCGGCTTCACCAGGATATGAACTTGCTGGGTCGCGCCCGAGCCGCTCACCGTGTCGCCGATGATCCAGCGAACCGTGTCGCCGGCGGCGACCGGGCCGGAGCCGACCAATTGCTCGCCCGGCTGAAGAGCGATGTCGGTGATCTGGCCGACGGCGGTGTAGACCTGATAGAGCGCGCCGCCCGTATAGGGATAGACCTGCATGGCGTTGATGAAGCCATCGCGGACCGGCTGCACGCGCGCGGCGGCGTTGGCCTGATTAACGCGGGCTGTCGGATCGGTAGGCTCAGGTGTGCCGCGGGACGGCTCGACGGGCTTCATCTGACCGGGGAGTGGCAGAGGTCGCGGCAGCTCGACCACGCGCACGGGAGCCGGAGGATTGGCGCTCAGCGCCGCTGGCACGGCGTCATCATAGGAGATCTCTGGCGGCCTGTTCGCCGTGGCGCAGCCGGCGAGCGCCGACGTGCACAGCAGGAGAACCGCAGATGTAGAAGTGCGAGAAGCCGGATTGCCGGCTTTACGGAAAATCGGATTTCTCATTGCCCCAGCTCCCGTGACCAGTTGATGGCGTTGACGTAGATGCCGAGCGGGTTGGCGCGCAGCCGGTCGGCGTTGCGGGGCACCTGCACGACGATGGTGAGGATGGCGGTCCAACGGGTCGTTTCAGCGAGCTGGCCGTTTTCGTACCGGCGCTCGACCCAGGCGACGCGGAAGCTGTCGGGCGACGCCCGGATAACGCTGGAGACGTCGACAGCGATCTGCTGTCGACCGACCTTGGCGAAAGGGTCGTTCGACCGCGCGTAGTCGTTGAGCGCCATCGCGCCGCGATCGGTCGTGAAATCGTATGCGCGTAGCCAATTCTGCCGGACGATGATGGCGTCGGACGGAATCGAGCGGACCTGCTCGATGAAGCGCGCGAGATGAAAGGCGATCTGGGGATCGGTCGGGCGATAATCGGCGACCGCTGGCGCCACGGCCTGCGCCTGGCCGAGCCTGTCGACCTGCACGACCCAGGGCACGATCGTGCCGCGGGCCGATTGCCAGACGAGCGCCGCCGCGAAGCTGGCGGACAGAAGCAGCGAACCGAACGCCATGAAGCGCCAGTTCTTCGCCTGGACGCGCGCGGCGCCGATGCGCTCGTCCCAGACCTGGGCGGCGCGCTGATAAGGTGTCTCGGGTTCTGGCGCTTTGCCGTAGTGAGTAGAAGGTCGTTTGAACATCAGCGGTCGCCTCCGGAGAGATTGATGGAAGAGCCGCCGCCGTGGCTGTCGCCGCTGCGCACGGCATGGGCGGCCGCGGTCACACCGTGGCTCAAGGCCTGAGAGCGCTTCATCCGCTGGGCCCACGCCGGCGGCCCGTCAGCCGCCGCGGACGGCGCAGCCTCGGACGCGCTCGTGCCGACCGAACCCATGGTCGATGTGCCGCCGGTCGCCGCGAACGCGGATTTGGCGCCTTCCGAGAAGCTCGACTTCATGCTGTCTGCTGCCTTGGAGGCCGTGCGGCGCAGCGGTGAGGTGGCGGCCGCGCCAGCGGCGCGAGCAACGCCACCGAGTCCGGACCCGACGGCGGACGCGCCCGACTGGCCGGCAGCGCCGAGGCTGTAGGCCGTCGAGGCGCCACCGGCCAGGGCCGCTCCCCCACGAGCGGCAGCGGCAGTTCCGGAAA
>JALHRB010000108.1 GCA_022841665.1 Pseudolabrys sp.
CCGCCGTGCTCGCCGCCTTCTCCGCCTCGCCCGCGACCGCAATCGCCTGATCAACGAGCACGCGCTTTTCCGCCGGATTGGCAAGCCTGCCGACGCGATCGGCGATGTCTGCCGTCTCGCGTCCGATCTCTGCGAGCTTGGCCGAGAGCCGGTCGCGCCGTTCGGCGGTGTCGCGCAGCGTGCGCTCGAGCTGGTTGATGCCGGCCGCTGCTTCGGCGCGCTCGGCGGTCAGCTTGGCCAGCGCGCCTTCGCTCAGCGCCAGTACCGCGGTGGCGCGCTCGAAGGCGGCCAGCGTCGTCTTCTCCTGGTCGGCTGCGCCCGCCTCCTCGGCCTTCAGAGCCTGCTCTTCCGCGTTCAGCCGTGCCAGCGCGTCGGCATTGTCGCGGATCATCTGCTGTTCGCGGGCAATGTCGGCGTCGAGCTGCGCGAGACGACGGTCGAGCTCGACCTGGCGCGCGGAAATCCGCGCCGCCTCGTCGTCGAGCTGCTGGCGCGCGATCGACAGGCGCTGGAAGACGGCGGCCGCCGCTGCCGAGGCGTCGCGCAGGCCGGGCAGCTTCTGGGCGGCGATCGCCTGGTCCTTGGCCGCGTTCATCTGGGCGGCGGCCCGCTCGCCCACCAGCGACGTCGCAACCGCCAGTGCTGACTGCGCCTCGCCCGTCTGCGCCTTGGCCAGCGTCCAGCGCAGATGCAGCAGCGCCGCCTCCGCCTTGCGGATGTCGGCCGACAGGTTCTTGAAGCGGGCGGCCTGGCGCGCCTGGCGCTTCAGGCTCTCGATCTGGCCTTCGAGTTCGCCGACGACGTCCTCCAGGCGCTCGAGATTCTGCTCGGCGGCGCGCAGCCGCAGTTCCGCCTCGTGGCGGCGCGTGTGCAGGCCGGAAATGCCCGCCGCCTCTTCGAGCAGCGCGCGGCGCGCCTGCGGCTTGGCCTGGATGAGTTCGCCGATGCGGCCCTGCCCCACCATGGAGGGCGAGCGCGCGCCGGTCGACTGGTCGGCAAACAGCAGCTGCACGTCCTTGGCGCGGGCTTCCTTGCCGTTGATGCGGTAGACCGAGCCGGCCTCGCGCTCGATGCGGCGCGACACCTGCAGCTCGTCGGCGTCGTTGAAGGGCGCCGGCGCGTTACGGTCGGTGTTGTCGAGGAACAGCGTCACCTCGGCGGTGTTGCGGGCGGGCCGCGTGCCGGAGCCGGAGAAGATGACGTCGTCCATGCCGGACGCACGCATGTTCTTGTAGGAGCTCTCGCCCATCACCCAGCGCAGCGCCTCGACAAGGTTGGACTTGCCGCAGCCATTCGGTCCGACCACGCCGGTCAGGCCGCGCTCGATGACGAATTCGCCGGGTTCGACAAACGACTTGAAGCCGAGAAGGCGCAGACGCGAGAATCTCATGGCGAGCCCTGCACGGCCGGTCGGCCGTCCTCGGGCGTCACGCCAGTAACGTGGTCAGAGCAGCGGGTCGATGATTGCCGATACTTCCTCAACCGACAACGCCCCCTTGTACTGGCTTCCGTTGATGAAGAAGGTCGGGGTGGAATCCACCTTGAATTCATCGGCGCCGCGGGTCCGGACCATCCTGATGTCCTCCAGCAGC
>JALHRB010000109.1 GCA_022841665.1 Pseudolabrys sp.
CGCGGACGTGAAGATCATCGTCGAGATGGACGAGGCTGGCATTCCAGCCCGGCGCGATGCGGCCAAGTTCATGGTCCCGCCCGATCAGGGTGGCCGGCGTCAGCGAAGCCATGGCGAGTGTCTCGCCGAGGTCGAGCTGCAGCCGCTTGACGCAATAGCGCACCGCTTCGTCCATCGTCAGGCAGGAACCAGCGAGCGTACCGTCATCGAGTTCGAGCCTGCCGTTGCCGCGGCGGACCGGCCGTCCCTGGAGTTCGAAGCCGCCGGGCCCGCCGGCGGCGGGGGGCATCGCGTCGCTGACCAGGAACATGCGCGTGAAGGGCTTCGCCGCGAAGGCCGCTGTCATCGCCGCATCGTGAACGTGATGGCCATCGGCGATGATGCTGGCGAAGCTCGCCGCATCGGACAGGGCAGCTCCCACCATGCCGGGCTCGCGCCCGTTCATCTGGCTCATGGCGTTGAAGAGATGCGTGAAGCAGCGCGCACCGGAACTGAGCGCCGCCCGCGCCTCCTCGAGGCTCGCCTCGGCATGGCCGAGGCTGACGATGACGCCGCTGGCGGCAAGCTCCCTCACCTGCTCTGGCCGCAGCTTGTTGGGCGCGACTGTGAGCATCACGGTTCCAAGCTTCAGCGCCGCGATCCAGCGGACATCCTCGGCCGTCATCTCGCGGATGAAGCGCGCCGGGTGCGCGCCCTTGCGCTCGGGATCAATGAACGGCCCCTCGATGTGGATCCCGAGAATGCCCGGCACGCCCTGGCGCCGCGCCTCGCCGACCGCGGCCACCGCCTTCTGCATGACGCTCGGCGCATCGGTGATGACGGTCGGCAGCAGACCCACGGTTCCGAACCTGCCGTGCGAGGCTGCGATTTCGCGTACCGTATCGGCGGTGGGCGTCTCATTGAGAAGGGCGCCGCCGCCGCCATTGACCTGAAGATCGATGAAGCCCGGAGCGACCAGCCCGCCCGCCAGAAGATGCGCCTGGGCGTGCCGGGGGATCTCGCTTTCCGGCACGATGGCGGCGATCCGCGCCGCCTCGATCAGTACCGCGTGATGCGCGATGAAGCGCTCGCCGGTGAAGATGCGCGCGCCGTGCAGCGCCAGAACAGTCACTGCGTATCCTCCCGTCCGCCGGTTGCCGATGCCATGAACCGAGATGCCCCGGAAAGTCTCCGCCGGGCGCCAGTCTAGCAAAGCGGGCGGCGCGAAAGAACCCGCAAATTATACCGCGAATCCGGCGCGGCAGCGGCAGGCAGGAAAGCGGAACATATGACCTGACACGGCGTTTCAACGAGACGAACGCATGACGTTTGGTGCTGGACGGCGTTAATCCCCGGAGGTCTCTCGATGTGCGACTATAGCCTTGAAAACCAGGTCAGCCGTGCCGCCGAAGTCGGCGACAGGCTGGTGACATGCAGTTTCCCCATGACGCCGACGCGGGGCTTCAGCGCCGTGAACGAGCCAGGCATGGCCGTGTGCCTTCTGCCGGGCACCGAACTCGCCTTCGAAGGGCCGATCCGTTACGCCGGCGTTTGGGGCTTCATCGTCGACATGGTGAAGGCACG
>JALHRB010000110.1 GCA_022841665.1 Pseudolabrys sp.
ACGTACGTCGCCTTGAGCAGCGGACGGATGCCGGGCATGCGGTCCCACCAGGCGCTCCAGGAATGCACCGCGGGGTTGTCCACGATCACGTTCCAGTCGTCGAACTGGAAGCTGCCGGACAGCGCGTGCGCATAGGCCACGATCACCGCGAGCGCGATGGCAGCCGCGGCCCGGTTGCTCACCGCGCAGCATCTCCGACGGCGAACGCGCGGTCGAGCAGGGCATGGGCGTCCCACCAGCGGTTCTTCGCACGCAGGAGGACCAGCATCACGCGGTGCCCACCGCGAACCGCGAGCGCGATGACGCAAGGACCGGCGCGCTGCGTGTAACCGGTCTTCACACCGATCGCGCCCGCATAGCGCCCGATAAGCGCATTGCGATTGCGCAGCGGAAAGCGCTTGCGGCGGTCCACGGTGGCCACTTCATGATCGATGCGCTTCACTGAATCGGCGATGGGAGCGAGTTCCATCGCCGTGGAGGCGAGTCGGGCGAGATCCCGTGCGCTCGACACATGCCCCGAGGCATCGTGACCGCACGCATTGCGGAAGCGGGTGTCGCGGAGCGCTAGCGCCTTGGCGCGCTGGTTCATCACAGCGACGAAGGCGGCTTCGGAGCCGCTGTGCCAGATGGCGAGTGCTCGGCAGGCGTCGTTGGCGGAGGCGATGAGAGCGGCGGCGAGCAGGTCGCGCGCGGCGAGGCGGTCGCCTGAGACGAGGCGCATGGAAGAACCAGTGGCGCGCGCAGCTTCCGGCGCGACGGTAACGGCTTCATCCAGCCGTCCGGATTCCGCGACGATCAGGGCGGTCATGAGCTTGGTGAGACTCGCGGGCGGCATCGGAGCGGCTTCTCCGTGGGCCCACAACACCCGATCGTCATGCAAGACGAGATAGGCGCCTGCCAGCTCCGGGTAAGGGTCGCCCGCCGACCACGCGCAGGTCGGCAGCAGCAGGAGAACCCGGAGCCACACCGGGAGGACGAGTCGCATCCCGGCGCCGCGGAACGGTCAGAACTTCAGGAACTTCTTCAGCTTCTCGGCGCCCTTCTTGAGCTTGTCGCCGACGCCTTCGGCGGGCGCTTCACCGGGCTGGGGCGCAGCCTTGGCCGCCGACGGCGCCGACGCGGTGTACGAAAGACCGCCTAGCGCGGCGCAGAGATCCCGTGCGGCGGGCGCGACCGACGTGTATGTGTGGCCGTTGCAGTTTTCCTTGCGCAGGGAAGCGGCTTCGGTGGGGCAGTGAGAGCCGACGAAGGACCAGTCCTTCGTGCTCACGGCGTTCGCGCAGACCGGTGCGCTGATCTTCGTGGGGTCCGTCCCGCAGGCCTGGGATGCCGCGCGCCACTTTTCGCCGTACCTTTCCTGCACGGCGAGGAAGCCCTTGGGCTCGCGCATGCCGGCGGTCACCTTGGTGACGTTCGCGCAGAACTCGGTCTTGCGGTCCTTGCAGATAAGCGCGTCCGGCGGCAGCCCTTCCATGCCGAAG
>JALHRB010000111.1 GCA_022841665.1 Pseudolabrys sp.
GGCCAGCGCGACCGCCGGGCCAATGGGCGCTGGTTTGCCTGGGCTTTAGTTTTGCTTACGCGTTCCTATTCGGGCGAGGCGACCGTTGTGCGCTCCAAAGCAGATAAACCGGCACACCAGTCTATCCGCGTTCCCCCGAACGCTTGGGCGCCCCCATTCGTTTGGCCTCAAGGGTGGACCGCTGGCGGATAATCGGGCAAGTCCTGCGCATGCTCCGCGCCCTTTCCGCGTTGTTTTTTGTATTTGCCGTGAGCGCGTGCGCCACCGCACCCGTCGCGCCGCCGTCGCCGGCCGCGGTGGAGACCGCGCCTGCAACGCCCGAGGCGGCATCGATCACGCTGTTCGAGGGCGGATGCTTCTATTATTCGAGTTGCACCACCTACGAAATCATTGTGCGCCCGGACGGCGGCTATCGCCTGAATGGCCAGAGCGTGACGCGCACGGCGGGCTGGAGCGAAGGCAATATCGGCGCGGAGGCGTTCGCCGCCGCCGAGGCCGCCTTGGCCGCCGCCAACTTTTCTGCGCTGCCCGAGAGAATGAACGGGTCCGATCCCAATGTTTGGCGGCCTGACGACTATCCCTGCATGAATCACGCGCCGGGCATGCGCATCACGCGCCGCACCAGCGACGGCCAGCAGAAAGAAGTGTTCTGGGATTTGGGCTGTCGGTCGGCGGCGATGAGCGCTCTGCTCGGTCAGATGCGGGAAGCGTTCCGCTATGACGAGCTGGTCGCGCCCGCGAACTAACAGGTGAGGGAGAGTGGCATGCGTCTTGTGATGTACGGGTTGGTCGCGCTGGCGGCGTGCATGGGCGCAATCTCCGCGCACGCGCAAACAGCTTTGAGCAACCGCCCGGCACTCGATTTTTCGGGCGCGCCGTCTTCGAGCGGAATGGGAGAGGAGTCTCCGTTCGCGCGCTCCGTGGCGGCGCGCTACGGCGGGCTGAACGCGGCGGCGATCGTTGCTGATGCGCGCGCGCAAGGCTTCGCATGTCTCGCCGATCAAAGCGCCTGCACGCGCGAAACCATGGAAGGCGCCTGCGCCATTGCGTGGATCGTTGACATCGAGCCCTCCGGTGGAGTGTCGGGCAGTCACGTCAAACGCTGCATGGGCGCCGAGGAATAGGGCGGATTCTTATCTATCCGACCGAGTTCGGCCCGCGCTTATACTGGCGCGGAAATGTCCGTCATCGCAGACCCCGCCCGCCTCGCCGCCCTTTGGGGACGCATTCGCGCCATGTTGGCGCGCGCGTGCGCCGAGATCGGCGCGTTCGATCCGTTAGCCGTGCTCGCGCCTGAAAGCCGGGTCTCGATCGCGCGCTGGATCGCGCTGATCGAGACCATCGTGCGTAAAGTTTTGTTGGTCGAAGCGACGGCGTTGATCGTCGCCGAACGCACGGCGCGGGCGACCAACGGCCCGCGCGTG
>JALHRB010000112.1 GCA_022841665.1 Pseudolabrys sp.
GAACTACAGCCCAAGGGGCGACGAGTATCCCGCCGATGATCATGGCGACGCCGCCTATGGCGAAGATCAGCACGTGGCTCTGCGTCATCTCGTAGAGCTGCGGCAATACTGCTCCCGCAACCACGGCGCCGGCCGCGCTCGCCAGGATCATAGCGCGCATGAGCCGTGGCATGTGCTCGGCATCTGCGAGATCGCGCACGCGCGCTGCCATGAGCGCCGAGAGACCGGGCTGCGCACCGAACAGCACGGAGGACAGGAACAGGACGCCGCCGGTACTGCTCAGAATTGGTGCGCCAATCCCGAGCCCGAGCGTGATGAACGAGAGCGGAAGCGCTACGGCCGTGCCGAGCAGCAGGCCGAGCGCCGCCATGGACCAGGGTCCGGCGATGGACGCGACACCGACCACACTCCAATGAAAGCCACCCTCGGCGATGCCTAAACCAAGACCGCGCGCGAGATAGTCGACCCAGTAGAGCGTGTGCGGGACGATCGCGATCGAGAAGAAGAAGTGGCCGGCGAGAAGCAGCCACAGTGGCAAGGTCCACGGGCTGACGACCGTTGCGGCAGGACGAGCGTGCGTCGGCATTGCTGGCTCCGGCGCGGCCCGCCAACCCCAAATGGCAAGGCACATGGCCGCAAATCCGCAGGCGGCGAGACCTAGCCACGCCGTCTCTAGTCCATACGCGAGGAGGCGCGGCACGAGAATGCCCGTCATGAAGATGGCAAGACCGACACCCGCAAAGACGAACCCACCAGCCACGGGGCGGCGCGTAGCAGGTGCCGTTGCTGCGATGAGCGCGAGGCTCATGACCATGATGATGCCGGCCGTGATGCCGACAAGTCCGCGCCAGAACGCGAGCCAGGCAAATCCGAACGGTACGGCCGACGCGGCGAGCGCAAGCACAGAAAGTACGACGGCAAGGGTCAGCACGCGCGTGGCGCCCCAACGCGTACTGAGGGACACGGAAAGAATCGCGCCGAGCGCGAAGCCTGCGAAATTGAACCCGCCGACGCGTCCGGCTTCGAGCGCCGTCAGCTCGCCTGAGGAGATCAGCGCCGGCACCATGGCCGTGTAGGAGAAACGTCCGAGCCCTATGCCGACGAACATGCCGCCGCCGCCGCCGAGCGCAACCCGGCGCCAAGCCGGCCAGCCGGCGGCGCCACCTGCCTGCGGCGGAGCGGCCGCCGCGGGGTCGCTCATCTCGCGAGCTCCCGCTCCACCTTTTCGATGAGATAGGCCCATTTCTGGCGCTGGGCATCGACAAGCGCTTCCATGCGGTCCCGCAAACGAGCGAGCGCTGCGCAATCTGGCTTCGGCGCGGCCGAGCCCTCCGCACCCATGCGCTCGATATCGG
>JALHRB010000113.1 GCA_022841665.1 Pseudolabrys sp.
TCGGATGATGCCTCGCCCCAGGCATAGGCAAAGAAATGCAGGTTGCGCGCGGCCGTGATCTTCGGATCGAGCTGGCGCAGCGAGCCGCCGGCCGAATTGCGCGGATTGGCGTAGACCGGCTTGCCTTCCTTTTCCTGCCGCTGGTTGAGGGCACGAAAATCGGCGTGCGACATGTAGATTTCACCGCGGATTTCGATCAGGTCCGGGATGTTCCTCCCCTTGAGCGTGTGCGGGATCTCCGAGATCGTCGTTACGTTCGCCGTGACGTTCTCGCCGACCTCGCCATCTCCGCGCGTCGCGCCGAGGACAAGCTTGCCCTTCTCGTAGCGCAGATTGCATGACAGGCCATCGATCTTCGGCTCGGCGGTAAAGGCGATTTCCTCGTCCTTCAGGTTCAGGAAACGGCGCACGCGGCCGACGAAATCGCTGACATCCTCTCCATCGAAGGCATTGTCGAGCGACAGCATCGGCACGCCGTGCCGCGCTTTCGCGAATTTTTCCGAAACGCCGCCCGATACTTTCTGTGTCGGGCTTTCGGCGGTGACGAGTTCCGGAAACTTTGCTTCGATCTCGACGAGACGTTTGCGCAGCGCGTCGTATTCGGCGTCGGAAACGACCGGCGCGTCTTCCTGATAATAGCGCTCGTCATGCGCGCGTATCTGCTCGACGAGCCGCGCATGCTCGGTCTGCGCTTCGAGAGGCGTGTCGGGAGTCTTGGAACCGGCCATCCGAACGGCGGACTAAGCCGCGCCTTTCATCAGGCGTTCGGCGGCGGCGCGGGCCTCGTCGGTGATGGCGGCGCCGGCCAGCATGCGCGCGATCTCCTCGCGGCGGTGGCCGGGCTCGAGCGGCGTGACGCGCGTCGCGACACGCTCCTCGCCATGCACGTCGTCTTTCGCGATCAGCATGTGATTGTGCGCACGCGCGGCGACCTGCGGCGCATGCGTCACCGCCAGCACCTGAACGCGCTCGCCAAGCCGCGCCAGCCGCGCGCCGATGGCATCGGCCACAGCGCCACCGACACCGGTGTCGATTTCGTCGAAGATCAATGTGGGGGCGGAACCGCGATCCGCCAGCGCAACCTTCAGCGCCAGGAGGAAGCGCGCGAGCTCGCCGCCGGACGCGACTTTCAGGATCGGCCCCGCCCGCGTTCCCGGATTGGTCTGCACCCAGAACTCGACGCGATCGATGCCCTCCGGCCCCGGCGCGCCGTCGCTGGTGATTTCCGCCGTAAAGCGCGCGCGCTCCAGCTTGAGGTCCGGCAGCTCGGCCATGACGGCTGAAG
>JALHRB010000114.1 GCA_022841665.1 Pseudolabrys sp.
ATGACCTGCGCCTGGATTTCGGCCGCGCCCTCGAAAATGTTGAGAATGCGGGCGTCGCAGAGAATGCGCGACACCGGGAATTCGAGCGCGAAGCCGTTGCCGCCATGAATCTGCAGCGCGTTGTCGGCATTGGCCCAGGCCACCCGCGCGCCGAACAGTTTCGCCATGCCGGCTTCGAGATCGCAGCGCCGGCCTGAATCCTTCTCGCGCGCCGCGTGATAAGTGAGCTGGCGCGCGATCAGGATCTCGACCGCCATCATCACGATCTTGTCGGCGACGCGCGGAAATTCCGCGATCGGCCGGCCGAACTGGATGCGGTTGGTGGCGTACTCCATCGCCGTTTCCATCGCCGCTTGCGCCACGCCGATGGCGCGCGCCGCCGTCTGGATACGCGCCGATTCAAACGTCTGCATCAGTTGCTTGAAGCCGAGGCCCTCGACGCCGCCGAGCAGATTTTCCGCCTTCACCTCGAAACCGTCGAAGGCGATCTCGTATTCCTTCATGCCGCGATAGCCGAGCACTTCGATTTCGGTGCCAGTCATTCCCTTGACCGGGAACGGGTTGTTGTCGTCGCCGCGCGGCTTTTCCGCCAGCAGCATCGACAGGCCGCGATGGCCGGGCTCTTTCGGATTGGTGCGCACCAGAAGCGTCATCAGGTCGGCGCGCACCGGATGCGTGATCCAGGTCTTGTTGCCGTACACTTTATAGACATCGCCTTCGCGCACCGCGCGCGTCTTCAGCGAAGCGAGGTCCGAGCCGGTGTTCGGTTCGGTGAACACCGCGGTCGGCAGCACTTCGCCGGACGCCAGCTTCGGCAGCCACTTGGCCTTCTGTTCGGCGGTGCCGCCGCCGAGAATGAGTTCGGCGGCGATTTCCGAGCGCGTGCCCAAAGAGCCGACGCCGATATAGCCGCGCGACAATTCCTCGGAGACGACGCACATTGATTCCTTGCCCAGGCCCATGCCGCCGAATTCTTCCGGAATGGTCAGGCCGAATACGCCGAGCTCGGACATCTGCGCGATGACGTCCATCGGGATATAGCTGTTGGTTCTGTGCCAGCCTTGCGCATTGCCGATAACTTCGTTGTCGGCGAAGCGGCGCATCTCCTCACGTATCGATTCTAACGTCTCATCGAGACCTGCCGCCCCGATGGTGGCGCCGTGGTGGGCGCGCATCAATTCCATCAGCCGGGCGCGCCGCTCGGCGGTGTTGCCGGACACGATCAAAGTCTCGACCATCGGATTGATGCGCGCCGACACCTGCG
>JALHRB010000115.1 GCA_022841665.1 Pseudolabrys sp.
GGTACTGCTGCGCCACGCGCGGGTTCGAGACGCGCCAAAGACCGTCCTTGGTCAACCGGATGCGGGCATAGCGCTCATAGCTGCGCAGCGCATAGCCGCCGGTTGCCACGAAGTCGATGATGCGGTCGAACGTCGCGCGGTCGAGCCGGCTGTAGGGAGCGGCACCGATCACTTCGGCGTAGAGCGCATCGGCGGCGAAGGGCGCCGCGCAGGCCGACCCCAGCACGTGCTGGGCGAGCACGTCGAGCGTGCCGTCGACAAGCGGGGGCGTGTCCTGCGCACCGATATAGTTGGCCTCCAGCGCCGCGCGGCACTCCAGCACCTCGAAGCGGTTGGCCGGGATCAGGATCGCCTTCGAGGGTTCGTCCATGCGGTGGTTGGCGCGGCCGATGCGCTGCGCGAGCCGGCTCGCACCCTTCGGCGCGCCGACATGGATGACGAGATCGACATCGCCCCAGTCGATGCCGAGATCGAGCGTCGAGGTTGCGACGATGGCCCGAAGCGCGTTCGTCTCCATCGCCTTTTCGACGCGCCGCCGCTGGCTGACGTCGAGCGAGCCGTGATGCAGCGCGATCGGCAGCGAATCCTCGTTGACCCGCCACAACTCCTGGAACACGAATTCCGCCTGGCTGCGCGTGTTGACGAAGAGCAGCGTGGTGCGATGGGCCTTGACGGCTTCGTAGAGCTCGGCGCTGGCGTAGCGTGCCGAATGGCCCGACCACGGCACGCGCTCGCGTGAATCAAGGATCGAGATGTTTGGCTTGGCACCGCCTTCCACCGCGATGACGTCAGACATCGCGCCTGGCGGGTTCTGCGACACCAGCCAGCGGCGCAGCTCGTCCGGCTCGGCGACCGTTGCCGACAGGCCGATCATCCTGAGATCCGGCACGAAGCTGCGCAGGCGCGCCAGGCCAAGCGCCAGCAGATGGCCGCGTTTAGACGTGACCAGCGAATGCAGTTCGTCGAGCACGACGAAGCGCAGATCGGCGAAGAAGCGTTCGGCGTCCTTCGACGCAATCAGCAGCGCCAGCTGCTCTGGCGTGGTGAGCAGTATGTCGGGCGGAACGAGCTTCTGGCGCTGGCGCTTGTGCGCCGGCGTGTCGCCGGTGCGCGTCTCCAGCGCGATGTCGAGCCCGATTTCGCTCACCGGCTTGCCGAGATTGCGCTCGATGTCGACCGCGAGCGCCTTCAGCGGCGAGATGTAAAGCGTGTGGACGCCGCGCCGCGCCTGCCCCGGGCGCCGCTTGGGGCGCTTCGCCAGT
>JALHRB010000116.1 GCA_022841665.1 Pseudolabrys sp.
GCAGCATTCGCGCAGTCATGGAGCGGATCGGCGAGGATGGCTCCGCCGAGGAGCGTCATCGCGGAAAGCGTGGAGACCAGCCTCACGCCGAAGCGCGAGCGCGCAATGGCTGCCATGTTCCTGACCTGCGATCCCCGAGCGTGCCAAAGCCGAAGCCGCGCGGGCGACCTCCGACCCCTCCATGCTCAGTGAAGCAGAGTCTTTTTCCGCCGGCGTCACCCCGTAGGGTGACGGATGGCGCGAGCGAACCGCCCGCTACGGCTTCCGGAATACGAGCTTCATCCAGCTCACGTCGGCGCGGCCGAAACGGCCGGGCTGCCGCATCGCGGCACGCTTCCGAACCGACGTCGAGGACACGGCAAGTGCATCCGCCACCTGTGCATAGCCCTCCGTTCCGCTGGCACCACGCGATATCATCGCTGCGAACTTACTCCCTCAAGCCCCCGGCATTCCATGCGCGATGACCTTGCGCATGACGCTCGGCAGCGCGACGTCGTCGAGGTCGCGACGATGCACCCAGCGGCAGCGCTCGGGCTCGGCCCAGAGATCCACGACCGCCTCGTCGCGCACGAGCGCGCGATAGACGGTCAGCTCCAGGCGGAAGTGCGTGAAGACGTGCACGACAGTACCGACGACCGGCCACCAGTCGCCACGCACCGGCGCCCGGCGCAGCGCATCCTTGGTCACCGGCCGCATCTCCGTCCATTCCGTCGAGGGCACCTCCAGCATGCTCGCGAGCAGACCGGTCGGCGGCCGCTGGCGAAGCAGAATGCGGCCGTCCTCACTGATCACGAGAAAGGCCGTGCCGAAGCGCTCGGGTCGCGGCTTCTTCACAGCGCGCGCCGGCAGACTCGCCTCGATGGCCATGGCGTGCGCCGCGCAGTGGCTCTCGATGGGGCACACCATGCATGAAGGCCGGCGCGGCGTGCAGATGCTGGCACCGAGATCCATCATGGCCTGCGCGTAGTCGCCCGCTCGCTTCTTCGGCGTCAGCGATGCAGCGAGACGGCGCAATTCCGCCTTGGCGCCCGGCACGGGCTCGGCCACGGCGAACAGGCGCGCAATCACGCGCTCGATGTTGCCATCCACGGGCGTCGCCTTGCGCCCGAACGCAATCGCCGCGATGGCCGCCGCCGTGTACGGGCCGATGCCCGGCAACTCGCCGAGCGCGGCTTCGGGATGCGGGAACTGCCCGCCGTGCAGCTCG
>JALHRB010000117.1 GCA_022841665.1 Pseudolabrys sp.
GAAACTCGTCGAGAAAAAGAACGCCGTTGTGCGCGAGCGCGATCTCGCCGGGGCGAGGCTTGATCCCGCCGCCGACGAGCGCCGCCATCGACGCCGAATGATGCGGCGCGCGGAACGGTCGCCGGTCCGTCAATACGCCGCACGACAGATCGCCCGCGACCGAACGGATCATCGCCAGTTCCAGAAGTTCCGGCGCGCTCATCGGCGGCAGTATGGACGGCAGGCGCGACGCCAGCATGGACTTGCCGGCGCCCGGAGGCCCGACCAGAATGAGATTGTGCCCTCCGGCCGCGGCGATCTCGAGCGCGCGCTTGGCGGTCTCCTGCCCCTTCACATCGGCAAGGTCCGGCATATCCACCGCGCTTTCGCGCAGGCCGGGTTCCGGCCGCTTCAGGACCTGCGTGCCCTTGAGATGATTGACGAGCTGGATCAGCGAGGACGGCGCGAGAATATCGAGGTCTTCGCCCGCCCAGGCCGCTTCCGGCCCGTCGGCGCGCGGGCAGATCAGGCCGTGGCCGCGCGCATGGGCGGCAATCGCCGACGGCAGAACGCCCGCGACTTCGGTGATCGACCCGTCGAGCGCGAGCTCGCCCAGAACCGTGTAGCCCGACAGCGCATCGTGCGGGATCGCGCCGATGGCGGCCATCACCGCCAGCGCAATCGGCAGGTCGTAATGCGAGCCCTCTTTCGGCAGGTCGGCGGGCGCCAGATTGATGATGACGCGCTTTGGCGGCAGGGCGAGTCCGGAGGCGACCAGTGCCGCCCGCACCCGCGCCTCGTTCACCGCCTTGTCGGGCAGGCCGACGACGATGAAGGCCGCCACGCCCGGCGCGACCTGAACCTGGACATCGACCGGCTTGGCCTCGATGCCCTCGAACGCAACCGTCGATACGAAAGCGACCATGGATTTCCCCCATCGGGAGTATTCCGAGGCTGACTTAACCTCAAGCGCCGGTCAAGAACATTACGTGAACATGTGGATAAAGGTCAGCCGCGCTTCGCCTCGACCGCATCCCACACCGCGGCGGCGACATCCAGCCCGCCGGTCTTCGCGATCGCGCGGATGCCGGTCGGCGAGGTGACATTGATCTCGGTGAGGTAATCCCCGATCACGTCGATGCCGACGAAGAGCAGCCCGAGCTTTTTCAGCGTCGGGCCGATCCGCGTGCAGATTTCCTTCTCGCGCGGCGT
>JALHRB010000118.1 GCA_022841665.1 Pseudolabrys sp.
CCGCCTGGTCGAGGTCGATCTCCTGACGCAGGCCGCCGATCTTCTGACCTATCAGGTGCGCAACCGCCTGCAGGGACCGGCGAAGGCGCAGGTCGCGGCCCATGTGGCCGCCATCGAACTGATGGACCGCAAGCCCGGCAAGGCACTGAACGTTCTGCACGAGACCCGCTTCGCCGGACTGCCGGCCGATCTGGTGCGCTCGCGCCTCATCCTCGAAGCGCGCGCGCTGTCGGAACTGCGGCGGCCGGATCTCGCGCTGGAAATGATCGCCGCCTATGAGGGCGAGGAGATCAACCGGCTGCGCGCCGACATCCAGTGGGCCGCCGGCCGCTGGCAGTCCGCCGGCGAGGCGCTGGAATTCATGCTTGGCGACACATGGCGCGAGAAGGAGCCGCTCGATACGCCGACGCGGCAGGACGTGCTGCGCGCCGCGATCGCCTATGCGCTGTCCGAAGACTCGCTCGGGCTGGACCGCCTGCGCTCGAAATTCGCGCTGAAATTCGCCGAGACGCCCGAGGCCCATACATTCGACGTCGTGACCGCGCCGTCCGAACTGCGCGGACCGGATTTCATGCAGGCGGCGAAGGCGGCCTCGGTGGCCGACACGCTGAAGAGCTTCCTCGAGGACTACCGCGAACGCTATCCCGAGAGCGCGCCGCCGGTCGTGCGCATGAAGGAAGACGGCACGCAGAAGACCGCCGACGCGCGGCCTACGTGACGCAGCGGGCCTGATCCTCAGCCGGGAAACACCTCGGCGTATTTTTCCTCATACTCCGCGAAGCGCTTCCAGAACGGCGGCGGCAGAACCATGTTCGATTTCGCCTCGAAGATGTTGAGATGCGCGTGCCAGAAGGCGGCCGCCTCGATCTGTTTCTCGCGGCTTTCGATGCCGCTGTGGGTGAGGGTGAGGCGGACGAGGCCGTGCACCTGCGTCAATACAAAGCCCACCGTCGAATCCGGCCCGGCCGCGGGCCAGGACAAAGTGAGGATGAAGGGGAACTTCACGTCCTTCACCTCGCCGCGCACCGTGACGGCCTTCGGCGAATAATGCTTTTCCGGCGCGACTTCCGCATGCGGCGTCAGCTCGTCGGGGCGGAAGGTGATCTCGAACGCGCCGCCTTCCTTCAGCTCCATCGGGCCGGAGCCGAGCCAGCGGCCGCGGATCGTGGGGTGGG
>JALHRB010000119.1 GCA_022841665.1 Pseudolabrys sp.
GCCCAGGAAACCCTGGACCGCACCGGCCGCCGCACCATCCTGTTCGTGGACGAGGTGCACCGCTTCAACAAGGCGCAGCAGGACGCCTTCCTGCCGTTCGTGGAGCAGGGCGTCGTGACCTTCATCGGCGCCACTACCGAGAACCCGTCCTTCGAGGTGAACAGCGCGCTGCTGTCGCGCGCGGCGGTGTACGTGCTCAACTCGCTGACCATCGAGGAACTGAAGCAGCTCTTCGAACGGGCGCGGTCCCAGGCGCTGGGGGATCTCGCCTTCACCGAAGGCGCGCGGGACATGGTGGTGGGCGTGTGCGATGGTGACGCACGTCGGATGCTCAACATCCTCGAGACGATCCGCGCCGCAGCCGAAGCCGCGCATCTGGAGACCGTGGACGAAGCCTTCCTCCAGGCAACCCTTGCGCAGAACCTGCGCCGCTTCGACAAGGGCGGCGAGGCGTTCTACGACCAGATCTCGGCACTGCACAAGTCGGTGCGGGGCTCCAACCCCGACGCCGCGCTCTACTGGCTATGCCGGATGCTCGACGGCGGCGTGGACCCGCTCTACCTCGGCCGGCGCATCGTGCGCATGGCCTCCGAAGACATCGGCAACGCCGACCCGCGCGCGCTGCGGCTGGCGCTGGATGCGGCCGAAACGTACGAGCGGCTGGGCAGCCCGGAAGGCGAACTCACCCTGGCGCAGGCCGTCATCTACCTGGCGTGCGCGCCGAAGAGCAACGCCGTCTACGTTGCCTATAATGCGGCGCGCGAATTCGTGAAGCGCGAAGGCTCGCATCCCGTGCCGCTGCATCTGCGCAATGCGCCGACGAAGCTGATGAAGAACCTGGGCTACGGGCACGCGTACCGCTACGCGCACGACGAGCCCGAGGCCTATGCCGCCGGTGAGACGTACTTCCCCGACGAGATCGACGCGCCTTCCTTCTACCGGCCGACGCCGCGCGGGCTGGAAGGGCGAATCGGCGAGAAGCTCGCGCACCTGCGCGAACTCGACGAAGCCGCGGCCCCGACGAACCCGGCCCCGCGCAAACGGCGCGACCCGAACAACCGAACCTGACTTCGAGCGAACCTTTCCATGCTAGACATCCAATTGCTGCGCAGTGATCTCGACGCCGTGGCCCGCCGCCTGGCCGATCGCGGATTCGAGTTTCCCGT
>JALHRB010000120.1 GCA_022841665.1 Pseudolabrys sp.
CGCCGCGGTCGCGGGCGGTGCTTCCACTGCCTACAGCCTTGGCGCTGCCGGGCAGTCCGGCGCGGCTGGTGTCGCTTCCGGTCTCGGCGGCGTTGCCCGCGCAGGCGGAAGCGCCGCTGTCTCTCCGTTGCGTCGGGCCGCATCGCGCGCCGCCGAAAGCATGAAGTCCAGCTTCAACGCTGGCGGCAAGGCCGCCTTCGAGGCGACGGGCGGCTCTTCCACCATGGGTTCGATCGGCGGTGATGCCGCCGGCGACGGTGCCGCGTCGGCCCCTCCCGCCAATGCCGGCGGGCCGCCCGCCTGGGCGCAGCGCATGCGCCGCTCCCAACACATGACCCATGCCGTGCAAGCCACGGCTCATGCCGTCCGCTCCGGCGACGCCCACGGCGGCGGCTCCTCCGTCAATCTTTCCGAAGGCGATCGCTGATGTTCAAACGACCCTCTACCCACTACGGCAAAGCCGTCGAGCCCGAAACGCCGTATCAGCGCGCTGCGCAGGTCTGGGATGAGCGCATCGGCGCCTCGCGCGTCCAGGCGAAGAACTGGCGGCTGATGGCCTTCGGCTCCCTGATCCTCTCGGCCGGGTTCGCTACCGCGCTCGTCGTGCAGTCGGCCCGCGGAACGATCGTGCCCTGGGTCGTGCAGGTCGATCGCGTCGGTCAGGCGCAGGCAGTCGCGCCAGCCGAGGCCGACTATCGTCCGACCGATCCGCAGATCGCCTTCCACCTGGCGCGCTTCATCGAGCAGGTCCGCTCGATTCCGGCCGACGCGATCATCGTTCGCCAGAACTGGCTTCGCGCCTACGACTTCACGCCCGATCGCGGCGCCATGGCGCTAAACGACTATGCCCGCTCCAACGACCCGTTCACACGGGTCGGCCGCCAGCAAGTCGCCATCGACGTCTCTAGCGTCATCCGCGCCTCCCCGGACAGCTTCCGCGTCGCCTGGGTCGAGCGCCGCTACGAGAACGGCCAACTCGCCGAGACTACCCGCTGGACGGCGATCCTGACGATCGTCGTGCAGATCCCCCGCAATGCCGACCGGCTCAGGGCCAACCCGCTCGGCATCTACGTCAACGCCATCAACTGGTC
>JALHRB010000121.1 GCA_022841665.1 Pseudolabrys sp.
CCCTGCAGAACACTCGAGTGCTTCTGCTGGATGTCGGCGAACGACTTCAGCGCATCCATATGGCTCTGGCGCGAAGAGAGAACGGCGACATATCCGGATGTGCCGCCGGAAGGGGCAGCAGCCGGAGCGGCGGCGTCGCTGGTCGTCCGCGCGGCTTGGCGCACGGCCGGCGGCCGGCGTTTCGACTCCGGCTCTGGCCGCGGCTGTATAGACGCGATCGTCGGCGGCGGATCGGACGTCACGACCGGCTGGGCGGAAGCCACGCGCCGCGGCGGCGGCTCAGGTTTCAACTCTTCTTCGGCAACACTCGCACGCAGTTGCGGAGGCGGCGCCGGCCGCTGAGCTTCGCGCAATGGCTGCTGCTGTTGCGGCGGACGCGGCGCCAAACCCTCGATCACCATGCCTGGAACGCGGTTGACCGGCGGCGGCGGCGCAGCAGCGGGCGCCGACGATGTCGGTGCGAGGCTGCCGTCGCGATTCACAACGAGCGTCGGGACGCGGCGCGTACCGCCATCGCCGCCCTCACGCTCAGCTTCCGGTGGCGGCAGAATGGAGACGGGGACCGGACGTGCCTCGGTCAGCCGGTTGAGAAATTTCTTGTCGGTGTGGGGCACCTGCTTGCCGCCAGGGTCTGTCGGCAGAGCTTTTGACGGCGCGCCGTCGGCGCGCAGGATCGGAAGCTTGCCACCACTCGACCCGCCATTCGTCAGCGACTTGTAGCCATAAGCCAAGCCGCCGCCGAGCCCGATCGCCGCAATCAGTGCGCCAACGACGACGACGGCTCGCGGGCCACGCTTGGGCTCAGGCTCACCTTCATCGGCATACTCTTCCGCGTAATATTCGCCATCCGCGCCTTGCACACCGCCCGGGTGCTCGGCGGCGCCGTATGGCTGCTGCGCCGCGTCCATCCGATAGGGATCGTCATAAGCATAGTCGTCTTGACGCCCGTAGGGATCTTGCTGGGCGGGATAGCCATGCGCCTGCGGATAACGGCTCGCGAGATCGAGCGCCGGCTCGGCGGGGTGCCCACCATA
>JALHRB010000122.1 GCA_022841665.1 Pseudolabrys sp.
GTCACGCGCGTGGCGAAGGAAGCCGAAGACGCGATCACCGCCACCGACAGCCCGGCAGCGGCCCGAGCCGCGGCGGCGTCGCGCCTCGCCGATCTGCGCAGCCAGGTTGACGCGCTGCGCGCCGACGCGGCCGATGTGCGCTCGCGCCTGCCGGAAGCCGATACCGTCACCGAGGCGCGTCTGGCCGAGATCGACAAGGAACTCGGCGAGACGATCCCGAGCACCAGGCGCGCCGATCTGGAACGTGAGCGCACGATGCTCACGGAGGGGCGCGACTTCGGTGAAGACACGCTCAACATGGAGCGCACGCAGGCCGAGATCACGGGCCTCGAACGCGCTGCCGCAGCCAAGGCGCGCGAGGCGGGCCTGGCGTCGGCGCAGCTTGCCAATGCCGAGAAGCGGCTTGCCAAGGCCGAGAACATCCTGTCGGCCCGCAGCGCGGCCCTGACAAGCCGCGAAGCCATGGTGCAGGAACTCGCCGCGCGCACGCTGCGCCGACTGGCGGGGCGGCTTGGCGTGGAGATGTCGCCCGAGGAAGCCTTGGACGCAGCTTCACGTATCATCCGGTCCAAGCCCGATGCGCTGCGTGGCACCTTGGACGACATTCTTAGCGACGTGTCCAAGCGCGTGCCGTATGGCCCGTATCTGCCAGGCGAGACAACCATCTCGCCCGGCGCGGCGCTCATGGCCCGACTGGATGAGCGCCTGTCGGCCCGCGAAGCGGCGGCCGAGACGAAGCTGCGCGACGGGCTGCGCGGTGCTGCCGATCCGCGTGACGTGGCGGCCGACAGGGATGCAGCCTTGATGCGAGAGACGGCGCCCAAGGTGGAGGGCACCGTGGCCGATGAGATCATGGAAGCCGAGCGAGCAACGAAGGACATCGCCGATGCGCTCAAACGCGCCGACAAAGCGTTCGCGGATGCAGAAGTGGCGGCGGGCCGGAAACCGCCGGCACCCGATCCCGAGATCGCAGCGGCGGATGAACTCGCGAAGGAAGGCGAAGGACTAGGGCGCGCGTTCGAGGCAGCA
>JALHRB010000123.1 GCA_022841665.1 Pseudolabrys sp.
TGCTGGGTGATGCCGCCGGCCTCGTGCGCCGCCACGTCGGTGGCGCGCAAGGCGTCGAGCAGCGAGGTCTTGCCGTGATCGACGTGGCCCATGATCGTGACCACGGGCGGACGCGGCTCCAGCGTCTCGTCGGCATCGACGGTCTCGGCCAGGCCGGTCTCGACGTCGCCCTCGGCGACGCGCTTGAACTTGTGGCCCATTTCCGTCACCACCAGCTCGGCGGTGTCGGCGTCGATCGCCTGGTTGATCGTGGCCATCACGCCCATGCGCATCAACGTCTTGATGACGTCGGCGCCGCGTTCGGTCATGCGCGCGGCCAGTTCCTGGACCGTGATGGTCTCGGGAATCGTGACTTCGCGATAGACCTTCTGCTGGCCGTCGTCGGCATTCTGCTGGCGACGCTCGCGCTCCAGCCGGCGACGCATCTGCGCCGCCGAACGGCTGCGGAAGTCGTTCTCGCCCTCGACCGCGCGGCCGACGTCGATCTTGTCGGAGCGACGCTTCGGCACCTCGCGGCGGGCGCCCGGGGGCTGCGGCAGCCGCTTGTTGAGGACGGGCCGCATCGGCGGCCGGCGCAGCAACGTCGATTCGGTCGCCTGGGTCGTTCCCGGCGCGCCGGGAGGCCGGCGAATAGCGGGAGCCGCCGGGGCGGCCGCACTCTGGGCGCCGGACTCGATCTCTTGGGCCTGACGCGCGATCGTCGTCTGCGGAGAGGCAGTTGCCGCCTGGTCGAGACGCTTCTGCACCAGGGCATCGGCCTTGCGCTTGATCTCGTCCTCGGTCTTCTTTCGCACTTCTTCTTCGGCCAGGCGCTTGCGGTGCTCCTCGTCCGACTTCTTGCGCGCCTCGTCCTCGATGGCGCGACGGGCGGCATCCACGGCCGCGCGCTGCCGCGCCGTTTCGGCGTCGCGGTTGGCGTCGACCAGGGCGCGGGTGCGCGCTTCCTTTTCTTCCTCGGTGAGCGTGCGCAGCACGATGCCGCGGCCGCCGGTGCCTTGGCCGGTCGGGCGTGGCGCCGAGGCCG
>JALHRB010000124.1 GCA_022841665.1 Pseudolabrys sp.
GCGTGTTCGGCGCCATCGTGATGTATATCTCAAGCATGGCCAGCCTGTTCGCCCTGCGCAAGAACGAGCCGTCGCTGCCGCGTCCGTTCCGGGCGCCGGTGTTTCCGCTGTTCCCGGCCATTGCCCTCGTCGCAGCCGTGATCTGCCTCGGCACGATGATCTACTACAACCCGCTCATCGCCGTCCTGTTCCTCGGGCTCGGCGCGATCGGTTACGCCTACTTCCTCTTCACCGGCAAGCGCCGCGAGGAGGCCCTGACCGCGGTAGCATAGCTCCATGCCTTATACCCATTCGATCGGTTCACAACGCTACGTCTTCGAGGACCTCCGCACGCTGATGGCGCGGGCCTCGCCCGCGCGCTCGGGCGACGAGTTGGCAGGCGTCGCCGCGCAGAGCAGCGCCGAGCGCGCGGCAGCGCAGATGGCCCTCGCGGAGGTTCCGCTCCGGACCTTTCTCAGCGAAGCGGTCGTCCCGTACGAAGAGGACGAGGTCACCCGCCTCATCATCGATACGCACGACGCCGAGGCGTTTGCGCCGATTGCCCATCTGACGGTCGGCGGCCTTCGGGACTGGCTGCTTTCCGACCAGGCGGACAGCGCCGCGCTCCGCAAGGCGGCGCGCGGGTTCACGCCCGAGATGGCGGCAGCTGTCAGCAAGATCATGCGCCACCAGGATCTCATCCTCGTGGCGCGGAAGTGCCGGGTCGAGACCCGCTTCCGTGACACCGTCGGTCTTCCCGGACGGCTTTCCACCCGGCTGCAGCCGAATCATCCGACCGACAGCGCGGCGGGCATCGCCGCGAGCGTGCTGGACGGCCTGCTCTACGGCAGCGGCGACGCCGTGATCGGCATCAACCCGGCCAGCGACAACGTCGCACAGGTCAAACTGCTGCTGGAGATGCTGGACGCCGTGATCCAGCGCTACGAGATCCCCACGCAGAGCTGCGTGCTCACGCACGTCACCAACACCATCCAGTGCATCGAGCGCGGCGCGCCGGTGGACCTTGTATTCCA
>JALHRB010000125.1 GCA_022841665.1 Pseudolabrys sp.
GCCGCGGCGCTTGCGAGCGTGCGCCACGTGAGCGCCCATCCCGAGCTGCGCACCCGCCACCAGGAGCGTGCCGCGACGCTCAAGCGCCGGCTCGCGGCGGCCGGCCTGCCGGTGATGCCCTCGGTCACCCACATCGTGCCAGTGGCGGTGGGCGATGCCGCGCTAGCCAAGCAGGCGAGCGACCTGCTGCTCGACCGCCACGCCATCTACGTCCAGCCGATCAACTACCCGACCGTGCCGCGCGGCACCGAGCGCCTGCGGCTCACCCCCACGCCGCTGCACGGCGACGAGGACATGACCCGCCTGGTCGCGGCCCTGAAAGACGTGTGGCGGACGCTGAACCTGAGGGGCGATCTCGGCCGCCGCGCCGCCGCCGAATAGGGCGCGGCGCCCCCGTTTCGTCCCCCTCGTTTCGTCTCATCGTTCGTCAGAACCGAGTGACGGCTTCGCGCGCCGAAGCGTCAATCTTTCCAGGCCGTTACGCCTGCACAGTGTCACGCCTGAATGTGACAAATGCTGTGCGCAGGGTTGTGACAGACCCCGCGCCGATGCCGATGGCATGGGCATTTCTCACGCGACGCGTCTTCTTCTTGTGCACAGCCCCGGCGCGCCCTGTGACACGGGCGTCGTTAAGTGTCTGTTCCGGCATCGTTATTCGGCGCGCGGTTGAGACGGGGTCGTTGTTGGGACATCCGCCGGTGAGGACCGGCGGCGGCTGCACCTTGCCTGCTCTGGCTTGCCCCGCGGGCGGCCGCGGGTCGGTCGTGCCGACGTGAAAAAGGCCGGCGCGGTCCAAGCGCCAACCTGCTAGAAATATAGCCTACACCCTGCTGAACCTGCAACTTTTTCATCGCATATCTGCCATGCCGAAAAGCGCCTGCCCCGCGCTCATGCGCCGTCGCCGGGCAGTGACTCCGAAAACCCGGCGAAAGAAAGCACCAATGCTTCGGCATCGACCGAAGCATTGGCCGTTGCCTGCTCGATCGTCCGGAACCTATGCTCGACCATGACCT